>NZ_JBLIED010000092.1:0-3901 GCF_047632955.1 Psychromonas sp. | reverse complement strand
CAACTTGTTTGAATTTATATTGATGAATTTCTGCGACCGGTGTGGTGAAAATAGCTTTATTTACCTTCCAAACCTGTGACCATTCGTAAATATAAAGCGCAATAAGTACGCTATAAATAGCATAAGTCACTTCAGCTGAAATCATCGAAATATTGCTTGGAGATAATTTCCATGCAAGCAATGCAAGGGCTGCATACATTGGGATTTTCATTATTAATAACAGGAAAAAATCGCCCTTAGAGGTTACTTCCATCGCGGTTAAATTGGCAGGTTTAAAATAGGTAGAGCCTTTTGGGGTGTCACTCACTTTTGCATAAAATACAAAGGCGAAAAGTAAACTCATAAGACCTGTGATAGCCGTTGCATAGCGCCATCCGTCATCACCGCCAAATAATAATGCAATGGTGGGTAAGCTAAAGGCTGCCGCCGCACTGCCGAAGTTACCCCAGCCTCCGTAGATCCCTTCGGCGGTGCCGAGTTCGTTATGTGGAAACCACTCAGAAACCAGACGTATACCAATCACAAAACCTGCACCGATAAAACCCAGCAGAAAACGTGCGATCGCCGCTTCTAAAAATGTTTCTGAAAAAGCAAACATAAAACAAGGGATAGAACAAACCGCCAGCAATGCCGAATAAACGACTCTTGGCCCGTATTTGTCGGTTAATGAACCGACAATCACCCGGGCAGGTATGGTCAAGGCGACGTTAAGAATTAATAAGGTTTTTATCTCTTCGGTGCTTAAACCCAAGGACTCCTTTACTGCGAGCAACAGAGGGGCGAAGTTAAACCAGACAACAAAGGTAATAAAAAATGCCATCCAACTTAAATGCAGGATTTTCATTTTCCCGGCAAAAGAGAATATATTAAATGAGGTTTTATCCATGATTTTTTCCTTTCAAAATTTTTTGTGCTCTATCTGCTAAATAGTATAGAGCACGGTTAAGAGCTTTAAGTTAACGATTAACGTGTTGCTTGCAGTTGCACCTGATCGGCTTCAATACGTACTAAATAGGTTTGCAATACGTGCTCAGGTGAATCCAGGCAGACGCCGGTTTTTAAATTAAAACGCTGTTTATACAAAGGTGATGCAACATAGGTTTCCCCCTGCGCTGATCCTATTATTCCGCGTGAAATAACATTCGCTTGTGCGAAGGGATCAAAGTTGGAAACAGCAAATAAATCCTGATTACGTTGACAGAAAAAAATGGCTACTTGCTGATCTTCAAATTGGGCACAAATGCCACTGTTAGGAGCAAGATCTTCATATTTACAAATGTTCAACCACTGACTCATAACCTTCCCCTTATTCCGCTAATTCTACGATTTGGATTGTTTGTGGATTGACTTTTTGGGCGGGGATGCGCTGCTCGCGCTCCAACTCAAATGCCAACTTATTATCTGTATCATCACTATTGATAAAATGTTTGAAACGTTTTAGCTTAGCCGGATTTTTAAGCGTGGTTTTCCATTCACATTGATAATTTTTAATGTTGTTTTCCATCTCCAGCTCAAGTTCATCGGCGAGATTAAGCTTGTCTTCAATCACTACTTCTCTTAAATAATCTAATCCACCTTCCAGGTTTTCCAGCCAAACTGATGTACGCTGCAGGCGATCTGCCGTGCGGATATAGAACATTAACAAGCGATCTGTGTATTTTATAAGGGTTTCTGTATCCAGGCCTGTGGCAAATAAATCACCGTGACGGGGGCGCATGCCTCCATTACCACAGACATACATATTCCAGCCATTCTCCGTGGCAATAATGCCAATATCTTTGGTCTGGGCTTCGGCACACTCGCGGGTACAACCGGATACACCAAATTTTATTTTATGCGGGGAACGCAGACCTTTATAACGATTTTCGACCTTGATGGCTAAGGCCATGCTGTCATCAACCCCAAAACGGCACCAGGTACTGCCCACACAAGATTTCACCGTGCGCAAGGATTTTCCGTAAGCGTGGCCTGTTTCAAAACCGGCATCGATTAATTGCTGCCAAATTATCGGTAATTCATGTAACTGCGCGCCAAACAGATCTATCCGCTGACCACCGGTGATCTTAGTATAGAGATCAAATTCCTTGGCAACTTCACCCAGTACTATCAGTTTGTCCGGGGTGATTTCACCCCCTGCAATACGCGGCACAACGGAGTAGGTGCCGTCTTTTTGAATATTACCAAGGTAGAGGTCGTTACTGTCCTGTAGCTCAATATGCGTATCTTCCAACACATATTCATTCCAGTAAGAGGCTAAAATAGAACCCACGGTCGGTTTACAAATTTCACAGCCTAAACCCGTGCCGCAATGTTCCAGTAAGTGATCAAAAGTGGTGATTTTTTTAACCCGAATAATATCCGTGAGCGCTTGTCTTGAATAGGCAAAATGCTCACAAAGGTCGTTATTGACTTCAAAACCTAAGCTCGCTAATTCACTGTCTAAGACTTGTTTAGTCAGTGCGCTACAACCACCACAGCCCGTTGATGCTTTGGTTTGTGTTTTGATATCTCCCATAGTGCAACAACCTGCGATCACCGCACTTTTAATATCACCTTTAGTGACATCAAAACATGAACAGATTGCCGCCGTGTCGGGCAGGGCTTCGACTCCCAAGCCGCTCGCTTGTTCATCACCGGTGCTGGGTAAAATCAGCACAGCAGGATTTTCCGGCAGGGTCATATCATTGAGTAATAGTTGTAATAATGTGCCGTAAGCCTCTGCATCTCCGACTAAAACCGCGCCGACGATTTTTTTGCCGTCTTCCGAGACGATCAAACGTTTATAGACCTGTTCAATTTCATCGTGGTAGGTGTAAGATTGCGCGCCGGGTGTCTGACCGTGTACTTCACCAATGCTGGCAACATCAATCCCCAATAATTTGAGTTTGGTGCTCATATCAGCCCCGGTAAAGGCAAGAGACTCACCTTTGATATGGGCTGCAGCAACTTTTGCCATTTGGTAGCCGGGTGCGACTAAACCAAAAATCTTGTTATCCCATAATGCGCATTCACCAATCGCATAAACATTATCAACATTAGTCTGACACTGGTTATTGATAGCGATACCGCCGCGCTCTCCGATTTTTAAATCAAACTGGCGAGCCAATTCATCCTGAGGACGAATACCGGCCGAGAAAACGATCGTATCGGTTTCTAAGAAACTGCCATCGGCAAAGTTCATCCGGTAGCGGCAGTTATCACCATCAACAATTTCCGTGGTCGCTTTTTCCGTATGTACCTGTACCCCTAATGCTTCAATTTTACGGCGCAATAATTGACCACCACCATCATCTAACTGCACGGCCATTAATCGTGGTGCAAATTCCACCACGTGGGTTTCTAAACCGAGATTGACCAGTGCATTGGCAGCTTCAAGGCCTAATAGACCACCACCCACAACGACTCCCACTTTACTGCTTGCGCCAGAGGTCGTTATTGCCTCTAAATCATCAATAGTACGGTACACATGACAATGTTCTTTATCATTGCCTGCGATCGGCGGCACAAAAGGAAATGAACCCGTTGCCAGCACTAATTTATCGTAGGATTCAATGCGGCCGCTGTTTGTGACCACCTGATTATTGGCGGTATCGAGTTTGATAACCTTATCGTTAAGCACAAATTTAATACCGTTTTCCTGATAGTAAGTCGCATCGGTTAGGGCTAAATCATCGGCTGTTTTACCGGAGAAAAAGCCGCTTAATTGAACGCGATCATAGGCCAGACGGGATTCTTCTGAAAAAGTAATGATCTCGTAGTCAACACTTTCATCAGCTATCAGGGTATCGATAAATTTGTGACCGACCATGCCGTTGCCGACCACCACAATGCGTTGTTTGTTCATAATGTTAAAATCCTTATAAATTTTTAAGCTGATAATTGTGTTAATTCATTAATCGCG
>NZ_JBLIED010000091.1:0-3971 GCF_047632955.1 Psychromonas sp. | reverse complement strand
CAGGTCAATTGAAAATAGGTGCCAGCGATACCTTAGGTAATCATCTGGTTCCGCCATTATTGAGCCAATTTCGGCAGCAATATCAGCATTTCTCTCAAAGCGTAGTAATTTCCAATTCACGGCTAATCTGCCAAAAGCTGCTGGATTACGAATTAGACATAGGGTTGATTGAGGGTAAAAGTTATTATCCAGAACTTATAGCAAGCCAATTTAGCCATGATGAAATGTGTATTATTGGCGCACCTTCCCTGCCCATTTGTCAGAAAACCTCAGTCCAATTTACTGATTTAGAACACAGCCATTGGGTATTACGCGAAGCGGGATCGGGTTCAAGGGAGTTTTTTCTGCGAACCATCGCGGCTAATATTAACACTTGGGATGAAGTGTTTGAACTCAACACTACCGAGGCCTTAATTAACAGTGTTGCCGCGGGGCTTGGCTTAGGCTGTTTATCTGCTTTGGCGGCACACTATGCCATTAATGATGGTCGTGTGACTCGGCTCGATGGTCCAATCAAGGGGGATAACATCAATATGCAGCGACCGTTTTGGTTAGTGGTCCATAAAGATAAATACCACAGTCCGCTGCTGAAAAGTTTTATTGAGTTTTGTCATCAATGGGGTAATACATAAAGCGGTTCTTTGCCGGGTTCTAGTTCTGCTATTTATGGCCTGCGGCCACCAACATCGTGGCGCTTCGCCCACACCAGCTTTTTCAAACTTCGTTTGAATTAAGATCGCAAGGTTCCACCCTGCACGGGCCAAATCCATGTCATTCCTGGCGCTATTCTCCGTCATTCCGGCAATGCTTGTGAGCAGGAATCCAGCTCTGTTCTTTGGTTTTAGTCTTGGCTATGGCCTGCGGCCATTAACGTCGTGGCACTTCGCCCACACCAGACCAAGAGGAAACCAACGGCTGTTCCCTCTTGGAACTCCCAGCCGCCCCGCAACATTTTCAAAAAGCGAAAAGGTCGCCATGGGGTAGATCCAGCTTTTAGCTTCGTTTGTAGACGGCTTCGCCCTTATTCGAAAATGCTAACGCTTCCGATAGGCCATCCCTGGCCAACGAAAGCTAGCCCGCCATCCATGGCTAGCTCACGCTATTTTCTTCAACGTCCTCAAGTTCAGAGTTGTTTTATTGATCTCTTGTTACTCAACATAAACTTAAACAAAGTAATGCTCAGTGAAGATGAAGGTTTAAGCAACCATAACACTTGATTGAAAATCACAATAAGTACAATGGAAATAAAAACAAATACTTAAACCTATCTCAACTATTTAAAAAGTGAATAGCTTTTAATATGTTTAGTTTGATATTCAAGCTCTGGAAATAATGCGGCTTCGTATATTCCACAATATTTAAGCTCATTTAATATGTCAGCTTTGTACCGAGAGGGAATAATAAAAGAGCGTGAAAATTTATCAAATTCATTATTCACCTTAACATATTGTTCATTAAACAATATCTTACCTGTATGGCATGTAAAACAACCTGATTGCGTAACTAACCGTTTATTCAGACGTTTAGGTGTATACATAAACCCAGCATGTTTTATCGAACGTTCTGTTCCAACGTTTTGTGTATCAAAAATTAAATCTATACCATTACCTAAGAGAGGGCCGTGATACTTTTTCTCTAATGTCAAAAAATCATCTAAACGCTGTCCATCTATAATAATTTGTTTACTAATTGAATAAAAATTTGTCTCATTCATTAAAGATGCAACTTGCCTAAAAAAATGATCAAAATCATCTGCATCATTGTATTCAATTAAGTTCTTTAAAAAAACCTTACCGAAATCAAAGTTGTAATAATCGAAATCGAATAAATCATCCACGAAATCTGGTAATAAAAAGAGTTTTCCATCAAGATTTTTATCACTACTACACGCAAAATACAGAGCAACTAATACGTTTTCAGTCCAATCAAGTAGTCTTGTTGGTAAACCGTAGTGCTGTGCATAAGTTAGAAGTTCTAGAACATCGGTATGGCGTTCTCTGGCTTCCGGATGCATCCTTACGAATTCATTTATAAGCTTATTTTCATCATAGTATTTACCGTTTATTGGCCTGAATAGACTTGGAATAAGATTGTGCCGAGCGTCAGACTGCCCTCTAAACCACCAACTTTTAGAATTATTTGATATCTCTGACTTTGCTAGTTTTATCGAATCAGCGACACAATGAATTTCTTTACGGTTTTCTATATCTGAGTGCTGCATTATTCATCCTTGATTAGACATGACGACAGTTAAGCATTAAAGCTAGATGACACTATACATTTAGAGTATTTTTTTATCTATTTTGGTACTTCAAAAAATGGGTGGCATATTTTTGTCATTCATCAGCTCGCACTCTTTACAATTATAAGGCTAGCGGCTTCCTTCAGACCAATCCTCGCGGATAAGCCCTTGCCATTCGCTAGTAGTTAACGTTTAATAACAGCATTTTATTGAATGGTGACCTTCCTGCAGAGGACTTTTATCTCATTAGTTCATGCCCATGCTGGGCGTACACAAGCGTGACAATTACGCGGGTGTTAGCTACAAAAGGAATTATTTATGGCAATTGAATTATCCGAAACATTGGTTATTGGTATATCCGCAACGGCACTATTTGATTTATCAGAATCAGATAAAATATTTAAAGAAAAGTCAAAATCTGATCCTGATTCAGCGATTGATGAATACAGAAAACACATGCTAGAAAAAGAAAATGAAAAGTTAGAAGATGGCACTGGTATGCCTCTTGTTAGAGCGTTGTTAAATTTAAACAACCACTTAAAAGAATCGGACAAAACTCCTATTGTAGAAGTAGTTGTAATTTCTAGAAATAGCCCAGAAACTGGATTTCGAGTTTTGAAGGAAATTCGGAGACGACAGTTACCTATTACTCGATCGGCCTTTCTAGCGGGTGAAAAAAGTTCCAGCTACCTAGATGCTTTTTACGTTGATTTATTTTTAACTACAAATGAAGAAGATGCTCAAGAGGTAATTGATAGTAAAGTTTGTGCATCTGCTTTAGTAAAAGCTCCGCCTAAAGGTGCCAGTTTGCTTGATGAAACACAAGTTAGATTTGCCTTTGATGCAGATGCAGTTCTATTTGATGAAGCAAGTGAAATTGTTAATCAAACTGAAGGTTTGAATAAATTTTGGTCTAAAGAAGATGAAGAACAAGATATTCCTCTTCTAGAAGGACCATATGCTAATTTGTTAAAAAAATTATCAAAAGTGCAAGAACGATTACCAGGGCGTATTGAGTATTCACCTGTTAAATTAGCTATTATGACGGCAAGAAACAGCCCCGCAGAAATGCGAGTGATAAAAACGCTTAGGGCTTGGGATGTATATATAGATCAAGCATTTTTTCTAGGAGGACTCCAAAAAAGTCGATTTTTAAAAGCCTTTAAACCACATATTTTCTTTGATGACCAAGATTCACATCTTGATCCTGCCGCACTTGATATTCCTTGTGCCAAAGTACTATACCCAAGCAATTCTCCTTTGAAAAAATTAATTGAAGACAGAGTGACCAATAAAGTAGTAGAGGAAATAGCAGAAGTTCCGAACGAATAAACTGAGTAATTAAGATTATAAGTTATGCTATAAAATGCTTGTTTGAGAGTGCAATAAGTAGAGGCAGAGTAACGTTTACCTATCGCCTTACTTTTAACGCTAAATGCTAAGGTGATCGCCCTAGTCTCGATTTCTTATATCTCGAAGCAATAAACTAAAACAGGCCATTTAGGCCTGTTTCTATAAATCAGCACACTCAATTCAAGTTAGTAAGCAACGCTAATACGTTGATTAATATGCTTGGCATTTTTGGTTTCATCGAGCATGGCTTCATCGAGCATGGCTTTGGCGTGATCGACTACCGATACTCGGCTTTGGCCTTGTGCATCAGTAAAGAATTCATCGCCGCCTAAACGGTATTGACCTTCAGATTCAACGGGGAAGATAATGGCGGCTG
>NZ_JBLIED010000090.1:0-4022 GCF_047632955.1 Psychromonas sp. | reverse complement strand
GCATCTACTTTATCTGACATTGCCGTGTTTGCACATCGATCTTGCTTATCCGCTACACCGTCTTGATCTTGATCCTGAACAGCAGCTAGACTTTGCTCACAACCAGATGCATCCACTTGTGTACCTGTAGGTGTGAACAAACACTTATCTTGCCCATCCATTACGCCATCATTATCAACGTCTTTAAGAACAGCTGAAGCACTGGACCCGCCAAAGGTATATGCAAGACCTAATTTGTAACCTACATGAGTATTGCTATCGCCATTATCTAGAGACTGATAAGCAGCAATTTCAGTAATAATTTTTAAGCTGTTACCCAAATCCCAATGTTTACCTAAACCAACATTAGCCATTAAATCAGTTCCGTTAATTTCAGTAAATTTTAAACCACCGAAAGTATAAAACAAATCATTAGGCATAAAGTATAGAGCATCAACGCCAAATCGACTCCCCGATTCATCTGAAGGAGATGCACCAATATCTAATTTAGAAATTTCTAGTCTAATGGCCCATACTGGAGCAAATTTATATCCATACTCAGCACCTGCTCCATAACCATTATCTAAAAAGCTAGGGAGCCCAGTCTCGGCTTTATCAGTTGAATAATATTCAACAAAACCAGCAACCCACTTCTCATTATCTTTGTTGTGTTGTTCTGCTTGTGCGTTAACACTTAAAGCGGCAGCTACCGCGCTACAAATTAATATTTTATTCAATTTAATACATCCTTTATCTTTATTTTAAATTTGTTTGCTACATAAATATGTTTTAAATATATACAAGCTTTAATTAACTGCACCACTCAATCTAGACTTTAATACTTCAAAAATTCACGATTAAAGTGATTTTTTTGCTGTAGCTTGACGTTAATCAAACTTGCTTTTACTGCCTTCAAAGACTTAAGCGACGTCTAGGGTGAGGAAAACTAGCTTGGTAAGAAAACTACCTTTTAAATATGCCGAACTATCGACTACCCCCGCAATACTTTCTACTAATACACAAGAATATACACTTGTGTTGCTTTTATGAAACAATTTAATTCAAATTAACAACTCACCGGCAAAAGGCGTAATTAAGATGCAACCTCTGAATTAAATTTGGATTCGAGAACATTTCTGTGTCTTCAGATTTTTTGTTTGAAGTCAAATTTAAGCGAGAATGCCCACATAATGTAGTAGGCCTATCTTTAGCTATCAATTCATTTAGGGACTAAGGCAATTGTCTATTGCGGTCTCATATATGAATGTTCGTATTACTTGTTAAAACACATTTCTAAATATAGGTTGCCCGACGCATGTGAGAACGGCAAAACCATTTTTTTTCCCAACGACTTGGTGGTTAATCGTATGATTTTTTCCTGAAACAACCACAGGGGTAGCCATTCCAAAATCATAATCTTTTTGATCAAGTTCATTTTTAGCTCCTCCGCATATCATGTTGGTGATTTCTCCCACCATATCTTGTACCTCGGAATCAATGACATCTGGTTTTTCACCCAAAATTTGGTACATTATTTTTAACACTAAACCTTCGTCAAAAGAAATAGAATCTTGAATTTTGTCGCCCATCATACCAATTAATCCAGAGATATCACCCTTAGCTTGATCATCACTCTTCTTTTTGGGTTTACCTGGAACTAATTCAGTTTGCACCATCGTTTGCAGTACATTGATCAAGGCAGCAATAAAAGGGTTCATAAAATCTGCGTTTATTAGTTTAGTTTTTCCTCCATTGAAATTGGTCTATTGGCAAATAACACATGTACCATGAGCCTCAATTGTTTGTTTTACCACACTAAATCCCACTGTTTGGGCTTGTTTATCTAACGTATCTTTTAATCCTTCAGATTGAATTTCTTTCACGTCACCACAGGTATCACAAATCAAGAATTGGACTGGATGAGTGCAATCAAAATGATGGCAAGCGACAAATGCATTAGTGGATTCTATTTTATGTATTAGACCAAATTCTAAGAGGAAGTCTAGAGTTCTGTACACGGTTGCAGGTTTTGCACTCGACTCTGTTAGCTTGAGAGCGTCTAAGAGCTCATAGGCGCCTACAGCACTTTGTTTTTCGAGTAAAAGCGCATAAACCTTTTCTCTTAGTAAAGTGAACCTAGCACCTTTGTCTTCACAAAATTGCCTTGCTTTGTATACTTGAGCTACGATAGGTTGTTGGTCAGTATCAGTCACATTTATTCCTTCAACATAAACCTAAGATTATAACACTAATCTAAATAGGTATGTATCTTAACCATTTATTATTAGCCTTTTACTTCAGGGCCGGATCACACTTAAAGTTATAAAAAGCAGGATATTGAGCACGTAATGATATAAAAAATAAGGGGCTTTATTCCGGATGACAGATCAGATCGCCTAATTTCACTTACCTGTACCCCATTTTATTTCTTTTTTTAAATTATGTGAAAACATCGAAGATAGCCGTACCGATATTAACAAACATTATGATTTTCTGGATATCATTTTTCTTGCCTTGTTTGCCTTGTTTGCCGTTTTATCCGGTGCTAAAGGCTGGAAAGCCATACATATCTTTGGCGTTGCTCAACTTGAATGGCTCAGGGAGTACCGCGAGTTTCTCAATGGCATTCCTACTCGTCACTCAATTGGCCGGATCATCCGGGGCGTAAAAGCCGAAAGTGTACTTGAGTGTTTTGAACAATGGGTCAACACGATCAGGGTAGAAGGAGAAAGGGAGCAGATTGCCTTTGATGGTAAAGTGATCCGGGGCTCAGGAAATGGTACGTCCCTCAACCCGCTACAGTTAATGAGTGCCATGGTGGTAGACAGTGATTTAATCCTTTACCAGCAGGAAGTATCGGATAAAACCAATGAAATCCCGGTGATGCAAAGTATGTTGCGGCAACTGTCGGTAAAAGAGGCCATAATCACCGCTGATGCCATGCACTGTCAGACCCATACGGGCAGAGATAATAAGGGTTGAAGGTGCTGATTATATGCTTCAGGTTAAAGACAACCAGCGTCATCTGTGCAAAGAGATTTCGGCGTTCTTCCACAAGACATACCGAGATAGTCCGAAGTTACTGGCAGAGCGACATTTTGAAGAAATAGAAAAGGCGCATGGCCGTATCAACGAGCGCAACTATCGTCTGTTGCCCATCACAGATCGGCTAGCAGGCATGACACATTGGAAAGATATCCAATCTGTAGTTGAAGTGACGCGCAAACGCACCTTTAAAAAGAAGGGTAAAGAGCAAATCGAACAGGAAGTGTCTTATTACATCACCTCCTTGGGAGATGATGTAAAAGAAGCGGCCCGGGCTATCAGAAATCATTGGGCCATCGAAACTGGCCAACATTGAATACTGGACGTGACGTTCAGGGAAGATGAAAGCCAGATATATGCTGAGGATGGGGCGAAAAACATTGCCTTATTCAGACGTGCACTACTTAATTTAATTAAAGCCCACCCGCTTAAAGACAGTGTTGCCGGTAAAATGATGCGAGCGGGTTGGGATAGTCAATTTAGAGCGGAAATACTGTTTGGTCAAAAACCAACCAAAGTATAATCCCGCCCTGCGTTGTGCTTATACACTAGTCATTATTAATGATGGAATACTCTTATTAAAGTATATTTTCATGTGGCTTTTTACTGTGTTAAATTAAGTTAAACATCTGATTTTGGTAACTATATGGTTGAACAAAATATATTGATAACCGCTGAAACAAGAGCTATTTGGTTAATATTTAGTGGTGAAAAGGTTTTTCAATCCTCTGAAAATTCAGGGCTGTTGATAACTACATGGGGTGCACTCAATTTTGCTCATGCCTACCAAGAACAAATTGTTAGAATAGGCAGCCATGGTGACCTTCCTTGTTTTTTAATCGATATGGGTAACGAACATATTGAGCAAAAAAATCTTAGTTTTATTAGTATGCGTGCTTTGTTAATGCAAAATGAAACTAGCTTTTTCGGTATTGCTTCTAGAGCATGGCAGGTAGCATTATTCATCCGCACGCATAGGTTTTGTGGTCAATGTGGCA
>NZ_JBLIED010000089.1:0-4394 GCF_047632955.1 Psychromonas sp. | reverse complement strand
GGTTAGATAAGCTAAACTTATAATAGGTTTGGCGATGGGGGTTCATTATGAGTGACTTTATTGAAAAAATTAACCTTCGGGGAAAAGCGGAAGAAAATATTTATTTTGCTAAATTAAACCAGAAATTGGTCGAGGCATTACGTGAAAAAAGGGCTCAAAAAGCCAATAAAGAAAACGTTCAGTGTAATGAGACACTCACTGAACAGAGGGTCTCCGATGATAAACAATCCCGCAGGTAAATATTTTATGGTTCAAATTAAATGAGTTGGATTTGTCATGTCAGTTTGGTTGAGGATAAATCATTTCCAATTTGTAAGCGTCCGATGCGCAGACGCAGCGGGGGTTTTACATAATTTTTGTACTAATGCAAAAGGAACCCTTGCCATGTTATAACGCTGCTGAATTTTATTAATCATGGTCAACCACACTTTGGCTGTCATTTCTGAATCGAATAAAGCACGGTGATACCCTCCCTCGGTTTGAATATTTAAATAATCAACCAAAGTCCCTAATTTATGATTAGGTGCATCCCGCAGTAGTCTTCTTGCTAAAAGCATTGAACAACTAATTTGTCCAGGGTAGCGCCTTGATATTCTGTGTAATTCAGCATCTAAAAAGTTTTTATCAAAGGAGGCGTTATGGGCAACAAGATTATCAGAGCCGATAAAATCACAAAAACTATCCATCACCACCGCGCAGGGCTCAGCTTCCGCTAACATTTTATTACTTATGCCGGTAAAGTTTTCAATAAAAGAATTGATCCTCATACCCGGGTTCATTAGCGCCTGAAACCGATCAACCAACAGACCATTTTTGATCCGCACTGCCCCTATTTCAATCGCCCTATCGCCCATTTTGGGCGATAAACCTGTTGTTTCAAAATCAAATATGACAATATTATTAGCATCAGACATTTTACGGTTTCACTTTCTAAGACGATTAATAAATAACAAAATTATTTTATTATTTTATTATTTTTGTGGAAATCTGCTAAATACAAAGAAAGGCAGATAATGAACAGCTACTATTTTTCACGTAATTTTAACACTGCTTTTTTGGCCGATTCGAAAGCAAAACGTGTAATATCTACGTCTGCCAATTTTACCCACTCAACAGCGGCAACATCATCTTGCGCTTGAACAGTTGGCTTTTCATCTAATTCAACCACAAAGAAAGCATCACAGGTTTTATATTCCACATCCTTATACAAATAGGTATTACTGTTGGAGAATATATATTTTGCAGCTGTTACCGTAATGTCTAATTCTTCATACAATTCGCGCACCACGGCGTTTTCAAGTGATTCATCCGGGTCAACAAAACCACCGGGAAGATCCCACATACCTATCCCCGGGTTTCTGCCTCTTGTTGCAACCAGCAGTTCATCTTGACAACAGATTGCGACCATCACAGCAGCTGCTGTGTTCTGGAAAAAGGTAAACTGGCATTGGCCACAAAAAAGTTTTTTAGAGGAAATAGTTTCAAGTGACTTTAAACCGCATTGAGGGCAATAAAACATGGATTCTCCAAGATAAAAAAATAAAAGCTTCTTTATATTAGGCTTATATAAGCCCTATAACTGCCCCATCTTAGCATCCTGGTCACATCCAGATATAGACTAATTTCAGCTTCGCTAATAAAATACGCGAATAATCCTGCTTACCTTATAAGAGCGGGACAAAAAAAATTGCTAAGCTATTAACCATTACCTTTTCGATTTTTAATGTTTTTATCTTCTAGATATAAAAAAGTGCATCCTCTAGAGCATTATTTTCACCAGAGTCATGCGTCTTTTATACACGCCATTTTATTGAGCAGCCCATGCTGGGAGTTTGGTTTTGCGGACCCTGACCTGTTTTGGCTATCATACGCATGGCATAGACCAGTTCATCAGATCTTCCGCGATATTGAAGTTCGCCTTTACTGTTAAAACCAAAAAAATCAGGCGTACAGACCGCGCCATATTGCTTACCAATTAACTGTTCTTTATCGACTAGATAGGGGAAAGTAAAACCATATTGTTTAGAAAATAGCTTCATGTTCTCCGGTGAGTCGGCCGTTACATATTCATAATCGTTGGACATAATTGCCAGTACATTAATACCTTCTGCCATCAATAACTTTGTATCTTCTGCCAGCTGCAGGCCAATGCGCTGAACGTACGGACAATGGTTGCAGATAAAGACAATTAATAAGCCTTTCTCTCCGAGGTGTTCACTCATGGTGAAACTTTTGCCGTTGGCATCTTTTAATGTAAAATCCGGGGCTTTCCAGCCGAAATCACAAATAGGCGTATCCAGTAGCATAGTTGAAATCCTCTATTGTTCAGTAAGTGTTCAGTGTGATAAAAAGACGACCGTCATGAGCCGCTTAACACATATCAAGATCTACCCTGAAGCCATTTATGTTGCCGTCTCTTTAAAAATAAGATGAGTGTCATTCACTCGCTGATCTTATTTAAAAGTGTAGGGTATCAAGGTAAAATCTGCCTCGTCATCCCACTTAAAGACGATTTTTAAGATTATTCAAGATATTTTTGTCATCTCGTTAACGGTGAACAGATCAAGCGCACCTTTAGTGTTGGACACGAAGTCTTGCAAGTGTTTTCCGTCCATGTGTGCCTGCCAAAGATCACGCGTTTCCCATTTTTCATAAAAAACAAAGTGAGCTGGGTTTTCATTGTCCTGGTGCAAATCGTAATTGACGCATCCTGCTTCAGCAAGGGTGATCTCGATAAGCTTTAAAAGCTCGGATTTTATTAAATCAACTTGATCTGCTTTAGCGATAATGTTTGCAACAATAGTTAATGTACTCATTTATCATTTCCTTGTTATCAGTTAATCTTAAGTTAAGTCTGTTTTCTCAGTAACGAGGGCCTATTGACCTTTCAAATACAAATTATTGAAAAAATGTACACTAATGGTCAACAGCGCCTAAGACAATAAGTTACTCAGGTAATTTAATACGTACAATATGATAAGGTTTTGTACCCTGCGCCTCACCTTCATTCAGTGGTGCTGTAAGGTGCAACTGGTTTTGTGTGATGTATATCCAGCCGTTATCAATAGCAAATCCATCGGGCCATGAAAGCAGTGTCTTATCTTGAGCTAATACTGAATATCCCGCTTTATTGACAATCCCTACTGCTGAATTTTCAATGTCGCCAGTATAAACATTGCCTTTATCATCAATGGTGATGCCATCGGACGGACGTTTTTGTCCAAATAATTCAATGCTTGCTGCGAGTTTTATATCCGTGGCATTATCGTCGGCCAGTACACTGGTCGGAATACGGAATAAGTCACTGCCATTAACCGTACCAAAGTAAACCCAGTTGTTTTGACTGTCGATAGCGATTGGATTTAACCCTAAATAGATTGCATCAATTGTGCCGTCTTCGCGTGATGCACCCAGTAATGAGCCATCAATAACCACATCGTGCTTTGGCGGCATCAATTTAGCGTTTGCTTCAAGTACACGTCGAGATTGACCGGTTTCTAAATCAACGACCACAAAAGCAGGTTTTGTTAAGCCGGCAAGATTACCCAGCGTGGTATCGGCAATGTAAATCTTGTTTCTCTGTTCATCAATCGCAAAATCTTGCAGGAAAGAGTTAGCGAGCAAAGCATTTTTTTCAATAGGAATGATTTTAAATAAGCTGTTTTTAATACTATCCCAGCCAACGAGTTTAGCCTGACTGGTTGCGCTTCCCATATCTAATATCCAGATGATACCTTCTTGGGTGGTGTGCACGCCGATCACGGCAGCAAATCCTACTTCACCTTTCTCTGGGCCATCTGCCCAGTCAAGCGTTGGAAATGGTTGTAACGTACCGTTTGCCATCAGCTCAACGACCCGCAATTCAGGGCCATCTAAAGGTTGCTGCGAAAGGATCATCCGGCCATTAGGTGTGATGGTTATATTACCTGGTCGGGTATTGGTCAGCTCTGCGACCACTTCAATATCGCTGGTCGCGGCTGTCGCGGCGTTAAAACACAGCACAGTAGATAATGCCAATAAGGTTTTTACAATTTTCATCAGTATTTCTCTTTATTTGTTTGGATTAACAGCTTTTGTGTTAACCCTATTTTTAAAACGCTAATTTTTTAAACACTAAGCTCAATTCGCTTAGAAACCTTGTAAAACAATCTTACCGATTGAACGACCTGTTTCTAAAGCTTGGTGAGCAGCGCGTAGATTCTGAGCATTGATTGATCCGAGGTTTTGACCCAGTGTGGTTTGGATATAACCCTGGTCAATTAAATCCGCTACGCGGTTTAGCAAGCGGCCCTGCTCATCCATATCTGCGGCCTTAAACATTGAGCGTGCAAACATAAACTCCCAATGCAGTGAAAGACTCTTCATCTTCAGTTTGGTGATATCCAAGGCCTGCG
>NZ_JBLIED010000088.1:0-4524 GCF_047632955.1 Psychromonas sp. | reverse complement strand
TTTATCGATACCCTGATAGCTGATGAAAGTGTTGACTACGAGATCATTACTTTTTCAGAAGAATCCCGTCTAGCCTATGATCGCGTTCAACTAAGCGGCTTTTTCTCCGGTAAAACAGCCGATGATTTAGCCCTGACCGATGCGACTTACTATCAGGAAAACGGTATTAAATTTGTGCTTAACGATAAGGTTATCAAACTCGATACCGCCAATAATCAGGTGGTCACAAACAGCGGCCGTGTTGAATCCTACGATAAATTAGTGCTGGCAACGGGGTCATTTCCTTTTGTCCCCCCGATCGCAGGCAATGATAAAGAACATTGTCATGTGTACCGTACTATTGATGATTTAGAAGCAATAACCACCTCTGGCGAAAGCAGTAAAGTGGGTGTTGTTGTGGGTGGCGGTTTATTAGGTCTTGAAGCGGCTAATGCACTGGTCAATCTCGGTTTAGAAACCCACGTGGTGGAATTTGCACCACGCTTAATGGCCGTGCAGTTAGATGACGGCGGTGGTCAATTACTGCGCCGTAAAATAGAAGCATTAGGGGTACAAGTACACACCGAAAAAGCGACCACTGAAATTGTCGATGGTGATAACTGCCGCTACCGCATGAACTTTGCCGATGGCAGCTTCTTAGAAACAGATACAATCGTTTTCTCTGCGGGTATTCGCCCTCAGGATGAACTAGCTCGCCAGTTTGATTTAAAGATTGGAGAGCGCGGCGGTATTGCTATCAATAACCAGTGTCAGACTAATGTTGATAATGTTTATGCTATTGGTGAATGCGCATTATGGGATAACAAAATTTTTGGTTTAGTCGCACCCGGCTACCAAATGGCAAAAGTTGCTGCAGCCCATATCAAAGGTGAATCTCTTGCCTTTACCGGGGCTGATATGAGCACCAAACTCAAATTATTAGGGATTGATGTTGCCAGTATTGGTGAAGTACACGGTCAGACACCCGGCGCGCAGTCTTACACCTACCACGATGAAATTGAACAGGTCTATAAACGTTTGATCGTCTCTGAAGACGGCAAAAAAATCGTCGGAGCGGTTTTAGTCGGAGATGCAGAGGCTTACGGAACATTATTACAACTATTACTCAATGATATGACCCTGCCGGAAAACCCTGCGGTGTTGATTTTACCCAGCACGGGTGATGAACAAGCGAGCGGCTTAGGGGTCGAAGCTCTGCCCGACACAGCCGCTATCTGTTCATGTTTTGATGTCACTAAAGGCGATATTAAAAGTGCGGTGGCAGCGGGTTGTTGCACTATGGGAGATATCAAAACACAAACCAAAGCATCAACGGGCTGTGGTGGTTGTAGCGCACTGACTAAACAAGTTTTGGACAGTGAACTAGCGAGCTTAGGTTTTGAAGTCAATAACGACCTTTGTGAGCATTTTGCCTATTCAAGACAAGCACTCACGGACATTATTCGGGTTAAAAAAATCACTACTTTTGATCACTTACTGGAACATTGCGGCACGGGTTTAGGCTGTGAAATTTGTAAACCTACTGTGGGTTCTATTTTAGCCTCTTACTGGAATGAATATGTGTTGGAAGATACGCATATTGAGTTACAGGACAGTAACGATCTCTACCTTGGTAATATTCAAAAAGACGGCACCTACTCGGTTGTGCCGCGTATCGCAGGGGGTGAAATCACCCCGGATAAACTGATCGTACTCGGTGAAGTCGCCAAGGAATTTGATCTCTACACCAAGATCACCGGTGGTCAGCGGATAGATCTGTTTGGCGCGCAGTTACACGAATTACCGGTTATTTGGCAGCAATTAATCGATGCCGGTTTTGAAACAGGCCACGCCTACGGAAAATCTTTGCGCACGGTCAAATCTTGCGTCGGCAGTACCTGGTGTCGTTTTGGAGTTGACGACAGCATGGCCTTAGCCATCAGGGTTGAAAATCGTTATAAAGGTCTGCGTTCCCCGCATAAAATAAAATTTGGCGTATCCGGTTGTACCCGCGAGTGTGCCGAAGCCCAGACCAAAGATATTGGCATTATTGCCACGGAGAATGGCTGGAATATGTATGTTTGTGGTAATGGGGGTATGCGCCCCCGTCACGGAGATTTATTTGCCACGGGCTTGGATACAGCAACCCTTATAAAATACACAGATCGCTTGTTAATGTTTTATATCCGCACGGCAGATCGCCTGCAACGTACTTCAGTTTGGCTGGAAAACCTGGAAGGTGGATTAGATTATTTAAGAGAAGTGGTGATTGAAGACAAGCTTAATCTCGCCGATGAACTTGAGCTGGAGATGGAAAACAACATTAAAAACTATCAATGTGAATGGAAAACTACGCTGAAAAATCCAGCGAAACTTAAACGTTTCAAACATTTTATCAATAGTGATGATACAGATAATAAGTTGGCATTTGAGCTGGAGCGCGAGCAGCGTATCCCCGCCCAAAAAGTCAATCCACAAACAATCCAAATCGTAGAATTAACGGAATAAGGGGAAGGTTATGAGTCAGTGGTTTAACATTTGTAAATATGAAGATCTTGCTCCTAACAGTGGCATTTGTGCCCAATTTGAAGATCAGCAAGTCGCGATTTTTTTCTGTAAACGTAATCAGGATTTATATGCAGTTTCCAACTTTGATCCATTCTCACAAGCGAATGTGATCTCACGCGGAATAATAGGTTCAGCAGAGGGGGAAACTTATGTTGCATCGCCTTTGTATAAACAGCGCTTTAATTTAAAAACCGGCGTTTGCCTGGATTCACCCGAGCACGCATTACAAACCTATTTAGTGCGTATTGAAGCCGATCAGGTGCAACTGCAAGCGACAAGTTAATCGTTAACTTATAGCTCTTAACCGTGCTCTATACTGCTTAGCAGATAGAGCACAAAAAATTTTTAAAGGAAAGAATCATGGATAAAACATCGTTTAATATATTCTCATTTGCCGGGAAGATGAAAATCCTGCATTTAAGCTGGATGGCCTTTTTTATTACATTTGTGGTCTGGTTTAACTTCGCCCCCCTGCTGCTCGCGGTAAAGGAATCTTTGGGTTTAAGCACCGAAGAGATAAAAACCTTATTAATTCTTAACGTCGCCTTGACCATACCTGCCCGGGTTATTGTCGGTTCATTAACCGACAAATACGGACCGAGAGTCGTTTATTCAGCACTACTGGCGGTTTGTTCTATCCCTTGTTTTATGTTTGCTTTTTCAGAAACATTTTTAGAAGCGGCGATCGCACGTTTTATGCTGGGTTTTATCGGTGCTGGTTTTGTGATCGGTATACGTCTGGTTTCGGAATGGTTTCCACATAACGAACTTGGCACCGCCGAGGGGATCTACGGCGGTTGGGGTAACTTCGGCAGTGCAGCTGCAGCCTTTAGCTTACCAACAATTGCATTATTGTTTGGCGGTGAAGACGGATGGCGCTATGCAACGGCTATCACAGGTCTTATGAGTTTATTTTTTGCCTTTGTATTTTATGCCAATGTTAGCGACACACCAAAAGGCTCTACCTATTTTAAACCTGCAAATTTAACCGCGATGGAAGTGACCTCTAAGGGCGATTTTTTCCTGTTATTAATAATGAAAATCCCAATGTATGCAGCCCTTGCGTTGCTTGCATGGAAATTATCGCCGAGCAATATTGCGATGATTTCCGCTGAAGTGACCTATGCTATTTATAGCGTACTGATTGCGCTGTATATTTACGAATGGTCACAGGTTTGGAAGGTCAATAAATCAATTTTCACTACACCGGTCGCAGAAATTCATCAGTATAAATTCAAACAGGTTGCCGTCTTAAATATTCTTTATTTTGCAACCTTTGGCTCTGAGCTCGCAGTGATTTCAATGCTACCCCTGTTTTTTTCTGAAACCTTTGAATTAACCCCGGTAATGGCGGGTATGGTCGCATCGGCTTATGCATTTATGAACTTAGTTTCACGCCCTGGTGGTGGTTGGATTTCTGATAAATGCGGGCGTAAAATAACCTTAGTTATTCTTACCGCAGGACTTGCCTTGGGATATCTGTTAATGGCGCAAATTACCAGCGGCTGGACGCTCTGGATTGCGGTTGCAGCAGCGATGTTATGTTCATTTTTCGTACAAGCGGGTGAAGGTGCAGTATTTGCCACAGTGCCGCTGATTAAACGCAGAATGACCGGACAGATTGCCGGTATGACAGGGGCTTACGGTAATGTCGGTGCGGTGGTTTACTTAACTATACTTTCATTTGTTGATTACCAAACTTTTTTCTACGTGATTGCCGTGACTGCATTTTGTGGTTTGGTGACCTTATCTCTGATGAGCGAGCCTAAGGGACAAATGGCCGAGCTCAATCCTGATGGCAGTGTTACTATGATTGATGTTAGTCACTAAAAAACGGCGGGTGTTAATTATATTAACGCCCGCTTCCACTACCCTGTCTAAGGAAAGAATGAATTTGAATATCCCTGCCAAGCAACCTAATGACTTACTGGAACTGATTGTAGGGGGAAGCTCTGAAACGGGTAAAAGAGAAGTCAA
>NZ_JBLIED010000087.1:0-4998 GCF_047632955.1 Psychromonas sp. | reverse complement strand
TTGCAGATGACCACCCCTTATTCCGTAGTGCATTAAAACACGCTGTTTTAGGTACATTAGGTGACAACATATTAGAATCTGCGAGTTTTGACGAAACCTTGGATTTATTAAACATTCATCAAAATATCGAACTGGTGTTTTTGGATTTAAATATGCCGGGTAATCATGGGCTTACTGGACTTACTGTATTGCGTAATCATTACCCTGATGTGCTGGTAGTCATAGTGTCAGCAGAAGAGCGCCCAGAAATCATTAAAAAAGCCATCGACTTTGGTTCCAGCGGCTATATCCCCAAATCTACCCCGTTACCGGTTATCACTCAAGCCGTGGTGCAAATATTAGATGGTCAAATTTGGGTGCCAGAAGACATGCTAAGCGATGTAAAATATCTCGATAACTCCCAATACAAAACCTTTGCTACTCGATTAGAACTGCTCACGCCGCATCAATTTAGAGTGTTGCAATTGATGGCCGATGGACTGCTAAATAAACAAATTGCCTACGAATTACAAGTGAGCGAGTCCACCATCAAACAACATGTGTCTGCGGTCTTGAATAAACTTGGATTTAATAACCGTACTCAGGCAGGAGTAATGTTTAAAAGTGTAATGAGCACAGTCGAGGGTGAGCATATGAGTGACTTCTAAGATCTATTAATGTACATGAATTAATACCATCGCTTCCATGCACTAATTATTACTTACGCTAGATATACCTATCTACTTCTTTAGCACAGTGATAATGGGTCCTTTAATTAGTTAGCCCTGACTTGTTTACTTAGGTGTAATCGAAGAAAAAACAATACTGTCATCAACCACTGACTCATAGCTCAAACTCATCCGATCAAGTATATAATTTTGGTTAAGTCTCCAGGGCTTATCCCGCCCCTGTTTGGGCATCTTATCCAATGCCCGAGTAATATAGCCTGAGGTGAAATTAATAAAAGGCTCTGCCTCAATGCCATTAATGGGTAGGACGGGCTGACAGTAATGATGTTGATGCTTATCCATATAGTTAATCAAACGGCATACATACTGTCCGACTAAATCTGACTTCAGAGTCCAAGACGCATTGGTATAACCCATCGAAAACGCGAAGTTAGGTAAACCACTTAACATCATGCCTCTGTAACAATAACTATCAGCGGCATTAAATGGTTTGTTATCAACGCTTAATTTATATGAACCGAGTATTTCTAAATTGAGTCCAGTAGCCGTCACAATAATATCTGCTGCCAGTACTTCGCCGGTCTGCAACTTAATCCCAGTAGCGGTAAAGGAGTCTATATGTTCAGTGACAACACTGGCCGAACCACTTTTTATAGCTTTAAACAAATCACCGTCGGGCACTAAGCAAGCCCGTTGGTCCCAAGGTTGGTAACTCGGTTTAAAGTGTTTATCAACGGGATAATCCTCTCCAAGTGCATCAATTACGCCGTCCCGTATGACTTTCTTTGCAGACTCGGGGCGTCGCCTAGCCATGCTATACATAAACATGCCTTGGAGTATTTTGTTCCAGCGGCTGAAACTGTAAGCAAGTTTAGCGGGCAAATAGCGGCGCATTATATTAGCAAATACATCTTGTTCGGATCTTGAGGCAATATAGGTAGGAGAGCGCTGTAACATAGTGACATGCCCAGCCGTATTGGCCATGGCTGGAACAATGGTAACAGCAGTTGCACCACTGCCAATTACAATCACGTTTTTACCCGCGTAATCGAGATTTTTTGGCCAATGTTGCGGATGAATCACTTCACCTGAAAAATTCTCAATGCCTTTAAAATCTGGGGTGTAACCATTATCGTAATTATAATAACCGGCACCAGAAAAAAAGAAACGGCTGATAAATTGGCAACACTCCCCCGTTTTAAGATTTTGGATCTCAGTATGCCATTTGGCGCTAGCACTATCCCAGTTGGCTGCGAGTACTTTATGTTCGAATAATATGTGTTTATCTATGCCATTTTCAGTTGCGGCTTCAGAAATATAATGTTTGATATCTTGGCCAGGGGAAATGGCTTTTGGCGAACGCCAAGGTTTAAAGTTAAAGCCAAAAGTAAACATGTCTGAATCAGAACGAATTCCGGGATAGCGAAAAAGATCCCAGGTGCCACCCACTTCGCTGCGGGCTTCAATAATAGCGTATGATTTGGTCGAGCAATGCTTCTGAAGATGATAGGCCGTCCCGATACCGGAAATGCCAGCGCCAATAATTAATACGTCTACTTCGCTTGTTTTTATACTCACTGTATTAATTCTCTATCAACCCTTTCGAACGCAGTAGGCGAGCGAATGTAAGTATCTGATATTATTGCTATTAGCGTTGATAGTCAATTATCTGTTAACTATGCATTGTTACTAAAATCAGCACCGCTGCAAATGAAAATATAGAGATCATCAAACAAGTTATTTTGAGCAAAAATATATGGCTATGCGTTTTATTGCGTATTATTGTGTATTAGGTTAGCTGTCTAATGAGCAGAGCCTTTGGAATTTAAAGCTGGAGTGTCAAAGGGATTAATCACACGACTTTGCATCGAACCCAAGAGGTCATAAACAGGCTATATTGAGAGTTCTCAATAAATATAAATAACCCCATATTTTCTGTTAATACCTATTCAAAACAGGGCTGATACCAGTAAATGTGAAGTGCAGCAACACTCAAGTGACATGTGAACTGGACTCACTTTATTTAAAATTCTTGATAAATTTAACACAAAAAAAACCAGCTGTTCAGCTGGTTTTTTTGATTTTGAGTAAAGTAAGCCTTGTTAGGTGCTTTTTATTTTTGTGACTTTACTCTTCATCTTCTACCAATGTCATGAGTGAAGTATTACCGCCGGAAGCAGTGGTATCAATGCTAACCGTTTTTTCAGTTAACAAACGCTGGATCAGATGGTCATAATACTCAGCGGTAATAACGGGCAGTATTGCTCCTGTGCGTTTGGCTAGCATTTGTACCATATAACTGGAACGATCACTTTCACTGTCAATAACCACACCCGCTAGAGATTCTTCGGCTAACAAAGCTTCTAAGTGATGTAGTTTAGCAACTTGGAATACGCCTTCAGGTGCACCTGTTGCAATAAACTGTTCGCGAAATTCTATCGCTTCAGCATAAAACAGCTCAGATACCACTGAAATGACCACATTTCCTGTGGCCAAAGCGGTCACAATAGATAATATCCAATACTCAAATGTCACGTCTTTATCAGCGAAACACACTAAAACGCCTCTGGGCTCCAAATACAACACATTGGATTCACCCGTCGGTCCAGGTAAAAGCTTAGGTTTTTTCAGACGTTTTTCGATACTGATTAATTGCGAACGAGCTGCTGCTAAGGTGGAATTTAAATCATCAGCTAGTTCTTCTACTATATCCACTTTGGCAATAGTTGCGAGTAGTTGACGCACTGACGAGAGACGGGTATTTAAATCCGTTAAACGCCAATCATTTTCGGTAGTGTGAGCATTTTTCATGAAAATGGCAGCTTGTTGCTTGGCCTCTTCGTTACTTTCTAGTGCTTTATCGGTGTTGGGCATTAATTCAGTGATGGCCCGAGGTGTCGATTTTTCAAGCATAAGTCGAGTTAAGTAATTGGGACCACCCGCTTTGGGACCGGTTCCAGATAGACCGCGACCACCAAAAGGCTGAACCCCAACTACAGCACCTATCATGTTGCGATTTACATAAACGTTACCAGCACGCGATAGTTTAACTAATTCCATGGCTCTAGCATCGATTCGAGTATGAATACCCATCGTCAAACCAAAACCTGTGGCATTAATTTTTTCCACTGTTTTTTCAAGTTCATTCGCTTTGAATCGCACTATATGAACACAAGGACCAAATACTTCACGTTTAAGAACTGAAATATCTGCAATTTGATAAAGTTTTGGAGCAAAAAATGTACCATTGTTAGCTGGTATTTTGCATTCGTATAATAAGGTTCCGTTTTGTTGCATATCTTCAGCATGAGCTTGCAAATTATCCAAGGCTTTTTGGTCGATTACTGGACCAATGTCCGTTGCTAGGTAGGCAGGATCGCCGACACTTAACTCATGTAGTGCGCCTATTAACATTTCTGTAACGCTATCGGCTATTTCTTCTTGCAAAAATAATACTCGAAGAGCTGAACATCGTTGCCCAGCGCTTTGAAAACCAGAAGCAATAACGTCGTCAACCACTTGTTCAGGCAAAGCCGTTGAGTCAACAACCATGCAATTCTGGCCACCCGTTTCAGCTATCAATGGGACTTGCTCGCCACCTCTTTGTGCTAAGGCGTTGGCAATCACATTACCCGTAACCGTAGAGCCGGTAAACATAACTGCTTTGATCCGCTCATCAGGCAACAGAACTTTTCCCACATCGGGACCTGCAGCAATCACAGACTGCACAACACCTGCTGGCAAACCTACATACTCCATTAACTGCAAAGCGCGTAATGCAATTAGGCTGGTTTGTTCTGCGGGTTTAGCAATGACAGTATTACCGGTCACAATAGCGGCAGCTACTTGTCCTAAAAATATGGCTAAGGGGAAATTCCACGGACTGATACATAACACCACGCCACGAGGTGCTAACCTATCATCTTCAGCGAGTTCTTCGGCCCGAGCAGCATAATAGCGACAAAAATCTACCGCTTCACGAACTTCATCTACTCCATCTGATGTAACTTTTCCTGCTTCTTTTATACACAGGGCAATAAGTTCGTCAATATGTCGCTCGAGAATATCTGCAGTTCTACGCAGCAAATTCGCTCGTTCAGTCATTGGTGTCTTTGACCAAGTAGTAAAAGTATTATGTGCGATGGTCAATTTATCTGCCATCTGCTTTTGGGTATCAAAATTATGATAGCCAATAATTTCATTCAAATTGGCAGGATTACGCACGGCATGACTGCCTTCTGGAACTTGTTCCTCAGTCAGTAGGTTTTCTTCAAACCAGGTATCAATGGCCGCTTTTAGTGGGGTAATATGATTTATGTCGGTAACGTCG
>NZ_JBLIED010000086.1:0-5074 GCF_047632955.1 Psychromonas sp. | reverse complement strand
TACGTAACCGTGCAGACACCCAATATCATCCAGTAGGAACCTGTAAGATGGGACCTGCGACAGATAACTTGGCGGTGGTAGACTCTGAGCTGAGAGTTCATGGTTTACAAGGTTTAAGGGTAGTCGATGCCTCTATCATGCCTAATTTGGTCAGTGGCAATACCAATGCGCCCACCATCATGATTGCTGAAAAAGCGGCAGATATGATCTTAGCAGCTAATACCTAGCTAACAGGTTAAACTAGTGACGCATAAAAAAAGCCAAGGTAAAAAAACCTTCGCTTTTTTTATGGGGGAGTGTGATCCTAAATATTGTCTATTTGCGGAGTTCTCTGCGTAATAATTTACCTACTGATGACTTAGGCAGCTCTTGCATAAATACGATTTTTTTCGGGACTTTGTAGGCAGTTAACATTACTTTGCAATGCGCTAATATGTCACTTTCTGATACCTCAGATTTTACAGTGATATAAGCACAGACCTTTTCACCGGTTTTTTCGTCTGGCTCACCGATAACAGCAGCCTCTAATATTGCATCATGTTGAGACAGTACATCTTCAATCTCATTCGGATACACATTAAAACCAGATACAATGATCATGTCTTTTAAACGGTCGACAATCTTAATCGTACCATCCTCTAAGCAAATACCCACATCCCCAGTTTTAAAAAAACCGTCTTGGGTTATAGCCTTCGCTGTTTCTTCAGGCATATTCCAATAACCCGCCATAACTTGTGGACCTTTAACCACAATTTGGCCTTCTTCAACAATCTGATCATTCTCATCCCAAAGTTGAATTTCAGTGCCCTCTACCGGCCGACCTACGGTCCCGAGACGCTCTTTACCTGGTCGATTAAAACACACCACCGGTGACGTCTCAGATAAACCATAACCTTCTGAAATAGAACAGCCAGTTGTGGTTTTCCACATATCAACTGCTGTTGAAGTCAAAGCGGTACCACCCGATATGGTTATTTTTAAGGCAGAAAAATCTAATGCTTTAAATTCTGGATGCATACATAAACCTACAAACAAAGTATTAATGCCCGCAAAACCAGTGAATTTAAAAGGTTTAATAGCCTTTACAAAAGCATCCATATCTCGTGGATTAGGAATTAATATATTCAGATTACCGCTGGTGGTAAATACCAACATATTTACGCTGAACGCATAGATATGGTAAAGCGGTAAAGGACAAACAAAAATTTCTTCTCCTTCCGTACAACCATCCTTCAGCACTAATCGAGTCTGTTCTGCATTAGACATTATGTTGCTATGAGTTAAGCAGGCGCCTTTTGAAACACCTGTGGTGCCGCCTGTATACTGCAGCACAGCATTGTCATTAATAGAGGTAGCGTGTCTAGGGGCTAATACGGCATCTGCATACTCGGTTAAAATTTGATTCAGACCAACACAGCCAATAGGCGCAGTCATATCACCAGTTAATAAATCGGTAGCCGCAGTGGTAATAACCAGCTGTATGTCAGTGTGTTCTTTAACTTCATTGAACTTTGGCAATAAATCGGTCAATAAAATAATCGCTTTAGCACCAGAATCTTTAAATTGATGCTGCATTTCTCTGGGGGTATATAAAGGATTAGTGTTAACAATGATTAATCCTGCACGAAACGCGGCGTAAACGGCAATTGGATATTGATTCAAATTAGGTAGTTGGATCACTATTCGATCACCCGGCGACAAACTTTCTTGCTGTTGCAGCCAGCAAGCTAGAGCCTTAGATTGTGCGTCAATTTGGGCAAAACTCAAGGTTTGGCCTAAACACGAAAACGCAGGCTTATCGGCATATTTTAATAAACTATGCTCAATAAGGTCTGCAATATTATTGAACTCAAGATTGATAAGTGTCTGGGTCATAGTCATTCTTCTTAGTTGCTACTAGCGAATATAAAGCTTGTAAATAAGGTTATGCACGGCTGTGCCAAAAGGAGGAAATAAAAATTTTCCAAAGCTGACTCGCCCGCGCGACAAAATGGATTTTGCATGAGAAAAGGTCTTAAACCCTTCTGAACCATGATAACTTCCCATACCCGAAGAGCCTACTCCTCCAAACGGTAAATCTTCTGCAGCCACATGAAAAGCCGCATCATTAATGCATACACCACCTGAATGGGTACTTTTTAAAATTTGGTCCTGACAGGCTTTGTTAAAACTATAGATATACAAAGCGAGAGGACGCTCTTCTGCGTTTATATAGTCAATCGCCTGCTGTAAGGTGTCATATTCAACAATAGGCAACAGCGGGCCAAATATTTCTTGCTGCATGACCAGCATTTCCTTATTGACACCATGTATTAAAGTGAGCGGCATTTGCCTAGTTTTTGAACAACCAGGATCACTGCCTAAAGGCGTAATAACGGCTCCTTTAGCTTGAGCATCGTCAATTAATGCTTGCAAGCGAGTATGTTGAGCTGGATTGATCACACTGGTGTAATCTTTATTGTCTTTTACCGATGGGTACATACGCTCAAATGTTTTCTCGATCGCATCAATTAACTGCTGGGTTTTTCCTTTAGGACAAAAAATATAATCTGGTGCAACGCAGGTTTGACCGGCATTCAGAGTCTTACCCAAAATAAATCGATCTACGGCAGTATTAATATCCATATCATCAGCAATAATAGCAGGTGATTTTCCACCTAACTCTAATGTGACGGGAACCAAGTGCTCGGCTGCAGCACGCATAACCAATTTTCCTACATTGGTTGAGCCTGTAAAAAACAGGTGATCAAAAGGTAAGGATGAAAATACAGCTGCAACACTCGCATCGCCTTCGACAATACTTATTTTATTAGGCTCAAAATATTTGTCTACTAACTGCTTAATAATACTCGCAGTATGAGGTGTGTATTCAGACATTTTTATCATGGCTTTGTTACCTGCGGCAAGCGCAGCAGTGAGTGGGCCTAAGCCTAAAAACACCGGATAGTTCCAAGGTACAATGATGCCTATCACACCCAATGGCTGATATTCCACTCTGGCAGATGCAGGCTGTAGTAACAAACTTAAATGTCGCTTACTGGGTTTCATCCATTTCTTTAGACGATCAATAGAGTAGTTGATCCCTTGCACTGTGGTGAGGATATCACCAATTTTTGAATCATCACTAGAGCGGTTACCAAAATCCTGATCCATCGCCTTTATTAAGGCATCCTGGTTTTCCAGCAATAACGCTTTTAATGCTTTTAAATCTTGCTGTCTTTGCTGAATTTCGGGAAAAGGCGTTTTCTTAAAAGAGTTTTTGAGTGTTGTTAATATATCAGTTAAATCGGTTTTTATAGCGTCTTCAGTCATTAGTTTGTCTTTTCCGAATAGGTTGTATCAAGAGTAATTCATACTCGAGGATCAGATGGGTAAATTCAGTATTTGTTAAAATACAAACTGATATAATAACCAATTGATGACAAACCATTAAATGAATTTACGCCAAATGTTTATCTTTACGGTATTCGCCAGGTGCAAAATTGGTCCAACGTTTGAAAGCTCGGTTGAAATTACCAATATTGGCAAAACCAACTAGATAACCCACTTCACTTAACGATAGATGACCTTGTGAAATGTATTCCAATGCGAGTTTCTTTCTTGTTTCCTCTAATAAGTCTCGATAACACGAGTCTTGCTCGCTTAGTTTTCTTTGCAGATTTCGAAGACTCATACCAATCTGCTTAGCAATATCAGTTTGAGTCGGCGTACCTAACGGCAGCATGTCATGAATACTATTTTTAACTATTTGCACAACGTCATTCTTATCGAGTCTTGAAAGAAGTTCATTCAGCATCTTCTCGTGTGATTGAGTGATCAAAGGATTCCCCCCAAGTAGGGGCTTTTTGAAAATAGCGGTATCACAGCTAAATGAAATTTCATTTTGGTCGAAATTCACGGGGCAATGAAAGAAATCACCCAGAAACTGAAACGTATCCTCGGTATTCGACCAATTCAGATTGACTTCCTGGGGTTTAAAATTGTGGTTTGAGCATTCTCTGGCAAATTTAACCAAGGTCGCAATAAAAATGATAATAGCATTACGGGATAAAACGGGTCTATTAGTAGACTCATACAGAAATGGCGTGAGTACTAATTTACATACCTTAGGACCCTCTTCTATCTTAACGGAACAGGTATTAGACACCACTTTTTTATAGCGCTCTATACGTTTGAACGCGTCATATAAATTGTTAGACGCCATCATTGCATAACCTAGTGTATGGAAAGTGCCCGGATGAAAATTTTCAGCTACAGTTATGGCAAAATCATGACGTTCTTTTAAATGATTACAATATTCGATTAACTGAGCCACTCTTTCAGCAGAAATCCTAGATTCTGGGTCTTTAAAATCAGCCGTTTTAATACCGCAATCAGCTAAAGCGCTATTAAAATCGATGTCCCATTCATCCATGGCTCGTTTTATGGGGATAAGCCAACCACTGAGCACTGAAAAATAATCTGTCATACTAAAAGTTTGTCACTTTAAATAAGTAAATAATCATCATATTGCATCATATGATAAGAGATTGGCATAGAGTTTAAGTTTTTTTATTTTTTTTATTTGTAGTATTAATGTAATCAATTTGTTTAAATTCAGTCTGGTCTGACCTATTTGGTAAACAATTAAACATGGGAACTATCATGTCTACTAACAAACACACACAAAAATTACTTGCTGCTGCAATAACAACGGCTTTATTTTCTTATTCTGCTGTAGCTGCAGAATTTTATTTTGGTGAAGATGACGATATTAGTCTTCAAATCACCTCACGACTTTCAATAGGGTCAAGCTGGCGGTTACAAGATGCTGATCCTTACTACATCGGCACAACAAATGGCGGCACTGGTAACACATCCACCACAGACGATGGTAATCTTAACTTTGGTAAAAACGACGCTTTTTCTCAAATTATAAAAGGTTCTCATGATTTTAACCTAACCAAGGGAAACATTGGTGCATTTGTTCGGGTTAAATATTGGCATGACTTTGAATTATCTGATGGTGACAGACCCCATGGTAACTCCGGAAATGGTTATACCCCTGGTGAGCCATTAAGTGACGATGGCTTTA
>NZ_JBLIED010000085.1:0-5123 GCF_047632955.1 Psychromonas sp. | reverse complement strand
AAAGAAGTGCTAGACAAAACCAATGACAACAGGGGGCGTGCAAATGGATGAATTAGAGTTTCGTCGCACCTTATATGCAGATCCCAATTGTACAGATGATGGGGTATTAGCTGCCATTGCCGACGATCCAAAAAAACAAGCGTTCTACAAGGAACTTAAGCAACTCGATAAAAAAATGCAGAACGCCAGCCAGGTAAAAGTACCAGATGACTTAGTGCACAAACTGATTATGCGTCAAACGATGCAATCCCATAAGTCGAATAAAACACGGCATCGTATACAGCTAGCTATGGCAGCGTCGGTTGCCTTTGTGGTGGGTGTGAGTTTTACCATGTGGCAACAAAGTAATTTATTGGATTTATCAAAACAAGCTATTGCCCATGTACATTACGAAGGTGGCTATGCGCTGGACGCTCAAGAAAATGTATCTCTTCAACAGGTTAATGCAAAATTAGCAAAATTTGGTGGTGAATTTTCAGAAGACATTGGGCGAGTCTATTACGCAAATTTTTGTGATTTCGAAAATGTCAGAAGTCTACATATGGTTGTTGGAGGGGAGAACGGCAAGGTATCAGTGTTTATTGTGCCTCATGATGACGCTTATCTCGCAGAAGGTTCATCTCATGATCCAAGATACAACAGTCAGGCTATAGATTTGAAACGAGCGAGTATTATTGTAGTGGGAGAAGAAGGAGCTAATATAAATAAAATGAAAGAGCAACTTCAACGGAAAATTCAGTTTTCTGCTTAGAGGCAGTTAGTTATTCAAGAATTTTAAATGCCTCCTATCGGAGGCATTTTTTTATCTTTGGCAATGACAAGCAAAATAGAGTCTGACGGGGAGCTAGGTGTCATTAGCCACCATTTCAAATATGTATTTTAACAGCTATGTGCCATTTCCGACGGTTCGCAGCAAGTGGACAGTTCAGTTCCTTCATCTACAAAGCAGACGATCACTAACAAATATTCCTGTTCCATTCAGTCTAACGTAAAAATTAAATCACGCATTTTATACCGCCATCCGCATCTTTTTTTGCGAACGTATAAATGATTGAAACATGTAACGTAATTAACGGCTGAAACATGGTGCCTGGAGGGAAATAATGTATTTCGCGGTAAATTTACAAAATTATTCAGCCACTTACATGCCGATCCGGAAAACCGCTCAGCTTCACCATATTTAATCCAAACAAGCCCTTTCTAATGATCATTAACAGACTAATCACCTGAAAACTGCCATTTTGTTACTCAAACATTCTCCGATGGCATGTATTGAACAAGCATATTGAGTAGGGTCTCTTCTTAATTTTTCTATCTTTTAAATAGAAGGCTATTTTGTTTTTGCAGAGGTTCGTTTAACGGTTAGACTATTGTTATTTACGAGCATTTCAAGTGGCAGGCGAGAACAAGTTATGACTTATAGCCATTGGTTGTTTTTTGACTGTTTTTGACTTTAAATTGAATTGACTTTACGTGAATTCTTCTTGCTTTGCTTCCTAAAAAAACGAAACCCAAAGGTGTATCTATGACTTTTTTATCCGCCGTCTCAAATAGGTCCAGAGACACTTCATAAGCTTCCCATGTGTTTGTTACTCTAATATTAACTCTAGACTCTTTACCATCGGGAAGATTATATTTATCTTTCATCATCACGGCGAATTCCTCACCACCCTTCTCACCTTTGATTTCAAGAATGATATTTTTGTATTTTGTAAAGTCCATTTCTGTTACACGACCATTAAGTGCATCTATGTTGAAATACGCTGAGCCCCAGTCAAAACTATCTTCAGGGTAGGTTAAAATTTTATAATCATCCTCAATTTTTACTCCCGGGTAATATCCATTGCTAGATTGTGCATATATTAACCCGAAACCTAAAGGTACTCTGCCATTAACTAATAAATTCAAGACATCAACTTCTGCATATTTATTTAGGCTACCGCTAAAATCATGCTTGGTCTGCTCTTTAAAATTCACTTCTTGTTTATCGACCATTTCAACATACTTTTCGCCAAGGCGAATTTGCTTTTCATATAAACTCGTCATTTTTTTTTATTCAAAACTTTTAGCCAGCAATGCTGTGGTATTTTCAGTATTCAAAATTTCTAAAAACGTCTCTTGTAGATAGTCTTTTTCCATATGATCCCAAGGACTCATAAAAAGATCACTTCCCATATTTCTAAATTTATTAGACCAGGTTTGATAATCACTCTTCATCAACCGGTTGTAATCTTCCTCCTGCTTTTGTATACGTTCGGCAGAGGAGTAAAAATCATGCAATAATAATTCAATATCAGTCCCCTGAAGTTTACTTAGATAGATGGAGTTTTTTAATGACTCAAAAGCACTTGTATTGGGTAAGTAATAAACAACACTGGTTAGTTAACGAAAGGTGTTTGCCATATAATTGTAATCTGCGAAAACTAATTTAGGCTTTTGTACATCTATGTAAGTATCAAAAATAGAATCTGCCCGTATGCCAACATTTTCTCTGGCCGTTTTAATTAATTTTAGATATATAATATCTGATTGAATAGCATTAGAAATGCTCTTCATTAGGCCATTCAGTTCTTTTTCTTGAATACGGTTTACATTCGAATTATTTATTTGTAGAGCTATTAATATGCCAATAACTACAAGAACAATCTCGCCAATAGCATAAAGTAGATACTTGCTGACCTTATTTCCCTTGATCATATTCCGCCTGATTTTTCTAAAGAATCTTATCATTTGTTGTTGCTTGGTCTTTAAGGCTAATACAGAGAAAAGGTTACGTTAAGTATCGGTGAAATTAAACGTCATTCTTCATAAAATGAAAATACATGATGCCTAATATTTTCCATATTTACCGCTCTTTTATATCCTTAACGGATTGAAAGTCGGCGGCTTCTCGTCTATTACTCAACTGTTTACACATAATTCAGAATTCAAAACAAGCGCCTCTCACTGTTGTATAAACCAGTTTTGAATATTGCTTTTTTTATGCTGCCATAAATCCCAATACTAAATATCACCGCTAGAAGTAGTAGCAAGTATTGACTAAAAAAACCACAGGAGTTTCATGGATTAACTTTTCACCTCTCCGCTAATTGGCAAATGCTGCATCGGCACGTTTAACTAATTCGCCTTTCAATTCTGCCACAGCTTTAAAGGCTTGACTGTTTTGCTCTTTTTGCAAATCGGCCGCATTAGTTGCGATAAATAGGGCCGTATTTTTGTCTGAAAATATTTTTATGTCTGCTAACCACATAGTATTGCTACCATTGTGCCCTAAGCTTTTGTCAGCAACGACCCAGCCTAATGCATAATTTGAATTTTCAGCGGCTGTGTGTAATTTACTGAATTCTGCTGCGGCTAATAAGCCCGCAATATCATTTCCACGAGCACCTGCTAAGTGTGTAGCAATATACTTCCCCATATCTTCAAGACTACTATGCACAGTGCCTGCAGGTCCCAAAACGGCTGGATTATCAGTATTGCTAGCTTTCCAACCAGAGCCTTGAGATAAATGTCCAATTGGTTGTGACAAATTATCTCTGGCATCAGGGACGCCAAAACCACTGCTCGCCATCCCGAGGTTGGTAAATAGGTTGTTCTCTAATAATGTTTCCCAACTGGTATTTGTTAGACGTTCCATCATTGTCCCTGCAACCATGTAACCTAAATTGCTGTAAAGAAACTGCCCTTGTTCGGCTTCAGGATTAAGGTTCAATGCTTCTTCGAGCATTTTTTGACGTTGAGACTCGATATCAAGAGAGCTAGTTTGATAACTATTTAGTGCTGGAAGATTCGCTCTCATGCCAGAGGTATGTGACAGCAATTGGTCAATCCTTACATTTTCATATTGACTGTTCATTACACCAGATAACTTAGGGTATACGTCAGCAATGGTGGTATTCCAGCTAATCACACCTTGCTTCACTAGTATTGCCGCGAGCGTTGAGGTCATCGACTTTGTCAATGAACCAAGATGCCATTTGTCTTCTGTAGTGACCGGATTGCTGCTGCTAATTGCGCGAGTCCATGTGGCTGCCATTTCGATGATCTGTCCATCATGTACCAAAACTGCTGCCAAAGCGGGCAAACCTTGGTTAATTCGAATATATTCTACTATTTATTCCAAGTTGCCGTCACCAGCCTGGCCTGTTGCTGGTTTTTCAGGTACCAAATCTGTTATTTGTGCACCGTCTCCTCCACCGCACCCCGACAATAGGGTCATGCTGAGTAAAACTAGTACTATTATCGGAGAAGTTCGCACTGCTAAAATTAAACTATTCATTTTGTTCTCAATTTATTGTCAAAGTGTATTGTGTTTTTGTTTATCAAATTCGTGCAATTGAATCGATCACAGCATCATTAGCAGTAAAAACAACGTTTTCATTTAAAGAGAAATAATCACGTGGAACGTTTGTTTTGTAACGTTGACCGTCTGTCGATTGCACTTCTACTAAATCAAATACATTCCCATGTTCCTTATTCGCAATAGTCACACCAAACATGGCACTGACGAATTTGAGGCTACTATTAGCTCCTAGTCCGGCAGCAATGAAGTGACCAATTGCGGCACCTGTAAGTCGCTCAGAAAAATCGGCATTCAATTTAGTTTGCTCAATGCTGACGATTTGACCACTAAATGACATTCCATTTGCATCCTCGAATGTCCCCACATTTGCGGAATGAATATTTGAACATGCTGTTGCTGTCAAAAGTGACATTATTACTATTAGATTTTTAAATAAATCCATCTTATTTTTCTCTGTGTTTTAAAACTAATCTGCATTGCCCCCTGTGTTAAAGTAATTGTCACAGGGGGGGAAAGAAGCGGTTACATAATCAATGCGAGATTACCTTTCTTTCGGCCAGTCTCAATATAACGATGGGCATCAGATATTTGATCCAAGCTAAACTCTCGATCTAAGACTTGTAATAAACTGCCCTCCAAAATCATTTCCTTGACACGTTCAAACAATTTTCGCGCCTCATTCGTCGGTAATAATCCTGTAGCGGAGAACATCGCTTTTTTGCCGCCGACTAAAGACGTGAGTAACACATGAGTGAGAAGTCCGATAGAAAGTACCGGCGACACAAATACGCCTGAATCCGAAAGAAATGCTTTATAAGAT
>NZ_JBLIED010000084.1:0-5216 GCF_047632955.1 Psychromonas sp. | reverse complement strand
CTTGAAGCCATCACAGTGTTAGATGCGATTGAAAAACGCGGCAGTTATGCCGCGGCAGCCGAGCAGCTTAATAAAGTCCCCTCGGCGCTTTCCTATATAGTGCAAAAATTAGAAGAGCAGCTGCAGGTCACCATCTTTCAAAAGCAGGGCAGACGTTCCGTATTAACCCCGGCGGGTAAAAACCTGCTTAAGGAGGGGCGTTTAATTCTCGAAGCGGTTGAACGGCTTACGGTCAAAACGCAAACCATCGCCAATGGATGGGAACCCAAATTAAATATTGCCATCGACTCTATTTTACAAAGCACTGCTATTTTTTCGGTGTTTAATGATTTTTTAACAACCTATCCGAATATCGAAATGGATATCAGCGAAGAGATCTTGAACGGAGCCTGGGAGGCCTTGGTAGAGGACAAAATAGATATGATTATCGGCGTGCCCGGCCCGACGCCCAAACAAAAAGGCATCCAAACCCTGCATCTCTGTGATTTTGAACCTATTTTTGCCGTCAGTCCAACTCACCCCTTAAGCAAACAAGCGCAGCCCTTAAGCAATACACAGATTGCCCAATACCGGGCGGTGGTTGCCCACGACACGGCGCGCAACTGGATAGCGCAAACACAATCGGTGATCAGCGAAGATAAGTATTTTTATGTGCCCAGTATGGAGTATAAAATCAAGGCGCAGATAGCGGGTATTGGCTGCGGGTTTTTACCGCGTTTTCGTATTCAGGAGTTTTTACAAAATGGCCAGTTGGTTGAGCTGCAGATAACCCCGCCCCGGGCCGCTGTGCCCTTATATTTAGCCTGGAAAGTGGTCAATCAGGGTAAAGCCTTAAAAATGCTACGCGAGATGCTGGTGGCGAATAAAGGGTTGATCAAATGTTAAAAGGCCTATGCAGGCCTTGTTGTTATTTATGCTCTTCTGCGCAGTATTATTCGTCAGGGTAGTAATAATAAACGGAGGAGTATGAGGTTTCTGCTTCACTGCCACTTCCAGCATCGGCTAGACCTTGATCGTAATGCACACCACCTTTACCAGTAATATCGACTTTTTTCCCCCTTATCGCACCAAAAAGACCGTTGTTACCTTGATAATTAACTTCCCCTACAGGAGCATACAGGTTCATATACACTTGCCCGTTACCTTGTAAATATACAGCGGCAGAACTATTATTGCCGGTACTGTCATTCGATGAATAAAGGGTTAAGGGCGTTCTTACCGTTTCATTTTCATCTGTAGTAACAAAATTATCTGAAAAAATATCAGAATTCGTTCCGATGGATACCTTTCCTGCAGTCAAGATGGTTAACGAACTGTTCGAATTGGCTAATTTAAAGATCGATTTTTTGGTTGTAAAATCGCCAGTTAAATAGATAGTCACATCGCCATCAATGGTAATGGTTTCTGAACCAACATTCAGTTGATCAAAAACATAAACTTGTTTCTCTTCTCCTAACACAGTTAGCGTCTGAGGATAAGCCCCCCCGGCATAACTCTCACCGTCAAATTCAGCAGATGCACCAGTATCATAATGACCAGGTTCACCTTCTACTTGATCTGCAATTTTACTTATTTCTCCCTTCTGGTCAACACCATCTTCATCTTCATAATCAGCAATAACAAGCGGATCACATTCACCAAAATATTCAGAGGTAGTCCCCGTAATAGCGTCATCTTTATTATAGGTAATATTGTCAGTACCACCTATCGCACTAACATTGGCATCTAGTCCTATCGTTCTGTTCCCGCCGGCATCGATAGAAAAAGCATCAACGCTTCCAGCTCCCCACACCTTCACACTCTCACAACCAACAACCGCATCCTCAAAGTTTCCCGCAATCGCATCACTGGCTTCGATGGTTGTTTTTAAATAAGCAAAAGCACCGTTAACTTCTCCTTTGCTTACTAAGGTAAAAGTTGTTCCTGTAAGGTCGATTAAATCTGAGGGAAAAGAGTATTCTTTATTGTCCGTTGGCAAAGCTTTTAGCCCAGCTAATATATCGGTATTTAGCTGATCACTTTCCGCCTCTATATATTCAAAGGCATAAAACAGGCCTTTTTCGGCAGCGAGCCGCGCACTGATCTCTTTTCGTTGATTACCCGCAATTCGCTCCTGCAGACGATTTTCACTGAGTTGCGAAAATGCCAGCATAGTTGTGATGGTCGTGATTATAAGCACAGATACCAGTACAAATCCTTTTTGTTTCATACTTCCCTCTTTCATATTTATTCCACTTATCATTATTGGGTTATAGCCAATAATACCTTTTAAAGTAAGCTTAATTTAAAGGTAAAACCTGAGCCGCTAACTGCAGAAAAGTTCCCTGTGGTTTTCATTGTTCTTGGCATGGTTGTTATTTTCATCTACACATTAATACCATTATCATTAATTTTTTAAAAGTACATTTTCAACATCTCTGCGAAAAATTTCACAGGACTAGCATCATCATAAACATTGCCATTGCCACTGCTGCTAAAATTATCAGTCTTAAATTTTTTCACAGATATATCCGCCACTTCATTCAGTTAGCCATTGCCTCTGAGTGCAGTTAGCCATTGCCTCTGAGTGAGTGCAAAGGTTGTTCTCTGTGCATAACTTAAATAGGTAGAAAAAACGGTCAGCTCTCTATATGCCAACCGCTTTTTCTCCGGCAAGAGATACAACAATGAAAACATATGACCAACTGACCTATGAACAACGATGCCAGATTTACGCACTAAATAAAACAACTTTAAGTCAAAATAAAATATCTAAGCAACTCAATATTAACTAATCAACCATTAGCAAAGAGCTCTCTCGTAACACAGGTCTACGAGGTTATCGTATTAAACAAGCTCAACAATTAGCCGAAATATGCAAGTTAGCGGCTTCTAAAGCCTGTAATATGACCACAAGCCTCATTGATTTATCGACTTTAAACTTAAGGATAAATGGACTTCTGAGCAGATTTCGAGTTGGCTTCATGAAAACTAACCCCTCCATATTAGCCATGAAACCATTTATCAGCATGTGGTCAGATAAGAAAAGTGGCGCTAACTTATTCAAAAACCTACGTAGAATAGGAAAAATTTACCAATTACATAGTAAAGATAAGCAAGCGGGTAGAGGGTTTATAAAAAACGTATAAGTATTGATGAACAGGGTGAAATTACGAACGACTTAGTTCACATAATCAATCTAAATAGATTGAAATTACCCTTCATTTATAGCAACGAAAGTCCTGAAACAACTAGTTCTCGGTAACTATCACTACGATTTGCTTGTTTATGCTTTCTCTTGATACCACCATCGAAAGACTTTTCATTCTTTAACAAGTTTAAGCTTGTATGTCGTACAGTTGCTATATTTTCTGTTGAATTCTGCTGGCGAATACGACATGAGTCTTCATTCATAGAAACATCCAACTGCCAGTGCAAGTTATTCTCGACCGACCAGTGTGCTCTTGATGCTTCTAATAAAGCTTTAGAATCTAGTTTTGCTGAACTGATATAAAACTTAACTGCTACAGTTGTTTGCATATCTTTCTCAGATCTAAACGAGACGACATACCCAAGCGTTTTTAAGCCCGGCCATTCAAAAACTAAGTCGCCAATTTCGTCAGCATCTGCAACCATACACATCCGGCTATCTTCTCGACCATGGCCTTTTTCTTTAGTTGTATAGGCTTCTGTTTCTGGTAATTCTAATCGGCCAATTGAAAATATACCGTCTAATGCCGTTTGTAATCGTTCTTGGTTACCTTTAACAGGCAAAAGATAATCACCACCTTTATCTACGATTTTTTTAGCTATTTTAGTCTGGCATCCCATCGCATCAATAGTTACAAGGCATCCGCGTATATCCAATAAATCTAATAGTTTAGGAATCGCTGTAATCTCATTAGATTTAACGTCCGTTTTTACTTGGCCTAATACAACTGAATTAGCCGCAGCAAAAGCACTAACCATATGAATAGTATCTGATTTATCTTTCTTATTAAATGAACCTCTTAAGGTTTTTCCATCAATAGCAATTACATCGCCGTGAGTCATCTCACAGCAACTTTTCATCCAATTAGCGAAGCACTTTTGAAATTCTTTTGGGTCAATCAACTGAAAAACACGAGAAATTGTGTCGTCCGTAGGTATTCCGCCTGAAAATGGTAAATACTTTCTCAGCCAATCTAACTTATCGTTGCCGAAATCTTGTATTTCTTCCCAACCCTCACAGCCCGATATGACGGCTGTAATTGCCAAAAATAAAACATCAACTAAATTGTGATGCACTTTCCTCGGTTGTCGGGTATCACGGATGATTGAGAGCTGGTTTATCAAGGTTATTTGGGACATATCTAGTTTCTATTTAAGATAAAAAGAAGTATATGATCACAACCAAAACTGATCTACAACGTGATCCTTTTGTAAATTCAGATCTATAGATACGGCTAACATTAAAAAAATAAAAGGTAAAAATAAAGAGCAATTAATAATCAAAATAAAAGTCTACATTCGTAATCTTGCCCTGTATTGATGAACGGCCGCAAGTTGTTGAAAATAAAACTAGACAGGGTGATTTTAAAATTAATTTGGTCATTGGCAAGGGACACAGTGGTTACTATTGTTAAACGGAAAACGAGTTTCACCGTGTCGACACGTATAAATAATAAATCAGCTAAAACAGTCACCGCAGCGACGATGGCTTTGTTAGCGCTCTTTAAAGGTGTCGTGTTAACGATCACTCCTAATAATGGCAAGGAATTTGCTGACAATGAAGAAATGATAACGAGTTTGGGTTATGGTCTTTATTTTGCAGATCTTTATTGTTCTTGGCAACGAGGATTGAATGAAAATACGAATGATCTATTACGACAATATTGGCCGAAATCAACAGACTTCAATAAAGTGCCGCTATCAGTAATTCAATATTTAATAGTAGAACTTAATGATCGACCGAGAAAAAATTAAATTATAAAATGCCAGCCAAATTAATGGCTGAACGTAGGGTAACTATGGCTGCTTAGGGGTTATGCACTTCAAGCTTGAATCTACCTATAATTACCAGTTAACTGCAATAAATTTAAGATATTTACGCGGATCTGGGCTCTATTACTCATTGGGGTAATAGTAAGAAACAACACTGTATGAGGTTGAGGCATCGGTTCCTGAGCCGCCCATACCACTAAGACCTTCATCGTAATGTATGCCTCCATTTCCACTAATATCAACATTTTTTGCTC
>NZ_JBLIED010000083.1:0-5350 GCF_047632955.1 Psychromonas sp. | reverse complement strand
ACTGAATAATAATTTGGCGAATGACGCTGTCGTCGAAGGCAGTCCACATTGCCAGCAATATCAAACAGGGAATCAAACACCACAAAGCCGCTTGCGCGCCGTAATACAAAGGCAGTGAATGCAGATGACGAATACCCCCTAAATTATCGGCTAATGCTAACGAGCGACTTCGACCTAGAATATAGGTAGCCGTAGCACCGATCATAATAATTACAAAAAGAGCAGATAAACTCATAAGCTTTAAACGTCACCTAATAATGATCACTAAGACACAAGCCTGATTGTTCAATAGTTGTTGTGACTAACTATGTTAAAAAATCTTGTTAATTCAACAAATATTACAGATTTTAGATTTGCAAATTATAAAAGACAATGATGACAGTTTTGTTACAAACAACCAATTACAAACTTACTTTTTTTCAAATAAGTTGTTTTTATGATATTTGGATTGTTTCATCTTTGTTGAAACTACAAGCGAAGCTCGAGTATAAATTCTAGTTGTTAACTTCTAAGGTTAAGTACTTCAGTAAAAAGTACTAATTTCGGACTTTTGTGTCTATATTATTGTTTAACATCAAATATTCTATGTAGTTACTTTTATTTACTAAGCATTAAACTGATGACCTCATGTCTGCTAAATCTCCGTACCCCTTTAGCTTGCCTCTTAGTTCTTTTAATGAGGTCTGTTTTCTAAGCTTAATGAGTGTTCTTAATCCCTCTTCCACTACCTCTCTTTCTGTTTGTAATCCTGTTAGTTTACATGGTTAATAAGCTATAAAAAATCATCCGTACGGAAATCAAATGCAATGGTGATGCGTTCATGTTGGCTTTCGAAGGGAATGGTTCTGTGATAAAAATATGATGGAAATAACACTAATGTGCCTTCTCTGGGGTCAATAATTTTTATTTGTCCTTGGTCTCCATCGGGGTAAAAGTAAGGCGCCCTACCGAATTCAATACTGCCCGCATGCTTATCTCTGTTGCTGGGTAAGTTGACATAGTAAACGCCACTAATCCATGCAGTATCATGAATATGCCCTGTCTGATAACCTTGATTACTTAGTTTAGTGACCCAACCACTAATGGCTAACTCAGAAATGCTAGGCAGATGATTCATCCAAGGATGGTCCAACTCAATACTATTTATCTTTTTTCGATAATCAGTAACTGCTTTATGTATTTGATCAGATAAGTATTTAAGCGGCCCTTTTGGGTTAACAAAAACCCCGTCATTACTGGTACTTCCGAGATGACATGTATGGCTCACCCCTGAGAAATCTAAATTTGCATGATGATTCACATGTTTAATAATAGCTTGGTTAAATTCAGCCATAGTGCCATACCCATCAGGCGGGTCGATTTGAGTCACAGCTAAGAGCTCGTCGATATTAAACAGGCTATTAGCTGATGACCGTTCATCGTTACCTGATAGTGCCACCGTTTTTTCTGACAGCAAGCGCCTGTCTTTGGGTCGCTTATCAAGCCCAAGCTCACAAACCTTTAGTGCCGATGCATAATCACCAGACATTATTTTTGCTGCGGCTAATGCTCTAAGTCCTTGCGGGGAGGCCTGAGTGACTTCGACTAAACGCTCTGCCGCTTTAAGACTTGCTTCAGGACGCTTTAGTCTTTTGTTGGCGTGGGCAAGTTGATCTAAGGTTAAAGCCACATCAGGCTGCATCATTAATAGTTTTTCTAATTGCACAGCGGCTTCCTCGAAATCACCTATTTCATAGAGTAAATTGCCTAAACTAGCGTGCAACTGGATATCACCGGGAGACAACTCAGCGGCTTTTTTATACGCCGCTATCGTGGCAGGGAAATTATGTTTACGTTTTAGGGCAGTGCCTAAATTGTAGTGTGCATTCGCATCATTTGGGTTATCTGTCACCGCAGACTGGTATAGCGCTATGGCGGTGTCTATTTTTTTAGGCTGCATTTGTAGTGCAGCAGCCAAACGCATGAGTAACATACTGTTTTTTGGCGCCGACCTGAGAGCTAGTTGATACGATTTTTCTGCTTTGGATGGGTGATTAGATTGCATGTAAATATCACCTTCCATCACTTGCACATCGGTATTTTTAGGGTTTCTTTTATTGGCTTTTTTCAGTGCATTAATGGCTAGACTGTACCTGCCCTCGGCTACTTCAATTTGGGCAAGCAAAACACAAGGCTCAATATTTTTAGGGAATATCTTGATCAGCTGTGAACACAAATCAATAGCATCATTTATTTTTTCTGTGCTAGCAGACGTTGAACATTGTTAATCTGGTGATGCAAATCGTGATTCATAATGTCAATCTCTCGTGTCAATTTAACGCATTAAGGTAGGCCGTCAACTCAAACATTTGTGAGTTATTAGTCGTCATTACAGTGTTGATTTAATGATAGCTTATCCGGTGTTTTTAATTTCAGCTATACAAGACATCTTATTGTATGTGGCTACAATTTTTGACTTATTAGTTTACGAACGGAAATGCTCTCTTAGATAGGAGAGAATTATAGATGGGCTAGACAAAAGCTGAGTTGTGATTAGATATTTTCAGTAAACAAATAAAACGTTATTAAATTTAGATTAGCTTTAACTTTGATGGGTCGTTTTAAATCTGTAACGAGATCCGCCCTTCATCTTGAACTTCTACCTAGCTATCATTTTTATCTTTTATCGCTATTTTTCAGCTTTTAGCCGCAAAAAGTCTTGATAATCTAACCAATCCTGATATTCGATAGAACCCACTTCTTGGGCGCGGCGCCAGGCTTTGAAGCGTTCAAACTCCTCAAAACTGTCTAGATCAATCGCAGGAATATCGACGTCAGAGCCGGTAACGGTAATATCACGGCTACGATTCTTATTCTTTTTCTCTGGATCAAAAAAATCTGATACCGAAAACTCGCCAGTTTTTCCAGTAAAAAGACCTGGGCCTGTTGGCACGTCGGGTTCGACCTGCTCGGGCACAGGACCTATTTTAGGTGCCGCACAAGCCGATAAGAATATAAAAAATACAAAGATCGTTACTTTGGCTGTTGCTTTAACGGTGGTATTAAATACAGTGTTTAAATTAAAAGAACTCATAGTGACCATTGTGTAAGTAGTTAATGTGTAATAATTTTCGACTTGGTAAATTTTGAATTGTCAAAATATTGACAATAGGCAATATGCCATAAATCGTCTATATCCATCTGAAGTACAATTACGAAATATAACCTATGATTAACTTGCCCGCATAAGTCAACCTAGTTCTTAGTTTACTCTCCTGCCTTAAAAAAATATATTGATAACTCTTTATTGCTAAAAATTTTACTCGCGCAAACTAACAGGCCCGACTTTATCATCGCCCATAAAAAAACGCGCTATCGACAGATAACGCGTTTTAGATTGAACGATTAAGCTAAGAAAAACTTAAAACTTAACACGAGCACCCATTAAGAATGCATTTTCATCAAGCGCGCCGTCATTTGCTTGTGCATTACGTGCACCAGCATACAATTCAACACCTTTAGTTGGGGTATAAACAAAGTTTAGACCTGTAGTTTCAGCATCAACGCTTTTAGTATCAGTTTCTGAAATTCCATGGTCAATAGCTACAGCATATGGACCTACTTTATATCCTAAGAAAAACCGCACCTGCTCAAAATCGTCTGATACTGCACCAACTTGTTTTTCTGATGTTACGTATTGAACAGCAGCATTAAAACCACTCATTTGACCTGCTATCGATGCTGCAACCACATCGCTGTCATCTGCTTCTGCCGAGATGAATCCAACACTAGCGACAATGTTTGACATCGCATAACGAGCTGAAACAGAAACATCGTTACCGGTGTCGTTTCCGCTAACAGCAGCTTTTTTAAGAGTAGCAGAATTACCCACAACTGTCGCATTGGTATATACAGCACCTGAACCTTCAGAATCGTTTATAGATACAGCTAATGCTAGATTACCAATTTTTGGAGCATCATAACGTAAGCGCTCTGTACGACCTGGATCAGCATAAATATTGTCAGCTAAATCGCCACCAAGTTCCCAAGAGCTTAAGTCACCAGATGTTAAATAGGTGCCACTGAAATTTTCTTCAGATGCGCCATCACCAGCAATTGAACCTTGGCCTAAAGTCAGTTTACCTAAGGCACCTGAAACATAAACTTCGTTCTGGCGCTTGTTTAATGCGTTTGCACGATCGGGCTCGCCTAGGCCTAGCTCAATTTTTGCTCCGTAAGTGATACCATTTGCTTCAGTTGAAGAAAGGATGCGGAAACGAGATTCAGAACTAGCAGCTGTACCAACTGTTAAATCTTCGTTACCCTGAGCAGTTGAAACACCGCCAGATTGAAAATCTTCAAGCATACCGGCTTTGTAGTTAACGTGGCCAGAAACGCTCATGTCTGCAACTGCAGTCATAGATGCAGCTGTTAAAGCAACTGCTAATAATGTCTTCTTCATGAATTTGCCCCTTAAATATTATTAATGATTGAAATGAAGAGACGTTTTTATAAAGGGATGAGCGGAATATGTCAAACACTTTCTAGGAATGGGTCATAAGGTGTTGATTAAGTATCAAATTTGGTTAAAATTTAACCGGAATGGTTAATAATTAACCTTTTTTGGTGGTTATAAAACGCACAAAAAAACTGCCCCCCGACATTGTCAGGGGTTGGCAAGGGGGGGGCAAAATATTATAAGGGCACTACTACGACTTAGCTCTGTATTAAAAGTTCAATTAAAATTCATTTATTTTTAAGTTTTTTTAACAATGCTTAGTCATGCTTTACTCTGCTGGTATTTCAATTAGATTGAATTATCAGAGTGTTTTTCAAATTTAATATTTTAAACAGTAGGTTAGAGGTTACTGTTAATGTACTTTATAAGAAATTGACGACCATAGCTTGTTGACGCGCGCTATGGGTTTATTTAACAACTCGGGCACATCACCTCTCTAATGTTAGATTGCCAAGGTCACCCAGTGACGATAGCTTTAGGTTGCCTTAGGCGGCAGGTCTCGATTTCAGGGTTTTGTTTGCCCAAACCTCTCTTAGCTTCGAGTGGCTACGCCGTATTTATCGGCCTAAAGCGTTAATAATTACTATTAGGGCCGGGGTCGCCCGGCCTCCAATGTCAAAATATAACCAATGCTTCGCAATAGCAAAACAAGCCCAAAGCTAATGCAAAAAAACACCAATACTTTGGAATAGTAAAATCACCCCCCTTAGTGCGCTTCATCCCAGTTATTGCCCATGGCGCCTTCAACCAATAAAGGCACCGCAAGGCTCGCGGCATTTTGCATTTTTTCACATAGTAGTGGCAATAATTCATCTGCTTGATTTGCAGCAACTTCTAATACCAATTCATCGT
>NZ_JBLIED010000082.1:0-5452 GCF_047632955.1 Psychromonas sp. | reverse complement strand
CCTGCAGTGAGTAATTTTGCTTGTTTTATGTAGCTATTTTGCAGCGCATTATCACGCACTTAAGCCATCCCAGCCATCTTTAATATCCTGAATAATAGGTTTAAGCTGATTAATTTCTTCAATATCATTATTACGGCTTGCCTGATAGATTTTGCTGATCGCAAATTCATAGATACGGTGCAGATTATTAATCAGCTCATCACCGCTGCTTAAATCCAGTGAACTGTCCAGGGCAATTAATATATCCATGGATTTTTGTGCGGAAACTGCCTTCATGGCATGGTTTTTAGCCTGCAGATGAAAGCTCATTTTATCAATCTCTTCCATTAACTTACCGTGCAGCATACGGATCAGCTCAACGGATGAAGAAGCCGCCGCCTGCGCTTCGACCTGGGTCTTTTTATAGGCCCTTCTTGGATTGTTCATTAACATAATAAATCCTTAATATTGTGTGAACATGGAACTGATATTGTCCATTTGAGTCTGCAGCGTGGTTAACGATGTATATTGTTTTAAATAACGCGCATAATAATTTTCATACTTACGATCTAAAGATTCTAACTTATCATTAGCGCGCGATTTTTGCAGATCAATCGACTCAATCTGGTTTTTTATCGTACCGCTTGAAGAATCATGATAAACATCAAGTTTCCCCTGCAGTTGACTCAGGAACATGCCCTCCCCCCTAAATATCTCTTCAACATCCGCAGTTGAGCTAGTTTGAAACTCCTCAAATTTATCACCATCAAAACTTAAGGTGCCGTCACGGCTAAATTCAAAACCTAACTCGGCCATGGTGACACCATTAAATGACTGCTGAAAAACACCACGCAGACTGTTTTTAATAGATCGGGTGGTCGGGTCCGACGCTAATGCACCGCGCGATTCGCCTTCCGCATTGCCGTTGGCACTGTATTTATCTATGGTGCTGATGATCTTATTGTATTTATCCACCAGACCTTTCATGACCTCATTAGTACCTTCCTGATCCGCCCCAATGGTTAAGGTCTCACCAACCTCGCCAGTTTGCTGTGCTTTTTTCAGGGTAATATCAACACCACTGAAGACCCCCTCCAGCTCATTGTCGCTATTTTGTAACTTAAGGCCAGTATCTTCACCACCGAGCCAGGCGATAGCATCCTGATTTTTAAGCAGTTCAGTCATATTACTACTGTCCATCGCCGTATCAAAAACCGTGTCAGCAGTGTTCGACGAAATACTAACTGTATTTGCTGCACCCATCTCATCTCCGCTAAAGAGCATTTGAATTTCACCATTGCTGATAACTAATGAGGCGGAAACGCCGCTGTTATCAGGATCGGTGTTAATGGCCGTGACTAAATCCTGGTAACTGAGCTCGCCATTGCCCTCGCTATCTGCCGCTGCCAAATCAACAGTGAAACTGCTTCCGTTAAGATCTAGGGTGAGCGTCCCTGAAGCGGGGACAAAGGAATCCTGGGTGGTGCCGGCGGGAAGTTTTGTGGCTAACTGGTGATGCTGGGCAAGTTGCTCAACAAAAATCTGGTAGTTTCCGGCTTGTGCTTTTGCGCCCGCAGTCGCGGTTAAGAAATCATCATCGGAAGAACTGGCCGAATTTTTGATCACGCTTTTATTATAACCACTGAGACTCGAGAGTGCCGTATCAAAAGATCCTAATGCGCTGTTGATACCGCTTAATGCACTGCGTTTACCACTCAATTCGCTTAATTGTGTTTGTGCGCGTGTTTCAAAGGGGTAAACCTCCCAAGCGGCAAGTTGTGTTGCCATACTCACGGCATCGACCATCTTAAACTCCCTTTAATAAATATCCGTTTGTGCCGATAACAAGCTGGTTGCTAAAAACCCTTGGCATAACAGGCTATTTCTTCAGCGCAGTTATGCTAATTATTTTTATACTAATCATTACGTTATGTTAATCACTGCCGATCTTAATGCGAACGTTATGGATCTTGATAGTAAAGCATAACAGGCGATTAAATGAATACTTTTAACTTAATTTAAGGTTAAAAAAACCGCTCTGGTTAAAGAGCGGTTTTTTTGTGTTATATAGCTGTGATTAACCCATTAATGACATGGCTAACTGCGGCACCATTTTCGTTGATGAAAGCACCTGCGCACCGGCCTGCATTAACATCTGGTTTTTAGACATGCTTGATGATTCCGCCGCCATATCGGTATCCATAATACGGGATTTTGCTGCGGCCGTATTTTCCGACATATTCGACAGGTTAGCCATAGTATGATCTAAGCGGTTAATGTTGGCACCCAGTCCTGAACGCGCTCCACCCACATCATCAATGAATGACGTCATATCACCCATTGCCGTTGTTGCGCCTGTTGCAGTAGAAATATCCCCTAACCCCCCGGTAGCACCAATCGCAGTAGTTATTTTATCAAGTTCAGTTTTAATATCAACAGTCAGTGTTTCTGCAGCAGTTGAGCCCACTTGATATGTAACACCACCAGTAGCAGAAAACACACCAACACTACCAGTAGCAGCAGATAATAAATTTTGGCCACCAAAGTTAGTGTTATCAACCATACTACCTAATTCGCTAGATAATGAAGCAAACTCAGTTTGCATTGCATCACGATCTTCTTGAGAAGCTGTTCCATTGGCAGACTGTGTTGCTAGGTCATTCATACGGAAAGCGATATTGGTCATCTCTTCCATCGCGCCTTCCGCGGCCTGCATCTGCGAGGTGGCATCACCGGCATTACGCATCGCCACGCCCATACCACGGCCCTGCGCTTCCAAACGGTTGGAGATTTGCAGACCGGCAGCATCGTCGGCTGCCGAATTAATACGAAAACCCGTGGATAAACGCTCTAGTGATGTATTAAAATCCGCGTTAGTTTGGTTTAAAGTATTTTGACCAACAAGGTTGGCATAGTTGGTTTGAATTGATAAAGACATTGTCTAATTCCTTTTTTTTAAAATATTGGGTTTTTATGGAGCTAATAGTAGTTACGGCTAAAAAAAACGTTTTGATTCAGTTTATTAATAAAAAATTAAACTTTTTTTATTTTATGCGAATCAACAGGCTTCAAAACTGGAAAAAAACAGCGCATTAGACTACAGGCAAGATTCATGACGAGGGTCTGTTTATTTATGAGGCGGTGTTTTTTTGAAAAGATAATTTGTGAATGAGATGAAAAGCCAAGCCTATAAAACACGGGTTAAAAATGCTTTTTATCTGAGTGCTTTTGTGCTCTTCCTGATAAACGTCAACAAATAAAATGTTTTTTAATCACACGATATATTGATGAGTGAGTTTGCTTGTATGTATTTCCAAGATACTTCATTACTTCTTTTTCAAAAAAGACTTGAACAAAAATACCAACGCAATAGACTGAAACTATTTTTAATGCCAACAATACACCGAGCGATAGCCAATGATAGAGCTCAGCTCAGATAACGGAATGCATTACTTATTTGTTGCCAATCCCGGAGACCAAAAATATCTGACAGCATGTCTATAAGCTTATAACTCATTGCCAGAAAAGGAAAAGCACAAAAAAAACCAACAAAAATAAAAATAGCCGAAAAATTATTTTGCCTTGGTAAAGCTAAAATTACCGATAATTACTGACTTTTTGCAGCTTTATCCGACAGAGTTGTTGTTCTAAATACTCGCATAAATCATATTCAAAATAATCAGCAACGGCAATGTTATCATTACGCTTATTGGCAATGTTGATGCTTTTCATTATCGAAATGAGTCGACCAAGATCTGTAAACATCCATTTATATTCATTAATAAATGCAATGCCCACGGGCAAATAAGTATCAATCAAGGTGACATCCGCACAACGATAACAATGGGCTAAATAGATAAAAGGCTGTAATGCCTCTTGAATACTTTCATTATGCATAATTACACTTCTTCTGTTAAATATCGAGCGCCGGTAATACGCGCTCCAATACGACTGCAATTGATATAATCTACCTTTGGGTGAACAAACATCATTTGTTCCATACCCACTAAAAAAGTACGATATTGTTTATCCGTACCGATCTCTTGACCGTAACCATTAATCACGGTTTCATTGATAAAAGGAAGCGCGTACTCATCATTATTTAACTCAGCATGTGCTTGTTCATTCGGGAAACCAAAGTCACAACCCATGATATAAATTTTCTTCGCCCCTTTGGCAAGTGCTATATGCATCGCGGGGTGAATCACAGAACCAAAGATCGATAAACGAGTTGCTGGTAGTACCTTATTAAAATGATCGTATGATGGATCCGTTAAATGGGTAAAATAACGATCTCCTCGCCATTTTTTAATACATTTATGATCAGTACGGGAGCTGTATACCAAGCAAGTATTTTTGGCAATTTGATAAGGTATAACGGTATCAAATACATCCACATCAATTGAAACAACGATATCTGGTTTGATCCCGTATTTCAACAAGGCCTTGCAGGCCATCGCGACTGCGATAATTAACGGTCTGTGTTTTTGCTGAGTGAGTTTATGTAATAAATCCTGGCACGCTTCCAAAGAAGGCCCCGCACCGACTAAGATAACCTCTTTTACCTGCGTTTGGCATAAAGCTTTCACATCTTGTTCTTTTTTCAAAAAAGCTAAATTGTCAGTTTCTAATCTTCGGTATTTTTTTTGGGACTCAGCATTATTCATGGTTTTATTTAAGTGCATAGAAAAAATGATAGTTTCCAGCTGATAATAAATGTTAGGTAGCTTATTTTTTAGCAGGGCTTTGTCCGCAGGCAAAATAATCACACCCGGGTGGCTCATCAAAGGGATAAGTGAGCTATTTTCAGTGACAATTTGTAAATCAAAGCGCGCATCCGTAAGCCATTGTTGTGCGGAATAATGCAAGACTAATTTGAAAATATCTGCATGTAAGACATAAATAGTGATTTTTGTTGCGCTTTTATCTTGAGTTAATAAATTAGGCAGATCGCCCATGCCAAAACCAAATAGGTGGAATTCATTACCCGTTGTTAGAGAACGATAGAAAAAAGCTTCTTCTAACGCATTGTGGCGACTAGAAAGTTGTATATCATTTATGCTGATCGTTTGTGATTTTCCTTCAGTTAGCTGCGCATTTAAATCCTCAATGCCTTGTTCATCAATATAATTGCTTAACGCGGGCCATCGTTGCGCCAACAGCGCCATATTATCCCTGTACAGTTGTGTCATGCCTTTCCCTACTTCTAAGCATTCCATTAAGTCGGCCTACATTTAGACTAGATTAATGAATGGATTCGTAATACATATTTAAAGCGAAAACAATCAACCAATGATCACCTTAATCGATATTTTGATTGTTATTAATTTAACATGAAGTTTATTAAATCCTTTGCAGAGTCGTTACTTATTTAAAATATGATGTTTTTGTGGATCTACATAGTAGTTACGACTAAAAAAACCGTTTTGATTCGATTCTTTTGAAAAAGTTGATAGTTTTTTTTATTTCGTAC
>NZ_JBLIED010000081.1:0-5890 GCF_047632955.1 Psychromonas sp. | reverse complement strand
CTTCATCTTCAAAATCAATATTGATAATGCCGTCTTTGTCTTTACAAAGCAGCTTCATCAAGTTAACTAAGTTGGTTGAATAAAGTTGGCTTGATTGCGTCGGTAAACGGCTTGGAAGATCCGTGTAACCGATGATTTTTACACCGTTATCGGTTAAGAAAACTTCATCTTTAACCGTTAGAGCCGCGTTACCGCCTGCTTGTGCTGCTAAGTCGACTATCACACTGCCCGCTTTCATCGACGCTATCATCTCTTTTGTAACAAGAAGCGGTGCCGGTTTACCAGGAATAAGTGCGGTGGTGATAATGATATCAACGTCTTTAGCTTGTTCAGCCATCATTGCAGATTGCGCTTTTTGATAACCCTCGCTCATGGTCTTGGCATAACCTGAACTGCTGACTTCCGTTTCTTCTTCGTATTCAACGACTAAGAATTCGGCGCCCATACTTTCAACTTGTTCTTTTACTTCAGGACGAGTATCAAATGCGCGCACAATTGCGCCTAAACTACCGGCGGTGCCTAATGCAGAAAGACCCGCAACACCCGCGCCTATAATCAGTACTTTAGCGGGTGGCACTTTACCTGCTGCGGTGATCTGCCCGGTAAAGAAACGACCAAACTGATTAGCGGCTTCAATAACTGCACGGTAACCTGCGATATTCGCCATCGAGCTGAGCGCATCAAGTGCCTGTGCACGGGAAGTACGTGGTACTGAATCCATTGCAATAACATTGATTTTTTTACTGGTTAATTTTTCCAGTAACTCAGGGTTTTGTGCTGGCCAAATGAAGCTGACTAAAGTAGCGCCTTCCTTCATTAAGGTGATTTCAGTATCGGTAGGCGCATTAACTTTGAAAATAATATCCGATTGCCATACTAAATCTTTATCAGTGCCAATTTCTGCACCGGAATTCTGGTAAGCTTGATCAGAAAAGCTAGCAGCTATTCCGGCGTTTGTTTCCACAAGAAAAGTAAAACCTTGTTTAATCAGCAGCGCAACCGTATTCGGTGTTGCAGCTACGCGGTTTTCATTCTCTTGGCTCTCTCTAGGTATACCTATTTGCATAGTAAGTCCATGATCGCTTGTTATTATGAATGGTTGATTTTACGTACAAAGCAAAGGCAGAAATAGATCTAGATCATATTCAGCTTTTATTTGTACAGGCTTTTATTTAATTAACTTAAACGTCTTGATCCGGCTTTGTAGGCCTTGCTGCATCTTTGTTTTTCTTTGTCGTAAGTACAACAAAAAAGAGGGGAACTCAAAGTGAGATCTATACATTTTTGTGTTTTATGAATGTATTTTATAACGTCGTCGATACTAGTGAAAAAATCTGTTGTCGGCTACTGTTTTTACACTTTTAAGCTTTTTTAGCAGTACAATTATGTCACTTGATATAACTTTTAAGTATATCAAACCCCGCAATTTTTATCATATTTAAATAAAATAGAATTCTGACAAGAGTCTCTGTGCTTGTAAAGTCGTTTAAACATATTAACTTGATTGTCATTGTCTATTAAACTCTAAATGACTTGAATCTGCCCCATTAGGTCATTTTAAAGATCCCATTTACAGGTTAAATCTCCGCAAAGGGAGGGGGGCAGTTAAAGCTAACCCTATTTTCCGTTGAAGGGTGGGTTAGGGTTATGCTTGCCGCGTGTAAGGCAAGCCGCTGAGGTGAAAATTTCTGACCGAACTCGGTTGCGTAAAATTCATCGCCGACAATCGGGTGGCCAATCGCCTGCAGATGTATGCGCAACTGATGAGTCCGTCCCGTTAGAGGTTTTAAACAAACCAGGGTGGTTAACTTTTCTCTTTTAACCACGGACCACTGTGTTTGTGAACTTTTACCCAGTTCAAAATCAACAATCTGACGCGGACGGTTTTCCCAGTCACAACGAATAGGTAAATCAATCAATCCGCTATCCTCTTTAATAATACCTTCAACGCGTGCGTAGTAGGTTTTATCTATTATTTTTTGTTGAAATTGTCGTCCCATATGACTCTGTGCGGATTTGCGCATGGTCAAAATAAGAATCCCGGAGGTTGCCATGTCTAAACGGTGGACAACGGATGCATTTGGCCATACACGTAAAATACGCAATGCCAAACTGTCGCGATGTTTTTTCTCGCGGCCGGGGACACTTAATAAACCGGAAGGTTTATTTAGAACAACAATATCTTCATCCTGATAGATAATATCTAAATAGGGTGTTGTTGGTGGGGTGTAAACAAAATTTGGCATAGGAATATCTGCTTTAAGTTTAAATTGGGTAAGCTCGAAATAAAGCTGACAGCTGTTAGCTATCAGCTGTCGGCCAGTATCTTAGTCACGAGTCACGAGTCACGAGCTACGAAATTCGAAGTTAGAGGCTCGTTACTCGCAGCTTGTCTGATTAAGATTGTGTTGAAACAATAAATCTGATGGCATCAAGTTTTAATTGGGTTTTCTCTAATATCTGTTCAAAGTTGCTTTGCTGATCCCGTAAATATTGGATCTCTTCTTCGCGGATATTTGGATTGACCGCTTTTAATGCCTGCAGACGGTCTTGTTCCTGCTGCAATGTCTGGCGCATATTGTGTTTTGCCTGGTCAATAATATCAGCCATTAATTTTTGCGCCGCTGGTAGCGAGTCCTTAATCAATTGATGGATTAAAGGCTGCGAGGTATTGGCTATTTTGCGACTGATATGCCGGTTAATGGGGGTTAACTGGCGGTTAAAACTGGCGAAGGTGACATTCTGTCCTAAATCTTTTGAATTTTTATCCAATAACAAACGAATAGGGGTGGTGGGTAAGAAACGCTTTAATTGTGCATTATCGGTATTGATTGCTTCTACCACATAGATTAATTCTAGGAACGTCGTCGCAGCGGGCATTGAATTGTTCTTTAAAATGGCCACCGCCGTTGTACCGGTATCGGAGCTTAAGATCATCTCCATACCGCCGCTTATCATAGGATGTTCCCAAGTTAAAAATTGTACATCATCACGACTTAATGCAGTTTTTCTGTTGAAGGTGATAGTTGCACCTTCTTCCGATAACCCGGGGAAATCACTGGTCAGCATATGGTCAGTAGGGCGGACCACTAAACAGTGATCACCTCTGTCTTCCTGCTGTACTCCCACTACATCAAAAAGCTGCAGCGCAAACTGGGTGAAATCCGGTTTCTGATCGATTTCCGTAATATCATCAAGCAGATCACTGTGATGCAGGATACCACTGGAGTTGATTTCTAATAATTTGTCACGGCCTTGTTCAAGCTGCTTTTTAAGCTTGTCGTTATGGCTGCGTGTCAGCTTAATGAGTTTATCTACTTCACCATTATCGTTTGCGCCCGTCGCCAGTAAATTAATTAAATCCTCTTTAACTAACTCAAAAATAGTTTGCCCGGTGGGCGTTGTCTGCGTGAATGCCTGTAGACCTTGTTCATACCATTTTTGCAGATGTTCCTGGGACGTTCCCTTTAAGTAAGGAGTATAGATTTGAATATCACAACGTTGCCCGATTCTGTCTAAACGACCAATACGCTGCTCAAGAAGATCCGGGTTAATAGGCAGGTCAAATAATACCAGCTGATGGGCAAATTGGAAGTTACGTCCTTCTGATCCAATTTCAGAACAGATCATCACCTGCGCACCGTCTTCAGTTTGCGCAAAATAGGCCGCCGCTTTATCGCGTTCAATTAATGATAAACCTTCATGAAAAACCGCCGCTTTAATCGCTTCTCGAGTGCGTAATGCCTCTTCAAGTGCTAATGCGGTTTCAGCTTGTGCGGCAATAATTAAGATCTTTTCCCCTTTTAACTGCTGAATAAGATCAATTAACCAATTTATGCGCGGATCGAATAAACACCAGGAATTGCTTTTCTCCCCTTCAAAGGCCTGATAAATCTGTTCAGGATACAGTGCTCGAAAGGCTTGTTCCTGAAGCGTGCCTGAAGGCAACATTTTAGACACTTTTATCGCGGTGACATATTGCTCAGGCAAAGGCAGAGCAATTGTTTTTAAGCAGCGTTTGGGAAAGCCTTGAATAGCTGAACGGGTATTACGGAATAATAAACGCCCGGTGCCATGTCTGTCTAACAAGTTATTTATCAATTCATGCTGTGCAGTTTGACGTTCACTTTTATCAAGGGAAATGTCATCAATGACATTAAACAAGGGTTGCACATCCTGTTCACTGAGTAGCTCGGTAATGCTGTTCTTCGATTCATTGGATAATTGATTGCTTTCCAGCAGTTCATTAATCGCAGTGGCAACGGGTTTGTAACCCACTTCTTCCTGGATAAATTTTTGGTAATCAAAGAAACGATTTGGATCTAATAACCTTAAACGCGCAAAATGGCTCTCGTGACCCAGTTGCTCCGGTGTGGCGGTCAGTAATAAAATGCCGGGAATACTTTTTGATAATGCTTCAACAACCTGATATTCGCGGCTTGGTTTTTCTTTATCCCAAATAAGATGGTGCGCTTCATCAACAATCAGCAGATCCCAATCCGCTTCTAATGCATTTTCGAAGTGGGTCTTTTTACGTAATAAATTAATACTGCACAGCACTAATTGTTCAGTTTCAAAGGGGTTAATCGAATCAAGATAAGCTTCATTACAGCGTGAATCATCAAAAATACTAAAATGTAAATTAAAACGTCGCATCATTTCCACTAACCACTGATGCTGTAAATTTTCAGGTAAAACAATCAATATACGTTTAGCGCGACCGGTGACTAATTGCTGGTGGATAATTAACCCCGCTTCAATGGTTTTACCAAGACCCACTTCATCGGCTAATAAAACACGCGGAGCATGACGTTTACCCACTTCTTCTGCAATATAAAACTGATGGGGAATAAGATCTACTCGCGCACCTAATAAACCACGCAGTTTGGATTTTTGTTGCTCATGCTGATTGGTTAAAGAGTTATAACGCAGCACGAAACGATCGAATTTATCAATCTGACCGGCAAATAGTTTATCCTGCGGTTTATTAAACTTGATGAAATTATTTAGGAACGTTTCTCTTAATTCGCTTGTTGAACCATCATCTATTCGTGTTCCTATATAGGTTATTAAGTTGTCCTGTTCGACGACTTCATTAACCAATAAGGTAGAGTCGTCATGGCTAAGGATCTCATCCCCGATATTAAAACGAACACGTGTAATAGGGGCTTCTTCAATAGCGTACAAACGTTGCTCACCTGAAGCTGCGAATAACACCGTCAACATACGTCCCTCTAAGGCGACAATGGTGCCTAATCCTAATTCGGATTCTGTATCACTAATCCAACGTTGACCCAAAGAAAATGTCATAAAATACCACTCAAAATAAAACTGAAACAAGAAAGGGCGCTATGTTACCTAAATCGCCTTGGCAGGTACTAGTTATAATTCAATTAAAATAAGGATTGTTTTAAACTAGCATATAAATGAAGAAATATCGGGCGTTGTTTAACAAACAAGCAGTCAGAATTTTATCGCAATTAAACGCTTGCCAGCGTCATCTAAATCTCTATAATGCGCATCCACGGAAACGGGAAAGACGCAAGTTAATCCGGTTACTTAGAACGAAAGAGGTTAAGTTTTTAATAACGTTAAACGTTGATTGAAAACATCATATTGGCCCTTGACATCGTTTGCAGGTAGCGTAATATACGCACCTCGCCGAAAGGCACGCTCTTTAACAATTTAATCAAACAATCTGTGTGGACACTTATTGTTGATGTGATTTCAAAAAAATCAAAGTCCTTTTGTTATTTATATAGTACAAGGCAGTAACTTTTCACTTCGTGAATAGATTACTCATCAATAAAAGTGACACACGAATAAATTTATTTATTCAGAATAATAAAGAACTTCGGTTCTTTAGTTTTAGTCAGTTATATTGAGTCGC
>NZ_JBLIED010000080.1:0-5894 GCF_047632955.1 Psychromonas sp. | reverse complement strand
ACTCTTTAATGTTAGGAAGTCCTTTAGCTTCTTCAGACATACGTTTTAAAAACGCACCACGCCCTGGGAATTCAGCACTTACAATTGAAGTAGAAATTTGGCCATAAGCTTCGGCAGATGCTTGACGAACTACGCCAAACATTTCACCTAACGTACCTGTGGCAGTTATCAACTCAACTTCTTTCTCGGCTAATCTTACTTCGTTATCGGCAAATGCTTTTTGTAACCTGTCGCCACGAGATGTTTCAGCTTTGAGATCGGCTTGAGCCTTTCTTACTAAAGCTTGTTTGTCAGAACGAGCTGACTGAAATTCCGCTTCACGTTCTTTATTAATACGTGCTTCTGATACACGGCTCTTTTTAACTTCGTCAAGAAGCTCTTCTAAAGAAGTTGCTGCTTGTGCTGAAGAGGCTAATAATGTAATAGACACAGCAGCTAATATGGATTTAAATACAGTTTTCATCAATATTACTCCGCAGCTTTGATTGGTAGTTTAAGAAGATCAGCAGGCAATAGTTTGTTCGCCATACGCACAGCTATTACAACTGGATTAATATATTCAGCACCCAGCTCTTCCCAAGCCCTAGCATCATTGTCCCAAACCCAAGCACTCTTTTGATCAAGTGACAAAGCTAAGAGAGCTGTTCTACCAAGATTGAAAAACTCTACCGTAATTTTAGTTCCTTCGTAATCCAGCTTACCTTGATAAGCTCGAATGTTGGTACCGTATTGATTTTCAACTTGATACGCTTCAATTACTTGACGGAACTGTTCAGAAGTTGTGACATTTGAATTAGCCATAACATCACGTAGGCGTTCTACACGCTCTTTACGCTCTTCCAGATTAATTGGAATATCAAGATTAATGAATTTCTCAAGACTATCGATCATTCTAAACATTAGCGGAACTACACCACGTTTAACGCCATCGATACCATCAATCTGTGTTTGTAATGAATCGACGCTACGTTGTTGATCTGCAACCAATGTAGCTACGTAGTCATTGTAGACTTTCAGATTTTCTGTTTCGTCAACTACTCCGCGATACTCAATAAACAATTCCTGTGACTGTTCGTACAGATTATTTATTTTCTTTTGGGATTTCGCTGCAGCCGCATGAATTTTAGCTTCTTCTTTGTGAAGCTCGTTTAACGGATCTGCAGAGACAACGGCGCTGCTGCCGAGTGCTATCGCACCAACGACGGCAGAAGCAATAAGGTTTCTCTGGCTCATTTTGGACATAATTCCCAACCAATTTTTTTTGTTTTAAATCCTCGTCAAGCCATATACTTCGTTGACAAGGGGCTATAAAGCTCTGTTGTTTAAGGGGCTTCGAATTTATAAATATAAAGACTAAGACCTAAGAATATTCACACGTATGTAAGTAAATTGTCAAGAAACTACACCTATTAAGACGGAATTTATTACAATCAGCCAATCAATGTTCATAAACTAATCATATCAACATACAAATTAACACTAAACTACGGAGGTCGATTTAAAAGTTTAAACTTACACCGCAGTTCTAAGCAAAACCTTACAGCCAGAAAAGTTGACAGTAAATCTACTATAAAGCTATGAATAAATTATTTTTGTGACGTAGATACTATTCATCATAATTACATCAACAAAAAACAATAATTCACTGACGGCTTCTCAAGCCTCAAATCCCGTGTCATATCTCCATCAACATAAAATAATCTAAATGCGCCGATTTATTAATTTTGCCTACTGATACACAGGTTTCAATATCGTCTTTAAACACATTACATCTTTAATGACATTGACCATTTTGATAATAATAGCAGTAAGTTGTCTTACTGGCCTTCATCGTTCTAAAAAATATGTGCAGCAAATAGCTGTAAGCTTGTGAATTTATAAAATTAAATTTCATTTCACCTTTTTGCAAGGGCGATACAGCCTTTCTTTAAATATTTTTCTTCATGTGAAATTCTTTTTTTTAAATGGTTTATTGATTATTCACGTTTATCTTACTTGATGTGTCAGTCCCTCTGAACAAATCCAATAAAGGGCCAAATTGTCTCTTTTTAAGCTTTTAATATTTGCGATAAGTTCACATTAAAATTGTGCTTTGACACCAAGTGTATATTCACGTCCTAGAACATCGTAGCTGCTCGGGAAAGTATTTTCTACGTTAAACGTGTTAGAACCATCATCCTCCAACACATTGGGTCCGCCACAACCACCAATTAGAGGTATCGGCGGCTCTCCAGCTAGAAACTGTACCGACCGGCACCCGTGTCAGTATCAATTCCTAAGAGACCTAAAAGCCTGTCACCTAATAAAATTTGCTCACGATTCATCCAACTTAATTACATTGCGATATTACCGCGGTCATCATCCAGATTTGAACCTATAGTCAAAGAAATGTTGTCACTGTCTCCATCACTATCGCCAGTCTGAGTGTGGTTATACTCTAAAGCAACGCCTTGGAAATTCTCATTAAGAATAAAATTGACTGCACCAGCAACCGGGTCAGAGCCGTATACAGCTTAGGCACCACCAGTTACCACATCAACACGGTCAATTAATGCTGTAGATATAGTGGCAGTGTCTACTTGACCATTAATGTTAAATGGCTCCATACGGCGGCCATTCATCAAGACTAAAGTTATTTCAGTATCTAAACCGCGAAGATTAATGGTTGCTGCACCCTCTGAACCATTATTAGCATTCGCTCCATCTCCAGGGACCGTACCAAGTAAAATACGAATGGTTTTTCAATTTCTGGCTATTGTAAGAAAGCTATTTCTTCGGAATCCATCAACATAATTGGACTTGTAGTCACAGCACAAGGACGGAGAATATGCGAACCAGTAACTGATATCTTTTGTGTATCAGCAGTATCATTCGCACTTTGAGCAATGACAATATTAGTCACAAACATCCCTGAGGATGCTATACCAAATGTTGTAGCTAAACGAATTGACTTCGCCAACTTTGAATTTATAAACATTTATATCTCCTTGGACCAAAATATTTTAAGAGTTTAGTCGTTGAAACGACTTTTAAAATGAGGGGAGAGATCCTCTAATCCAAGAACCAACAGAATCATTACATAGGGTCAAAAACACCACCGAATAGCAACATAATGCACAACATATAACTAAAAAAGCACCTATATTAAAAAGCACCTATATTAAAAAGAAGTTATCTATCTTTTATTATCCAAAGATTTTTGTTTTACTAATTTTTCTGTCATGAAGATAAAACATTAACTATTGTGAACAGGCTTGGTAATTAAATTGTTAGACGAAACCACTCAACAATGTATATATTGGATCCATGAAATAATACTTTTAGGTAATGATATGAAGCTAGATGATGATGTCCATAACTATTACGAACACTTAGTACTCGATCGAATTGAGGCCTTAGGTCTGAATAAATCCAAGGACGAAGATTATTTGGCTGATTTATGCTGCCTTGCACTGAACCAAATACCTCCTCGATATATTAGATTTGAAGTGGACATGTCCTTTTATTTACCACAAAGTGAACGTCAACAGATGGAAATGAATGCAGTAAACGCGATTGGTCAGGCAATAAGCTTCTTGGATCAAAGTATTTTAGAGAAGAAATTAAAGTCAGCAATATGATAAGAATTTAGTGGTGGTGGTGCCCTTCCAGCCACACCTCGGCACATGAGTCGTTTGCTGCGGCTGCTCCCTTCCAGGTCTGACCGGGTTCACAAAGTATCATTGCGAGGGGACCGAAAGGTCACCATTGAAAATCCTTAACAAAAATTTTGCATCTCGTTAAGGCGGGCGCATTATGAACAAAGCTTATGTCAGATGCAATACCCTTTTCACGACATTTTTTTCGAAAATGTATTCAAAGTATAGAAATCAACCAAATCGTTCTTCAGCAATTTGATTAGCGACAATATTAGTCGCAACTCCTTGTGACTGAGAGCGACGGTATATCTCTAATAGTGTATCGCTTATCTTTTCAATATGGTCTCGTAAACCTTTATCTGAACTAGAAATTGATTGGTGATATATGTCAATTACTCCACCAGCGTTGATCACATAATCTGGAGCATACAAGATCCCTTTATCTGCTAACAACTGACCAAACTCTTCTTTAGCCAACTGATTGTTGGCTGCACCAGCAATAACTTTCACTTTTAGTCTCGCAATGTTTTTGGCATCAAGAATGGCTCCCATTGCACAAGGGGCAAATACGTCAACATCTAAATCAAAAATATCTTCAGGGCTGACTGCCGTGGCAGAAAACTCGCTGACTGCTTTTTCAATATTTTCTGGATGGATATCGCTGACATATAACTTGGCCCCCTGTTTATATAAATGTTTCGCCAAGCGAATTCCAACGTGCCCGAGACCTTGGATAGCGACTCTTACTCCTTTAAGCTCAGAGTTCATCGCATGCTCTACCGTTGTTTTAAGACCAACATACACGCCATAAGCTGTTGAAGGAGCTGGATTTCCGTCAGCTGGTTCAGAATTAATATGATATTTGGCATGAATACCTGCCACATGAGCGGTTTGTCTACCCATTAACTTCAAGTCAGCAACTGTCAAACCTGAATCTTCAGCACTGATGTATATCCCAGATAAACTATCAATGAACTTACCCATAGCAAACATTTTTTCTGGTGATTTTTCAGTTCGAGGATTGCCAATAATAACAGCCTTGCCGCCCCCCTGTTTAAGCCCAGCCATCGCGGCTTTATAAGTCATGCCCTTGGACAATCTTAATACGTCTCGCAGTGCTTCTTCATCACTAGCATATGGCCACATACGACACCCCCCTAGGGCATTGCCTAGATTTGAATTATGCACAGCAATGATTGCTTTTAACCCACTTTTTTTATCTTGATAAAAAGACACATGTTCGTGCCCATCAAATTCACTATGCTCAAAAACCGACATCTCACTCACCCTTTAAATGTTCTAACTTGGTGATCATATCCCAGAAGATGTAGGACATCTTTTGCGACTTTATTGTGCAGTGAAACTAGTTAAACTAAAAAATCACAGATGAATTGTGTCACTAGGATAAATATCCTCTTTTTTGTCTTGAAAAAGAATTAAACTTTCATCATGCTATCAGCCAATTAAATACTCTCAATAAAATAAAATAAATTTATGAAACTAGATAAATTCGATCGAGAAATTTTGCGAGTCATGCAAAAAGACGCGACTGTTTCGATGGCTGATTTAAGTCAGAAAGTGGGTTTGTCACACACGCCATGTTGGCGCAGAGTTAAACGACTCGAAGCTGAGAAGGTTATTCTTCAAAAAGTGACATTGCTGGATAATAAAAAATTAAATCTAGGTGTGTCAGTTTTCATTTATGTCACCTTAAAAAATCATGACGGAGAGTCATTAAATGACTTTGAAAAGGCGGTTCAAAACATTGAATCAATAGTTGAGTGTCATACTACTAGTGGAGATAAGGATTATTTGTTGAAAGTTATTGTCGAAAGTATCGAAGAGTATGAACACTTACTTAAAACTAAATTGACAAATCTCCCCTTAGTCGACCATTTAAGTTCAACGTTTGCGCTTAAACAAGTTAAAAACACTACTGAATTACCCATTAAAAATCTTTGAAAAATCTGCTATTTAGATATCAGCAGATTTTTAGAACAAAATAACTTTAAATTTTATCAGGATTTCATCTCGGCTCTTTAGAATAAAAGACTGTAATATTTACTTTCGCCGAACTTCCATTATCTTGTTTTTGAGTGACTACAAATATTTGACAAAAAAAATACCAATCAATAATTATAATAAGACCATTACACTATTTTTACAGTCTTTTTGTTAATGCCGTAGTCACGTAATTTATTAGCAATAGCGGTGTGGCTTAAACCTAATTTTTTAGCTAACTGTCTGGTACTCGGA
>NZ_JBLIED010000079.1:0-6196 GCF_047632955.1 Psychromonas sp. | reverse complement strand
GCTGTATTTTGATACCAAAACTTGGCTAGTTGATGACTTGCTAATAAAAGCTGATCGTATGAGTATGGCGGCTTCTCTTGAACTACGTGTGCCATTTTTAGATTATCGTTTAGTAGAATTTGCCGCGACCATTCCATCCCACCATAAAATCAAAAAGGGTGAAGGGAAGTATCCTTTGAAGAAGATGATGGAAGGTATTTTACCAAACGACATCATCTATCGTAAAAAGATGGGATTTCCTACACCTTTAAAGTTAATGTTTCAAAATGAACTGAGAGACTACGCTGAAAATTTATTGTTATCTAATGACACTCAATTATTGCAATTCTTCAAGATAGAACGAATAGAGCAGCTTATTCAAGAACATAACGCCGACAAATACGATCATCACAAAACCCTGTGGCAATTAGTGGTTTTAGAAGAGTGGTTACGGAAAAATACTGATTAATGGATACTCAAGTAAAGAAAAAGATTTTGGCTATTAGCTTTTTGTTTCCAAACTGTAATCAACTCTATCATGGTGTGTTTGTTTTAAATCGTTTAAAAGCGATGAGCAAATATGCTGACATTACTGTAATTAACCCTATTCCAGATTCACCTTTACATGGATTTATTGATAAATTTAGTGCTCTGAGAAGTGTTCCTGCTCAGGAAGAATTGGAAGGACTAACAATTCACCATCCACGGTTTTTGTCTATTCCTGGGGGGCTTAAGGCAATTGAAATCAGCACTTATAAACGTGCTGTTGAGCGAGTAATAAAAAAAGTTGGTATGGATTTCGATTTAGTCGACCTCCATTGGACATTTCCAGATTTACCAACCGGATATTATCTCAGTCAAAAATATCGCGTGCCTTTTAATATAACCTTGAGAGGTATGGAAGCTTTCCATTTTCAAGACCACGATATACGGCAAAAAACCGTAGCTAAGTACCTTAGAAAAGCAAATCATGTTATTTCTTTAAGCAATGAAATGGCGATAGCCGCAGATAAAATTGCACACACTGCCCAGCGCACTACCGTCATTAGAAATGGTGTAGACACTGAGCAATTTAATTATCTTGATAAAGCAATGTGTAGAGAAAAGCTGGGATTAGATCAAACTCAAAAAATTGTCTTAGGCGTAGGGGCACTTATCAAGCGTAAAGGGTTTGACCTAGTGATAAGTGGGTTAAACGATATAATAAGTACGCAAGGCCTAGAGAGTACTAAGTTCTATATTTTAGGAGCTCAAGGTCCAGAAGGCGATTATCGTAAGGAGCTTGACCAATTCATTGAGCAACAAAATCTGCAACGTCATGTTGTCTTTATTGGTGCTGTGGCAAATAGTGAATTAATAAAGTGGTATAACGCCGCTGATGTCTTTTGTTTGTCAAGTAGAGGAGAAGGTAGTCCCAATGTACTGACCGAAGCACTAGCATGTGGTACTCCAGCGGTTGCCACTAACGTTGGTAGCGTTCCTGAAATTATGGCTAGCGAAACGGATCTTGGTTTTTGTGTGGAAAATGAAAATCAAGAAGAAATTACAAACAAATTAATTCAGGTGTTACAAAAATCCTACGATAATAAAAGACAAGCAGCCAACTTTAGTAAGTACACTTGGGATTGGTGCGCCCTTAAAGTAATGAATGTTATTCAAAAGAGAACCTAATGCGCTATAAAGTTCATGATACAAATAGTAAGTTTTCGCGAATCTTTAAACCGATTTATCAATATTTGAATTTTTCGAAAGGGGATATTCCTACCGTCATGATCATGGGTTGCCAGCGCTCTGGTACGACCCTTGTATCACGGGTATTTGACAGCTTTCTAAATACCAAGGTCTATGGTGAATTTAGTGTTCTAAGTGATGATCGTATCAATAAGATCAGGCTTAACTCTATTAAAGACGTAAACAAAAAACTGAAAAACGTTAAAGCCGAACTCATTGTAATGAAACCCTTAGTTGAAAGTCAAAATGCCGATTTGTTATTAAATTCAATACCTAATTCTAATGTGATCTGGATGTATCGTAATTTTATCGATGTAGCTTCATCAGATGTATTACAGTTTAGTAATACGGCGGGGCATGGTAATTTACAGGCAATAATTAAAGGGGATTTTACTAACTGGCGTTCAGAAAAATTAACAAATGAAGTGGTTGATATGGTGAAATTTTATTACTCTAAACATCTTCCCCCTCTTGATTGTGCTTGTTTATTTTGGTTTGCGCGCAATTCTTTATATTTTTCACAGGACCTATTTACGAATAAAAATGTGTCTCTTTGGAAGTATGAGTCCTTAACAGATTCACCCAGAAATCATTTTGAAAATTTAGGAAGAAGCTTGAACGTGAATCTTGAAAATTATCCTTATGAAAAAGTAATTTCCAAAGACTCCGTGGCCAAAAATATTGATAGTAAAATTAATCGTGACATTAATCTGCTTTGCAACGATATGCTTAGTAGACTAGATTCATGCCAGTTACCAATAGGTAACTCTTTACAACTTTAGGATAAGATGAATTTATCTGAAACTTTAGGTAAAAGAGGTTGAGGGGATTGATGTTTTTGTGTTTTTGGAACGCCTATTAAAGAAGATGTAGCGACACATTTCTAAATTTTTTAGTGAAACGAAAGTTAAGTTCGTGGTAATACACAAACGCTGCTTTGAGGAAGGTCAAAACTGACATATTCTATTCTATCTAAAATTAATAGGTTGTTATTTGAATAATTCACATTGATATTGATCCCGTCATAACTAGCGCCTAAATGTTTCTCTAAATTGAAATTAGAAACCATAAATTCTCTTGGTGGAATGGTGATCATTTCCATATATGACCAATCGTCTTGAGGATCATCTACGTTTACTCGTCCAAAATTGGTAAAACTAATTCTAGGGGAAAACTCAATTGATTGTTCGCTGTTATTATACCAAACAGTTCTAATTTTATCGGTTGCTTTTTTAGGAACGAATTCACCGAGAATACCTTGAAAATTATAATCTTTGTGAGAACCAATCACAGTCGTCATGCCAATACCTATAGAAGGTCCAGTGTATACATCATGAATAACAGTGTGAAATTCTTGTGCATCAATAGTAAGATCGTTATCAAATCCGTTGAAATCAACCAAGGACTTGCAATGTTGGACATACACATCATCCTCAGGTTCGATAATAATATTAAACGTTTTAGTCACCGTTAATGTATCACTATTAAAAGCACTAACCTCTATTTCAAAGTTCCCATACTCTTCTGGGGAGCCAATAAGCTTGCCCTCTGAAGTCAAAACGATTCCTTTGGGTAAGTAAGAGTTGGTCTCAAATAAAATGTCAGACTCATAGTTATTAGTTGTAAATTGAAGTGTTAGTGTTTTATATAAGTTAGCTGAAATGACTTGATCCGAAGTAATGTTAAATTGTTGACGAACCGAAACAAGTTCAATTTTATCTAAAATGACTGTTTTATTAAGGTTTTTGGCATTGCTAACATTGATGACATTTACAAGACCTTGGAGTTCGTTTGTGATTTCAAATTTAGAGGTGGCTGAGGACTTTGCATTTAACGTCAACTTGTCAAGCGCTAGCCAATCCTTTGGGTCTGAGTAACTCATACGTGTGGTGCTTTTTAGACTCAATTTAGGAGTCAAGTCTATGTCTTTTTCAGATTCGTTAAACCAAGTAACTAAAATTATATCGCCAGTAATGAGTTCATAACCAGAACCTTCAACACCTTGAAAATTATACATTCCATTTGAGCCGATGACTGTCGCCATACCATTTTCCCAAAAATCGGTATATTTATCCTTTATAATCTGATTTAAGTGCGGAAGCTCAGTTTGGCTTTCTTGATATGAATTATTAAAGTCTGCAATAACAATCTTTTTTATAGATTTTTGGGTAGAGAAACCCCCACACAAATCTGATGATAAGTTGTTTTGTTCAACAAATTCTATTTTGTCTAAGATGAGTGTTTTATTATTAGAATAATTGACATTTACGTTAACAAATGAACTTTCTATTGATGATTGGACTTCGAGTATACTGGTAGCAAATTGATTTGGTTTGATCTCTATTGTAGAGCTATTCTCCCAGAAGGCTCTATCGTCATACTTGAATCTACTTTGCTTACTAAAAGATATTCTCGGTGTGAATCTGATTACATTAGGGCCAATGTTTTTCCAAATCAATCGTACTTTATCACCCCGTGAAAGCGAAAATCCTGTACCTTTGACGCCCTGATAATCATAGTTTTTATTATTGCCTATGGTAATCGTTGTACCCAGATCGTGAAATCTAGTGTATTCGTCTTTGAATATTTCTTTAAATCTTGAGTCTGAAATATTTGATTCTTGAGCGCTAGATTTAAAATCAACAATTAACTTACAAAACTCTACTTTTAAATCATCGGGGGTTAAAACGTTTAACATGATGTTTTTGTTTACGACATTATTAGCATTATCAATAATTGAAATGGTTGCTTCGTTTTGACCTTTTTTCAATGGCATACCTGCAAGCTTGCCATCCTGTGATAGTGTCAATCCACTTGGTAAATTAGTTGCTGAGTATGTATATGGTTTGGTACCTCCAATACTTTGAAGGTTTTGTTCAAACTTTTGTCCTACTACTGCTTGGTACTTCGGCTCTGTCATAAGTTGCAAGGGATAACTCACCGGAATGATTGTATACTCAATTGATTTTATAAGATCAATATTTGCAATTTCACCAAGACCAGGAATAGTAACTGTATTAGTGTCTATTGGTTGTTGAGTTATGTTTTTCCGTTTTGATATATCTTTTATTGCAAAATATATTCTGCGGCCATCTGCCAGCTCACTTCTATGCTCTGCTTTAAGATCCATTGCAGCCCATACTAAATTGTATCCAGGGTTGGGTTTAAATATTTTTCCATCTTTATTGTTTTTTGAACGGTCAAAATTAGTTGTATAGGCTGGTGTATGAGCATTGTCAAAGTTGTGGTTCGTAATTGGGTTGAAAGAATATTTCAATACATAGGTTGCGTTACAAGTTAAACAACGATATTTGTCTTCAAAACTAACATCAAATTGTTGGGTGTCGGGACTGTAACCAACACCAATATTATTTATGGTTTCTTCATTTTCGAATTCTACGTAATCCACTTCAAATTCATCTAAATAGTATGATGTATCAACCGGCTGATTTATCGAAAACTTAGCTCTCAGGGCAAAGGTGGTAATATTATTAAAGTATGACTTGGCTTTCCCTGGAAATGAATAACCGCCAGTGCTGAATGCACTATACGCGTTGTTTGAACCTGAGTTATGGTGTGTGGGATGTGCATCGAATTGTACTTTTGTCCATCCGCCCATTGGGATGTTCGAGGCATGATGATAGTAATGACTTCCTCCTTCAGCGCCAATAAAAGGGTACCAACTAAATCTTTGGTCGGGCCGTTCCATATGAGCAGTACTGTACTTATTCATATCAACAGAACGATATGGCATTAATACCCAAACTGAAAACCTATTTTTACCTTGAAATTGTTGGAATTCAGTGGTTTTAGAAGACGTTTTTACATAAATTGACATGTCACCGGGTAATGTTTTCGGTATATTTTCTTCAGCAATCGATGCAGCTGAAAATCTTTCACTTTTAGCTCTAGCTAGCACTCCGACGTCTACTAGCTTTCCACTTGAGTTTTTATATACTCCTCCTGTCATCTGAATTTTCAAAGAAGACCCGCTAACAGAATAGTCGCTTGATGAATCTATATACCCATAACGTTTCCAGCCCATATGGGAGTTGTTATAATTGCTATAATAAGGATAAATTTTTAATCCGTTAGGTCCACATAATTTCGACTGGGCTTCACCATTGTATACGTCACAAGGGTTTTCACCTATGTCAGAGTAATCCCAATTAGCGAAGCCGTTTTCGATTTTTCCATCAATAAAATCAAAATTCATGAAAGATTCTTTGGCAAATAATTGTACTGAGAAAAGTGAAAAAATAAAAAATATAATAGTGGCTTTCACGTGAAATCCTTGAAAAACATGGTGAGTTTGGATTTAGACATAAGTACATAAACCAAAGTCTTAAACCACAAATTATACTCTAAAAATGCATGTCAAAGTATTCTGTTTGCTATGATTTTTTCAAAATTTCATGTAAAACTTTTGCTTTACCTTCTCTGTTATAATCGTTAAGTGTTCTATTGGTTGGTTTTAGTAGATTGT
>NZ_JBLIED010000078.1:0-6416 GCF_047632955.1 Psychromonas sp. | reverse complement strand
CTGACCTTTCATTGAATTTCCTCATAAGTGTCAAGTTAGAGTCTAGACCTTATTCAGATTATGTCAATGAACTAAATTACCCACCCTAAAATTACACTTTATCTGTAAATACCGATTGTAAAGTTAGGGTATACCTTATTATTACACCTCAAAATTTCAATAAGCAAAATTTAAGGTATAGGTATAAGTTTAGATGAACTACATCTAAATATAAATTTTGGAGCAAAAGCGATGCTTAAGTCAGTTTTGGAAATTTATAACTCTGTATGGACTTCCCCTCTTTCGAAATTAGCTACAGATTGGACTATCAACCCAACACTGCTTGCTAAGTTATGTGACGACCACTCAATACCGAGACCTCCAAATGGTTACTGGATTAAAATCAGTTTGGGGCAAAGTTTGCCACAGCCAGCACTCCCAAATACTATGCAACCGGACGATGCAATTGACCTCACTCCTCTCCTGAAAAAAAGAGTCGTTCAATCAACAATTGAATCTGCGCCAACAAATAAAGTAAAGGTACCAAAAACCTTACATCGCCCGCATAAAATGACTCAAGTTGCAAAGCAGCTATATAAAAAACCTAGTTTTCAACATGCCAGATTAATGGAGGGTGCTTGGCTAGGTCAAACATACAGAATTGCAGTATCACCAGCCCTTTTTCATAGGGCCTTAATCATAATGGATACCCTAGTAAAAGAATTTGAAAGAAGAGGATGGGATTTTGAAGTTAAGCGTTCAGATTATAGGAGGCATCCAGAAAATACGATACGTGTTGATAACAACATTCTGACATTCAAGCTTCGAGAAAAACTTAAACAATCCAAAAGAACACTGAGTACTGAAGAGGAGATAGAAAAGGAAAAGCGGGGCTATGTTTATCACGAGAAAGTTAATGAACCAACAGGCGAACTCATGTTGATTTTGGAACATCAAGTAAAGTCAGTTAGTAATTCGACTCTTAATGATAATAAAAAGTACCTTATTGAAGATAAGCTGGGTTTCTTTTTTGATTGGATCATTGAGGCGTCTGAAGTTGCTAATAAAAACAAAGTAATGAGGCAGCAAGAAGAAGAGTTGCGCAAAAAGCGGAGTGAATTTGATGCACAATTCAATGCATTGGTTGCCGTCCAGGAATCCCATATAGACACACTTTTTGAGAGTTTCAATCAATGGCAAAAAGTTGAACAAGGAAGACAGTTTCTAAACGCTGTTGAAACTAAAATGACTGAACAAGGACCGCTAACTAAATATCAAAATGTTTGGTTAGAATGGGCCAATAATATTCTCACCCTGGCAGACCCAATTGGGAAGGTAATTAAAACCGCAAGTATGGAAGTCATTGATGATGAGGTTAGCGATACCATAAACAAGATAGCCATCAGCAATAAGTTAGGAAATAATGTTTGGGAAAAGCCCCTACAAATATCTCGAGATATCTGGGAGAAAGCATTATTGAAGAGGCGAGAAACACTAGGGTAAAAATGTAGTTATTTAACAGCCATCGAAGCAAACTTTGTAACACTGATATGATAACTCATTTGATGCCAACAGAATAAAATTTGTTGAGCTATCTAAGGCGACATTACCGATTTGTTATGCATTATTTGTGTAATTTTCCATCAACAGCCAAAGTGTTCCTCTTATGGTAAATATATCTTTTCGCACCTTGGCTTATACCATGACTATTTATCCAATCATCATCCCAATCTATCACCCTATTTAAGGGATCATCATAATTATTTGGATATTCAAGAAAACAATATATCGCAATTACAGCTTTGCTGGAAATTGCATCTCCACTTGGGGTAGGAATGTTTTGATCGATTGTAACGTTAGTTACAACAATTCTTGAAGATCCTTTTCTGGCAGCTTCATCAAGATACTTTTCAGTTTTCCAGTCATTAATCCCATAGAAAAATTGTGGAGGTAATGGCTCGTAGGCACAATCTACATCAGGCTTAAATTCCAGTACTCTATGTAGTTTTGATCGTAACTTTTCTTCCACAAGCAAAGATGTTTCTTGCATGTCTGGAGTCAAAATTTTGCTTTTAATATCCCCCCCTCTTAAAAGAAGCCTTGATGCACGAACCCATGATACATTTTCGTTATTCTGATCTTTTAATATCTCAAAAACTTCGTCAAATGCTTCTCTAACTTGGACCAGATAAACTTCATCCCTTTTTCTTACTATACTTATATTTTGATTCCTTCTATCCCTTATATAAGCGAGAACCGCAATTAGTCCAGCGCTTGCTATTGCAACTCCTGGAAGCAAATTTAAATTTTTGGTGGATAATTGATTTAAAACTAATTGAATATCAAAAATTGCTGATATTGCTAAACTCAATGCCAATAATAAGCAGCATCCTAAAATAGAAATTAAAAAATTAATAAATATCACCGTCTTTACCATATGTATGCCTAACGCGAAGCTCCAGACCATCCGCTTTACGCGACTAGTTATAGTTGCTGGTCACGCAAGACGTAAGAATTTTTTACCACTCCGCGGATGGATCATATGTCCATGAACGTGGACAGGCGGAGTATTAATGTAATACAAAATTTTGATTGGAATCTTTCCAATGATGTAATACCAAGCAGCATAAACAACCCTTTCTGGCTCCCCATGTTGGACAACCTGCATGGGGCTCGTAGCTGCATAATTTTTGTTTTTTGGCTGTATCTTTTTATCCACAGAGAAATACAAATCTGGGTGCGCTCTTTCTGATAGGATGCAATCTGAAAAACTGGACAAGTCAAAAGGGACCTTGTCATCAAGGATTTTACAACCAAAAACCTTCAACAAATAAAGATGGCAATAAAGAAGTCCCTTTTTGAAATCGCCCGAAAATATATTTCCCGCATTGAGGGTTTTGCAACTTCTAATAACAGTCTGATTATCCAAGAGGTAATTGGTGAACTCACTCCAGGCTTCATCGTATTTTTGAGTCGCGGTAGTATTGCAGTGGTGACATATTTTTGCTGAAAACTTTGCAAAGTCACTCTTCACGCTTTGGAGAGTCCGCACCCTTCCATCCCGCTTGGTAAACAGTGGAGACTGCTGTGTAACAACGCCGAATATCTTACGTAGGTCAGATGCTTTAACACGATGCTCTCTGGTAGTGGCTTCCTTACCGCATATCCAGCAGATATTCATATATTCCTCAAACTATATCGCCCCAAGCAACAGAAAACGTGAACGTTTTGACGCAGCCAATGAACGGGTTTCCGTTGACTTTGCTTGTTATATTCACTTACTGAGTATATACACTGAAACAACATCTCTTGAATTTTTGCCACGGAGATTGGGAATAGGTTGTGATAAGGAAACTGACCTTGTTCGCCGCCCATTAGTTATCACATTATCCACCATTTTAGCTTCAGATACTTCGACTTCATTTTCATCCCAATCAGTCCCAAGAGTATTTGAACCTTGTGGGGCTGAACGAAAAGAGCAATTTTTTGTTTTGATGCTATCCACCATTACTGGAAATGCCCATTCTCCATTTGTCAGTAGAAATACTATTTCTTTAGAATCGGTATAACTCAAGTGTTCCTCCGTGAATAAAACGCCTTGTTAAATTGCTATGTCCTTGAAGGTATCAAGTCATATAGAACGCCATCTTTTTGTTCTTTTACCTTACCACTTAATATGAGTTGATTAATTGCTTTTTGCACAGAAGCATTTGACGCTTTTAATTGAACCGCTATATCTTTATGGATATGTTGAGGCCAAGGCTGAACAGGCAATAAATTCTCGACTTTTGAGATAAATTCATCATCAATGACCAAACCAGTTAGTATCTCTTGTGGTTTAACACTAGTAATAACAGCACCTGTAGTTGATCTATTTAATATTATATTCGCACTACATTCTTTGCACTTTATTATATTTTTCTGGTTTGGAACTGTATCAAGTTCACCAACTATTTTTTTTGTACAAGATGGACAGTTGAAAGTTTCCGATCTCAAGCCAGAAATATTAACCCCAAAATCATCTAAATTTTCATCATAAATAGAAATAAGAGATATAGAACAGTTTTCACATGCTAGTGGTTTCGCACTACCGTGTTTAGCTCTTTGTATATATGATATATTTTGATTACAAGAAGGGCAGGTCTTCACTAAATTTCGTTTTACTATTTTCTTAGTTCTAGGCATCGATATATGGGATCCAGTGATATTACCCGCTAAGCTTTTCATTTCTTTTTTTAGTTGATTAACTCTTTTGTCAACGATCTCAGCTGTTATTGTATCTTGCTCATATGAATCCCATAAGTGATCCACTTTATCCATCAATTTAAGAAGCAATTTTTCATTTTCTTCAGCTTCTTTACGATGTTCTTCTATTTCTTCACCAATAACCCCTTGCCAATCACTTAGAGATGTATCATTTACGGATTTCAACATTGCAATCATATGAATTCCACTTAAAATTCTATGCTTACTATCAACAAGCGCATTATCATCATCCTGAAGTTCTTCACCCAGAAATAAACTCAAACGATTAAGCTGGTCAGATAAATTATTAACTTTTTCCGCTGCTTTTAAAGCGTAAGTCCGAAGGTTTTCATAATGCATCTCTTTAACTTCACTTATTGCTTCGGCATGCTGAGATGAACTATGAATTGTGGAGAAAATCCAAGATGCCATCACAGACAGAATAGTCAGTAATAAGCTGAGAATGGCACTTTCCTTTGCAGAAAGAGAACCAAATGCAATTATTAATACGCATATAGTTACCCCAATAGATAATAATATCCCTACATTTTTTTCTAGTTTTCCGTTACTACGATTACTCATACACCCTCGAGATTTGATTGCAATTTAACAGCGTTAAATGCAGACGTCACAGTAACACTGTGACGTCTATACAAACTTAAATATAGTAATCTGCCATATAAACAATCAGTTAGAAAGGTATTTGTGTATATTTTCTACCATATAACACGGGTATTGCTAAGACTTATCAATAATATCCTCAATTTACCTCAAGTAATAAAGAAGCGCATACTTGTCTGTTGAATGACTGCGTTGTGGTTTAGATAATTGAATGAGGCAGCTCTAACGAATGTCGGTAAATGGCACTTTTGAGTCTGATTTGGGGCATAACATCATAAGGGATTGAGTTTAATTGAAAACCCTAGTTCGTGAGCTATGTTTATTATTAAACGCATTCAAGGACGAGCATCATGCAAAATCCACCACAGATACTAGTTAAAACTTGGCTTCAACTGCTTCAATCTGATTTGGAGCATGAAGCAAAAAAAGAAGTCGAAAACAAAATTGTAAAGGCCTTTGGTAGCATAGAGATTGCTATTATTTATTTGCAAGAGAAGGCTAGTGCCTGAGGTTGTAATATCTAGCTTTGGTACTGACCAGTCTAATAGCTGACTGACGTAATTGAGCGATCTGCCGGTTGTCGCTTTTCATTTAATCGTATGTTCGCTCTATGAAATCCCTCAGATTGAGAACATTCCCCCCAACAGCAAATTTCAATGCATATTTCTACTGGTTAAATCTATACACAATCCGTAATTTCATCATGCCACTTTTCTAACTCGCCACGGATAATTTTGAATACACTAGTGTGTATATAAGTTCGGTCTAGCGCAGTCATTTTATGGTTCAAGATGCGTTCTACAACATAATAATCTACTTCCATATCCCTTAGGTAGGAAGATCCGTACTTGCGCAGGTCATGGAGTCGAAGTTTTGAATTAGAATGCCTAGAAATAGCATGAGCAGCCTGTGATGGTGTAATTGCTTTATAGCCATTGGTTCGTGGAAATAGAAATTTTGAACGTAATCGTGTTCGCTGCCAAGCTTTGTATTGCAGCAATAGAGATTTCATTTTTGGAGTAATAGGGTGAATAATTTCCTGCCCCGTTTTGGTATTGCTCGCTGGTATATGCCAGAGCATCTTATCGAAATCAAAATCGTTCCAAGTTGCCAAAGCTGTTTCACCATTTCTGGTTAAATAACCCAAGCAAAGTATGCAGAACATTTTTGTGTCTTCTGGAAACTCCATTAAAAGGGCCAAAAGCTGCTTTAGCGTCCAACGTTCAATTTTACTTTTTCTGGGTATTACTTTTCCTGCCGTAATATCGCTAAAGGCGATTTCTTTAACAGGGTTATTGGCCAAATATCCCAACTGTTGCGCTTGGCCAAACGCTGCCTTTAAACATTGAAAGGCTCCTTTAAGCGTCGATAGCCCATATTCATTAAGACTGGGAATTATCCAGTTCTCCGCCAAGTACATTGGCGAAATTTGTTCTATTTTTACTGCCCCAAAGCTTGGCATTAGTAGATGCGACACTTGATGGATAACATTCCTTTTGGTATTTACTGATATCCCTAAATCTGACAAACGAAATTCGATATACCAGTTTAGTAGGTCTTTGCCATTAACG
>NZ_JBLIED010000077.1:0-6514 GCF_047632955.1 Psychromonas sp. | reverse complement strand
ACCAATGGCGCCGATTACGAAGGTAACCCTTACGCTGAATACGACAATGGCTCTGCCTTATTAGAGCAATCAGAACGTGATGTTTCACTGGTTAGTTTAGAAGTGTCTGCTGATCTGGGTTTTGCCACTCTCACTTCCAATACATCGCAGTATAACCACGATGGCAACGGTTGGCGCGACAACACCGGCTTGTGGGTTATCCGCGATTGGTATAACGCATGGTATACAGGCAACCCTAGACCTGCATCACATGTAGAAGCAGGTTTCGATGAAAGTGCTTTTGTGCAAGAGTTTAGATTAGTATCCAACAATGACGGTGATGATAAGTTTGATTGGATTGTTGGCGCCTATTATATGGATCAGGAGCGTCAAACCAATAATCTCAGTCATTTACGCGGTTTAGAAGAATATGGTGAAGCGTGTATTGCTCTTGGTAATCCTGATAATTGTTCGTCATGGTGGGTAGGCGCTGAAACAGATAAAGATTTCACCTACATTCGGGATGAAAAATTTGAAGATATGGCTATATTTGGAGAGTTTTCATACCATCTCTCAGATGCATTCACTATCACTACGGGGGCTCGTTGGTTTGACAATACCCTAAAAAACAATACGGCTATTGATGCCTATTATGGACAACCCAGAGTGGTGCCATCTATGCCTTTTCCGACACAAGAAGAAGATGATGTTTTACTAAAATTAAACCTTTCTTATGATGTGTCAGATGAAATGATGACTTATGCGACATATTCAGAAGGCTTTAGACGCGGAGGGTCAAATGCGATTCCAACCGATGGTCCATTTGCCGAGTTAAATCCAGAAAAAGCCGAGTTATTCGGCAAAGACACGGTTAAAAACTACGAGATTGGCGTTAAAGGTTTTACGGGTAAAATTTCTTATTCAGCTGATATCTATATGGTGAAGTGGGATGATCCGCAGTTTAATACCGGTACCACTTATTGGAGCTTCTTCATGGCTCAAAATGGTCAAAGCGCTAAAACAAAAGGTTTAGAAGCAGAAGCTAGTATCGCTGTGACTGATCAACTGAATATGCGTGTGAGTTATTCCTTTACCGATGCAGAGTTAACCGATGATTTGATTCAACCTCAAAATGAAGCGATTGTAGCCACCGCTGGAGCGACATTACCTGGTGTGGCCGAAAATGTATTTTCAATTAGCCTAACCCATAATACAGAAGTGATGGAAGGTATTGAAATGGTCAGTCGATTATCGGGTTATTATCAGTCTGATACCGTTAATCACATTTCAAAGGATAGCTCGATTTATGATGAGTTTGATGGATTTTCAATTTGGAATGCTTCGGTTCAGTTCTTAAAAGACGATTGGGCAGTGTCAATTTATGCGAAAAACCTGTTTAATGAAAAAGGTATTACAGGTAGTTATCCAGACACCTATTTATCTACAGATACGGGGGTTTTTGAAAATTATTACGGTAATAATCAAAAAGACTATATTGCACAACCTATGACCATAGGTGCATCCGTATCCTTTAAGTTTTAATAGCTAAATGAACCGCCAATTTTCATATTGGCGGTTCACTTTTTAGTGGACTTATTGCATGACATTGTGCTTATTTATAAAAGAATTTCAGTACGGCATTGATTAAAGAATTATGAAAAAAACGGCTCAAACTTCAGCCAAATCCTTACTTGTCAATGGTTGGGAAGCGCTAAAAAAACAGCAAATAAAACATGCTATCAGTTTGAGTCAGCAGCTTAATCAACAGTATCCCAATCACAGCGAAGGCTGGTATTACACTGCTCAGGTTGCGATGATTATTAATAACAAAGCGGCTGCAGAGCAGGGGTTGAAAAACGCCTGCAAATTAGCCCCAACGAATATCAGCCTCAAGATGATTTTGGCTAACTTTTGTTTAAGTAATAGTGACTTTAAAAAAGCTAAAACTCTGGCTCTGGAATTAGATGGGTTATTGCTCAAAGCCGCAGAACATAATCAACTGGCTTTATTGTTTTCAAAGCTCAACCTTGTTGATCAAGCCATTAGCCATTATCAACACGCTATTTCCTTAGACAGTGAAAACCATGAACATTATTATAGCTTAGCGACAGTACTTCGTTTTGCTGGTGACTTGGCCTTAGCTGAACAGCATTTAGATAAAGCTGTGACATTGCAGCCGTTGGACATTGATGCCCATGTCTTAAAGGTTGATTTGAGAAAACAAACATTCGAAAACAATAATATTGATAACTTATCTGAGTTATTGGCGAAAGATTTAGCGATTAAAGACCGTGTTCAAGTCTATTTTGCTCTGGCTAAATCTTACGAAGATTTAGCCGATTATCAGCAATCATTTGTTTATCTTGAACAAGGTAATAAACTTAGGCGTAAACACATCAATTATCAGGTGCAAACCGATAAAAATATTATGTCTGATATTCGCCAAATTTTTAGTCCATTATGGTGGCGTAATCACAAAGGTCATGGTTTAAGTGCCATTAAAGCCAGTTCAACTATTACCCCCATTTTTGTTTTAGGTATGCCTCGTACCGGCTCAACCTTAACTGATCGTTTACTCAGCGCCAATGACAACGTATTCTCTGCTGGAGAGCTAAGTGATTTTGAACAGCAATTAACGGCTCAAGTTAATCAATATCGTTCACCAAGAGACCATTCGAAAAAGTCATTTATATCGGCCGCTAGCCAAGTAGATTTTAGGCAACTGGGTCAAGATTATTTGTCTTCAGTAACCGCTCATTTTGGCGAGGCGGTTGTTGGCGATAAAACCACTTACTTTATCGATAAATTACCTTTTAATTACTTGTATGTCGGGCTAATTAAAGCCGCTTTGCCGCAAGCTAAAATTGTGCACGTAATACGCAACCCAATGGACACTTGTTATGCCGTTTATAAAACGTTATTTCAACAAGCCTATCCATTTTCATATCAACAACAAGAACTCGCAGCTTACTTTATTTCCTATCAGAAGCTAATGCAGCATTGGGCGCAGCTGGCTGATTTAGACATTCATCAACTTAGTTACGAAGAGCTTGTCGGTGATCCTAAAGAAACAGGGAAAAAGTTATATCAGTTTTGTGGTTTGGAATGGCATGACCGTTATATCGATGTTACTTCGCAACAAGGTATGGTCAATACTGCAAGTGCCAGTCAAGTAAGACAAGAGATCCATCAAGGTTCGTTAAAAAAATGGCAACACTATAGGCAGCAACTAGCGCCATTAAAAGCTCAATTAGAGAAGGCTGGGATTGTTTGCGATTAATCCAATTAATCTTGTTATGCATGGTTATGTTGGGCTTTTATGCTCACTCTGGTAATGCCACTTCCTTTGAGCGAGAATATTTAACCTATGTCCAACTTAGTATTGAATCCAATGTCGACATAAACCAACCGATATCATTAAGTGCAATGACAGCACCTGCAAAGCCTAACCCTTCCAAGTTGCGTTTAAAGGGCCGCTTTAATTTTTCACCAATAGCAGGACTTTCGCACTTGACGTTAGTTGAAGAAAGCGATGCTTATCATTTTGAACGCAGAACAAGACCTGCTGCTTTTACGCAAGCGCGCGTTTTTTTACCTGATATCTCGATAGACTTTGTGCAATCAGGTCAAAACATCATTCCAACGAACCAGACCTTGCAACTGAGCGAACACGCTAACTGGGATTATATAGTGGGTGTTGGTGGTATTTGGCAGGAGCCAGATGACAGCGGTTATTCCCGTATATCTATGCCTTTTACTTTGGTGGAGAAAAATCAAAATTGTGTGCATAATGGCGCATTAAGTTTTTTAGTGAATGAACAAGGTAAAACGACCAATTTTTATTATCAAATTAGCAGTGAAACGTGCCTCTATTATAAAGTAAATATGTGGGGGAAAGGTCAGGTTACTTTCACTGAGAAGAATATAGCTGGCGCGAATAAAATCGTTGATGAGTATCGTATTGAACAAAAAAATAGGTTCCCTACACAACCACTTAGTCATCTTAAACAACAATACCCGGACATTAATTTAGATAACATTAGTTTATCAAATTCGATATCCGCTCTAGATTTATCTAGTGTCGGGGTAATACTTAATGACCAGCATTATGTGTCTGATTGTGAGACTCGATTTGGCTTTTATCCATTTTGTTCGCAGTTGGTCTTGCCATCATATTCAACCGCAAAATCAATTTTTGCGGGGATCGCGATGCTTTATTTAGAGCAAATTTACCCTACTATTTTTCAGCAAAAGATCAGCGATTGGATAAAAGAATGCAAAGGCCAACAGTGGCAGGGCGTGACTTTTGGTCATCTACTGAATATGAGTACAGGTAATTATCAGTCCATTGGACATGGTATTGATGAAGCCGCACCTCATAGCCAAATTTTTTTCAAAGCAAAATCACACCATGAAAAATTAAACTACAGCTGCGGGCAGTTTGCACACCAAAGACCAGCAGGCAATACATTTGTGTATCACACCTCGGATACTTATTTACTTGGAAGTGCATTAAATTATTTTTTAAACACCCAACTAAAAATATTAAAACCGCAGGCAACAACCAGTGTTTTTGAGCATGTTTTTGTGGAGAAACTGTGGCCATTATTACAATTAAGTCCCGTTGCTTTTACTGTCCAAAAAACTGCGGATGCAGAACAACAAGCGTTTACCGGTTATGGCATGTTCTTCATTCGAGATGATATTGCCAAATTAGCTCATTTTTTAATGAATCAGAGCAATCATCAAGATGCATATTTGAATAGCCAACGATGGCAGAAAACATTACAGCGCAGTCTGTCAGGTGATGAGTTAAAAACGCAGTATAAGTTTATTCGTTATACGAATAGTTTTTGGAAGCAGAATATAAGCGACTATCTTGGCTGTGAAAAAGACACTTGGTTACCTTACATGTCGGGTTATGGTGGCATAGCCATCGTTTTAGCAAAGCACAATATGCAGTATTACTATTTTAGTGATACTAACCAACATAACTGGCGAGAGACCATTAAAGAGTTAAATGAAATTACATCGCTTTGTCGGTGATAAGCATTTTTCAATTAAATTACCCTATAAAGGCTTGAATAATAATGACGCAGATTACCCCTGATACCGATAAAAACGCAGCATCACAGTCAGTCACTGCTATAAGAAAAGCTAGGGTTCGGCAAAATGGCATGTTAGCGCGAATAATGCTGGCGTTTTTAACCACTGCTGGCATTTTTTACATTAATATTATGCCGGCTGTTGTGAGTGGTTTAAAAGAGGGTTTGGCTTTTACCAATCAACAAGCTGGTTTTGTAAGCTCTGCCAACTTATATGGTGCAGCCATTGGTGCGTTAACGGCGGTTTTTCTAATTAAACGGATTAATTGGCGTGTATGGTCATATGTCTTATTAATCAGTTTGGTTGCGATAGACGGCATCTGTATATTTATACAAGAGCCGACGTTAATGGTTGTTGTCCGGTTTATCCATGGTTTAACCGGTGGATTGTTAGTGGGTATAGGATTTGGCATCATTTCACGCACCACTGAAGCTGATAAAACCTTTGGTTATCTGTTATTTATTCAATGGGGGTTAGGCGGTTTAGGTTTGATGTTTTTACCTGAACTAGTTCCTAGTTATGGGACTGCTGCTTTGTTTGTATCTTTAATGGCTTTTACCTTAGTCACCTTGTTGATGATGCCATTTATTCCACACTATAAAATTGAGCAAAATCAATCTACTCATCAGTCTGAGACTCCACTGAATAGAACACTACTTATTTTAAATCTTGTCGCCATTTTTCTGTTTCAGGCTGCTAATATGGGATTGTTTGCTTACATAATAGGACTAGGAAAAGCACAAGGTCTAAGTATAGATTTTATGAGCCCTGCGCTAGCATCGGCAAGTTGGTTTGCATTAATAGGTCCGTTTTTGGTCATTATTATTGGTACTAAATACGGTCGCACTATCCCTTTAGTGACATCAATCCTAATCACCGCGCTGTGTAGTTGGTTGTTACATTACAGTGATAGTGCTCAAGTCTATTTAATTGCCAATATAATCATTGGGGTGACCTGGGCGTTTGCATTGCCTTATATGTTTGGTATTTGTTCGGAACTAGACAAAGCTGGGCAATTAGCCGCTTTAGGAGGTTTTGCATCTAAAGTGGGGCTGGCAACCGGGCCTATGGTGGGAGCACTTATATTGACAGGTGAGCAATATGATTTGGTCATCAACGTCGCTGTTATTACGTTAACTCTTTGCGCAATATCTGTGATGAAACCAGCCAAAGTATTAGATGTCTATAGTCAGGGTAAAACATCACCCTGATCTATGCAACAGAGTAGGTTTGTGCCAATTCATCCGATCCCGTTAACTTAATAGTGCCCATAGGGGGAGGGAGCTGGGTTATTTGGTTTACCTAGCGATGCAGCGGAGAATCCCTGTCTCTCCGCCCACGCAAATCATAGTATCTTCAGTGTGGATGTCTGGCGTTTTGGTTCTTTTTTTATTTGAAACAATTCAACACTGACGGTTCTTCTTTAGAT
>NZ_JBLIED010000076.1:0-6719 GCF_047632955.1 Psychromonas sp. | reverse complement strand
TCGTACGCGTGATGCATTAGTCGCGGATTTTCCAGGTTTAACGCGAGATCGTAAATACGGTCAGGCGAAAATCGATGAACATGAATTTATCGTTATTGATACGGGTGGTATTACTGGTGATGAAGAGGGCATTGATGCTTTAATGGCTGGTCAGTCTTTACTGGCAATTGATGAAGCCGATGCGGTTTTGTTCTTAGTTGATGCGCGTGCCGGCATGACCATTGCCGATGAAGCCATTGCTGAACACCTGCGTAAACAAGATAAAAAAGTCTTTGTTGTTGCTAACAAAACAGATGGCGTTGATGCCGATTCTGTTTGTGCTGAATTTTATGCGCTTGCACTTGGCGAGGTTTATCATATCGCTGCCGCACAGGGTAAAGGTGTGCGCCAGATGATTGAAATCGCTTTGGATGGTTTCTTCGATGATGTCGAGTTGGAAGATGATTTTTCTGATCTGGAAAACGGTCTTGAATTTGTTGATGAAGATGAAGCCGCATTACTGAAAGAGCAGGAGCGTCTGGCCGCTTTACCTATTAAACTGGCTTTGATTGGTCGTCCTAATGTTGGTAAGTCTACGCTCACCAACCGGATTTTAGGCGAAGAACGTGTACTTGTATACGATCTGCCGGGCACAACCCGCGATAGTATCTATATTCCAATGAGCCGTGATGATCGCGAATATATTCTTATTGATACCGCCGGTGTGCGTAAGCGTAAAAAAGTTAACGAAACCGTTGAAAAATTCTCTGTTATCAAAACATTAAAAGCAATCGAAGACTGTAATGTGGTGTTATTGATTATCGATGCGCGCGATGGTATTTCAGATCAGGATTTAAGTTTGTTAGGCTTTACGCTTAATGCGGGACGTTCATTAGTGATTGCCGTCAATAAATGGGATGGCATGACCGAATACGACAAAGAGCGTGTGAAAAGTGAACTGGATCGCCGTTTAGGGTTTATCGATTTTGCAAAAATTCATTTTATCTCTGCGCTGCACGGAACGGGTGTCGGCCATTTATATGAATCAGTTGAAGAAGCTTATGACTCTTCAACCAAACGTATCTCTACGTCTATTCTAACGCGTATTATGACCATGGCCGCAGATGACCATCAACCACCTATGGTCGGTGGACGCCGGGTTAAGTTACGTTATGCTCATGCCGGCGGTTACAATCCGCCATTAATTGTTATTCACGGTAATCAAGTTAAAAAATTAGCGGATTCTTACAAACGTTACTTGATGAATTACTTCCGCCGTTCACTGGGTATTATGGGAACACCGATTCGTATCGAATTCCGTGAAGGTACCAACCCCTTTGAAGGACGTCGTAATAAATTAACGCCGAACCAGATGTATAAACGTCAACGGATGATGAAATTTCATAAAAAGAGTAAAAAATAATGGAATTAAAATGCCCCAAATGTGCTCACGAAATAGAGTGTAGCGGCATACAACAACAGCATTATCATTGTGATGCTTGTGACAGCGACTTAAAACTGAATGCATCATGTGACAAGTGCGGATCTCAACTTGAGGTTTTACAGGCATGTGGGGCGACAAATTTATGGTGTCATCAGTGTAATGAATTAAAAAGTAAATCCTCCGCTGTTTATTCATTAAGCGAAGAATAATCGTTCATTTTTATTCTTTCTGCTGTTAATAAAAAGGCCTAATCTTTCGATTAAGCCTTTTTTTATGAGCTGATTATAATACCTAAAGAACTAAAAAGGTGATCACCCTTGCTGGTTAAAATTATTCCTAACTTCGTTGTGAATTTTATTCAGAACGTCCTGTTCTTTACCACTTCGTGGTCAGCTAAAGCTGTTCAAAATCGTTCCATAGGATTTTGTGACGTGAGAATAATGATCGAATGCAACTCACGCCTTGTTAGAACTAATTTTTCCTTCGCAATCATTGATCACTTCATTATTTCTTTTGGTATAAGCGGCTATCAAGAGCCTGTTGTTTTCTTTTCAATGGGTTGGAAAACACGATTAACTCGTTTTACACCATCAACTTGACGGGTGATATCCGTTGCTTTATCGGACATTTCTTTAGTCACTTTACCGATTAAAAACACTTCAGCATTTTCAGTTATCACCTTAATCTTAAGGGGATTTACATCATCATTGGCGGTCAGTTTGCCTTTCACTTTTGTAGTGATCCAACTGTCTATACTTTGTTGTGCAAAACCAATCGGTTGACCAATTCTTAATTGGTTATAAATACCTTTTGCATTGGGCAGAGTGTTTAACTGCTGCTCTATTTTTTCGCTCAATTGTTGGTTGGTCACCTGACCTATGATCAGCAGATAACCGCTATTACTGATTAAGTTAATGCGAATATGCTGATCGTTAATATTAAGCTCATTAATTTTATCCAGGGCATCCATGGATAAAGAATCATCACTTATCTGCTCCGAAATACTGCGTTCATCGCTGCTCACTGTCACAGCAGTTCCTGCCATCACAATTAAACCACCGGCACAGCCCTGCAGCACTAATAACAGAGAGCAGAGAAAGACAGTAGAAAATATTTTTTTCATATTAATCCTATTGTTGTGGAAAAAGTTGTTGATCGATTAAATCACTCAAGCAGTTAATAACCAACAGGTGAATCTCTTCAATACGTGAGCCTTTGTCACTTGGTGCTCTGATTTCTACGTCATCAAAGCCTAACAATCCTGCTAGTTCACCCCCATCTACACCATTTAATACAATGATTTGTAAATTTTTACTCAGCGCGGTTTCTACGGCTTTAATTAAATTACGACTGTTACCGCCATGGCTGATAACCAATAACAGGTCACCATCCTGAGAGAGTGCCGCAATCTGTTTTGCGTAAATCTCATTAAAATGGCTGTCCGTGGCAATGGCCGACAACAGCGCCGAGTCCGCCGTAATCGCGATAGCCGGCAGAGAAGGGCGCTCTTTTTCATATTTATTGAGCAGATGTGAGGCAAAAATTTGTGCTAAAGCTGCTGCGCCGCCATTGCCGCAAACCAGTATTTTATTTCCTCTGATCAGCGTTGTACTCAATAATATGGCCGCTTTTTCAATTAATTCCGGCAGCGCTTCGGCGGCCACTATTGAAGTTTGAATACTTTCGGCAAAGTGTGCTTGGATTTTTTCATTTATCATTATGTTGTATCATCTTATTCTTGAAAGGCATTTTGGATCCAAGCGGGTGTGCTTGATTTGCTATCGATCGCAATGGCATCAAAGCGGCAAAAGGGTTCATTCTCTAATGTTCTCAAATAATGCTTCGCAGTGGTAATTATTTTACGCTGTTTAGCATTATTTATAGAAGCAAACGCGCCACCAAAATCACTGTTTTTACGATAGCGTACTTCAATAAAAACAACTGTATCCTGGTCGGCCATGATTAAATCTATTTCACCAAAACGACAGTAATAATTTTGGCAAATTAAGGTTAAGCCTTGCTTTTGTAAGTAACACAAGGCTTGTTTCTCTGCAAGTACTCCTTTTGAGTTACTCGCTTGTAGCAGGCGAGGCAACTTCAATTAAGTCTCCCTGATAGTATTTTGCCCAACTTAATTGCGGTTGAACCGTGTTGCTTAAATCCAGGCTTAATTGACCGACTAAACCGGGGTATGAATAACCTTCATTGGTTTGTAACTGCATTAATTGTCCAATCAATTGGTAACTGTCAAAACCAAAGGCGAACAAGCGTAATGCCGCATAGGATTGTCTTGGTAAGATAGTTTTCAGTTCGGTTATTATCTCACCCTGTTGATCGATAAGAAATGGCATGTCTGAGAAGGTGAAATTAGATAGCTCTTTATTTTGCAGGCCACCGCGGTCAAATTCATTAGAACGAGAACTGGCATAAATAGGTATCTTGGGTGCAAAAGGGCTGACAGTGACGTCGATAAAGGGTTTAAGTAAGATCAGTTCATCACGTTTACTGACCAGGTAAATCGCATCAATATCGGTGCGGCTGCGTACTTCTGTTTCAAGCGGAAGACGGGTCAGACTTTCCATCTGATTAATACGTGTTTGACTTTGATCCGTATGTAAAACACGCTCAATGAAAGAAGCTAATTTAGACTTGGAAGTGAAAAAATGTTGTTCAATGTCACTATTATGCTGTGCTTTCCATTCCTCTTTAAATGCCAGAGCAACACGTTTCCCGTAGTCAGAATTAGGCGCAATAATCATCGGGTTTGTGTGCTGGTTTGCGGTGACAAATTGAACCGCCTGTTTAGCTTCCTGTTCAGGTGAAAGTGAAAATGAATAATGCCAAGGCTGGTCAGCGGTGACGGTTTGAGAATCATCATTTACGCTTTTCATGCTCTCTTCCGGAAAACCGTTTAGCGCTAAAACTGGCATTTTTTCAACCAAAGGTAAAAATGTTGCAATCTCATTTTTTAATAATGGACCAATCACGAAGTCAATCTTATCCGCTGCAAACTCAGCAGCGATATCTTCTACCGAGCGCGCATGGCTATCGTAAAAATGCAGTGTTGGTGCGTTAACCGCAAAGGAGTCTGCGCTTGTCGAATCATTGAGCTGTTGCTGACGATAAAATGCATCTAAGATGCCTAACCGAATTGACTCACCCTGTCCCTGGAAACGTCCCGACAAAGGCAGTAACACCGCGATATTTTCAGGCTGAAAAGGCTCGATTTGTTGAATGTTAGTCAGTTGTGTTGGCATAAATAACCGTGCCTGGTGCTGCGGATAACTGTTTTCCCAATCAATGACTGCTTGTTTTAAATGGTTGGTGCGTAACTGGTAACGCTGATAAATACTGGCCAGCGCATACCAGCCTTTTTTAAATGATTCAGTTTCAGAACTCTGTCCACTCGGCGCATCTACTGTTTCATATTGATTAAGTGTTTTTGAAGGTAACAGGGAGAGCTCGGTTAATAAAATATCATTGTATTTCTGTTTACGTTTATCACTTTTTAATAAAGGGGTGAAAGCTAATAAAAGATTGGATGCCGCTAAATGATTATTGCGCTGTATATAAAGATCCGCCTGCAGTGATAAGGAGGAAATGGAGGCCAATTGTGATAACTGTCCCGGATTAATCGTACTTAACTTCTTTTGTGATTCGTCGAATTGATTTTTTGCAAATAAATTCTGCGCGATCAACAAATCCAGTGATATTTTATCTTTATCGGAAAGCTCCCTGGTCTGCAGATGGGTAATAATAGAATCGGCAAGGACAACTTGACCCTCTTCAATAAGTGATTGCAGGGCTAAAAGCTGCCAATCAACATTATCCGACTCAATATAAAGTTGATCCTTTTGCAGGTAGTATGCCGAATTGTTATTTAATTCGGAAAAGAGTGCCGGTGGCGTATCATCTGGGGATGAAGGGCTCATACTACACGCTGTCAAAAGTGTCATCGTTAATGAGATCATTAACAAGTGTAAAAAGCGTGGTGCTGTGGTTAAAACATTCAAAATTTCATCCCTTCTTAGCTAGCAAGTATTCGATGTAGGTATCAAGATGCCTATAGTGTAATATTGCCGCATCAGTTAAACAATCTTATTCACTTTATCAAGGCGATTATATGTCCGAAAATAGCCAAATCTCTTCTCAATTACCTGCCAAACTTTATATCGTTGCAACCCCTATCGGAAATATCAGTGATATTACCTACCGAGCAATAGAAACGTTACAACAAGTGGATTTGATTGCGGCCGAAGATACACGTCATAGCGGAAAGTTATTAAGTCATTATCACATCAAAAAACCGATGTTTCCTTTACATGACCATAACGAGCGTCAACGCGGGCAAGTACTGATAGAAAAAATTAAAGCTGGGCAATCAATCGCATTAATATCCGATGCAGGAACGCCATTGATCAGCGACCCTGGTTATCACCTCGTTAACGAGTGCCGCGCAGCAGGTATTGATATTGTGCCTATTCCCGGTGCCTGCGCTGCAATAACAGCATTAAGCGCGGCGGGCATGCCCTCGGACCGATTTTCTTTTGAAGGGTTTTTACCTGCCAAGGGGAAAAGTAAACAGGATAAATTAAAAGCCTTAATCGAAGAAACTCGCACCATGATTTTTTATGAGTCACCACGCCGCGTACAAGATACGGTCGAGCAGATTATCAATATCTTTGGCGGTGACCGTAAACTGGTTATTGCGCGGGAGTTAACTAAAATTTTTGAATCCTTCTACGCGCTTACTGCAGATGAAATGTTAGTTTGGTTAAATGAAGATACTAATCACTGCCGTGGTGAATTTGTTTTAATGGTGGCAGGCGCGCAAAAAGATGATGATGCCATTCCGCAGGTCGCGCTGAATACGCTGGCTTTATTAAAAGAGCAGCTACCGCTTAAAAAAGCAGCTGCTTTAACGGCGCAAATTCACGATCAGAAAAAAAATGAGCTGTATAAATGGGGATTAGAAAACTTATAACCCGTTAATAACGATTTTCCTTGTCATTGGCGTTCATTATCCCGTACAATTCGCAGCGGAGTTGGCCAGATCGTCGCCGCTTTTATTGCTTGCAATAAGAGGGGAGGAAAGTCCGGGCTTCAACAGGGCAGGGTGCCAGGTAACGCCTGGGTAGCGCGAGCTAACGACAAGTGCAGCAGAGAGGAAACCGCCTATGTGTTTATGTGAATAAATGCAGGTAAGGGTGAAAGGGTGCGGTAAGAGCGCACCGGCCATCTAGTAATAGTTTGGTGCAGGGTAAACTCCACCCGAAGCAAGACCAAATAGGCTTCC
>NZ_JBLIED010000075.1:0-6844 GCF_047632955.1 Psychromonas sp. | reverse complement strand
AACACGGCACCGGTAAAGCTATTTTAATAGAAAGCTTTTTAACGGGTTACGATCACCGAATGTTAGTAGTGAATAATGAACTAGTGGCGGTTGCTAAACGTGTTCCCGGCCATGTAGTGGGTGATGGTAGCAGAAGTATTGAAGAGCTGGTCGACATAGTTAACTTAGATCCGCGCCGCGGCATAGGCCATGAAAAAGTATTAACTCGATTGGAACTAGATAGCCAAGCCGAACGCCTGATGGATGAAGCTAACTACAATAAACAAACCATATTAGACAAAGACCAGATTTTCTTTTTACGCTCTACAGCGAATTTATCTACAGGCGGCACCGCCATTGATGTCACAGATATGGTGCATCCCGATAACAGAGATATGGCAGTACGCTCCATCAAGGCCATTGGTCTTGACGTAGGTGGAGTGGATTTTTTATCCGACGACATCAGTAAATCGTATAAAGAAATTGGTGGCGGTATTTGCGAATGTAATGCTGCGCCGGGTTTTAGAATGCATGTGGCACCAAGTGAAGGCACACCCAGAGATGTCGCTGGAAAAGTGATCGACATGTTGTTTCCTGTCGGCAGTAAGGCGCGCATTCCTATTGCGGCTATTACTGGGACTAATGGTAAAACCACAACTTCTCGTATGTTAGCCAGCATCATGAAATCGTCTGGATTCACTACGGGTATGACTTCTACAGACGGTGTTTATATTGACGGACATTTAACGGTTAAAGGAGACATGACAGGACCCACTGCTGCACAAATTGTATTGCGTGACCCTAGCGTTGATTTTGCCATTATGGAAACAGCGCGTGGTGGTATTCTCAAACGTGGTTTAGGCTATAACAGTTGTAATGTTGGCGCTTGTATTAATGTTACGGCTGATCATTTGGGACAAAGGGGTATTAATACAGTAGAGCAACTGGCACAAATTAAACGTGTTGTGGTTGAAGTTGCGAAAGATGTAGTGGTGCTGAATGCCGATGATCACCTGTGTTTACAGATGGCAGATTTCTGTGACGCCGAGCGTATCTGTTATGTGACTATGGACTCAGGTCATGGCTTAGTGCGTGAACATATTCGCAGCGGTGGTATGGCAGCGGTACTCGAAAAAGGCATCAACGGCGACATGATCACCATTTATGATAAAGGCGCTCATATACCTTTACTTTGGACCCATTTAATTCCCGCCACAGTTGAAGGTAAGGCGTTGCACAATGTGCAAAATGCCATGTTTGCCGCGGCAATTGCTTATAGTTTTGACACTTCGCTGGAAAATATTCGTCAAGGTTTACGGATTTTCAATACGTCATTCTATCAAGCGCCTGGTCGACTCAATATTTACGATGAACTGCCCTTCAAAGTGATACTCGATTACGCTCACAATCCTGCTGCAATTGCTACGATTACCGACCTCGCAACACGCTTAGATGTGAGTGGGAAACGCCGTATTGTGATGGCTATGCCGGGAGACAGGCGAGATGAAGATGTATTAGCCGTGGCAAATATTACTGCCAAAGGTTTCGATACTTTCATTTGTAAAGCTGACGATGACAGACGAGGACGTGGTCATGATGAAGTGCCACAAATGCTCAAACAAACACTGCTGGATGCTGGTATCGATGAAGCTAACATCCAAGTTATCCCAGCTGAAGAAGAGGCTATCGAGCAAGGTCTAAAAGATTGTAAAAAAGGTGACTTGCTGATTATTTTGGGCGATAACATTACTCGATGTTGGAAACAGATAGTGCATTTTAATAGCGATGCAGACCTAGACAATCAAGATGAAATACCTTCTCAAGATTTCCCTGAAAAACTATTTGAACACGTAGAGCATAAGTTTGAATTAAACGCAGGTGAATCTCTGGTACATGATGAGCGCGGTGTGCGTTTAGTGGTTGAACATGACGAAGATTCTGATTGAGGAAGATTCGAATAATGCGATTAGAACTAGAAGAATCAAGGCGCTTAACGGGTCCTAACCTGATATGGGATCACCCCGGTGCCATTCTTGATGTGTTTATTGAAGGCATCGATAAGCACAAAGTGGTGAATGTTTGGCAGAAGTGGGTTGAAAAGTTGCTAACAGAGTTTAGTTGGCAACAGCAAACTAATTATCGGCTGCATAGTGAAGGGGCAAACTTAGCCCTTAGCGCCCCTATGGATGCCCTTTATTGTGCTTGCGATATTGCTGAGTTGGCTTGGTATTGTGGTGTGACGGAACTAAAAAACGAAACCGAACCCAATTGGCAACAACGCCTAAGTGAATTAAATGTTGAGCTTGCTGAAGAACTCAACCCTGCGCTTATTGCGTTTATGCAAGCAGCGCATAAACATGGAGTGAGTTGCATAATCGATGACGACGATGTCAGCCTAGGTATGGGTAAATCATCACACACTTGGCCGGTGCGTGAATTGCCTGAGTTAAAAGAGATTCAGTGGCAACACTATAAAGACATACCAAGCGCTTTCATCACTGGCACAAATGGCAAGTCAACCAGTGTTCGTTTGGCGTCGCACATCGCTAAAGCCGCTGGTTTTGTGGCTGGGGTCACTTCTACTGATTTTATTCGAGTGGGAGATAACATTATTGATACTGGGGACTATTCAGGTCCCGGTGGTGCCAGAATGTTACTCAGAGACCCACGCACTGAGCTGGCATTTTTAGAGGTGGCGCGGGGGGGAATATTAAGAAGAGGTCTACCCATTGATTCAGTTGCTGCGGCACTTATTACCAATGTTGCCAGTGATCATTTGGGTCAATACGGTATCAATACAGTTGCAGAGTTAGCAGAAACAAAGTTTGTGGTCGCTAAGGGTCTAGATGCGAAAGGTACGTTAGTATTGAACGCCGATAATGATCTTGTTATTGAGCGAGGATTAAAGCTCGATAATAAAATTTGTTGGTACAGCACAGACGAATCCAATGCTTTGATTCAAAACCATTTGAAAACAGGTGGCGCAGCAGTATTTATGCGTAATAACCATATTGTGTATGCCACGGGTAACGTAGAAGAAAACATCGCATCATTAGAACAAGTCCCTATGACGCTTAATGGCGCTGCTCAGCACAATGTGCAAAATGCTTTAGGTGTAGTGGGATTATCTAAAGCTCTTAATTTACCCACAGAGGCCATTAGAGCTGGTTTAAAGGATTTCGGCAGTAACGCAGAAGATAACCCCGGAAGAGGTAATATCTATAATGTTAACGGCATCAAGGTGTTAGTGGATTTTGCCCACAATGAACACAGTATGCGAGCTGTGGTAAAAACCATTAACCAATTGCCTGCTAAACGTAAAATAGTCATGTTCAGTCATGCTGGGGACAGAAGTGATGACGAAATTCGTAATCTCACTTACGCAGTCACCGAGTTAGATGCGAGTTTATATATTGTCACTGAATTAGAGCACTATCTGCGGGGTCGCGAGATAGGTGAAGTTCCGAAAATTGTTGATGAATATCTTCGCAAGCAATTGATCCCCTCAGACAAAATACAAAATGCTGTTGATCCGTTAGCAGGCGCAAAAATAGCCATGAATTTTGCACAACCTGGCGATGTGGTGTTGTTATTTGTATTGTCAGACAGAGAGCAAGTGCATGAATACCTGACCCAATTAGTTAGTCATAGGGTCTACTGACTCAAACTGTAGATCTTGATCACTCTTTAAATTGTTGATATTCAGGTTTGTTAACATTAACGGTTGTTACAATAATATCTGCTTTTCAAAAAGCAGATATTATTCTCGACTAAGAAAACCACACTGTTGCTAATAACAATGAACATTCGAATATGTTTCACGTTTTTTAGATTCTGAACCCTAAGATTTATGGCCGCCAAGTTATATTAGGCTTCCAACTTACAGCCATTGCGGAATATGAATAGCAGGCATCGGTTTTGCAATACCGTAACCTTGAGCTAATTCACAGCCTAGTTGCAATAGAACAGTACCATGCTCAATTGTTTCTACCCCTTCAACAATCACCTCAAGTTGAAAGGCTTTCGCTAAACTGACAACGCCCAAAACAATGGCTAAGTCATCCTCGTTGGTTAACATATATCGTATAAAACTATGGTCTATTTTTATCAGGCTGGCTGGTAAGAGTCTCAGATAGGTAAGGGAAGAATACCCTGTACCAAAATCATCCAGAGCAAAGTGAACACCAAGGTCAATGCAAGCTTGAATGGTCGAAATAATATAGTTGATGTCACTCACTGCGCTGGTTTCTAATATTTCTAATTCCAATAAATGAGTTGGTACATCAGGATGTAGGGCCAATAATGATGCCAAGCGTTTTACAAAGTCAGCTTGCTGGAGTTAGCCGCATCATGTTCAATGCCAACCTTTTTTAAAAAAGGATAAGTCTATACCTGAACTACGCAATATGTGTGGATTGAGAAATGTAGACTGACGTAGTGACAGTTTATATAAGCAATATCTGTCCTTGTGGCCGTCTGTTATGAAAGTGAAGTCGAAGTACAAAAACGCTTTAAATCACATGTGAGCTATTGGCTACATGGCACATAACCTAAACACTCTAAATATTGATAATAAAGATGAATAGCCAGTTGAACTCAAAGCTCAAAGCAGCCTTTGATGTGTATTTGCATGGGTAAGCTATGTAAAAAAACTATGAGGTAAAATTAATGCGGAGCGATGCAAGGTTGATAGTTAAAAGTATTGATAATGTTTATTCATCAGGGTGACAACGCAGCTGATACTATTATAGCCTGTGGGATCACCACCACAGTATTTGTTGTCTTTTTATTAACAGATAGATGGCAAGTACCCGAATATTTGACCCTATGTGATCATCTATATGGGTTTTGGAAGCCAAACCCTTACGACCCCCAAAAGGCAAGTCAAATTGATAACTACAAGCTTTTGGTCAATAGTTTTACTGTGTTTATAGTGATTGGTATTTGTCGCACTTTAGGCGAATAATATTGGATGTTTATCCTAGAGCTGCAGATATCCGTGATTATAAAACACCAAGAAAAAATTGCCTCCCCAGAAATTATTCAAAGCCGTTACGAAGACTTAGGTTACATATGCAGTCATTCAGTCGCCACCGCAATATATTTAGCTTGTCATTTGCAAAAACCGATTCTAATTGAAGGTCCTCCCGGCGTAGGAAAAACCGAATTAGCTAAAGTAACCGCTACCTATCTTAATGCACCACTGATCCGCATGCAGTGTTATGAAGGTCTTGACGAATCAAAGGCACTGTATGAATGGAAATATGGTAAACAGCTGCTTTACACCCAGGTGCTCAAAGAACAACTGGGTGATGTACTTCGAGGCGCGCGGGGTTTGGATGAATCTATCGCCCGCTTGCATGATTTTGGAGACATCTTTTATTCTCAAGAGTTTTTGGAGCCCAGACCATTACTGCAAGCACTGCAGAGTGCAGATGGTGCGGTTTTACTGATAGATGAAATTGACAAGGCCGATCAAGAGTTTGAGGCCTTTTTACTAGAGCTGTTATCTGATTATCAGGTGTCTATCCCAGAAATAGGCACGGTAAAGGCCGTTTCGACTCCCATAGTGATGTTAACCAGTAACAATACTCGGGAGCTCGGAGATGCTCTAAAGCGCCGTTGTTTGCATTTATATATTCCTTTTCCTGATGCCGCTTTAGAAAGTCGTATCTTAGCGACCCAGGTTGAAGGTCTTGATTCGCAGCTAAGAGAGCAAATAGTGGCACTGATTGGCAAACTTAGAGACATGCCTTTGAAAAAATCACCTGCTGTCAGTGAAACTATCGATTGGGCAAGGGCGCTGCTTTTACTCAATGTTGAGGACCTTGACTCACATTGGGTTAAAGAAACCTTGAATTTATTACTGAAATTTCAGGATGATATTGAGTTGGTCGAACCAGAAATTAAAGCCTTGTTGAAGGGTTTACGCTAGGTGCGTTTTGTTGCCGACTTTATAGGTGCACTGCGTGAAGCGGGTCTTCAGGTGTCGCCAGCCGAATCCTTGGATGCGCTAAAAGCTATTAAGTTGTTAGGACTTGAGAGTCGCGAGACATCCAAAACTGTCTTAGCTTTGACCTTGGTTAAGCGACAGGCTGATCAAGTGATGTATGAGGAGTTGTTCGACCTATATTTTGCGGGTGTTGAAAAAGCCAAAGCGTCGAATAAAGAGTTGAATAAGGAGTCAAATAAAGAGGCGGATAAAAGCGAGAGCGAGTCATCTGAGAGTGCGCTAGATGCAAAGAGTAACCCGAGCTCTAGCCAAGCTGATATGTCAGATGGAAAAGGGATGCAAACTAGCCCACGTTCATTATTGGGGCAGGCTCTAGGTGAAAATAAAGATATGAGTTTGGCAATCACGCAGGCTGCTATAGACGAGAAACTGTCTTCCATTGTTTTGTTTACTCAAAAAAATCACTTCGCTTATAAAATAATGCAACGCCTCGGAGATGAAGCTTTAAGCGCTGAAATCCGTTCGCAAGCGAACAGTCTTGAACACAAAAGCAGTCTTGAACACAAAAGCAGTCTTGAACACAAAAGCAGTCCTGAACATAAAAGCAGTCCTGAACATAAAAGAAAGCAGCGTGAATTAGTGAAGGCTCGGGCACGTCTGCTTGATCAAGTGAAAGATTATGTAGAGCAGCAGTATGGGATTTTTGCTCAACATAAAGGCCTGAAGTACCGTGAGGAATATCTACAGCAGGCAAAGTTAAGCCAGCTTGATCGTCTCGATTATATATTAATGCAACGTTTGGTACAGCGAGCCGCACGGAAATTAGCTTCGCAACATAGTCGTAAACGTTTAACCCGTAAACGGGGTCAGTTGGACGTGCGCAAAACTATCGCCGCCAATGCTGCTTTTGAT
>NZ_JBLIED010000074.1:0-6917 GCF_047632955.1 Psychromonas sp. | reverse complement strand
GTGCGAATACATCAGAGGTTAGAAGGTAGCTCCTTCAATAAGAAACCGTATATACGTGCGCATCTTAATTATTAGATTTTATTGTTGCTAAACAGGTGGAGTCCATATACGGGTTAAGACGTGCCGCGTCCCTAGAAGTCATTACAATATAAACAATATGTTAGATGCTGCCAGTTGGTTTGCAAAGACATTGAACGCATTCATTGCTGCTATTATTGCGTTTATCGAGGAAAGCTTTTGAAGGAATAGCGCGCTATTGTGAGCAAGTTCAACGAAGATAGGCGCGATAATAATGTTACTGGACGGTGTGGCTTATCCCGATCTCAGATTAAATAACAGTCATACATCTAAACATCTATTCCTTCTGCGCAACACACTGATATTAATCTGCGCGCAGCGAGGAATATTTCGTTGAGCTAAGTATTCTGGTTATTTTGCAGCAGGGTTGTTTTTTGAACCTTTAGCGATTTCTTCATCAAGCATTTCAATTAACCTTGCACGATCAAATTGGTGAACTTGCCCATCATTAAGCTCTAACATCTTGCTAATTTGGCGGCGAACGGTGGCATCAGCTTGCCCGACTGTTGCAGTCACCATATATCGCATTTTGGGCTGGTCACTTTGCATAATATCCAGCGCGGCCATCGCAACGTCGATTGGATCTGGACCTTTCTCAACCTGGGTTAGCCCTGCGATCATACCTTCACGATCTTCTTTATATTGGCTGTCATCCGTCCAATAATGAGTATCGCTCATCAATTTTTTCGCGGCATTACCAATATTGGATGCATAGTTACCTGGCTCAATCACATGCACACTCACCCCAAAACGAGTCATTTCTGAAGACAAAGCATCCGTATAAGCTTCAATAGCATGCTTACTCATACTGTAAGCGCCAAACATTGAGCTTGAGAGAATACCCGCAATAGAGCCGGTGGTAGCAATACGACCTTTACTCTCGATGATCATCGGAGCAAATGCTTGAGTGACACGAAAAGGCCCCAACACGTTGACATCTATCTGATATTGCAGTTGTTCTACTGGTAACTCCAACATAGGTCCAAAAACAGCCACGCCCGCATTGTTGATCAGACCATACAGACCTCGGCCTTGTTCTTTGACAAAGTTTACTGCAGCGTCAATCTCTATTTGATCACGTACATCAAATTGCACAGCGGTAACATTCTCCATCGCATTCATTGTTTTCATTTCGTCTTTATGTAGAACGCCAGCGTAAACAAAGAAGCCATTTTTACTTAATTCTTGAGTCATTCTTAATCCAAGGCCCGAACTGGAGCCTGTCACCAAGACTGCTTTTTGATGCGAATTTGCGTCGCCATGATGAGCACTGTTGCCATTGAAACTGATGAATAAAGTTATGCTAAGCAGGATAATTCCAAATATTCTCATTAATATTCCTTTTTGGGTTATGTTTAGGGTGGATTATTCGACATATTGAGTCGTGATAGCAGTCAGTATATGGGAATGAACTGATTGGCTACATTTACATCCGCTATAGGTAAACATTACCCATAGCTATTTTAAGTTTCTCGCTGTTGATTAAATCTGAGATAAAAAGCAGAGTCTAGAAAAAGTATGAAGAACGACATTTCGGGTATTTTGAAATTTTGAAGATGAGGATAAGATGGTGATAAGATGAGGATAATGAGATTTTTACAGCTTTACAGACTCGGGGGAACAGATCTCAATCCCCCCAACTTCATTTTATATAACCTCTAAATAACCATATCAATAGCAAGTCATATTAATATTTCAAAACTAAATCAACGGTTTATTGAATCGTTCTTTACGAGGTAAATAATAGTTTTCAGGATCTAGAGATACCAACACTTTATTCGCCTTGCCCTGAATTTCTATGGCTGGCACAAATCCATAGTATCTAGAATCCGCACTATTATTTCTGTTATCACCCAACACTAAGTAATGCCCTTCTGGTACAAGGATTTGTGGGAAGTTATCTCTCGCTTCAGCCACAGGTACAAATCGCACAAAATGAGCAACGTTACCTAAATACTCCGTTTTATGAAGTGCGTTAGCGTTGTCTTCGTAGAGGATGAGTTCACCATTGATAATCAGTTTGTTATTCAGCATAGCGACCCTGTCGCCAGGCTCTCCAATCAAACGTTTAACCAATCTATTACCCGCTTTTTCAGAATTAAACACCACTATGTCACCTCGTTTGGGCTGACCGATTTGCATAATCTCAATATCAGTAAAAGGCACTTCTAAGCGGTAAGCCATTTTATCTACAAAAATCCGGTCACCTTCCACAATAGTCGGCAACATAGATCCAGTAGGCACCACATACCAATCAGCAAAGCTGCTACGTGAGGCAAATAACACCAAAGTAAAAAGCAAAATAGCCCCGTTTTCTTTTACTAATTTGTTAAATGAAAGTTTGATATTCATAGTTTAATTATCCGGAAGAGTTGTAGGTGTAAGACCGAGGAAGCAGGTGAAAGTTTATAAGCAGTTTGTAACCCTTTATGTCTAAAAATTGACTACGCCCTCTTTAAATTGTAAATAAGGCGGCCAAATGTATGACCGCCACTCTTGATGTGGATTAGCTACTTTTGAGCATAGATCTCTAAAATTGAACTTGTGAGCCTTGATATTCCATCATCATTTTTTTCGATTTAAAGTTCCCTTTGCCTTTTTTACCATTCACCAATTCGGTGTTCATGGCAAAGTGCAACACTGAATATGCTACTGCGTCAGCATTGAAATGAAGTGCCACCAAACTAACATTATCAAAAGTGTCGCAGGCTACATGGTAACAAGGGTCAAATGCATCGCCCTGAGTTCCTCCCCATAAATTCACTTGTTCTGCGCTTTTAATGCCCTCAGCACCACTAAAAAGGCCCCCAGCAGGGATACCAGCGTTAATAAATGGACCGTAGTCTGAGCGACCTGAAAAGTCAGTGCCCTGAAACGCGATTCCCCGTTGAGAATAAAATTGCTCATATAGTTTTTCAATCGCAGCGGAACCATCTGGTCCTGCTGGGAAGCCCACTGCATCAGAATCATCTCCGTCATAGATAAAAACACCATAATTCGGCGAGCCAATCATATCAAAATTTAGATATAAACTAATTGAAGCAGCTTGTTGTGCAGATAACTGATCAACATAAAACTGTGATCCCAACAACCCAGATTCTTCAGATCCCCACCAAGCAAATCGAACTTTATTACGGGGTTTAACTTTCGCCATTTGCAACGCGGTTTCAAGTAATGCTGCACTTCCCGAACCATTATCGTTGATCCCTGGGCCAGAATTAACTGAGTCTAAGTGAGCGCCTGCCATTACAACGTTAGTTTCATCGCCTCCTTTAGATTCTGCTAAAACATTATATGAGGTGATATTACCTACCAGCACTTCTAAGTTAATATTGGCCAAAGTGCCAATGGTTCCCGCGATAGCTACACCAACATCGTAGGAACTGCTTACAACTGGGATATTGCCTTGATAATCTTGGCTAAGCGTGCCATTAATCGGTCCCTTGCGCGCTTCAGTATTGCCTTGATTAAAAATGATGACCGCACTCGCTCCTGCAGCCGCGGCGTTTTCAGCTTTAACGCGGAATGAACAGACTCCTCGTTGGATTAGCGCGATATCACCGGCCGGAAAACCAACAAAATCGTCAGTTTCACAACCACTGTCTGAGCTATTTCCAAGACCTAATAATAAATCAACCGGAGTCACAGTATTAGTCACATCTCCGCTAGCTGAATAGCTCATAACCTGAAATTCATTAGGATAACTATATTCCAATGGAATTGGAGTGAGTTGTTGAAAAACCGGCCGATTTAAAAGAGCAAAGGTAATATGTTCAAATGGCTGAACAACAACGTCATATCCAGCACCTATAAGCTCATTAGCGAAATAGTCTACAGATTGGTTAAAACCTTCAGTACCTGAGAGTCGAAAGCCATTGTTAATATCCGCTATAATTTGTAACTCAGCTTGATGAGCACGAACGCCATCAAGCGTGACGCATTCCAGCAGTTTTTTTGAGGTGTTATTAACACGATTTTGACAGCTTTTACCTGCAGCAAAGCTAGATACAGTAAAATTCAGCAAGCAAAGTAGCAGTAAGTATCGTAAAAAAGTAGTTGTTTTCATGAGCATGAATCCTTGTGGTAACTGATTGTTCCTGCATAAGCAGGTTCCGTATTGCCTATCTATTTACACCCGCGACTTTATACTTTTGATTGTTAGCTATAAATGAATTCAAATGGCTAGCCGATAATGTAAATAGAATAAACCACTGACACTACGCTACAAATACTATGTCATAGTTACATCGACACATTGTAAACTAGGAGTGGGTTGAAGAACTTAAGTGTGTAAGTCTAGTATAAAAGCTATAAATTTCATCAAGATGAATTAAACTCATTATAAATCAATTACTTAGTAAAAAACCCATTTTGAAATAGCCAGAAACGGTTATGCCCTAAACTTTAAAGTACTCAAACAACCAAGGATGGCTGTCATGCCTCAGTCACATAGAACTCAAATTAGTTTAATTGATACTCCCTACTACCATTGTGTTTCTCGCTGTGTACGGCCTTCTTTTTTGTGCGGTGCGGTGACCGCGTCAAGGATGAATTTACAGGCCAGAGTTACGAACACCGCCGAGGTTAGGTAAAGGAGCGTTTGTTATTTTTATCTCCGGTATTTGCCATTGATATCGCGGCTACCGTATTTGTGCTTATGCAGTGATGAGTAACCATACTCATGTCGTGGTTTGTGTGGACAAAGACTTGCCAGATCATGGGTCAAAAGAAGAGGTGATTAGGCGCTGGCATCTGCTATATCAAGGCACACTCTTGAGTCAAAAATACCAAAGTGGAGACACACTCAGTAAGGGAGAAATGATTAACCTGGAAGAAACCGTTACGATTTACCGCCAGCGTTTGTTCGATATCAGTTGGTTAATACGTAACCTTAATGAATACATAGCCAGAGAAGTCAACAAAGAAGATGGTTGCACGGGGAGGTTTTATTTGCTGCCATTCATGGCGCTTACCCTGCGGGCCAGCTAATGCTGTTCTAATTTATTCCCTATAAATTAGTGGGAAGGACGATTCAAATCTCAAGCTCTTTTAGATGAAAGTGCAGTACTAGCATGTATGGCCTATGTCGGTTTAAACCCTATTCGCGCTAAGATGGAAACCATGCCGGAAACATCAAAACACAGCAGTATTCAGCAACGCAATCACTCTTTAATTAAGGGCGAGCAACCTAGAAAATTCATGCGTTTTGTGGGCAATCATAGACAAGACATGCCTAAAGGCATTGTTTACAGCTTGATTGATTATTGTGAATGAGTGGATTGCACAAGCTGCTGTATCCGAGAGGATAAAGCAGCTAATATTGAACATCACCCCCCTATTCTTGCCCGTATTGGTCTCAATTCAGAGCAGTGGTTGACCTTGACCACAGAGTTCGAGCAGCATTTCACTACCGCTGCAGGCAGTGAGCACATGTTACAACAATTCAAACAGCACACAGACCACCAACGTATACGAGGAATGGCAAAGGCCAGAGTATTACTTCAAACAGCCTGAAAAGTGCAGCATCGCATACCTTCAAAGCTACCTGTACAATCCTTGCTCAATGACGCTGCCTGAAATTTGAGCCAGCGTTTTATTTCGCTGCATTCAACACGTCCAATCCCCAATAGAACTGAATTTCATATTTCTTAAAACCAAATAGTGGAATGACCCCATCACTTTGTGCTTATTGATTAGCCTGTAATCGGGTACTTTATTACTTTAGGTGTCTTGGTTATTGCTTGGTTACTTGCTGTGCCCCGTAAAATGGCAATGAGCGGCATTCGCTCTAATGTAGAAGTAAACTTAATTACTGACATGGCGGGACAGAAAAGCTTGATGAGGGAGCTGCTCGAACAAAGTGTTCAGCTGTTGACTAACGGTTTTACTATCTCCCGTGGCTTTTAAGTAGAAGCGTAGTCCTATGATCTGAATTTGTAGATGCTTGGCCAATCGGTTCTCATCTGTGTCTGCGGGTAATTCATGCTGCACCTTAGCCTGGTGAAGCAATTTGGCAAAAGTGTCTTCAATCTGCTTGAGCAATTCTCGTGCGACCAGCAAAATATCAACATAGCTGTCGTCCAGCTCTGACAAGGTTTTCACCAGTAAACACAGCTCGTTCGGTAGCGTATTATGCTCATTACTGAGGATGTTGTGCAGGTACTGCTTAAGGCCCGCCAACACAGATGGGTTGCCTTGGGTATGCTGGTGTAATTCTTCGGAGCTGATCTTCGCATAATGGCGCAACACCTCTTGGAATAGGGCTGACTTGCTGCCAAAGGCGGCATAGATACTGCCAGGCCGCAAGTTGATAACGGCTTGCAATTCCCGGGTGGAAGTCCCCAAAAAACCTTTCTGCCAAAATAAATTTTTAGCTTTCTCAAGGACATTCTCACGGTCGAATTTGGAAATATTTGCCATTAGCGCCTCAGTGTTTGAATATTCAATTCTAAATCAGTCGGACCAGACACACAATTTATCTCGGTTATATATTAATCCCACAAGTTATTTTGAGCGATCGTTCATGTTGGGTATAGTGGCCTTTATTGAGCAGTTGCTCAAAAATAAAAGTAAAATCAGGAGATAGAAAATGGCAAAATTTACCATTCACGATACAGCATCTGCACCAGAGAACAGCAAACCTTTACTGGAAGATTCAATTAACGGGTATGGCATGATCCCTAACCTGCATGGCGTCATGGCTGAGGCCCCTACAGCATTAAAATCCTATCAAGTTCTCCATGAACAGTTTTTAAATACCTCTTTTTCCGCAGACGAGAAAACAGTTATCTGGCAGAGTATTAATGTTGAAAACAATTGTCACTATTGCGTGCCGGCCC
>NZ_JBLIED010000073.1:0-7034 GCF_047632955.1 Psychromonas sp. | reverse complement strand
GTAATCAAAAATACAAACCAAGACGCTCCGTTTTGGCCAGTATGAATTAGTATGAAGAAATTAGGTGTACCCAGAGTCTTATTAATCAAGTAACTTGACCCCTATTTTTTCTTGATAAGCGGATTAATAAATCTTTGCTGGCGGCTGAAAAAGCGGCTAACCAACCTTTCTCTTGCGAAAAAGAGGCCCAGCGCGCAGTTACAATGGGTGTCACGATAAGCGACGTCACGATAAGCGACGATAAGCGTTTCAGTCTGCAAAACAATGATTTCACGGTCTTAAATATTGGCGAACCTACCTTTTTAACTTTTGCAGGGAGGACGCTAGGCTGGGAAGGCGAGGACGAGGTCTATCCTCACTTTATTGGTGAATCAGCCTCTTATCACCTCAATATTGCCTTCGCACTATCAAGAAAAACGCTTATTTGAGCTTGAGGAACTATTCTGTGATTTTGGGTAGTGGTGTGTCATTAGCACTAAATAGAATATTCAATACATTGACTACCTTCGATTCAATATTGTCTTTGGTAATTGGAAAACCAAACAGTGCTTTAGTATAAGTTAACCCGGAAATAGAGGATAAAACCATATCAGCAATATCCTCAGGTGGTTGTGCCGTTTTCAAATACTGTTGCTTTTGCCCATTCTTTATCAGGCGAACGAGTTCTTGTATGGCGGGTAAATAACATCGCTTGTAATGCTCTTGCGACATTTCTTTATTCGACAATGCCTGGCTAATCATCAACTGATCAAAGCGCACAATTTGCGGGTCAAAAATAATATTAACGACGTTCACGCAAAATGATTGCAGCATGTTTTGAAACTCTACTTGGTTGTGTACTTCCACTTTTGAGGGCTCGTAAATCCTAGCAACCTCTTGTGTTACGACCGCTTCTAACAACACTTCTTTATTCTCAAAATACTTATATAAGGTCATTTTTGAGGTTTTTGCTGCTTTAGCTAACATATCAGTGGTTACCGCTGGCACCCCAAATTCAAAGAATAGGCTTCTCGCAGCCGCTAAAATTCGGCATTCAGCGTCTTTACGACTCATATTTATGGCTCATATTTAAAACTCTCTTCATTATATTACAGATTTTCAAGTACACGTTCCTACATTTATTATTGCCGCGTAAGCTCTTCAGTTGCGGATTATTAAATTTCTGTCATGTTAATTTTGTATACTGACAAATGCAAAACCTTATGGTACTGTACTGTACAGTACTTATAATCAATATCAACAATTTACTTAAATTGCTTGTACATGCTAGGTTTAGAACAGACTCAACGATGACATAGAGTACGTAATAAACCCGATATATGATTAGCAGCTAATTGATATTAAAAGATAAAACAGCCGCTTTAGTTAAAGGAAAGATAATGCGTTTTACACAAATCGCCACACTAGTAGTCCCTACAATTTTTATATTGAGTGCTTGTTCAGGATCTGAAAAGAATATGCAGCAAAGCAGCACGACTAAAAGTGAGCTTCCTAAAAAAGTCTGGACGACTAAGCTATTACCCGCATCCGATGTCGTAAAAAGACACCTAACTGGTACTCTTCAAGCTGCAGACGCTGCATCGATTTCATTTGAAGTAACCGGTGTTATTTCTACAATGTATGTCGATCTGGGCCAATCTTTCAACAAAGGTGACGTGCTCGCTGAATTAGATAAAGCAGTGTATATGCTGGCAGTTCAGCAAAACAAGAGTGCTTTAGGTGAAGCCACCGCAGCATTAGTTGATGCCAAGCAAACATTTGAAAGAAACAAAGCACTCAGGCGACAAGGCCTAGTATCACAAGCCACATTCGACAATGCTCTCGCTAACTTTGATATTGCCAAGCAGCGCACCAAGGTGGCGGAAAGTTCGTTAGCCATAGCAACTGAGAACTTGTCAGACACAATCCTCGTGGCACCTTACTCAGGACGCGTATCAGCCCGTTTTGTAGAACCTTCGCAGCAAGTGAGTCTTGGCGCTCCGGTAATTAGCATTCAAGGCAATGCAAACTTGGAGGTCAACGCAGCAATACCTGAAGGCTGGATCAGTAAGGTTTCACTTCTTGACCAAGTAGGTGTGATTGTGCCATCCCTTAGTGCATCGACAACTTACCCTGCAACGCTCACCGAAATTGGCGCGCAAGCGTCTATTGCAAATGCGTTTCCGATTACCATTACATTAAATGACAACCACACTGGTTTTTATCCAGGTATGTCGGCTGAAATTATCTTGTCGGTCAGCAGTTTGTTCTCAACTGACGAATATTATGAAGTCCCTTTCAGCGCATTCACCACCGACAAGTCCGGCCCTTATCTATACTTTGTCGCAATCCAACCAACAAAATTAACTAACAAGGACACACCTGTCTACGCCAAAAGCCTGAACAACGAGCTAAATGCGATAGCAAAGAAATACTATATTGAAATTGTTGAATTGAAACCCCAAACCGCGATTATTAAATTCAAGCAGCAACCCGATATAGGCCTTCTTACTGAGTTGCGAATAGTGAAAACTGGCCTCGACTTTTTACGACCCGAACAAGCTATTTCGGCAGTTGAAACCTCAACCCAAATATATAACCAATAGAAGTAATGAAAATGAATTTATCTGATATTGGTTTAACCTATAACCGTTTAGTGATGAGCGCGGTATTGTCATTAATGTTGTTTGGTGGTTTTAGTTACTTTTCATTGCCCGCGCAAGAAGACCCTTCAATTAAAGTTCGCGAAGCGGTTATCACCACTCATTTTCCCGGTATGCCGGCTGAAAAAATAGAACTCCTGATCACTAAAACAGTTGAAGAAGGGGTGCGCAATGTCGATGAGGTTGAAGAAATTCGTTCAATTTCCATGCACGGCACATCTGTTGTTTATGTTGACTTATACGATCGCTATTTCGACCTTGACCAAATTTGGGATAAAGTCCGAAATGAATTAGAGAAAGTAAAAAGCCAATTCCCTGAAGGAACCCCCCCCCATTTTATCAATGATAACTTTGGTGATGTTGCGATATTGACGGTTGCTCTGCAAGCCGATGAAGGCATTTTAATGGGCGATATGTACGACATGGCGCAACATGCTCGGGATATGATGTACACGGTTGAAGGCACACAATCAGTTAGTATTTTAGGGGCACAACAAGAAAATATTGTAATTGAGGTTTCTGACGTTAAAACCGCGCAACTCGGTGTGTCTCCATCACAGTTAATTGAGATATTGCAGCAACAAAACGTGATCCGGTCTGGGGGTACAATTAATTTAAACGGCAAGAGCTTTAATATTGTTCCTAGCGGCGACTTCACGAGCATTGAATCAATCAAAGAGGTTATTTTTACCCTGCCCAATACGAATAACTCAATACGCTTAGAGGATATCGCAACGGTATACCGAAGTGTTCAATCACCTGCATCTCAAACTGCCTATTTCAATGGTGAGCGCGCAATTGTATTGGCTATATCTAAAAACGATCGCTTCAGTGTGACTGAATATACGCCTCGCTTAGAAGAAATGTTGCGTACCTTAGAACAACAAATGCCTGCCGGCATTAGCCTTAAAGTGATTACTCGACAAGCAGACCAAGTCAATGCTGCTGTTGACGGTGTGTCTATAAACGTGGTCCAAACATTATCTATTGTACTTGGCGTTGTTATCTTATTCCTTGGTTTTCGCATTGGGCTGATTGTTGGTGCAATAGTGCCTGCGGTTGTCTTAATTGTGCTCGCTGTACTCAATTTTAGTGGTATGGCACTTGAACGCATGAGTTTAGCAACCCTTATAATCTCGCTTGGCTTACTGGTCGATAATGGTATTGTAGTTGCTGAAGACTTCAAAAAGCGATTAGAAAATGGTGAGAAACGTCGTCAAATTGTGTCTGAAATAGGACGTTCATTAGCAATCCCTTTACTGACCTCCTCTGTTACAACTATGCTGGTGTTCTTGCCATTAATGTTAGCTGAGAGTGACTCTGGTGAATACACTCGTTCAGTGTCAATCGTGATCATTTATTCACTTTTCACTTCATGGTTATTATCCCTCATGGTGACACCTTATTTATGCTACTGGTTTATTACAGATGTAAAGGTAAGGAAGACGGGTATTCAAGCCAAAGTCGCCAATTTATTCAATCTTATAAACCCTGTGTATAAAGCGATTTTGCACTTTGTTTTGAGATATAGAGCGTTTACCATGGCAGGGACCATCCTGCTTTTTATAGGTGCAGGACTTGTGATGACGACGGTTCCAGTGAAATTCTTTCCGGATTCAGATCGCGCTCAAGTATTAGCCTATATTGATTTACCTGCAGGATCTTCAATGCATGAGACAGAAGACGTATTGGAGATGGTATTTGACCTTCTGGACAATAAAGAGCGCTACCCCCATGTCAATAACTACGCAGCATATGGCGGTTTTGGTGGTCCGAGATTTGTATTATCACTCACGCCAATCACACCTGAATCTAGTAAAGCTTTTGTGATGCTTAACTTAACAGACCGACAATTCCAATATGAAACCATGAGAAAGCTTCGTGAAGATTTTGCTAGTGGTTTCCCAATGATTAATGCGCGTGTCACTAAAATGTTTTTAGGTCCTTCTGATTCGAATAAAATTGATGTGCAGGTGATAGGGCCTGACAAAGATTATATTTACAATGTGGCCTCAGAAGTTGAAGCAATTTTCCGCAATTTGGAAGGTACGGTTGACATTAAAAATGACTGGGAAAATAAAATAACTCAGGTTAATGTGCAAGTCGATCAGGCCAGAGCAAAACGCGCAGGCGTTACCTCAGCAGATGTGGCTAACTCCTTAGAAACCTTTTTCTCGGGCACTGTCGTGTCTGAGTTTCGAGACGGCGATGATTTAATACCCATCATTATTCGAGGCCACCCCCAGGATAGGTATGATATTAGCCGCATATACGGTATTAATGTTTTTTCTACAGCAAGAAATGTGAATGTACCATTAGAGCAAGTTGCTGATGTTAATCTTAGCCCCCAGTACGCAAGAATTGCCCGCGAAAACTTATTCAGAACGGTTACGATTGAAGCTAAAAATTTAAACATGACGGCTGAAGATATGGTGCCCATCTTAGAGCCAGAGCTTGATAAACTCAGAGCGAAACTGCCGCCTGCTCATCGTATTGAATTTGACGGAGTTGTCAAAGATTCAAAGGAATCTCAAGCATCTCTTAACGCCAATTTACCACTGTGTTTAGCAGTTGTAATGCTGGTACTAATAGCTCAGTTTAATTCGTTGCGGCGTGCCAGTATTGTTATTCTGACCGTCCCACTTATTTTAATAGGTGCTGTCATTGGCCTACTCGCCGTGCAGGCAAACTTTGGATTTATGGTTATTTTAGGTCTATATGCGTTAGCTGGGATTATTGTCAATAACGCCATTGTATTGATCGATAGAATCGATATAGAGCGTAAGGAAAATGTGGATCAGTATGAAGCAATAGTTCAAGCCTGCCTTCGCAGATTGCGCCCTATAGTGATGTCTACAGTCACTACAATACTTGGCTTATTACCATTGATTATTAGTAAGGACGCCTTGTTTTTCGGGATGGCAAGTGCATTGGCGTTTGGTTTGGCGATTGGCACGTTGTTAACACTCGGTGTTGTGCCTGTGTTATACAGTCTCTTTTTTAATATTAAAAAAGAGCTTATTGCTAAAGAGTATCCAGAATAGCTTCAACGACAGCAACGTTAGCATCAGGAAAATCAATATAATTTAGTTTGCCTATACCCGCCCAGCGATGAATTTTACCTTCTTTACCGAAGGGTTCACCGCTGAACTTATGTATCAGCAAAACAGACAGTAGAACGCGTTTTTCGCTATATTCATGCGCTATTTCGATGAGAGGACCGCGGGGTCAGGTTCGTTGAAAGTAGTCGGAATTGAATAAACGGCATTATGAATTAGAATTTGTATACCCAAAGAATGTAAAGGAATACAAAAATGGCTCGCCTACCTCGACTATCCATCGCTGGCTGTCCTCAGCACATAATTCAACGAAGCAATAATCGCCAAGCGTGTTTCTTTGTTTAGTAGCGGGTTCCTTGAGTTTATTTAGATAAACTCAAGGAACCCGCTACTAAACATAATGTTTTTATTCATGCATTTGTTCTAATGACTAACCATGTTCATTTATTAATGACAGCGCCTTCGAACGATGGGCTCAGTCAAGTTATGTAAAACTTAGGAAGATATTACGTAAGGTACGTGAATCAAACATATCAGCGAACGGGAACATTGTGGGAGGGTCGTTTTAAATCGACGTTAATAGATACTGAAAGTCACCTATTAACACTTTATCGTTACATTGAATTGAATCCCGTTAAAGCGAGGATGGTCGAACATCCGGCTGCGTAATCATGGTCAAGTTATCAGGGTAATGTGGGCGATAGAAATATTACACTGCTGACACCGCACCCTTTGTATTTGGCGTTAGGAAATACTAAAGCGGAAAGAAAGTCTGCTTACCAAAGCCTTTTTCTCTCACATCTATCCGACAAGACAATTCAGGCTATTCGCGATGCAACAAATAAGGCATGGGCGTTAGGTGATGAGTCGTTTATTGAACAGGTGTCTAATACCTTACCTAGAAGAGCCATGCCATTACCACAAGGTGGTGATCGGAGATCTAAAGCGTTTAACTCATAAAATCTAAGTAACTTTTACTTTTCAAAGAACCTGACCCCGCAGGTTTTGTTGTTGTGCAGGTTTGGTTAATTTTGTTAATTCTCCAGATATGACACATTCTAGATTTCAGACCAACTCATCAGTGGCTAATGATAATATTTCCATGGTGGTTTAGCCCAGAATAGCAGTTCAAGTCTTGCTGACCGCGCAAGCCGTTTATCCATTTCGTCGCAGAATGATTTAACGTAATATACATCAAAACGTCATAATTAAATGCCATGTTAGAGAATTATAATTGTGGGCGTTAGACTATGTTAGCAACAATACAGTTTGATTCGATTAAAACCCGTTTAATCATTATTATCACGGTGTGTTTGTCGGGAATGCTGGTGTT
>NZ_JBLIED010000072.1:0-7734 GCF_047632955.1 Psychromonas sp. | reverse complement strand
CCATTTTTACCGATAACGGATCAATATCCGTTCCCACAAAAGACCATCCGTAACTTTGGCTGCCTAAAATGGGATAAATGCAATTTGCCCCGGTGCCTATATCTAATACCTTAATCTGCTTACCTTCTGGGATTTTCCCATTAAAAGTATCGCCCAATAAATCTGCAAGATAATGAATATAATCAACCCGTCCCGGAATTGGCGGGCATAAATAACCCGCTGGTATTTGCCAGAAATCAACATGATAAAACTGTTTCAGCAGCGCCTGATTGAGCAGTAATACCGCTTGTGGCTCACTAAAATCAAGTGTTTGTTCACCTCTCGGGTTCGTCCTTAAAAAGGCACTTAATGGCGGAGATTGTTCACAAAGTTGCTTTAAGTCGTATTGACCCCGGTGTAAATTTCTCGAGTGTAATAATGCTTTAACTTGTTTCTGGTTGGTCATTTAATTTATCCAAAAAAATAAACGGCTAAAACGCAGTGCGCTGAAGCCGTTGATTAAGAGTATGAAGGTTGAATGCTAATCAATGATGCTCATATTGGAGTATTCACTTAATTCACCGCGAATATCTAAGATGTTTCTTTTATAGGCAAATTTTATCATCTGATGATCAAGCGCAATCGCAAACCAGGCAATAAAGGTCCGATCTTTTTTCTTCATTTGCTCAACCCGGTAGCTCTCAAACTTTCCAAATTTACTGTCAATCATCTCTTTTTTGGTGACTTTAAAAAAGTAGTGCGCCACTGAATCCGACGTTTGCATAAAAAATTCAAAGTCAGTTTGGCCGGCTTTTAATCCTTCGCGGATTTGCAAAAGAATGGTATTAAAATCGACAAGATACTCATCTGGATTACTGTATTGGGTGGTTTTGCCATTGTTAACTATGGTGCTATTGTGACCGTTACTAGAAAATCGAGCAGACATGCTCACCGTACTGAAACCGACACTCTTACGTGAAAATTGTTTGCTTAAATAACGCTGGGATTTTTCATCCCAATAAATATTCGAAATTTGATTACCACCGAATTTCATCAGTAAAAAAGACAAGTCAGCAATAGTATTAACCTTAATTTGATCGTCTTTTAATTGCAGTTCTCTGATCATTTTTCCTATTGATATTTTTTTATAATAAACTTTGTAAACATACCTCTGTTCATCTACAGACGTCACATCCGCTTGTTGCGAAAATCCAAACCGGCTTGTTGTTAGCAGCAAAAAAAACAGCATAAAAGGTAAAAAATTAATTTTGTTCAAAGGATGATACCTCCTGAATTTTTTGTACAATGGTAAAAAATCCATTTGTACGAGATGGACTTAAATGCTTAAGTAAACCCAGTTTTTCAAAATAGTGATGAATATCAAAAGCGCGGATCTGATCTGCGTTTTTACCTTGATAGATAATCAATAGGATCATCATTAACCCTTTGACAACACGCGTCTCACTGTCCATTTTAAAGGTATAAAAATTCCCCTCTTGATTAATCATTAACCAGGCTAAACTTTCACACCCCCGTACCAGATTAGTTTCAATTTTATCTTGTGCGTCCATTCCGGGGAGTTTTTTACCCAATTGAATAATCACTTTGTACTGTTTATCCCAACTTTTATTTTCTTGAAAATCAGTTAATAATTGTTCTGTTGTTGGTAAAGACAATACCATTGTTACCTATCCTTAATATTTTCAACGTTAGAACCTTTATTTAGTTTAAAAGTTCACTAAAGAAGCTAAACAGCAGCTCTTTTATAACAAGCTGTTATTACAAATGTGCAGCCATTATAGTCAAAATGCGCCAGACTACCTTTTTTTATTATTCATATAATCGGAAAATAAAATTAATGCTCCGCTACTGCCGGTTAGTTTTGCACTTTTATTATCATCTCTGCCGACCCATGTTGTGACCACCTGCTCGGCATCAAAACCAACAAACCAGCTATCGTATAAGTTATTGGTCGTACCTGTTTTTCCGGAAAAATATTGCCCCCGGTTTCGCCAGGTTAAACTGCGTGCAGTGCCTTGGGTGGTGACTTTATGCAGGGTATCAGTTAATTTTGTGACCGCCCCTTGAGAAAATATTTGTTTACGCCGGAGCGGACGCTGATACAGTAATTGCCCCTCTTTTGAAACGATTGCACGAATCATCGATAATGGTTGATAAACGCCAGACATAGTAATGGGTTGATACAGTTGCGCGACCTGAAAAGGAGACAGAGCCACACTGCCTAATACCAAAGAGGGATAAGCATTGATGTTTTCAGTCACCCCCATTTTATATAAGCTGTTAATAACATTGTTAAGGCCCACCTGCATCCCTAAATTAACCGTCGGGACATTAAGAGAGTGGATTAATGCATCCTCAAAGCTCACATCTCCGCGGAATTTGCGGTCGTAATTTTTTGGGCTCCAGCGCTGACCGGAACTGTTTTTCAGGACAATTTTTTTATCACTTAATCGATCATCAAGAGCAAATCCCCCCTCCAATGCGGTTAAATAAACCACCGGTTTGACCAGAGAGCCGATTGGCCTCTTAGCATCCAAAGCACGGTTAAAACCACTGAATTTGACCTCTTTGCCTGAAACTAAAGCCAGCACCTCGGCATACTTGCGATCGCTCACCACCATCGCGCCCTGAAGCATCAACTTGCCTTTCTTTTCAAGACCATCAATGCCCTGTGCAACCGCCAGCTCGGCATTTTTTTGCACAAAGGGGTCGATCGAAGTAAAAATAAATAAACCGTTACGTTTACGCACGTTTTTGGCAACATTCGCCTGCAGCTCTCTGCGCAGCAAACTGACGAAGGCGGGATTAGTGCGATGATTTAAAGCGCTTCTTGCGCTCAAATGGAGATCGCCTCGCACTGCATACTTATAAGCGCCGACGCTAATAAGGTTATGCTCAAGCATCATACGCAAAACCAGATCGCGGCGTTTTAATGCCCGCTTTGGATTACGGTGAGGGTTGTAATAGGACGGGCCTTTGATAATAGCCACCAGCAGGGCTATCTGTTCAATCCGTAACTCATTAATAGGCCGGGCAAAATAATAATCACTGGCAAGTTCAATCCCGTAGATACCCGAGCTACCGTTCTGAGCCAAATACACTTCGTTTAAATAGGCTTCTAAAATTTTGTCTTTACTGTATTTATAATCAATCAGCAGCGCGATATAAGCTTCTTGAAATTTACGCCACAAACTACGATTCTGACTCAAAAAAAGATTCTTGGCCAGCTGCTGAGTGAGCGTACTGCCGCCCTGTAGGGTTTTCCCGGCCTTAAAGTTAACCATAAAGGCGCGGATAATGGCAACCGGTGAGATCCCCTGATGGTGATAAAAATTCCGATCTTCCATCAGCAACAAGGTATTAACCAGAAGATTGGGAATCTGCTCAAAAGGAATAAAAACACGGTCTTCAATATCCTCGGAAGCAAGCCGTTCTAATAGCAAGGGATCCAGACGTACGGAGCTTATCTCCTGCTGATTTTCATCGCTGATCGACAGCAGCCGTTCGCCGGAAAAATTAACCGCAATCAGCTTTGCACTTTCATAACGATCTGCAAAATTAAAAGCACGTTTATAAATCAGCACCTGATGATTGTTGACCGCAAACTGTCCGCTTGCCTGCACATCAACTACCGGACGATAGTTTAATAACTTGAGCTCTGCGATTAAGGCTTGTTTAGACAGTCGGCTGCTGGCGGTTAATAATAGAGGTCGCGCATAAACCTGTGCCGGTAAGGTCCACATTGGGCCATCCAATTTACGCTCAATTTTTTCATCAAAATAAATACCGGCGATAAGCATCAAGGCGATAAAAGCGATGCTGCCTTTCCAAAATAAAGACCATAAAAAACCTAAAAATGACTGTTTAAAAGATTTTTTATTTTGCGCTTCAGGTTTAGTTTTTGATTGTTTGGTTTTTTCAACAACCTCAGGTGTTTTGCTCTTTTTAGACATCAACTTCCCAACTGTTTTATTTTTGATCTATCCACTTTTTGCGGCTTGTTGCTCAAACCTTGCTCTGTTGTGATCAAGCAAAACCCGTTTCTCTGTTATTTGATTAAATCAGTGGAGGATTGTAGCAAGTAGTTTGACACATTTGTCAATATGCTTCAGGAATGCAGGCAAAAAGGAATGAAAATAAAGGGCATGATTTGAATTATTTCTGGGGCTGATTCAAACGTGAAGCTATCTTAACGGCGATAAGTTCAAAAAATAATAACCAACAAGGATAGATAAAAATCAGAAAGCCAAGAACAAAGAAGGAACCCTTAGCAATCTTTGTTGTTGATTATCCGCGCCGCAGACCACAGCAAATCACTCCTGAGTTGCCGTTAAAAAACTGCACACTAGATACCGCTTGGCATTAGCTTATAGGTGATAACAAACAACTCATTTATATTAGGATAGATTTCTTTAATCAGTTCTTTTAGCCTCGGTAATGCCAGAGACTCCTGTTGAGCATGGAATTCGTTGATCCCATCAAAGGTTATTGGCTGCACGGATATAATTTCTATCTCACCAACCTTTTGATCCGTTTCCAGTGTAAAAACCTCAACTTGAGAGCCGACAACATAGTGGCTTTCAGATTTATTCCGAATCGTTATTGTCTTTTTGCCCGATTTAATCAATGGCGTAAGAAATTCAAAAAACGTAATTTTATCTAGAACACTCATCATTATTCATTCTCACTCGGTAATATTGAAACACGTTCAAGACTTGTTCAACAACAGGATAAGATCGTGGTTTTAACTGTTGTCACAATCTATCCTTATTGTTGGGCAGACGCCATTATTTTTTGAACTTATCCGCAGCGTCATTAAAAGAAGACTTAATCGAATCCCATGCGGATTCAACATCCTCTTTGCCCGTCTCCCATGCTTCTTCACTGGCATCCGCGATTTCTGCGAGCTTGGTCTTTCCCTTTTCAATATTGCTTTCCAGTGTTTCGATCTGCTTGTTTAAGGCGAGTTGTGCATCGGCGCTGCCTCCGGAAGCCTTTGCCTTAAGCTTGTCGAGCTCAGCTTTCCATTCATCCAACTGAGCCTGTTTCTTCTGCTGATATAACTCTTTTTTATTCATTACTTTTTCCTCTTTATGCTGGGCATTGTCTATTAGTATTTAGCTCAAATACCCACGCTGCCTAACCAGGCGGTGGAATGTCTTTGATTTCGAAAAAGACACTTTCCCGAAATACTCTAGCCTTAAAAAACAATAGATTAAAAAGCGAAAATTTGCAGGGATTTTATCCTGTTCTGCTCCCTGTTATACCAAATATATTAATTTTCTGTTCATTTATGCTGGTTAAAAAACATGCTAGCTAGACATAAAAATACGTTTTAGTCTTTGTTATTAATTTTATAATTAGAACAACTAGTTACTGCAATAAATGCTTTGCTTTCAGGCATTTTCCCTGCGCCTAAATAGACCACTTAATTAGTGAAATTGGTATTATTTCCCTTCCTCATCTTCCACTAGATCAGCATGAGCGTCTGCATCAAAACTGCTCATATTTTCAAGTTCGCCAAACCAAAGATATGAACTTGTAATTTCATACTGGCGTTCGTTGTCTGTGCGCGACAGTTCTTTTAGTATCCAAAGTATACTTTTAGCCTCGGGGAAGTTTTCTCCACTTATTTTCTCTTCAAAAAGACGATTTAAAATTGCATTTTCATTTAATCCATTGGCAAGCAGTCTGACTATCACCGCATCTTCCGATGGCTCAAAGATCTCAAATGATTCCTTTTTATCTGCTGTTATTTTGATCGTAAATTTAACGCCGGTCGGCTCTGTGAAAATGCCATTGTAGGCTTTTCTTAACAGCTCATAAGCATTAAAAAGGCTCATGTGATAGGCAGGATCTGCGTGCACTTCCCAAAGATTCTTATCAAGCATTTGATGACTTATTTGATCTATCTTGCCTGCCGTAATTTCATCTTTAAAAATATCGGTTAAAAGTAATTTAGCGGATTCAAACGGTTCTAAATCATTAAGTGACATCAAACACATCTCTTTTAACTCTGATTCACCCATTCCGACAAGATCATCTTCACCGATATCAATCATCGCTAACAGCGTTTTATAATCATCTGCCGTCCAAGCATTTTCAATCTCAGAAATTTTCAGAAAAGATAAAATCTCTACATTAAATTCTTTGTTCATTACAATCTCCTAATATTAATTTATAAGGCGTGCTTTGGTTTTTTTGTGGCATTCTAATTGGTCATATAAATGATGGTTTTTACCCTAGCTGTCAATAAGCAGATTCATTGTTATTTTATGATATTTGAGCAGATAACGATTACGCTAACATTGTTGGCGCTAATATTATATTTCATTTTTCCCAAACCTGAAGGTTCCCGCTACGCCATAACTCGCCGTCCCAGGAGATAACGTCACTGAGATACTTGCACATACTATGTTGGCGAAGACGCGGCAGCCCATTTTTTTTAAACCACTTGTTGACCAGAGTGATTGGCTTGGGCGGAAATGCTTTTTTCCTGTTGTTAAGCGAAGGTTGCCAGAAATAAACAATGATTGACTCTGCAATTTCAAGAAAGTGTCTTGAGGCCTCATGGGGGTATTTCACCGTGCCCAGCCAGAATGCCTGCTCTCTGCTTATTTTATGCACTTTATGGTGAGATTTAAACCTGCCGATGAAACTGCCCTCGGTGATCCCGCAGTATTGAATGGTGGCCTCTCTCTCATACTTTAACTTGCCGGTAGCCAGATAAAGACCGTTGCTCCAACCTGGGTTTTGCTTAATTTCAGCATAATTATAGGGGCCCAGCCAGTCAATAATAACCGTGGTGTGTGGTATCACGAGTCTTTCCTATGAAATAGTATATCTTGGTAATAGGAAAAATATTGTCGACTAAAATGTGAGGAATAAAAATAGACTGTATTATGTCCTGGTTGATTGATGTCTCAGCGGGTCGATTGCTCGGCTCTTGCTAAGAATACTCCCATTGCAATGAACAAAGAACCAAATACTTTGTTTTGTAATGTTACAAAACTGGATTTAACTAAATAGGGTTTCAGTAAGCTCGCTAATAAAGCATAGCTGCACATAACGGCCAAATCGATGATCAGCACCGTACTCCCTAATGCTATATATTGAAAAACCAGGTCAAGGGCGGGATTTAAAAATTGTGGTAGAAAAGCCGCTAAAAATACAATTGATTTAGGGTTCATCATATTGACCACAAAACCTTTCCATATTAAATTTTTATTGGAAGTCTGAGAGATTAATGCATCTTCCTGAGTTACTGCACCCACCTTGCTGAAAAATTTAGAAAATCCTAAGTACAATAAATAAGCAGCGCCAATATATTTTAATATTGTAAAGGCTAATGCCGAAGTCGCTAACAGCGCGCCAAGTCCCGCTGAGACAATTAAAATATGGGTCAGTAATGCTAACTGTAAACCTAATATATTCTTTACTGCGGTTTTAAGCCCACCGGAAATTGAGTTACTGACGGTGATGACCATACCGGCACCGGGAGCAATACTGAAAATCACGCAGGCGAATGCAAATGTTAACCATAATTCTAATGACATGCTGAGTTCCTTTTTGCATTGATGGATAATGCTCGCTGGCGAATAATACCTAACGCATTAATAAAGTGATCTGATTTACTATTTAAAATTGATCATAAATTTAATGGCTGTCTTACTTGAACGCCAACTAGCACCAACCATGACAACAAACGCATAGCTCGTAGGGTGCATTCTATGC
>NZ_JBLIED010000071.1:0-7789 GCF_047632955.1 Psychromonas sp. | reverse complement strand
CGATTGAAGTTGTACTTCAGCAGATGTTAGACCTACTTGAAGAAACTAAAGCAACGAATGACAGTGAAAGTATTAATGCTTGGTGGGATCAAATTAATGAATGGCGTGCTAAAGACTGCCTTGCTTATAAAACATCAGCAACACATATCAAACCGCAACAGGTAATTGAATGTTTATATAAAGTAACTAAAGGTGATGCTATCGTTACTTCTGACGTTGGTCAGCATCAAATGGTTGCCGCACAATATTACCCATTTAAAGAACCTCGCCAATGGATCAACTCTGGTGGAGCCGGCACGATGGGCTTTGGTTTACCAGCTGCAATGGGTTGTAAGATAGCATTCCCAGATCGCCCGGTTGTATGTGTAACGGGTGATGGCTCTATTCAAATGAATATTCAAGAGTTATCAACCTGTATGCAATACAAGATTCCTGTTGTTATCTTGCTATTAAATAACCGTTCATTAGGCATGGTAAAACAGTGGCAAAAAATGTTCTATGGCGGTCGCCAATCTCACTCTTATATGGATAGCGTGCCGGATTTCGTTAAATTATCTGAAGCATATAACCATATTGGTATCAAAGTAGATAAGATTGAAGAGCTTGAGCCAGCATTAGAACGTGCATTTGAATTAAAAGATCGCGTGGTATTTATTGATGTAGCTATAGACCCTGAAGAACATGTTTACCCAATGCAAGTTAAGCTCGGCAGTATGCAAGACATGTACCTGAGTAAAACGGAGAGAACCGATGCGTAGTATTATTTCAGTATTATTAGAAAATGAACCCGGTTCGCTTGCCCGTGTTGTTGGCTTATTTGCACAACGCGCATATAACATCGAGTCATTAACCGTTTCACCAACTAACGATTTAACATTATCAAGAATGACGATCACAACTGAAGTTGATTGCGAAGCGACACTTGAGCAAATGATGAAGCAATTACACAAGTTAGTTGACGTGTTACGTGTTTCTGAATTAACAGAAGGTGCACATGTTGAACGTGAATTACTATTAATCAAAGTACGTACTTCTAACAATGAAGATCGTGAAGAGGTAAAACGTACCTGTGATATTTACCGAGGTCAAATAGTAGACATCACTCAGCATCTTTACACCATTCAATTAACAGGGGCAGGCGTTAAGTTAAATGCGTTTATTGATACGATTACTAATACAAGTGAAATTGTAGAAGTTGTCCGTTCAGGAGTCTGTGGTATTGCACGTGGAGAAAAAGCATTACGCGGTTAATACCTGACTAAATTGCCAGATAATACCAAAAAAAATATTTAAGTGATTACATTGTAAAATACCCAATTCAAATCACAATTTTAATTTTTTTGGTATAACCATCAATGCAAAGCTCAGTAATATGGCTTTGCATTTTTTTTAAATGAATAAGGTACAGTTATGTTCGAGTTAGGCGCATTATTACTCTCAGCCTTTGTTCTGTTTATGTTTGGACTATCAGTCATAAGCTTAACCGTCATTTTTGTGATTATGATCTTAAGTTTTATTGTATTGAGTACGTTATCCTTCATTTTTAAGTTTGCCTTTTGGATAATATTAGCTGTCGGCATCTATTATTATTTTTTCGCCTCCAATAAGGAGCATTAATGAAAACCTTCATTTCACTATTAGTTGCAGTCGGATTGTTACTGCTCAGCGCGCAATCATTTGCCAACCCGTTAACCGTTGAAGATCTTTATGTTAGAGCGACACCGCCTAACAGTAAAAACAGCGCCGCATTTATGGTGATCAAAAACACCGCTAAAAAAGACATTAAACTGATTGCAGCCGGCAGTGATATCGCGAGTCGTGTTGAGTTACATAACCATGTAATGGATAATGGTTTAATGAAAATGCGTCAGGTTAAAGAAATCATCATTAAGGCTGAAAGCTCCGTTGCATTGCAGCCTGGAGGTTATCATGTGATGTTTCTGAATCTGAAACAGCCTTTGAAAGAGGGACAATCTGTCACTCTCTCTTTATCTTTTGATAACGGCCAACAGCTAACTGTTGATGCACCAGTTAAAAAAATTAAGATACACAAATAATATGCTTAATACTAAAAAACAATAATAACAACAAGAATAATAAGGGAATAAAATGAAAAAACAGATCTGTACCGCTATCATTGCCAGCGCAGTCTCCATGCCAAGCATGGCCATGCTAGATTTTGATGTATACACAGGTATTGATTACCGCACCACGGACAACAGCCAGTCTTATTCGGGTGTGGATCAAGGGCTTAAAGACACCAATAATTTATCCGGTTACCTTGCCATCGAACATTTCATTCCGATGTTACCCAATGCAAAACTTAAATATTCGGATCTAAGCACTGAAACGAGTACAAGCTCAACAACCATTAAAGGGTCGGCAGCCAATGCGATTTTGTATTATCAGTTGTTTGATAATAGTTTGTTCGATTTTGATTTAGGGCTTGCCTATACCCGCCTGGAAAGTGATATTGATAATATGAGTGAAAATTTAGGTCAGGCTTATGCCGCTGCTAAATTACAGATCCCCGGCACCGGAGTTCATGTATTTGCAGAATTGATCAGCGGCTCGCTATCAAGTGATACAGCAACGGACGCCGAGCTAGGACTCGCTTATACTTTCAATCCTGATTCAATTTTAAATCTCGCGGTACGCGCCGGTTACCGTTATCAAGATGCAGAGTTCAACGACTTAGAAATAGAAAATAAAGGTCTCTTCGTCGGCTTAGAATTACACTTTTAAAGTTAAAAACAATAATCTTCGATTAAAAAAGGGCCATGTAATATAATTGACAGGCCCTTATTATTCTATAAGCCACTGATAAAGAAGGATATGCAAATAAAACTCCGAAGCTCTTCCGAGAATAAACCCATCTTTAAATTCTATTTAGTTATAAAAAATCCTATTTTAATCTTTTACCCTTTCTATATCAGTCTTTAGTATGCATCTATCTTAATAGAATAGTGGAAACATCAAAATGGCTTTTAACAACATCTCGGCCTTAACTTCTCCTTTATCTGAGTTGCAGCTGTCACATCTGCAGCAGGCGACGACTGATTTAACCCCGGTTCAGACAGCCTGGATAAGCGGCTATCTGGCAGGCATAAGCCAGACTCCTACAGCCATTGAAACGGTTGAAACGGCTGTCAGCTCCGGCCAGCACCTGACCATCTTATTCGGCTCACAAACGGGTAATAGTAAGGGCGTGGCAGAACAGCTGGCGGAGCAGGCAAGCGCTAAAGGAATCACTCATACTGTCGTTTCTATGGCAGATTACAAAGTTAAGAATATTAAAGATGAAAGCCATCTTGTTGTTGTGGTCAGCACCAATGGCGAGGGTGAAGCACCCGATGATGCCATTGATTTACATAAGTTTTTAGCGACTAAAAAAGCGCCAAAATTAGACAATTTAAAGTTTGCAGTATTGGCCCTGGGAGATTCCAGTTACGAATTTTTCTGTCAAACCGGAAAAGATTTTGATCAGCGTTTAACAACCCTTGGTGCAACCGCTATTGTCGAGCGCTTAGATGCCGATGTTGATTACCAGCAAGTGCTTCCAGAGTGGTTTGAACGGGTATTAAATAACGTTCAACAAACACTTGAAAAAGGCGGTGTTATCGCAACCTCTACAGCCGCCATCAGCGCCTCCCTGAGTAGCAATAAATACGACAAGCTGAGCCCTTTTACAGCAAGTTTATTAAGCAGCCAAAAAATTACCGGCGCACGCTCTGCAAAAGATGTTCGCCATATTGAAATTGATTTAGAAGGCTCGAATCTGCATTATCAAGTGGGTGATGCACTGGGCGTTTGGTTTGAAAATGATCCGCTGTTGGTTGACGCTCTGATTGCCAAACTTAAACTTGATGGCGAACAGCAAGTCAGCATTGACGATAAAAACGTTTCCCTAAAACAAGCCTTAACTGAACATTTTGAGTTAACCGGCACACATCCCGCTTTTGTAGAAGGTTATGCAACATTAACTAAAAACAAAAAACTATTAACCCTGACTGAAGATAAAAATGCGTTACGCGAGTTTGCTAATAGCCATCAAATTATTGACGTGGTTAATGCAAGGGGAAATAAAGCCGTCAACGCACAAAACTTTGTGGCATTACTTCGCCGCCTCAGTCCGCGTTTATATTCAATCGCTTCAAGTCAGACCGAAGTGGAGCAGGAAGTTCACCTTACCGTCGGTACTGTCGCCTTTGAAAATGACAAAGGTGAAGTTCGCCACGGTGGCGCGTCAGGATTCCTGGCTCATCGTTTGCAAGAAGGCGCGCAGGTAAAAGTGTTTATCGAAGATAATCACAACTTCCGTTTACCTACTAATCCAGAAACCCCGGTTATTATGGTTGGACCAGGCACCGGCATTGCGCCTTTCCGCGCATTTTTGCAGGAACGAGAGGCTAGCGATGCAACCGGTAAAAACTGGTTGTTCTTCGGCGAGCAAACATTTAATGAAGATTTCTTGTACCAAACAGAATGGCAGAGTTTCTTAAAATCGGGTTTATTAACAAATCTGGATTTAGCTTTCTCTCGCGATCAAGCTGAGAAAATTTACGTTCAGGATCGCCTCAAAGAAAATGCTCAGGAAGTTTATCAATGGTTACAGGAAGGCGCACATTTTTATGTCTGTGGTGATGCCAACCGCATGGCCAAAGATGTCCAACAAACATTGATTGAAATTATCATAACTCAAGGTAATAAAAGCCTTGAAGATGCAGAGCAATATTTAACTGAATTACGTCAAACAAAACGCTACCAAAGGGATGTCTACTAATGAGCCAGAAATTACACGATAACGAACGTATTAAAATTGAAAGTAACTTTCTGCGCGGTAAATTAGTCGAAGGACTGCAGGATACTACTAGCGGTGCTTTTATACCTGATGACGTGCAGTTGGTTAAATTTCACGGTCTATATCAACAGGATCATCGCGACTATCGCGCTGAGCGTAAACAACAGAAATTGGAGCCTTTATACTCCTTCTTATTACGAGCACGTTTACCGGGCGGCGTAGTCACGCCGGAGCAGTGGTTAGAGATTGACAGGATTGCCGGTGAGTTAACCGATGCGGGCAGTATCCGCATTACCACAAGACAGACATTCCAGTACCACGGTATTTTTAAACGCAATCTTAAGTCGGTATTTCAAGAGCTTAAGTTTAAAGCAAACATTGATTCTATTTTCACAGCGGGTGATGTCAACCGTAATACCATCTGTACATCAAACCCGGAACAGTCAGAATTGCATACTCAGGTTTATGAACTGTCTAAAAAACTAAGTGAACATTTTCTGCCCAAAAGTAACGCTTACGCTGAAATCTGGTTAGATGGCGAAAAAGTTCACGAAACCGAACAAGAGCCGATTTACGGCAAAACCATGTTGCCGCGTAAATTTAAAATCGCAGTTGCATTACCGCCCTACAATGACGTTGATATTCACGGCAATGATCTTAACTTTATCGCCATTATTGAAGATAAGATCATTACCGGTTACAACGTGGTAGTTGGTGCAGGTTTGGGGATGACCCATGGAGATAAAACCACCTTTCCGCGTTTAGGCGATGATTTTGGCTTTATTACGGCCGATAAAGTGTTTGAAGTGGCGGAAGCTGTTGTCACTACGCAACGCGACCTTGGTAATCGTGTCAGCCGTGCTCACGCCCGTGTTAAATACACCTTAGAAACCCATGGTGTTGAAAAATTTAAAGCTGAAGTGGAATCACGCTCCGGTATTAAATTTGCGGCATCACGCCATTACGAATTTACAGAGCGTGGCGATCGCATCGGCTGGGTGAAAGGGATTGATAATAAATGGCATTTAACCGTCTTTATTGAAAATGGCCGAATTCTTGATTTTGTGGGTAAACCGCTGAAATCAGGCTTAGTTAAAATAGCCAAAGTGCACCAGGGTACGTTCCGCATGACGGCTAACCAGAACCTTATTATTGCCAGCGTACCGGAAGCACAAAAAGACACCATTGAAGCATTAGCACGAGAATGCGGTTTGATTGACGATGGCACCACGGATCAGCGTAAATACTCAATGGCCTGTGTGGCATTGCCAACCTGTCCGTTGGCCATGGCAGAAGCTGAGCGCTACCTGCCGGGCTTAACCGATGACGTTGAAGCGTTGTTAACTAAACACGGTATTGCCAAAGATCATATTATCTTACGCGTAACGGGTTGCCCTAATGGTTGTGCCCGTTCAATGCTGGCTGAAATCGGCTTGGTTGGTAAAGCCCCCGGTCGTTATAACCTTTATCTCGGTGGTAATAACAATGGCACAAGACTGCCTAAGATGTACAAAGAAAACATCGATGAAGCGACTATTATTACCATACTCGACGAACTCATCGGCCGCTGGGCAGTTGAGCGCCAACAGGATGAGTGTTTTGGCGATTTCTCAATCCGTGCAGGCATAGTGGCAGAAGTAATTATCGCGTCTAGGGATTTTCATGACTAACAAATTGGATCTAACAGAACTGCTTAGCTTAGAAAAAGCGCAGCAAACGGAGGCATTAAAAGAAGTGAATGCTCTGCTTGAAGATAAAACCGCTAGTGAACGCGTTGAATGGGCGATTGAACACCTTGAAAGTGAATTTGTTTTATCGTCAAGTTTTGGTATTCAAGCTGCAGTCTGCCTGCATTTAATTACTCGAATAAAAGCGAATACGCCGATTATTTTAACGGATACGGGATATCTTTTTCCGGAGACCTATCGCTTTATTGACGGGTTAACCGAAAAATTAAATCTTAACCTGAAGATCTACCGTGCCGAGCAGAGCAATGCCTGGCAGGAAGCGCGCTATGGCAAATTATGGGAACAGGGATTAGACGGGTTAACAAAATACAACGTAATTAACAAAGTTGAACCGATGAAACGTGCGCTTAAGGATCTTAATGCTAAAACATGGTTTTCAGGACTGCGACGCTCACAAGCCTCCAGCCGTGGAAAATTGCCCGTTTTAAGTATTCAAAATGGTTGTTTTAAGTTTTTGCCTATTATCGACTGGACCAATAAGCAGGTTTTTTATTACCTTCAGGAGAATGATCTTGAGTATCATCCTCTCTGGGAGCAAGGTTATGTTTCCGTAGGGGATGTGCAAACGTCTCAACCCCTGCAAGTGGGCATGAGCGAAGAGGATACAAGATTCTTTGGTTTGAAACGTGAGTGCGGCCTACATGAAGATGATACCGAAGAGCAAGGCAGTGGGATTTAACAAAGCTTGATGGCTAGAATGCTCAAAGCCTGAAGGCTAACAGCTAACAGCTAACAGCCGACAGCACCCTATTTTAAACGCCTTAACTGGCGTTTTTTTATGGCTAAAATAAACTAACAGCCAGAATGCTTGAAGGCTAACAGCTGAAAGCCAACGGCTCGTAGCTCGACAGCTGAAGACCGACAGCCAACAGCTTCTAGCCTTACAGCTTTCCGCCTTTTGGTCTTCCCGTCCTCTAGCGTTATAGCGTTACCGCCTTCTAGCTTTTTTTCTAAAGGCATAAAAAAAGAGAGCCTAAGCTCTCTTTTTTGAAGTTCTTTAAATTAAAGAGTAATTATTACTCGATGATTTTAGAAACAACACCAGCACCTACAGTACGGCCACCTTCGCGGATTGCGAAACGTAGACCTTCATCCATAGCGATTGGACCAATAAGTTCAACAACGAACTTAAGGTTATCACCAGGCATTACCATTTCAACACCTTCAGGAAGCTCAACAGCACCAGTAATATCCGTTGTACGGAAGTAGAACTGTGGACGGTAACCTTTAAAGAAAGGAG
>NZ_JBLIED010000070.1:0-8207 GCF_047632955.1 Psychromonas sp. | reverse complement strand
TGACTCAATACCAATTAAAAAAAGTAGAACAATTACTCAATGATCGACCAAGAAAATGCTTAGGCTTCAAAACTCCAAATGAAGTCTATAATGAACTAGGTGGTGCACTTCCAATTAGAATCTAAGTGTCGATAATCACGTTCAAAAGGATGGGTGTCTCAATAAGAGCCTGGAAAATGGTGATTTTATGTTGTTTTGAGCCTGATAGTTGATTAACTAATCGGTAATGATAATAAATAGTTTACCAACTGATAAGGCATCGCAAAGATATTCCAAAGGTAAATACTAAGAGCGAAACAAAAGTATATTGTGCTAATTTTTTCTTTGTGCCTATGGAAAAAACGCCCTATGGTATTATTTTGCGTTTTTTGATCTTTAGAAAAAGATCTTTTTATGCCCCATCCAAGCCACGCTAATAGCAAGCCATAAAGCCCGAAAAGAAACGCTAAAGCCGTTTCGGATTCTTTAAATATAGAGGTTGCTGCAACTCCAATTAGTATACCTCCTAATGCAATGAATATTGTCGTAAGAGGCGCAGTTAAAAACTTACTGACAAATTTAATAAGCCAATTAGTCCTGCTTTTTGAAGATGTATCATCTGGCGCAGGCATGCACAAAATCATTACTCCCCACATTAGCAAAACTGGTGGGCATGCATCCAAAATTGCATCTACTAATAGACTATCAATGGAAAATTGATCCTGAATAAATATCCCCTGCATTGCCAACCAATCACCGTAAGACAATCTATGTAGAAATGGCAATAAATTGTATGTTGATACACTGCATGCCAAGAGGATGATTAGCAACCATAGGTCGGCTAATCCGCTTTGCAGGTTTCTTAGGGTATTAATTAATTTGTGTAACATTATTTAGGTCCTTGTTTGTTTGATTTCCCTATTAGTATGTTAAATTTTTAGTGGTATTGGCAAATAGACCAAATTTTTTATTTCTCCCAAAGAAATAGAAAAAATAGACACTTAGCTTTGTTCCTTCCCCCGTCAATTAGTGATAATTATTATCATTATTCATCCTCCTTGTTTTGTGGACTGTTTTCGTACTCGGTGTACGAGTTTCCGACTTAACTATTTCGTTAAATCGGAAAGGCGTCGTTAATTTGATTTTATATTGTAGGGTAGTTATTCCCAATTTCGATTGAGGTGTGCGAGTTTCCGATTTAATTATTTCTTTATGTCGCAAAGCTCCCATAAACTTGACATTGATGTTGAAGGCATTTACATTTATGACTTAGTATAAATAATATACTAAGTCATAATTTTGGGGCTTTTGCGATTTAATGAATTTGTCTGATTACAAATCTGGTGGTTACCAACAAGGTTACGATTATAAGTACTTTGTACCCAGTAAGATAAACCAAACATGGATATTGTCAGATCCACAGTTACAACATCTATTAGGTGAAGCTGATAGAGCCGTTGGTGCTTTGTCTGCTTATTCAGAAGCAGTGCCAGATGTGGATTACTTTATTCGTATGCACCTTAGTAAAGAAGCGACTCAATCAAGTCGTATTGAGGGTACACGCACAAATATAGAAGAGATTTTTCTTGATGAGCAGGATATTGATCCTGAGCGACGTGATGATCGCAACGAAGTTATAAACTATATTTCTGCTAGTAATAATACTATCGCCAGACTTGACGAATACCCTCTGTGTAATCGCTTATTGAAAGACGCCCATGAAATATTAATGCAAGGTGTTCGAGGTCAGCAAAAGCTACCCGGTGAATTTCGTTCTAGTCAAAATTGGATAGGAGTGAATTTAAAAAACGCTATATTTGTGCCTCCTCATCATAGTCTAGTCGTAGAGCTGATGAGTGACTTAGAGCTGTTTTTGAATAACGACACAAGTGCCCCACATCTGATAAAAATTGCTATTGCTCACTATCAATTTGAAACGATCCATCCTTTTCTAGACGGTAATGGCAGGTTAGGTCGATTAATGATCGCCTTATACCTCTCAAGTTTTAAGCTGTTACATAAACCAGCCCTTTATCTATCAGACTATTTTGAAAGAAACAAAACAGAATACATAGACCGCATGATGGCCGTCAGGTTGTCTAATAATATGAAAGAATGGTTAGTGTTTTTCTTACAAGGCACACTTGAAACCGCGCAAAATTCTATTCAGGTTCTAAAGGACGTCGTCGCTTTAAAATCCAGATTAGAAGCCACCTTTCTGCCTGTTTTTAGTCCACGTAGGCAAGAAGGAGCACAGGCATTGATGCGGCATTTATACCAAACACCTGTCGTAACCGTCAAAGGTGTAGCGGAGTTATTAGATATACAAAGTAATACAGCTGCGGCACTTATTCGAGATTTTGAAAAGCACGGTGTATTAACCCTCTTGTCGTCAAAGAAGCGTAATCGGTCTTATGGTTTTTCTGAATATATGAGTTTGTTTAAAAAACAAGCTCAAGTGGAACCAAGCAACCAGGTAGATGACAACCAGGTAGATGACAACCAGGTAGATAACAACCAGGTAGATGACAACCAGGTAGATGACAACCAGGTAGATAACAACCAGGTAGATGACAACCAGGTAGATGACAACCAGGTAGATAACAACCAGGTAGATGACAACCAGGCAGATGACAACCAGGTAGATAACAACCAGGTAGATAATAGTGTAAAGAAATTAATCTCGATCTTCTCTGGGGAGCTTAGTAGAGTTGAAATCAAGTCGTTACTCAATCTGACTGATGGTGAATACGCTCGTCAGCAATATATTGCGCCATCATTAAAGCTGGGGTATATCGAAATGACGTTGCCTGATAAGCCAACTAGTAAACTACAAAAGTATCGACTGACGAATAAAGGTAAAAATTTATCTCGTTACTTAAATTCCGTGTAATATCATTTATCTTGCGTAGGGTAATCATTATAGAAAGGCTTACGTTTCGAGTTGATTTCAATATTTATACAAGTCTCAAAATATACGAGTAAATAAATGACAAGCGACAATGAAGCAAAAAATTCGTTTTCTTTACGTCCTAAAGCAAGAATATTAAAGACTCTAGGCGAAGAACTGATCAGTAGTGAGACAGTAGCTTTGATCGAGCTGATTAAAAATTCATACGATGCTGATGCGAAAAATGTATTAGTTGAATTCACAGGTGAAATAAAGAAAGGGAAAGGCTGCATTATCGTAAGTGATGATGGACACGGGATGAATCTAAATGTTGTTCAACAATCTTGGATGACTATTGCTACATCAAATAAAAAGTATAAAACAAGTAGTCAGAGTGGAAAAAGAAGAGTTTTAGGCGAAAAAGGAATTGGGAGGTTCGCCACGTCAAGAATATCGAGCGAGCTAGAATTAAGCTCCCGAATCAACGCTAGTGAAACAGAAATATATACACTATTTGACTGGTCGCAATTTGAAGATGATGAGCTGTATCTCGATGAAGTCTTGTTTTTAACTGAAGAAAGAAAACCGGAAGATATTATTGAAGACTCTTCAATCCGAAAATTACCAACTAGTAATCTACAAGAACAGCTTACTGGTACTTTGCTAAAAATGAGTAAGTTAAAGCACACATGGGAAAGTAAAGATTATAAAGAGCTTGAGCGAGGGTTATCTCGTTTGATTTCGCCATTTAGCCCAATTAATGATTTCAACATTTATCTGAAAAAAGGTGAACACGGCCACCTAACTTTGAATCGAATTGAGCCCCCCGAAATAATTAAATACCCGCACTATATGGTTAAAGGAAAAGTTGGTTTTGACGGTCAATTTGAATATGTTATTAGTGTAGAAGCATTGGGTGAAAGCATTCCAAAAAATGGGCATTTTTATAGAAAAAACATAAAAGGTGAATGGTTGATTGAACCTTTGGAGAGTGCTGCTGATTTAGAAAAAAATCAAGAATATCGTGCAATTGAGTGCGGCGCTTTCGAGTTTGAATTACGAATTTGGGATAGGGACGATTTAGGTAATGTTGAGCAAAAAATTGGTGCTGGCATTAGAAGTATTCAAAGTGACTTGAATGCGATAGCAGGGGTGAATATATATCGGGATGGCTTTCGTGTTCTACCTTATGGTGAACCCAACAACGACTGGCTAAGATTAGATTTGAGGCGTGTCCAAACTCCAACCAAACGAATATCAAACAATCAAATAACTGGATATATAGCAATCACTGCTGATGGCAATCCCCATTTGCATGATAGAAGTAATAGAGAGGGTCTAGATAATAACTCTTCATATAACGACTTAAAGCAAATAGTGACGTTAGTTTTATCTGAATTTGAAAGTATTCGATATGTATCCAGAAGACCCAAAACGACTAAGGGACAGGGGCAGCAAGATAACGAACAAGGAGGACTGTTTGATGAACCTGACTTTTCTGCTGTTAAAGATTCAGTTCAGAAAGGAAAATCAGATTCCGGTGAAACGCTCCAGTTGCTTAGTAAAGTTGAAGCTGATTGGAAGAAGCAAATCACAAATTTACAGAATGTCTTATCTCAATATCATTCATTGGCAACGCTAGGTGGCATAGTAGATAAAGTTTTACATGATGGCAGGCAACCACTAGCCGCAATTCAAGTTGAAGCTGGTTTAGGTAAAGAGCAGGCCGAAGATTGGGCAGTGGAGTGCGAGTTAATAAAGCCTAATCAACTAAAACAGTTAGAAGTTGGATTTGAAAAAATAGTCAATCAAGCATCTGTATTGTCAGATGTATTTAGGAGAGTTGAACCATTTGGGGGTCGTAAAAAAGGGAGACCTAAAAAATATTATATTGAAGATTTAATTAAGAGCACCTTCGACATTTATGAACGAGACCTTAAAGCCGAATCAATTAGCTTCGAATTGCCCAACACCCAAACATTAGTGAGCACCGATGTAACCGAAATATCGGAGATTTTTACTAATTTAATTACCAATAGTATCTACTGGCTAGGGCGGGTACCAAAGGATAAACGAGCCATACATGTTACGCTTGATAGGTTAAATGATGGGGGTTTAGAAATTGTATTTGCTGATACCGGTCCTGGTGTAGATCCAATTTTAAAAGATAGAATATTTGAGCCATATGTTGGCAGCCGTCCCGGAGGGCACGGCTTAGGTCTATGTTTAGTCGGCGAAATAGTTAAGGGGTATTACAACGGAACTGTAGAGTTGCTGGATTCTAATTCAAGTGTTGGAGCAGTGTTTCGATTAGTCATGAGAAAAAGGGTTTAATAATGACAGTAAGGCAATGGAATATATTAACGGTTGATGACGAGCCGGAAAGACAAGATGAATTAATGCGAGTTTTAAGCTCACGTATGGACGATAATGAGTTCCTTTTCACACGCGTAAATTCATTTGATGAAGCAATCCCAAAAATTAAAACTAGTCGCTTTGACATTGTATTTTTAGATGTACATGAAGATAGAGGAGATCCTGACCCCGCAATTGCACCTGCAGAGGAAGATCAAAAAGGGGAAATACTTTTAGAACAAATAAAGAGTACTTTATTTGTTCCAGTAATTTTTTATACTGGGTACCCCAAAAAAGTAGAACACTTAGTAAGCCCATTTGTAAAAGTGGTAGCTAAGGGGACTGCAAATGATGTTTTAAGAACTGCAGTAAAAGACATTTTAGCCACGGGTTTACCAGAATTAGCTAAACATATTGAAGAAAAAAGTCGAACGTATATGTGGGAATCATTGGGTAGTGTTTTAAATGACTCACAAGCTAAAGTAGAACCGACCGATTTATCATTATTAATGGCCAGAAATTTAGCTAAAAACCTATCTCAAAAAGTCGTAAAGGATATTATTGGAGTTGATAGCAATAAAATTAACCCGCTTGAAATGTATCTATTTCCACCAGATCCAACTAGGTGTAATCCTGCAGATATATTTCTGAAATCAGATGGTAGTTATTGGATGATACTAACGACTGCTTGCGATTTTGAGCAATGCAAAGTGGAAAATGTATTGATGGCACGGGTTATTCCAATCTCAGAACATTCTTTATATTCAGAATGGCTGAAACAGAAAAATATATTTGAAGAGTTAGTCCCTGATAAGAAAAGAGAGAGAGCCTCTAAAAAGCCTCTTAATGAGGCCATGGATAAAGTGCGGCGCTTGGTAAAAGGGCAAACCAGTGAGCGGTATAAATTCTTGCCTGGAACTTTCTTTTTACCTGATTGCATTGTTGATTTTCAAGCCCTTGCGAATGAACCAATGTCTGAAGCAAAAGGATACAAATTGATTTGTAGTTTGGATAATCCTTACCGTGAAGAGCTATTACACTTATTTTCTAAATATTATGGACGAATCGGTACCCCGGATTACGATATAGAAGCACTTTGGAAGAATATTGATTCCAAATTTAATGAAATCCCCCAAGTGGGTTAAAAGGAATTATTTGTATATCTTCAAAATAGACTAAAAACGACACTTGCTATTTGATGTGCTAAGTAAGGCGGAACGGCATTCCCTACCTGTACATATTGTTGAGTTCTTGTGCCAACAAAAAAGTAGTTGTCAGGGAAGGTTTGAATACGTGCCGCTTCTCTTACTGTAAAGCTTCTGCATTGGCTTGGGTCGTAATGAATATAGTAATGACCATCTTTGGATATATGGCTTGTTACTGTGGTGGCTGGGGTGTGAGATAGCTGTACTCTGAAACGGTCGGCAAATTTTCCACTACTAAAGTTTTCATGATTCGGTTTTAGTAAGTCTGGATAATCTTTGGATTTTGGGAATGGATTATCCCATTTATTCTTTTTAGCAACTATTGCCCATGTGCTACAAAACATATATCTGTAAAGATCTTTTTCGATATGCCCACGAGTTTCGTAATTGACCACATAATTACCTAGCTTCGTATCTTTGTACCAGTTTTCTAAAGCGGTATTATTTTCAATCGATAAGCTTTTAGTTTTCTTAACGCCAAAATTACTGCCCTGTTTTTGCCTAGGCACATTTATTTTATCAATGACCTTTTCTATATTCTGCGCTATTGATTCAAGCCCAGACTCTCTAAGTGTTTTGGAAAGTATTGCTTTTGATCCTTTGAGTGTTTCAACCCAGCGTTCATCGGAGTTTACTCCTTTGGATAATCCACTTCTTAGCTTTGGTAAATCATTAAGAACGTCTTGTGTTGACGTTTGAGTAGCAGATGGCTTTAGAACTAGCTCATTGTCCCATTTGTCGGCAATGTCTTCTCGCAAACCAAGTAAAATAACGCGGTGTCTGCGTTGTGGAATTCCAAAGTCCTCAGTTTTGATTACGTAATTTTTTGCTGCTGTAATTTCATCGTGACCTGCTTTCACACCGTTTTCTGGTGAAGGGCACACTAGGGAAACAATGCGATAATTGTGGCGAACTCTTCCTTTCTTCGCCCTGGTTTTTGTCGCTTTACAGGGGTTATGAAGATCTTTTCTCATGTTGTCGAAAAGAGACTCGCCATTGATTTTTGCCGATAGAAGGCCTTTAACGTTTTCCATTACAAAGACTAAAGGTTGATACTTGGCGATTACCTTTAAGTACTCAAGATACAGAAAGCTTCTAGGGTCATCTTCGGCTTTGTAGTCTTTTATTCCAAGATTTCTGGCACGACCAACTAGTGAATATGCCTGACATGGTGGACCACCAATAAGCATGCACTCATCAGAGCCAATAGCGTCTGCTATTGCAGTATCAATTTTCTTGTTGTCTTCACCGAGTGTAAAACATCTGGCTTCTTTTTGTGCGGCGCTAACTTGCTTTGCAAAACGTTCTATTTTGTAGAGTTGGTCTTCTGGGTTTTTACCTAATTCGCCTCGAAGAAATTGATAATATTCTTCGGGTGTATCGTCACCAAATTGTCGATAAAAAGCTCGAAGCGTAAGGGTTCGATGTGCACTGGTTTCTTTTTCAATAGAGATGGCTATTTTAAAAGGGTTAGATGCATTTTCTTTATAAGCAGAAAATCCTTCCCCAAGACCGCCAGGTCCAGCAAAGAGGTCAATTATTTTTATTGGTTTTGTCATTCAAAATAGCAATGGAAATTTTGTGCAGTATCATACCAGGATAATAGGCCTAATCCAGTATTTATAATTTTTAGGTCGGCCTCGCCGATGCCCTTGTCTTTTGATTTACCCTCGCATGTATGTTCGCCAATTATCTTGTGAATTTAGTAGGGCAATTTACAGGACGTAAATTGAGTTTGCCATTGCCGGGAGCAAGTGCAAACGACCTGCTAAATTTGC
>NZ_JBLIED010000069.1:0-8952 GCF_047632955.1 Psychromonas sp. | reverse complement strand
ATTAACCCCATCCATTTTTCATGGTGTGGTGGGATAAAAAATTGAAGCCCAATCAAGTTAAGAGACGAGTAAGACAACAATAATATACCGAGAAAAATCGAAAGGTAAGCCGTATTGAATGTTGTTAACGCCATTGCGCCTATCCAGACGGTAGCGATAGCAAAAAATAGAAAAGGCCACAACCGTTTGAGAATGACCATACCATTGCCACCCACGATTGCCTGCCAAACATTAGTCACGAAAGCAGGCATAATAACAAGTGCCATTGCCGTTGTCAGATCGAAGGTAGCGACTAGCACGCCAACGCTAATCATAGGCAAACCAAGTCCGATAGTTCCTTTAATAGTGCCAGCTAGCAGTAAGGTAAAGAAGATCATAGTGAGGCTATAGGGATCAGTCATGATGGAATGGGTCAGAGCTACTCGAAAGCAGGCATCATAAATGAATTTGATGAAATCAAACAATTAACTCATCGGGAAAAGCTAATAATTAAAGATCTGGATCTCTGTATAAATATCGCTACTGTCATGAGGGTGTATTGCAGTTTGAATTTAGATAAAGCAGTTATTTATAAGTCACAAGATGAAAAACCAAGGCTATTATATGTAAAGGGTTGATCTAGGAAAATACGCCGCACCGCAGGTGCATCAATACGACATGGCCCAGAAAGGGTTTCTAGCATTGGATCGCCTGTAGGAGATGGCTGCGGATCTTCCTCAAAAGGGTACAGCGCAGAAGGCACTCCATTTTCACTTTCAACACGATAAGTGCCCCAATGAGTAGAAGTTAGCGTTCTTTTTTCATACTCAGTTACTTTACTAATCATGCTGGCTCCACTTTATTAATAATCAGTATTTGATTTTTAAAGCGCTTAACTAGCCCCAGTATTTTTAGGTTTGAACCTCTGCTCTAACCTCATGGCTGCATAGGCTGCTGGCACTGATGTGAGGAGAAAAAATAATCCAACGAGTGTCATTGGTTCTAAAAATTTATAAGTGGTGTTCGAAAAGATGTTTGCTGCACCAAATAATTCAACGACTGTTATGGCCGATAGAAGCGGCGTTTCCTTAAACATTGTAATTAGGTAATTAGCTAGAGGCGGAATCATTGGCGGAATGGCCTGCGGCAAAATAACAAACCTCATTGTTTGATAAGCGTTGTAGTTCAAAGCACGGGAAGCTTCCCACTGACCCTTTGGAATATTTTCAATACCAGCTCGGTATACTTCAGATGTATAAGTACTAAAATGAATGCCCAAGCCAATGACTCCAGCGGCGAACGGCGATAAGAAGATACCCAAATCTGGAAGTACATAAAATAGGAAGTATAATTGAACCAACAAGGGGGTTCGGCGAATACACTCTGAGGTCCAATAAGAAGTTTTAGCGACAATCCAAGTTTTAGACATTTTTAAAAGTGCTAGTAACAATCCCAAAACATAGGCTAATAAAGCACCTACTAAAGCAGCTTGTATTGTAACAATCAGCCCTAACCACAACGATGGTAGAACTTCGAAAGCAACTTTCCAACTCCAATCCATGTTTTAGACCCCATCTCTCGTGATCGTATCACGGCCTTTTGAGAACTTGCGTTCAGCAAACTTGGTAAACCAAACCAGTACAGAAGATATAATGAAGTACATGACTAGGATGACAAAAAATGGTTCAAGAGTTAAAGCAGTTTGTGACCGAACAATCTGGGCCATAAAGGTTAGGTCTGAAATAGTAATCAGCGAGGCCACTGCCGTCAGTTTAAGTAATTCAATCAAAAGGTTACCAAAGGTGGGAATCATCACCGGAATAGATTGAGGTATGAGCACGTATCTAAAGCGTTGATAATTAGTATAGTTAAGAGACAGCGCCGCTTCATGTTGTCCACGACTCACTGACAATATTGCGCTACGGACAACTTCAGACCCATAACTGCCTAAATTAAGACCACAGGCCAAAACACCGGCGACTAGTGCTGGAAATGTTACCCCGAACAGGGGTAGCACAAAGAACATGAAAAACATCTGCACAATGGCTGATGTGCCTCGGAAAAACTCCAAATAAATAACAGCAGCAACCCTCACCACCCGAAGCCTAGAAAACCTAGATAGCCCAACCGTAAATGACACGATTAAAGCCAAAATTGCACTTGCTAACGTTAACTCAATGGTCGTAATCGTGCCTTGAATTAAGATTGGATAATATTCAAGAATCCAGCTCCAAGATTCTTGAAAATATTTAAAAATTGCTTCCATATAAAACAACCCTTGGATGCAGATGCAGCTCCTACTCTAAGAGCTACATCCAGTTTGGAACGTTATAAATAGTAGGTATTTTTAGTTGCCTGGGCAAAAGTCGTCACGTTTGACGGCTAATGTGGCTGCAGCTGAGAAACCGTAAGGTTCAATAATTTTGGCAAACTCACCACTCGACTTCAATTCTGCAAGAGCTTTGTCATACGCATCTCGAAAATCGTCATCGTCGCTATTAAATGCAGCGCCAGCACATCCCATTGGTACACCTTTGACTGGCATAACAATTTCTAGGTCAGGGTCATTAGCTTTTTCCAATAAATCAACTGTACCGAGTCCAGACAATGCGAATACGTCAACTCGACCCTGCTGCAGCATCTTAATACCACTCATTGGGTCAGCCATAATCTTAATCTGTTCTTTGGTCACGCCACGCTCGTATGCATAAGCTTCTTCAGCACACCCTGCACAGGTGGTCATGGTAACTGCTTTGTTGTTGCCAATATCCTCATAGGTCATGATATTAAATGGATTTCCTTTCTTAACAGCAAAAGCCTCTGCACCACAAAGATCAGGCTCTGAATAGATGATTGACTCACAGCGCTTTGGTTTGATGTAAAGGCCTGAAGTAGCCATGTCAACTCGTCGAGCCATCAACGCAGGTATCATTGCACCGTAGCCAACCAAACTGGCCCGCAGCTCAGGAACGCCCAATTTTTTCATTACGGCTCGAGCTACATCTGGCGCAGCACCAGTGACGTAACCATCTCCTTTAACGTCACTGTAAGGTGGCTCATTAGCAACAGCCACAGTGGCATAACCCTGTTTGCGCAAATCATCTAACGTTCCAGCTGACACAGTAGATACAGTTCCTAAAGTTAGGCCTGCAGTAAGTGCTGCTAGCGCAATTACGCGTGAGCATTTTTCTAGATTAACTTTAATCATTTGGTTTTCTCTTTAGTTTTATGGTTGGTAAAGCAGTAAAAGTGACTATCACTTTTTCCTTGATAATTTGTTTAGCCTATACGATATCTCTTATGAATTTTTTCAAAAAGCCGCGTGTCCTAGATTCTTTGGGCCTAGTAAATATATCTTCTGGACTGCCAGATTCAACAATTTGCCCCTTATCAAAAAACAATACACGATCAGCAAACTCCCTGGCAAAGTTCATTTCATGAGTCACTGTCAGCATGGTGGTATCCGTATCTTCGGCCAAAATTCGTAAAACGTTTAACACTTCATCTACAAGCTCTGGATCAAGAGCCGAAGTCACCTCATCGAAGAGCATTATTTTAGGTTCTAATGCCAAGGCTCGAGCAATGGCAACGCGTTGCTGCTGACCACCTGAAAGTTCGTGAGGGTAGTGTTGAGCTTTCTCTTCTAAACCAACGAGAGCTAAAAGCTTTTGCGCTTGAACTGTTGCGTTGACTTTATCCTTTCCTTTAACAAGTATCTGAGGCTCTACAATGTTATTCATTACATCTAGGTGAGGGAATAAATTAAACTGTTGAAATACCATACCCACATTTGAGCGCATGTGATGCAGGTGTTTTTCGCTCGCAGGTATGATTCCTTTTGCAGTTTTTTGATGCCACAAATAATCACTGTCAATGAAGACGTGTCCCGCGTTGATTGTTTCCAAAGTCATTAAAATTCTTAAAATAGTGGTTTTACCCGAACCACTGGGTCCAATTAGGGCAATTTTTTCCCCTTTATTAACATGCATGTTAAGTTTGTTCAGGACCTGAAGATCACCAAAAGACTTTGACACATTTTGAAATTCTATAATTTTTTTCATACAAATTTGTCAATATTCAAGGGCTTTTTAGATCTTAATAATGAAGCTGTAATGTCTTCACAGTTACCATAACTATTACTAATCTTAAAGTACCAGATTTTATAGGTAGGTTAGAATCAGAAGTTAAATTTATTTTGGCCCAAGCAAGACCTTAATGTTTAAACTTCTAACATTCGTATTGTTATTTGTAACGCCATTAAAATGTGGTGTTAAAATACAATGTAATTTGCAAACTTGAAATGTTGACTGATTAGAATTAAATGAGCCAAGCCATGCATTTTTAATTAATACTGAATTTAGGTTCACAGACATACTAATAATCAACATAAGTCAATTTTTTATTGTTTCTGGTCTAAGTGATCCAAGAGCCGCAAAGAAGTTCTTTTACGACAGAATATAAAACATTACTTGAAGCTTCTATTCTAGTAAACATTTTTTTCATTTATATTAGAAGTTTTTTTAAAATTTAGTTGAACAAATATACTAAAATAATGAGTATGTTTATCGAATAATAGCATGCTTTTCAATGACTTGAGAAATACACTGCGAAATCGATGGGTTTTTTGATAATAATTTAGAACAGACATTCTTCAATTCTAATCCAAGCTGCTGAGATAACTGCGCACAATATTGATGCATATTGTTAAGATAGTCACGCTACTAAAAAAGTGATACTTGATGAACTATATTCACAAATGCAAAATAAAAATATTTCTACTGCTACTCATTAAGACCCTCCTTTTTATAGGTACTACTACAACCTATGCTAGCCCAATGACTTTTACTTTACATCAAGGCACGCCGAACTGCACCGGATGCATCATCATAAAGTTTGACGGTGAATTTACCGATACAACCGTATCTAATTTCGACATATTTATTGATGAGAATGCTAAAAAACTAATTAAAGCCACAACGGTAGCACTAAACTTATCAGGAGGATCAAATGTAAACAGGCTTACAATTGGGGAAGATACATTTCAAAGCATTTAACACACATGTCGCAAAAACCGAAAGCAGTAACTCAGTGTATACATTATCTGGAGGATTCTGCGCATCGGACTGTGCTTATGTATTTCTGGGTGGAAAACAGCCAAGTATAAATAAAAATAGTAAATATGGCGTGCATCAAGTCTTTATAAAATTCGACAAGTCTGTCGAATTAAACAAAGCAGTACGGTCAACACAAAATATTATTTCTATAATTTCAAAATATGTAGAAAAAATAAAACTCGCGGGCAGGTCATTGTGCTAAAGACTATCTGCGTGGCTAATAGGGTTATCATCAAGTCGATGGCTATGCTGGCTACGACAAAACCGATTGGGCGGTTAACCACATTCAAAAGCTGTATCGTATTGAAAAGGAAATCAAAGGCTAAATGGCGACAAAAAAATAGTTGCTTCGGCAGCAACAGGCAAAACCACTATTGAATGAGTTTAAAGCGTGGTTGGATAAATCCGACAATCAAGTGCGCCTCAAATCCGCCGTCAGCGAAGCCATTGGGTACAGTCTACGGCAATGACCAAAACTCATCCGATACATCGACCTTGGCGATTTAAACATCAATAATAACCGCCCCGAACGCGCCATCAAACCCTTCGTTATCGACAGAAAAACTGTATTTTCGCCAATAGCAGAAATGGGGCCAAAGCCAGTGCTGCCCTATGCAGTCTAATCGAAACAGCTAAAGCCAATGGGCTGATACCATTTGGCTACGTCAAATGCCTACTTGATGATCTAGCGAAGAACCCTGATAGCATCGACCATCCTCTGTCCTGGAATGTTGACTTAACATAGTTCGAAAACACTACCATGTGTTATTCGCAAGACGTTCACTTATATCTGACTCAGTGTCAGCACAACATTGGGTATTAAAGCGCCTTTGCAACATGACATTCGACATTCGGATACCGTCAAAAGTTATCCCGCTTTATTCAGTCCGGGGAAAACGATTTCGAAGCCATTAATAACTTTGGCAGAAATCTTACTTGGCTAATGCGATGTCGATAGAGAAATCTTCTGAGGGCATCTATCTTCTAAACTACATCATTACTACACTAATTTCATTAACAGACGAAAATAACTAACCGATGCCGATATGCCAACAATAAACAATTCGGGCAGTCATAAAGAAGGTGTCTGCGTAACCTATAAAGGCAATGATGAATTTGCGTCAATATTCGCTTACATCGTACAGGAGGGTTTAAAAGTAGTTCAACATGGTGACAATTAATGCTTTGAATAACTTTATGTAGAATATCCTGAGGTGTAATAATTATTGACAGTTAATTCGAAAAATTGTAAATAATCTTTACACGCTAAGGCATATGCTTCCAGCAATATTTAATAAACTATTGTTTTTTTAAATGCTTTTCTAAGTATGGATTAGTTATTGCAGAACTATTACTAATTCCTAGTTGAATTACAAACTAACAGATATAACAGTATTAACATAGTTGGGGCAAAGAAAAATAATCAGAATCAGACGGTGGTTCCTACATTAAATTTCAATATTACAGGCACTATTTTAAATAGTATGATTCAAAAAAAGCTACTAAATTTAAACATGGATATGTCAATTGTCGTGATTAAAAACGTGGCAATTAAGCATAGGTTTTGGATTGAGTTTCAAGTGTTAATAGTTTCAAATAAAACTTCTGTTTTTTTTCATTATGTTTTCTAGGCCAATATATTGTAGTCATGGTGCTATGAACTTGTTGCTCCTAACTTAAAAAGGCTCCTTTAAGAATATGTTTAAATTTGCTCTTATTTCGATAATTACCGTCATAATGCAAAGTGTTGATTTCAATTGGTCTAAAATATGGCTATTGATAGATGAACTACCACAAGATAATGCTTCTACCTCTGAAGGCGTTCAAAAACCAGTTCGGAAAACGAATGACTTAAGTGACATTTATAGTTCTGATATAGCTAAAGGGAATTTCTGGGTTGATCCACATAGGTATGGGTACGATTATTATGGGGATTTTTATATTCAATTTGAATCGAACATCTTTAATAAGTCTTTCAATGTTTCAGAATGCTCATACATGACTTTTATACTCGAAAATCAAAATGATTTAGATAAACTAAATGATAAAGTCCTTAACGAATTTTTTACAGCCTACTTGAGAAGCTGTAATGGAATTGAAGTTTCTGCAATAGCAACCATTGGCCATAATTCAGCTTATGATCGTGCTTTTCCTTTGTTTCCCGCAACTATTGAATTTCCTGAAATGATGTCTAAAGGGAGCTAGTATTGCTGACAGCAATGACTATTATTGGTTTTTGAATATAGCTCAGATTTCTAACTATTCTCAATTACCATTTCTTGAATTCGATAGGTTTCTTAAAAATTGGTGAATAACAAGTTTTACCAAAGTCTTTGATCGATTATTTTTAGCTATTGTGGCGTTAGGTTTAGCTGCTTTAGGTTTTTTACGAATACGTTACGTCCGGCAATTATAATAGCCTGTAATTCTGTGGCAGCCCATTGCTACTAAAATGACAGAGGAAAAACTAATTAATATAAAGTTTTTATTGCGCCTAATAGTCTGTTCTGGGAAGGAACTCGCTGTTTAAACAGACCCAAGCAAAAAATGTTTTATCAACACTGCAGATATTTGCATCAATGAGTCATTAATCTCTATTCAATCAGTTCGCCAAAAGTTTTCTTGCCTTTCCGACAGGCTTATATTTTAGGTGAATGCCTTAAATCCGTCCGAGTCCTTGGAGCAAAGTTGGACTAAGTTAAATGGTAAATTATTTTAAAAAATGGGGTTATAGTGGCTCTATTGTCTTTTGACTTAAACCAAAAAAGCAGTCCACTGGCCAATTATTCAGTCTGAAAATATTTAGTATTCTTAATTCACGTGAGTTCTGATTGATAAGAAAAAGTTTTACACTATCAAAAAATAGGGACTAGCTTTTTTTATATCAGGTTCCGCTTGGGCTATTTTTTCAAATTAATTTAGGTGCCTCCAAAAACAGTCCGAAGGGTCTACCGGTTAATACATCTTCACCGCGGAAGAATGCACGGCGAACACAGCCTGAGCGGTAACGTAAACAGGAGTAGTATCGTGAAAAACCAAAGTCTTCATTGACCTTGGTTTCACAGTAAGCTTTTAAATTTCTTTTTGAATAACCTAACAGAAGAGTATTGAGGTCAATTTATATTCTGATCTTTTATTGTTGATATTGACTTTAGTTATGTTCATTTCTTAAAATGGGCTTTCGACTGATTGCATGCCAACATACACTGCTTTAATCTGGGTATATGATTTCAATGTTTCACTCCCATTTTCGCGCCCGACACCTGACATTTTATAACCGCCGACGGGCATTTCCGCAGGTGATGGACCATAAGCATTAATCCAGCAGATACCCGCCTCCAGCTGATGTGTTACCCGATGAGCACGGGTTATATCTTGTGTAAACACGCCTGCTGCTAATCCTAAATGGGTATTATTTGCGCGTCGCACAACTTCGTCTTCATCCTTGAAAGTAAGTACTGACATAACTGGGCCAAAGATCTCTTCTTTAGACAAGGTCATTTCGTCAGTGCAGTCGGTAAAAATAGTCGGAGCAATAAAGAAACCGTGGGGCGAATTTTCGGGGTGTAGTGCTTTACCGCCAGTCAGTAGGGTTGCACCCTCAGCTTTACCAATCTCAATGTAGTCGAGCACTTTCTGATGATGATCTTTTGAAATAAGTGCACCAAAATTAGTGTCTGGGTTCATCGGATCGCCGCAGACAATATTTTGCTCGGTACGCTCAACAAGGCTTTTAATAAATTGTGGGTAAATATCCTGCTGAACAAACACGCGCGTACCGTTTGTACATACTTCGCCTTGAGTATAAAAATTAGCTAACATGGCTGCTGATACCGCATTTTCTATATCAACATCATCA
>NZ_JBLIED010000068.1:0-8972 GCF_047632955.1 Psychromonas sp. | reverse complement strand
TGGAGGAGTGGAGCTAAACAACATCACCGCTAACCCTGCGGCCAGCGCAAGCCCTGAAAATACACATGCTCTAGCTATGATGATGTAGTGCCCACTAAACGCCGCTCGAGGGGTTAAGCCTTTTTGTAAACCTTGCCGTATACCTGAAATAAGATGAATAGCAAAGTCGACGCCTAGCCCTGTGGATATCGCGGCGATCATTGATGTGGCTGGGGCGATATCGATCTTCAATAAGCCCATGACAGCGTAGGTAAAGAGCACGCCGGTGAGGATCGGCACCAAACTAAGTAGCGCAGTCCAAAATGAGCGAAAAGCGAATGCCGATGCAAAGAAGACAAACAATACCGCTAAACCAAGGCCGGTAAAATGTGAGACTTCAAGTAATGCCATCCATCCAGTATTAACCGCCACTCGGCCACTCACGCTTGCTTCAAGCCCGGTTTCTTGTGACCAATATTGGGTGATTTCCTCAAATTTAGCCACGATCGGGGTGACCGCACTAAAGCGGTCGGTACTGAGCTGAGTACGGATAAGTAAGTGCTGATAACTAAAATCAATTTCTTCATTGAAATCCCCAGGGTCTCCCGCCGCTTCATACAAAAACATATATTGCGCCGGTGCATTTTTAGTACTCGGTAGCTCTCCCTGAGGCGCATCTGTTAACACCCTGTGCATTAACCCCATGTAGTCAGTTATAGAAGTACTTTTCACCACGAGCGGCTGGCTATTTAACTGTAGCTGCAAGTCAGCAACAGCGCGCATAGCAGTAGGTGTCATTAAGTCCCCTGCCTTTTTGCCTGAAACAACCACATCTAGGAAGTTCAAGCCCTGCAAGCGCTGATTTAAGGTGACATCTGCGATACGCACCTTTTCGTCCGCCTGAAAATAACGCTGGCGTTCATAATCAAAACTAGCCTGGGTCGCAAAGTACGCGAAAATAGTGAGTACTAAGATGAGGCCGCTTGAAGTTATCCAGGGGTGATTAAAGGCATTTTGGGTAAGCCGATAAATAACGCTGTTAACTGAGCTGTTCTCAACCACTTGAGATTGGGGCCGTGCTCCCAATTTTGTTAGCAGAATAACCGCAGGTAGCGCACTCATGCTTAAGATCCACGCGGCAATCACTCCCACCGCAGCAAACCAACCAAATTCAACAATCGGTTGCATCGACGAACCAATAGCAAGCCCCGTAAAACCGGCAACGGTGGTAACGGTGGTAAGCGTAATCGGCAGATACGTATGGATCAAGGTATCACGCACGTTTTCATGTCTGCTTTTATGGGGCGCCAATCGACACTTATCGAGGAAAATCGTCGAAATATGTAAACTATCGGCAATGGCTATGGCCATGATAATCACCGGCAATGCAGTGGTAATTAAGTAATAACGTGCATCCAACCAACCCATTAAACCCACTGTTATAGCTACAGATCCCCCAATGATAAGTAGTGGCCCAGGCAAACCTCGCCAATCCCGCAAAGCGATAAAAATAACCAACAGCACCGTAATAACCGCTATGGGAATAAATATACGGGTATCTTGATTTACCATTTGCCCCAAGCGCCCATTCATGGATGCAACACCTGACACATGAACCTGCGCATTTTCTGGGGTGTGAGCGGCGGCAATAGCCAATACTTCACGGTAGGTTTCGGTAGCGTGGTCGGCGTCATTAACGGGCACAATCAAGGTTAAGGTGTCACCGCTTTTTGATGCCAGCAAGCCATCCATCATCGGCATACTGCGCACTCTTGCCAAGGCTTGTGTAGCAACCTGCTGGCTTAAATTTCCTTTAGCCACAATAGGCTCAACAATTAGGTCACCGTCATCGCCGCTAATAGCACTTTCAGTCAAAATACTGATTAAGGCATTTTTCTTAACATTGTCTAACCCACGCACTTCTTTTTGTATGCGTTTTAAGGCATCAATCATCTCAGGCGTAAACGCCGACCGACCATCGTCAGCCACTATGCCTACTATTATGGGATCCTCCAAGCCAAAAAGCTCCCCCGCACGGTTTCGTGCTAAAGCCGCAGGGTGATCGATGGGCACAAAGGCATCTACAGAAGCATCTTTCCTGACGTTTTTAAGCCCGACTCCCATAGTGACAATCAGCAACAGTGAGGCAATAAACAGCCACTTAGGATGTTGTGTCACAAAATCAAAATAACGCTCTTTAAGTGGCGTTATTGCCTGAATATTTGTCATGCTCGCATTCCTTTATTCCATTTAGCCAAGCAAAAAAGCTCTTAATTAGCGCCTTAAGCTATCTGCTGTAATATTTTATGGTCTTGCAGTACAAGTATTTAATACAAGCTACTAAGAGCCATCGTATTAAAATGCAAGAATTAACATGGCCGTCCTGTTAATTTTCTAATTTATTAATTTTCTGCAGCATTAATGTAGGCGAAACCCATTCAGGCTGATATACAGCAAAGGTCTAGTAGAGACACCGACTTTAGTCTGGGTTTGTAATAAATCCGGTGACGCTTAAATATCGGTATGAGACCATCACGTTAACGTTTAGTACTTGCCATCAAAAATTAGGATTGCTTATGCCCCACGTCATTGAAAGTAAGCAGCTATCATGAATTCAATTGCTGAAAATGAAACTTTGGATAGTAAAATTCTGCATGAACAGGTCACCTTGCTGTTCCAGTCAATGGTCTCTTTACTGTTAATCAACTTACTCGTTTGCATATCCCTCTCTGCAATATTTTGGGGCGTTGTACCCAACTCCTCTATTTATTTGTGGACAGGACTAATGCTGCTGATGATCATCGTTCGCGGCGGTTTTTATTGCATTTACAAGCATAAGTTTGATCCTCAAAAACTAAGGTCTTTCAGACTATTTCTTATTATTGGCAGCGCTACCGCTGGCTTGATTTGGGGCTTGGGTGGGCTTTTGCTGTTTTCTGAAACACAGTTGGAATATCAAGCCTTATTGGTGTTTGCATTTATGGCGATGACGGGTGGCTCGACGTTTACCTTAAGTATCTACATGCCAACCTATTTTGTGTATTCGCCTTTGACGCTGCTACCCATCACCATCAAATTGCTCACGATGGGCACTCAGCAGCATATAGCCTTAGCGTTTATTACAGTGGTTTTCCTAATTGCATTAACGTTATTTAACATGAAAATAAATCGGAATTTTAGACGATCATTAGAACTTCGCTTTGAAAACATGGAACTTATTGAACAATTAAAAGAGCAAAGAAGTGAGGCGGAACATGCCAACAATGCAAAGTCCAAATTTCTTGCTGCCGCCAGTCATGATTTACGCCAGCCTTTATATTCTTTAAGTTTGTTTACCTCGGTGTTAGATGAATCGACCAGAGATCCCAAAACACGAAAAATTGTTGAGCAAATCAATATGTCTGTTGATGCATTAAAAAGCCTATTTGATGCTTTACTGGATATCTCAAAATTAGATGCGGGTGCCGTTGCAGCCAACAAAATGAGCTTTCCTATGCAGCCATTGTTTGAAAAATTAGCCAATGCTTTTGATATGCAAGCCTTACAAAAAGGGCTGCTAATAAAATGGCCAACTAAGACATACAGCGTCACCAGTGATGCTGACTTGTTGGAACAAATACTGCGAAATTATTTAGAAAATGCCATTCGTTATACCGATAAAGGCATTATCACAGTGACGTGTGAACCAATAGGTGAGGCAGTGGTTATCAGTGTGCATGATACAGGTATTGGTATTCATCAGGAGGAGTTACAGAATATTTTCACTGAATTCCATCAATCGGGTAATGCACAAAGGGACAGAAAAAAAGGCTTAGGATTAGGCTTAGCGATTGTTGACAGAACCGCTAAATTACTCGGACATGAGATAGCAGTGATATCGGAGCTAGGTCTGGGTTCGACTTTTTCTATTAAACTCAAACAGAGTGCAACTGAGGTTAATGAAGAGCAGCCGTTATCAAAAGAAACCTCATTAACTCAGCGCAGTGATTGTTTGCTAATTGCAATAGTGGACGATGAAGAAACTATTCGTGAAGGCATTTTGCAGTTATTACAAATGTGGGATTATGAGGTGGTTGCAGCTGCTTCTCCTGAAGCGTTACTGGCGCAACTCGATCAAATTGGCCGCCAGCCTGATGTGTTGATTACTGACTTTCGCTTAGCCGAAAACGTCACTGGTATAGACGTCATTAAAGCGCTACAAACCAAATATCAGCAAGATATTCCAGCGCTGATAGTAACAGGCGACACAGACCAAAAACGCATTAAAAAAATGAACACTGGGCATTGGCAAGTGTTACATAAGCCCGTTCCTGCAGCCAAACTTCGTGCATTTTTGCGTAGTGTGCAAAAAACCGAAGAAATGACTAGGTAACCTGAAATATGGATAAGACGTGCCGCCACCCTAAAATGATTATAACGAAAACAGTATGTTAGGTAGTTATAATTGATTGACTAAGCCAATAAATACATACAGTGCTGCCATTATGGCGTTTGTCGAGGCGAGCTTGTGAAGCAATAGCCAGCGATTGTGTGCAAGTTCAACGAAGATAGCTTTGATAATAGCGGTGCTAGACGGTTTGGCTTATCCAGAGCTCGGATTAAATAAAGTCATACCTCGCTCTTTGGCCACAATTACCGCTTGGGTTCTATTCGTAACCGCTAGCTTTTTTAAGATCGCTGTCACATGCATTTTAATCGTGGATTCAGCGATATCCATATTGGCGGCAATCACTTTGTTTGAAAGACCCTCTAACATTTGTTTAAGCACCTGCATTTGACGTGGCGTGAACTGTGGCCTTATCTCGTTTACTTTAAGTTGGGGGAAATAAAGTTCGCCAGATAATATGACTTGCAAAATGTTTATCATTGTCTTGCTAGTCATATCTTTTTTAATATAACCCATGGCCCCCATATCCATCGCTTGTTGAATATCTTGTTGCTGGCTGGACCCAGAAACAACCACAACGGGCATGGTTGGATAGAGATTGCGGCAATTTTCCAACACTGCAAACCCCGTCTTTCCTGGCATATTGAGATCCACCAACACAAGATCAATATCAGGGTGTTCTTTGAGTACTTGAATCGAAGCATCACTGTTACAGGCTTCAAATATACAAATATCATTATCTAACGTATCAAGTACATATTTTAAACCGTCGCGAAACAATGCATGGTCGTCTATTATTATTATTTTCATTTAATGCCACATCTCCTATTTTCCCATCATATTTACCAAGACTTGGCTGACTGTTTATTTATCGTATTATGAGCGTTTCAATTAACTCGTACATGTAAAATAAGACCATAGGATGATTGCCTTAGCAATCTACTTCTACTAAATATACATCGCCCTATTTGGCTGTGGTAGAACAGGTTCGTCGGGTGATACCCTTTCCGCTTTCGACTGGGTGCGTCTCAACTACCAGAGTCCAGCAGTAGTAAATATGAGCTTAGGAAACTCGGGTTCCAAAAGTACGGATTTAGCAGTCAACGCAGTGATTGATGCCGGAATATCCGTTGTCACTTCGGGGGGTAATAATGGACTTTCCCCCAAAGGAAAAAGCCCATACGCCTGTGACTATAACCCGGCACGTGTTCCCAATGCTATTACGGTGGGAAACACGAATCGATGGGGTCAGTGACGTTGATTGAAGAAAGTTTGTAATTAGAACAAAAACTGTAGTTCAACTCCAATCCTTTGTCTTACCGATAACTCAGTAAATTTGTAATAGAAGGCGTCGTTATTGACTAACGGCAGATCGCGCGCTTGAGTCAGTCTCCATCTAACCGTGAACGGCTCCTTCGATATAGATTTTCAGTTGCCTATCATTCAAACAAATGGCTCTCAACACATTGCCTGCATACAGGCGACGGATAATCTGTCATAGAGGAAACCGCGGGGGTAACGTCTATGTTTGGGAGCTATGGGGATTTCGGTGGCTGAAAGGAAAGGGGTCAAGTTGCTTGCTTCACAATACTCTTAATCAATCCCTCAACTCGCGTCCTAAACCGACTTTCTTCGCGGGTGCACTTACAGCTATTGGTAATAGCTGGGGCATTAGCAAATATACCCAGTCACTTAAATGACGAATCCTCGAATTATTACCCCAAAAAGTAGAGCGCCGCCTCAGATAAGTCTGTTTGAATAAAAGCAGTTCATCGTCATAAACAAAAACAATATCAAAACTGGTTTGCACAACAGTGGGCGGTGCTTGTTTTGAATTCTGAATTATGTAAAAACGGTTGAGTAGTAAGCGAAAAATAGCCGAGTTTAACTCCCTAAAGAATATAAAAAAGAGGTAAATATGAAAAATATGAGGCATCAAGTATTTTTATGAAAAATGACGTTTCATTTTAACTATACTCAATCTGACTTTTATCTTTTCACTGTGTAGCGCTCTGTGATGCATCGCTTTTGCTTTAATCTATTGACTAGCATCTATCTACTACAGTCATTGCCCACCGCAGGTTTAATCCGCAGAAATACAGTTTTACCAAGCCATATATGATCTGGTAATTTTTCTGAAGTTACACCACGGAACGGCTTTCGTTACTCACCGGATCTTTACTTCCCGATGATATGTACTAGCCTAAATATGATGTATTTCGGCAACGCTCTTACTCATTAAGGATAAATAGATGAAACTAATAATCAATGTAATGTTGTGCGCCGCTTTAACGGTGCTAACCGGGAGTGTTGACAGCGCCCCAAAAAGCAAGGCCCCACGGGGGCTAAATCCACAAGCCATGGAGGAGCTGCATGATTCTGGAGTGGATAAATATATTGGTCAGTATACCCCTGTATCCTCCACAGACGTGGGTGATGGGTGGACCAAACACACCTTCGACCCCGATGGCGGTAACGGGCCTATCTGTATCGCAGGCACCCCATACTCTGTATTCACAAGAACAGGAATTCCTTCCAAGCTACTTATATTCGAGCAAGGTGGTGGTGCTTGTTGGCAAGACTTCTACAACTGTAATGTGCTTTCTGAGGCCCAGGAACCGCCTGCACCCGATGTTGGAATCTGGGATTTTGATTCCAAAGATAACCCGTTTGCTGATTACTCTGTGGTGTACATGCCTTACTGTGACGGGTCGGTTTTCTCGGGTGACAACGACGTATTCGACCCCGCCTTTGGGGCGGCGATTGGAGCGCCGAGTGCTGTGGTCCGCTTTCACCGCGGTTTGCGTAATCAAACAGCTGGTATGGACATGGCTAAAGCCACATTCCCGAATGCCAGCAAGATCACAGTTGCAGGTTCCAGTGCTGGTGGCGTAGGGGCAACCGGATTTGCGCCGTTTCTGGTGAGAATGCTCTATGGAAACCAGACTCATCTTACTGTCTTTAACGATGCCGGGCCAGTGACGGTCAACCTGAACGCTACAGATGATATTGCCGCACGAGCTGCAGATTGGCAAATTGGACAGTTTTATCCCGTGAGCTGTAGCGATTGCGATGACATGGGACAGACCACGCCTCTCATAATGTGGCGCCTCGACAACGACTCTACAATTCGAGAAGCATTCTACGAAACTGACATGGATCTTACTAACCGCTTTTTCATGGATCTTCTTGCAGATCCTTTGGGCTTTAGGGAGCTCATTGTTACTGAACATGGTATTCTGAACGAAGCTCACCCGAATCGTTACAAACGCTTCATCGTAAATGGCGACATTTCACACACGGCGCTGCAATCCCCGCTGTTCTATAGCCAGGATGCCAATGGTGTACTACTCAACGAATGGACCGACGACTTTATTTCGAAGAGACCGTTCTGGATAGATATTGTCGAAGATGTTTCGCAACCACTGTCTCGATAATCCTATTCTTGGATGGATCCCCGCGGGTATCTAAACCCGCGAGGATTGGCAGGGTAATCGCATTAAAATAATTGCAACACTTTTAACAGATAAACACTGTCCCAACCTGCCATCTCTCGCTTAATTTTAATACCTACTTTATTTTCAGTTTCCGACTTAAGTAGGTTTAACGATATATGCCGCAATATTGCCATGTTTTGATCTGAATGCCAAAACCTCAGAAGACGTTGCTGCAGAATTGCTCTTGTTAGGTGAGATCACAGGAAGAACAGAACAAGCGAGCAAATTGCTGAGCAATACTTAACTAAACTTGCTGATATAAAATAGCGCTATGCAAGCCAAGTAAATATTAAAGTATTCTATGAGTTATGGTCACGGCCCATTCGAACGTTGGCACAAATGGCTTGGCCTCAACAACAGATAACCCTGTGTGGTGGTGTTAATCCCTTTGCCGATGCCAAAGACGATTACCCTGCAGTGGGGTTAGAACAAGTATTAGTGACCTTACCGCAAGTGGTGATCCAACCAAGCAAAAGCACAAGTGGCAATTCCGATAGCCTTAATTGGCAACAATAGCCCCATGTACCTGCAGCTAAAACGGTTTTATTTTTCGCCCCAATGCCGACAAAGTGCATCGTATGACCACTCGTGTCTTGGACGAACTAGTGACCTTATGCGAACAGATTAATGATGCACGGCAGTTTTACCAAAGACAGGATTAAAATAATTATCCAGGTTGGGTTCTATGAGCTTATGCCGCCAAGTTCATTATTTATCGTACTGAAAGTATAAGTTCGAATGAATATTTTTAACTGAGCATGGCAGATCTAACGAAACGGCAAGTCGGGCGATTTAAACTTGGATGGAAGGTAAAAAACACTCCACCTGTCATGACCAAAAGAATATTTCGTTCGTCTCTTATGAGCGAATTTCCGCTTTTGCGAGTTCTTCCAAGGTCAAAAGTAATGTAACAATATTTCGACTGGGAAGCCTAGCATCAGCACACTAGACGATGCTCATTCATTGCTGTAAGAAACAGTGGTAATTTATGTACGTAAAGTAGTCGACTTTGGAATTTTTTTTATCGAGTCTTATTTGCTTTACCAAAATCGTAATTTCATTCAACTCAAACCTGCACCAACAATCAATCAGTTGGTCATCTTTCAGCT
>NZ_JBLIED010000067.1:0-9293 GCF_047632955.1 Psychromonas sp. | reverse complement strand
TCACTTTCATTTTGATTGGTGTCTGGGAGTAATATTACAAACTCCTCCCCACCGTAGCGAGCGACACTATCAGTTTCACGCTTTATGCTCGATAGTAATGTTGCAGCGACACGCCTTAAGCATTCATTACCAAATACATGTCCATAGAATCGTTAATCGCTGCCCGATAATGGCTTTTAAAATGTTGGTTAAGTTTAATAAAATTTATTTGTGTCATGCCTAATTAGAAAAAACTCAAGACTCCATCAAGAGCTTAAACAGAATTGCTAGAGTGTATGGTGCTAAGGCAAAGTGTCAAGACAGCGTGGCTAGTTTCAGAATAATTAATACTATTTCGCATTTTTTCTTTGTCTTTAATTCCACATAACTTATCAACCCATAGGTAAGTTCTTTTAGTTCCGCTGTCGTCAGATGCTTATATTATGATGGGAGATATTGAAAATACTCAACTGGGGTAGGAGTGGTTTTTGTTTATGGTATAAACGCCTCGAAAAGGAAAAGTTCAAGTACCCACGTAAAGATAGTCGTCGTGTTGTTAATCTTAGCGAAGAACAACTGCACTGGCTGTTGCGCGGCTTTGATATTAATAAACTGCAATCCCATAAAAAGTTAAATTTCTACTCGGGTTTTTGAGAATCATCGAGTAAAATAGTGGCATGTTATCAACCACTGAATTCGTTAAAAAAAATACTCATTAAATTGCTTCAAGAAATACTGCGAGTACAACGCTATAAAGATTATTGTGCGTCGAGTGAGAAAGACTCAGGTCAAAGCCAGTTATTTAATGAGGTTTAAGAAGACTTTTTTGTAGATGAAAGCGACGCGGCTAGCATTAACGCTCCGGCTCCTACGCGTAAAAAGAAAAAATGTGCTTCCACTCCTAAAGAATCACCTCGTGAAGATATTATCCACGATCTTCTCGACGCTGAAAAAATCTGTCCACACGATGGCTCTGAACTTAAACTTATTGGTGAAGAAACCAGTGAGCAGTTGGACATTGAGCCAGCAAAGATAAAAGTACTGAGTCATCGTCGAATTTCGGTCACCAGACCAATCTCGTCAAGTTGCGGTTTATCTTTTAGTGATACTTGGTCAGAAAACTAATTAACTTGGTAATAGACAGTCATTTACGAATTAAATTTATCGTTAGCCACAGGCAGGAAATATTATTTCAAACAATGGCAGAAATTCGCCCCTAAGCAGTCACTCAACGACCTTGCGTAATTCAGGATATTTTAGCCAGTTTGAAAGTTGAGATAACTAACGGAATTGAGCAAAAGCCAATCTTCTAGTATTGCTGGAATACCCATTACTTTTTGTTGAAAGTCAACCCATTTGGTTTGACGATATCAGCTCAAAAAGCACTAATAAAGTGCACTGCCGCGTGAAAAAAATCAGACCTTTCTATGATTAAAGAAAACCAAATATTCAGTGAGTAGTTTGTGCCAAAAGACTACATATAAACACTTAATTTGAATGTCGTCTTTCGGACTTTGACTGCCTCTTAGTGGTTTCTCTAAAGCATATCTAAAGGACTGGAAACGCTTTGAACCCCTTGCCGAAGAACAGGTGTATAGATCATGGTTGTCTTAGGTCTTTCTGCCCCATTAACTTCTGAATAGTTCTGATGTCCGTGTCATATTGTAATAAGTGAGTTGCGAAAGAGTGCCGTAAGGTATGGCAAGTGATTCGTTTGTTGCACTGTATTTCTTCGGCGGCTTTTTTAACTGCTTTCTGTATCGTTCTAGACGAAATATGCCTGTCCTAGATATTTCTAGATGTTTATCATCACTCATAATAATGGTGTCCTAGGTTCAAATCCCGGTGTAGCTACGACTTATATCAGAGGCCTAATATACGCATACTAGGTATTTGATATTGCGTTTGTGAAAGTTTTTCCACATATACATATAGAGTATCCGTGAGTTCCTTTTCAAACCAGACAGTCAAGCTATGACATAAAATAGTCATCTAAACTTCATTTGTCTGTCATATTCAAACCTTAGTATCGGATTGTGAACCGCAATACAGCGGTGCGAATTATTGTGAAAGGTAATGACATGACGTTAAGCTACTCACCTCAGCCAATTTTGTCCACAGACGATCTTGGCATAATCTATCCCGGCGGAATTGAAGCATTACGTACAACCTCAATCAACTTTCAACGTGGTGAATTCACCGTGCTGTTAGGTTTATCAGGTGCGGGGAAATCATCTTTGTTGAGGTCACTGAATCATTTAGTGAAACCTACCTCGGGTAAAGTAATTTCTGCTGAATTCGGAATACTGGATAATCAAAGCACACTGCGCCGGCATCGACGCAAAACCGCGATGGTGTTTCAGCACCATCAACTGATTCTACGTCACACAGCCTTGCAGAATGTACTCATGGGGCGGCTGGGGTATCATTCATTCTGGCGTAGTTTATTGCCGCCACCAAAATCCGATCTTGAACTGACATTGCATTGTCTGGATCGCGTTGGCCTTGCTGATAAAGCCTTGGTGCGGGTCGATCAATTGTCAGGCGGCCAGCAACAACGAGTCGGTATTGCCCGAGCTTTGGCCCAGCAGCCGAGTATTATTCTGGCGGATGAACCTGTCGCCAGCCTAGATCCATCCACCTCCGAAAAAATATTGTCTCAATTGAAACAAATCTGTGCCGAAGACGGCATTACTTCTATCGTCTCATTGCATCAGCTTGAATATGCCAAACGTTTTGCCGATCGCATCATTGGTTTAGCTCAAGCCCAAGTGGTGTTTGATGCCGCTCCGCAAGAGCTTGATGACAAACAGATCAAGTTGATTTATCAACAATCGGACAACCCCAAACAAAAAGATAAATATACCGCCGATACACAATCCAAATTTTCTTATCAACCTTTACCCCCTAAAACTGCAACACAACTGCAAAACAACTGGAGATAGTAGAATGAAAATTTTTAAACAAATACTCTTAGCCACCACCTTGCTGGTGACAGCCATAAGCGCCTGTATGGCAGCAGATGCCGATCCGGATATGCTCAAAGTCGCCTTGCTGCCGGATGAAAACGCTTCCGAACTAATCAAGCGCAATGAACCCTTAAAAAATTATCTGGAAGCCAAGTTAAACAAAAAAGTGGAATTAATAGTCACGACTGATTATTCGTCCATGATTGAAGCTATGCGCTTTGGCCGTATTGATCTGGCTTATTTCGGCCCGCTGTCTTATGTGATGGCCAAATCAAAAAGCGATATTGAACCGTTTGCGGCAATGATAATCAACGGTGTACCTACATACCGTTCCATTTTGATCGCCAATACAGAGTCCGGCATTGATGCCTATGCCGACATTAAAGGTAAAAAAATGGCCTATGGCGATCGCGCCTCAACGTCCAGTCATCTCATCCCGAAAACGCTTCTTTTAGAAGAAGGCGGTATCGAAGCGAAAACCGATTACGAACAACACTTCGTCGGCTCGCATGATGCTGTGGCTGTCAATGTGGCTAATGGTAATGCAGATGCAGGCGGGCTTTCTGAGGTGATTTTTAAGTATGTGGTGGAACGTAAACTCATTGACCCGGCAAAAGTGAAAGTTTTGGGCTATAGCAAACCTTATCCACAATATCCCTGGGCAATGCGCTCCAACCTTAATAACGATCTCAAAGTGAAAATTAAAGATGCGTTTGTCACCATGGATGACAAAGAAGTATTGAAGAATTTCAAAGCCGAGGGATTTGCGCCGATTACCGATGCTGATTACGACGTAATTCGTGTTATGGGCAAATTACTGAATCTTGATTTTTCCAAGATGTAAGGAGGATTTATGGATACCCACCTGATTACACAAACAGATGTGCTGCGACGTTACAGCCAGCACTGGAAACGTAAAACCCTGCAGGTGGTGACCTTATTGGTCATCGTTCTGCTGGCAGCTTGGTATGTGAATGTACTGAACTTCGAAATTTTGGCAAATGGCTTGCCTGCAATCGGAACTTTGGCTGGCGAGTCTTTCCCTCCGGACTTTACCAACCTTCAAGACTGGTTTGCACCCTTGCTGGATACGCTGGCAATGAGTATTGCCGGTACCGCAATTGCAGTTATGTTTTCTGTGCCTATGGCATTCCTAGCGGCGCGTAATACCTCACCCCATGGTGTGATCTTTCAGCTGGCGCGCATCGTTTTAAATGCCCTTCGATCCGTTCCGGAACTGATTATGGGGATTATTTTTGTGGCAGCCGTCGGCTTCGGTGCCTTACCCGGTGTGCTGGCTTTAGCACTGCATTCCATCGGTATGGTAGGTAAATTCTTTGCCGAAGCGATTGAGCACGTGGATGAAGCGCCGGTGGAAGCTGCCCGTGCCGCTGGTGCCTCACCGATGCAGGTGCTCTATCACGCAATTCTTCCCCAAGTGATGCCGCAGTTTGCCGATGTCGCGATTTATCGCTGGGAATATAACTTCAGAGCTTCGACAATCATGGGCATGGTAGGCGCTGGCGGTATCGGTTTTGAACTGATGGGTTCACTTCGCATTATGCAATATCAGGAAGTACTGGCGATCCTGCTAGTGATTCTGCTGATGGTCACATTGGTCGATGCGTTGAGCGGCATGCTACGCAAAAAATTCAAGTAGGAGATAACGATGAAACCAAAACTGGTAATCACGCATAAAGTACATGAAGAGGTGTTGGCCTTATTAGCACCGCATTGTGAGTTGATCACGAATCAGACTCCGTTCAGCTTATCACGCAACGATACAATGAAACGGGCGAAGGATGCAGAAGCCTTGATGGTGTTTATGCCGGATCGGGTAGATACCGCTTTTTTAGAGGCTTGCCCGCAACTGAAGGTCATTGGTGCGGCATTAAAGGGCTATGATAATTTTGATGTCGATGCCTGTACTGAACATAATGTCTGGCTGACCTTTGTACCAGATCTATTAACAGTACCCACAGCTGAATTAACCATCGGCCTGATGGTCGGATTAATTCGGCATATACGGGCGGCGGATCAACATGTACGTATTGGAAACTTTAAGGGCTGGCTTCCACAGTTTTACGGCATGGGAATTGAAGGATCCACTATTGCGATTATCGGCATGGGTGCGATTGGTCAGGCCATTGCACAAAGGCTGAGCGGCTGGGGTTCAACGTTAGTCTATACCGACACTCAGCCTCTGGACGCTGAACAACAGGCAGCATTAAAACTTGAATTTTTGTCTTTGGACGACGCCCTTGCTCAGACCGATATCGTGATTATGGGACTGCCATTAAACTCGCAAACGCAACATCTATTAAATGCACAACGTTTACAGCAGATGCGGCCCGGTTCATTTCTGGTGAATCCCTGCCGTGGGTCTATCGTTGATGAGAGTGCCATTTTACATATGCTGAACAACGGCCATTTAGCTGGATATGCCAGTGATGTTTTTGAAATGGAAGACTGGGCACGCATCGACAGGCCAAAGGAAATCAATCCCAATTTATTAGCACATCACAACACCTTGTTCACGGCACATATCGGTTCAGCGGTGAGCAAGGTCAGGTTAGCCATTGAAACACGTGCGGCTGAAAATATTCTCAGGGTTTTGAACGGCGAGCCTCCATTGGATCCGGCCAACCAATTACCCTCACAAAAGGAAATAGCATGCTCAATCTGATCTGGCTGAAAAGTTTTATCATGGTGATTGAGCAGCGCAGTTTTCAAGCAGCTGCCGAGCAGCTGGGATTAGCCCAGCCAACTATCTCGCAGCATATTCAGAAGCTAGAAGAAACGCTCTGCGTATCCTTGATTCATCGGGTGCGTAGCGGTTGCCAGCCGACTGAGTATGCCCTTCGTCTTTTGCCGTATGCCCAGAGCATGTTGCGACTACATGACAGAGCCTTGCTGGCTGTGGATCAACCCTCCATGAAAATTGGAGCCAGTTCAAATATCGGCATTTATCTGTTGCAGCCTTACCTGCAGAATTACCTGCATAAACAAGTGTTTATAGATGACAAACTGGATATCGTAATAGACAGCAACCCAGTCGTTGCCGAAAAACTGGAAAATGCTGAAATCGATATCGCCTTGATGGAATGGTGGCCAGGTAAAACCGGTTTTGAATCTCAAGTCTGGAAAACCGAAGCATTAGTCTTGATTACGCCTCCCGATCATCCGCTTGCAAAACTGTCATCGATCAGCAAATCAATATTGTCCGGGCTGAATTTGTTAGGTGGAGAATCTGGCAGCGGAACAGGAAGGATACTCAAAAGCTATCTGCAGGAATGCCAGCATTTGCCCACAGTATCAATGCAACTGGGCAGCACAGAGGCCGTTAAGCAGGCGGTTCGAGCAGGCATAGGGATATCGCTGGTATTTGCATCGGCTGTTGTTGATGAGGTGCAACACGGAAGTTTATGTGCAATCCCTTTAGAGGATCATGCGCTAACAAAAGACATCCAGCTGGTCTGGCGACAGCAACCGACCATTCACCAAAAACAGCCGAAATTTGTTGAATATTTACTCAGCTCACAGCTCAATCTTTAACAAAAAAATGTGATACTGCTCCCAAGCCAATATAGATTCATCCAAAGTGTGACCCGACAAGCACTTTAAAAACACAAATGATTCTTAGGATCATTGGGTCAGAATAGTTGATTTTCGAGCAAATATTGGGGGGGTGGGTTGGTCACTACGTCATTTAAAGATAAGCCGTTTAAGTTAATGCTGAAACAGGAAATAGAGAAGAAATTCTTTTAGGTGGCGGGTTCAAGACTCAAACTGGCTGTTTTATCTCTAGCTAAATAAGGCTCCCGAGCGGCAGCTTTGCGGACAAACTACTCACTGAATATTTCGTTTTATTTGAACGAATAAAGGTCTGATTAGCTAAAGCGAACATTTTAAGAATGCGGGAATACCCATTAGGGGTTCTGTCAAGAAAGCCGCCAAATGTCACACATGTCGCTATAACCCACATATAGCTTTTACTTTGTGCCGTTTTATTGGGTTTATTTAATACTTGCAGCGGCGTTTCATCCATATGCAATACAGATTGTTCATTTATAAATTCAGATAAATGATTGATTAACGGCTGTACTAGCGCCCCCATCTTTATCATTAAGTTTGCTAAGGTTGTACGATCTAGTTCAACACCAGTACGTTTAAAAATAGCAACTTGACGATAAAGCGGTAAGGTATCGCAATACTTGCTGGTGGCGAGGTAAGCAAGAAGCCTAGGTGCTGCTATCGATTTTTCGTTATTGATCCCTTAATAGACGAGTCTTACGTTATTGGGCTGGGTTTTTGAACCTGCTCCATCAGAGAGTTATTCCAATCGCCTTCAACAGATACATGAGCTGCTGCACCCTTCATAATCGCCTCGATCAAGTTATGATTTACGTAGGCGTATATACCAGGTTGTTTAAATGTGTACATAGCAGCACCAGCTTCGCCACCAAGCACAGACCAAGTTTCACGATCAACAGTGGGGGTGTTGGAAAATGAACCTCCAGGCCAAACTAAATCACCATGGCCACCAATTAAGTGAATTCGTGTATCTTCATTTGCTTGTGAGTGAAGGAATAAGACTGTTTCACCAACCTTAGCTTGCATGGCATTATTACCTGTTAACGCATCAACTTTACCATTAAAAGTAATGTGTGTTGGTGTCAAACCCTCCATTACTTTTAACGTATCGCCCATAGCCTCAACAGAAGAGCTGTAGCGTTTGTACTTACCTGTTTGAACATCTTTAGGGATATACCAACCCTGTTCGCCAATATAATAGGCTTTATCATATTTAACAGGCTGACCGTAGTTATCTTTTAAGCCATCGCGAGGTAACACTAGTAAAGCACCATACATACCGGCAACAACATGATAAGGAATCATAATGCCGCCCGGTGCGCAGTGATACACAAAAACTCCTGGCCTATCTGCTTTAAAACGTAAGATCGTTTGCTGTCCTGGAGCCACATGCGTTAATCCGCCGCCTCCAAGTGCACCTGTAGATCCATGAAAATCTATGTTGTGAGTCAATGTATTAGAGCTGGGATTTTTTAAAGTAAGTTCAACATAATCATGTTGATGAACCACAATCATGGGGCCAGGATTTGTCCCATTAAAAGTCATCGCCTGAACAAAAACGTCTGGTTTTACTTCTATTTCTTTTTCTTCGATAGTCATGGTCATTTGAACGACTTTGGGTGCACCCTTGGCAATTTGATCATGCGTTGGTAAAAAAGGCGGGTTGACGAGTGTTTGTTTTACACGCTCTAAGTCTTGGATGCGCGATTCAGTCTCAGCGCCTTTAATTTTGTTAGTAGCTTTTGCTGAAGCAGACGAATTGATTAGTGCTGTTGAAGCAACTGCAAGTGAGGATAATAAAAAATCTCTTCGTTTAATGTTAATTAACTTCTTCATTTTATCTCCTTTATTAATAATAGTTCTCAGACTAAGTATGCATTAATAAAGAGAGCTATCCTTGATATACATCAAGACAGGAAAACGAATAACTATTGAATATTTACGACAAAAAGTTCATAAGTCGTCACGTAATTTTTTAATAGTAATGACTTAAAAGTTGATAATAATATGTGGAGTAATGAGTTTTATTTGAATGATTAATAGGCTCTTCTGAAATAAAAATTTTAGTGCGAGAAAATCTTGATATTATAACGAACAGACTTTAAGACGCTTGTACTAAAGATTTTTTGATCATTAAAATAAACGTAGATTACTTTGATAAAAATTCAAGGTGTTATTTACAGCTGATAAACTGCAGTATCGACAACCTCTGAAAGTCAGACTATTCGATTGACAAGCGCAGATAAGGTATAGATAGGTGTGGCTCAAAAATCGAGCTTGTAGGTTATTTTTAGGCTGGGAACGCTTAATTAGCAAGATACTGCAAGATTATAGAAAGCTAATAACCAATGGGTCAATAATTAGAGTGATTGGTTAAAATATTTGCCTTATTAACCGCGATAATTAATTGCCGTGTTTGGATCGTCTAGGGTAAAATATCAAAGGGACGTATTTCATCGTTTACTCGCGAAATAACAGTCATCAGAACAAGAGGCATTTGATCTGATCTAATCAGTCATCGCGTAGGTACTGGCTAATAGTATTTGAAATACAAGGCGTAAGCATTGAATAACATTAAAGGTTTTATTTTTGATTTGGACGGGACTCTAGTAACGTCATCGTTGGATTTTTTAGCGATTAAAGCTGAGATCGGCTGTCCTGTTGATATAGATGCTTTGGTATATATTGCACAGCTGCCCACCCAGCAACAGCGGCAGGAGACTATGGAGATAATTCATTTTCATGAAATGC
>NZ_JBLIED010000066.1:0-9482 GCF_047632955.1 Psychromonas sp. | reverse complement strand
AGCCGGAAGGCGCATAAAGGTACCTGTGCCTGCGAATCTTGGCATTTCATTGCCACTAAGAGGTTGGTAGAATTTTTTAGTTTGCATGTTAAATCCTTTTGTTTTGCTAGTGACATCTACACTAGCATCTACAAATTCTTTTTTGCACAATAATACAAGCTAGTTTACAGCTGCATATGCAATTGCATCATGACTTTTTTGACTACGCCTAGAACCTTAACATTGCTATTTTTGTCACTGAAACCAGTAAAATTAGCAACCGAGAACGGTCAGTTATAAATAAAATAAACAAAGAGGAGATTAACATCGGTAAAATATAATTTTCCACTGCGAATAAATTTAACTAAATTGTGACGGCAAGCGACTATAAAACTGACCTGATCTCTAACAAGAGCTCATCAGAAATTCATCTAAGGAAGCATTCAGTTAATGGTTATTTTATTTTCCGGTGATTGCCGCTAAAGAATCAAAAGCACTGTACTAGGTGGCTTGTTATCTTTAAGCCAGGTATTTTAACCGTCAGATGACACTGTCAAATACCCCATTTTAATAACCACTGAGCGAAAGCCTGCACCTTATGGTCATTCATTTTATTTTTCTGAATAACCATATAATAGCTCTCTTTACTCTTTAGCGGGGTTTCACGTGTGCACACTAAAACCCCTTTTTTTAACTCATCGAGAATTAAATAAGAAGGGACAATTGCCACACCTAACGCGTGTATTGCCGCATCGATTAATAATTGAAATTGAGCAAAGCGCATTCCGGGTAATGCTTTAATTTCCTGCTCGCAAAGCCCTGCCTGCTGGAGCCAATACTCGCTGCTTGAGGGAGTCGCTGCATGGTGTAGAAAAGGGTAGTTGAGGACCTCTTTTAAATTTTCAATTTTGCCATACTGCATGAGCAAGCTGGGGCTGCACACGGCTACAAACTCTTCAGACATAAGGCGTTGTGAAGTAAATTCTGGCCAGCTGCCATCACCAAATAGAATGCCAACATCGTAACCGCTACGTTGCTCATATAACTGCTGTGTTTCGGTGATGATGTCCGTTTCTATTTCCGGAAAATGCTGCTGAAAATCCGTTAACTTTGGAATTAACCAATGGGTCGTCATGGCGGATTCGATTCCAATTTGCAGGCGTCCCGATAGTTTTTTCCGCAGTGCGTTGGTCGCTAATTCTAATTGGGTCAGGGATCGGCTTACCTCTCTTTGATATTGTTTTCCCGCGTCACTGAGATACAGTCGCTGCTTCACGCGATCAAACAAAGCGCAGCCAAGTGCTTGTTCTAACTTCTTTACCTGACGACTGACCGCACTTTGTGTCAGGCAGAGCTCTTCCGCTGCTTTTGTAAAGCTCTGATGCTTTGCCGCGGCTTCAAAACAACTCAAGGCAATCATGGATGGCAGTCGACGTGTCATAATATTCACCTTTAACTTAATGACTTTTTGGAATGAACTAAGCAGGATAAATCGCTTTTCAATGTTTAGGAAGCGAATTAAGCTAAATATTGCGATCAAGCCACACTCAGCGAAAATAAAGGAATATTCATTATGTCGACCTGCGGCGAAGTACTTATAGAAATTCTTGAAAATTATGCAGTAGATACTGTATTCGGCATCCCCGGGGTGCACACTATTGAGCTCTACAGGGGGGTGGCAAAAAGTAATATTAAACATATTACTCCGCGCCATGAGCAAGGGGCGGGGTTTATGGCTGACGGTTATGCCCGTGCAACGGGAAAACCGGGCACTTGCTTCATTATTACCGGTCCCGGGATGACCAATATCATTACCGCCATGGGCCAGGCATTACAGGATTCCATTCCCATGTTGGTGGTATCCTCAGTCAATCACACTAAACAATTAGGAATGGGAGAAGGGTTTCTGCACGAACTCTCAAATCAAAGTGCCTTGGTGGCTGGCGTTTCACGTTTTAGCCACCGAGTCACCCATGTTGACCAGCTCCCTAAAGTATTAGCGCGCGCCTTTAGTGTCTTTAGTAGCGAACGCCCGGGGCCCGTCCATATTGAATTGCCCTTAGATGTTATTACAGCTAATGCGGATCACCTGGATCTTAGCGCATTTGCAATCCCTGATGCACCGAGCGCGTCACCCAAGGCGGTTGCTGAAGCGGCTCGTTTGTTGCAGCAAGCAATTCAACCGCTGATCGCCATTGGTGGTGGGGCGGTTAATGCGAGTAAGGAATTAATTGCGCTGGCCGAAAAAATCAATGCGCCGGTGATTAATACCGTCAATGCAAAAGGCGTGATCCCCTATACTCACCCGCTTGCCGTTGGCGGATCTTCGTCGTCGAATCCGATTCGAGAAGAATTATGCCATGCCGATGTTGTCTTGGCCGTGGGCACCGAGTTTGGTGAAACAGACTATGACTTTTTTGGTATTGGCGGCGTTAGCCTTGGCGGGAAATTAATTCGTATCGATATCGATCCCCGGCAGCTCAGCCGTAATGTTAAGCCGCATCTGGCTATCTGCAGTGACGCGGCTTATGCGCTGACCGCTATTAATGAAGCATTAACGCTAAAGCAGGAGAGCCAGGGTGAAAATCGAGCCCAGACTTTACGTAATGCTTTGCGCGCCGATGCCAGTCCTAAATATGAGTCATTTTTTAGCGCGATCAATGAGGCTTTGCCCGGCGTTATCATTGCCGGTGATTCAACCCAACCCACTTATTACGCCTGGTTACATTATGAAACACTGGGGCCGCGTCGTTATTTTCATTCAGCAAGCGGTTATGGCACCCTGGGTTATGCCATTCCTGCCGCGGTCGGCGCTAAATTAGGTTGCCCGGAGAAAGCGGTTATCGGGTTAATTGGCGATGGCGCTGCACAATTTAGCATTGCTGAGTTAGCCAGCGCCGTTGAAGCCCAGGTCTCTGTTATTTTTATTATCTGGAATAACAACGGTTATGGGGAAATCAGCCGCTTTATGGATGATGCCGGCGTGGAGCGTGTTGGTGTGGATATCTATACCCCGGATTTTATTAAAATTGCCGAGGGCTTCGGTTGTGCGACCGCCAAGCCGAACAATATAGAGCAATTAAAAGCGGCTTTAATAAATGCCAATAAAAAAACCGGGCCAACGGTCATTGAAGTAATCCAGCAAGACTTTGTCGATGGTTACCCTTTCCCTTAGCAAAGGCGGTTATAACAATGGCATGGGGTATGACGGTGGCGCTTTATAAGGTTATCTTTCGTCAACCATGCATAAGTAAAATAATGCCCGGCGACGGGACAGATTAAAAGGTACAAACAATGAAAATATACGATAAGTGCTACATTAATGGCCAATGGATATCTCCCGTAAAGACGCAATTTCATGACATAGTTAACCCGGCGACCAACCAGGTTTGCGCGCAAACGGCGCTGGGCACAGAGAATGAAGTCAACCTCGCGGTGGCCGCTGCCAAGGCGGCTTTTTCATTATGGTCTGAGACTTCCGCGCAGCAGCGCAGTGAGTTGATCCATGCCGTTGCCGATAAAATGCAGTCACGCAGCGAGGAATTAAGCGCAGCTATTACCATGACCATGGGCTGCCCCTTGCATTTATCCCGTGATATTCAAGTGCAGGGTGCCATTGACTCTTTTCGCGCTTATGCCCAGCATGCTTTTTTAATGGAAGCGCGTGAAGAAAATCAGGAAATGGTTATTTTCAAAGAGGCGGTGGGCGTCTGCGTCTTGATTAGCCCCTGGAATTATCCTTTATCACAACTGGTGGGGAAAATAGCACCGGCATTAGCGGCAGGTTGTACTATGGTGGTGAAACCCGCAGAGCAGACCCCGCTGCAAGATTTCATTATGGCGGAAATCTTTGAACAGGTGGGGCTACCTGCAGGCGTGTTCAATCTGGTACCTGGTGTTGGTAGCGACATCGGGCCCGTTATGTGCAGTCATCCCGATGTGGATATGGTTTCTTTTACCGGGTCGACCCGCGCTGGGATCAAGGTATCACAATCTGCGTCCCCCTCGGTAAAACGTGTTTGCCTTGAACTGGGCGGCAAGTCAGCAATGATAATTACTGAAGACGCTGATTTCGCTGCCGCAGTACGTTATGGCGTTGAAGATGTGATGATCAACAGCGGCCAAACCTGCAATGCGCTAACGCGTATGCTGGTGCCAAAATCTCGCTACGAAGAAGCGCTGTTAATTGCGAAAAGTGTGGCCGAAGAAAATCGCGTCGGCTCCCCGCTGGATGAGACCGTTAGCATGGGGCCAATGAGCTCCATGACACAGCGTAATACCGTGCTTAACTATATCAAGCTGGGTATTGATGAAGGTGCGCGTTTAGTGACGGGCGGGCTTGATTTACCCGCAGAGGTAACAACTGGCGCTTACGTTCGTCCTACTATCTTTGCCGATGTGAATAACCAAATGCGCATCGCTCAAGAAGAAATTTTTGGCCCCGTGCTGTGCATGATCCCCTATCAAGGGATTGATAACGCGGTTGAAATAGCCAACGATAGTCTGTTTGGTTTGTCCTCTTCTGTGTATGCAAAAGACACCACTGCGGCATTACAGATAGCGCGCCGTATTCGCAGTGGTCAATGTTATGTGCAGGGAGCTTATTTTAATACCAACGCACCCTTTGGCGGTTATAAACAGTCCGGTAATGGCCGGGAATGGGGAGAGCAAGGTTTGATGGAATATGTTGAAATTAAAACCGTTATTATTGCTTAAAAGAAAAATATTTCTTGAAACAGCATGAGTTGATGCTGCTTAATAATACCAACATCTGATTTTCAGCTGTTAATACCGCTAGGTCTTATCAGCTGCAAATCAGGGCAATTTCAATATAATATAGCCTCTCCAAACCCCCGCCCAAAAGTAAAAAAATTATATGGACCAAGCTAAATACCGTCATAATATAATTGTATTACTCCCATTGAAACCAATAATCTATTTCAGCCCTTACTGCACTGATGATAAGCGCCATTTTCACGCAGACGGCTTAGTCTGCTGCAATTTCCATCATAAACCTCACAACTGGCTCTGCGCCAGCCGCATCTTCATCACAACGGCTTTCAAGGTTGAATGGTTTTAGCCTGTGGCGCTCATACAGAGGGGATTTAATAGTTCCTCTGCAATGTATACGCAAAGAGTGGCATAACCCTAAAGAAAACAACAATAGCTTGCCGGGTGTGCGAAGGATTAAATTTATGGGAAATTCGTTAGTAGAAGGTGGGGCAATACAGATTGAAGGCTAATTAATACCCATAAACACAACATGATATTTCCCATCCCTTTATTTAAGCACCTAGCTTGTGTACTTAATCGGATTGACAATCCTAATGTGGCGTTAAATCGCCTTCAAGCAGACATAAAAAAACCGATGGATTTCGCCATCGGTTTTTCTGCTTACGCTTTAATCCGGGTTGCTGCTGCGCTTAGGATTTAAAGCCGCAGGATTAAATTTCCCTACAAGTCAGCCTACAAACAGGTGAGCAAATACGGATAAAATCGGCAATGAAATCAATACTCGAAGCGCATAGATAAGTAAGATATCAGCAAGTTTCAGGCCGATACCCGCGCGCATCAGTACCAATGCCACTTCAGATAAGAACACAATTTGCGTGACGGCAACACCTGCCAGGACAAAACGCGTGACTTCACTTTCGATACTTGCTCCCAAAATAGAAGGCATAATGCTATCGATCACACCCGCTAATAATGCAACCGATGCTTTGTCGGCTTCCGGCAGTTGTAATAACTGCAGTAAAGGCACAAGGGGTTGTGATAACAGGTGGAATACCGGGGTAAATTCAATTAATGCGAGCCCAAGCGCCCCGACAAGCATTATCGCAGGGTACATGCTAATGGCTAAATCAAATGCCACTAAAAAACTACGTTTAAGCAGTATCAGGGGAGCTTCCGCTTTTTCAGCACGGTTAACCGCCTGGCCTAGGGCCTGCTTAAACAACGGACCTGTCGTGTCAGAATCTGCGGCTAACGCATTTTTTGTGCCAGTATGGTAGGCGTGTGTTTTGAAACGCAGTGGGGGTAATTTCGGCAAGATGATGGCGCAAATAATACCCGTGATCGCCACGGAGAAGTACCAAGCAATAAAGACGTCCTGCAGACCAATTATTTTTAGCAGAAAATAAGCGTACCCTATCGATACTATTGAAAAGTTGGTTGCGATAACACAGGCTTCTCTACTGCTGTAAAAGCCATTTTTATATTGTTGGGTGGTGAGAATGATCCCCACACTGGTTGCTGATAACCAAGATGCAATACTATCAACGGCTGCACAACCGGGCAAACCAAATATCTTTTTAAACGCGCGGTTAAAAAAAGTGCCGACGAACTCCATTAAACCAAATTCGGTTAATAATGGGAGCAATATGGCGGAAAGGAAATAGATAGCAATCAGGATAGGCAAAATATCATAGAGAATGACACCGCCGGTATTACGATGCCAGATTCCTTCCGGGCCAATCTGCAAATACACCATTATCATGACAATCGCACCTAAGATGCGCATTATCAGCCAGCCGTTTGTTGGATTGAAGACTTGTATAAAGGCATTGCTGTTGTTTTTTAATGGGCTGTATTTGACTATTAAGCTTAAAACCGCCGGTAATATGGTGACGGCAACAGCGACATGTACCATAATAGGTTTAGAGAATTCATTTGCAAAATCAATCATCAATGCAATCATTATAGTCATACGACCGTCTACAAAGATAGGGGTTAAAAAAAGTAAAATCCCTATTAACGTGGGTATGATAAATTTAGCTAACTGCTTATTGCTGTATTGTTCTACTGCTCCGATATCTACCATTGCATTGGTTTCTGTAATTTTATTCATAACATTTCCTTTGTATTTATGTTTAAAAATTCACATATTAATGCCTGCAAATTTTTCCTTTTAAAATGCATTAGAGCTCTAACCCAACGATATATGACATGATATAAACAGGAACTTAGCCAGCTTTCCTCTTATTTCGCTGCCACTTAAGGGCCATGTTTTTCACCCCAATTTATGCCATAGATTATTGTTTAGACCACTTACCCTAGCACTTGGAAAATGAGTTTTGCACACTAAAACAAAGCATTATACCTTTTCATATACAAGGGTGTTATGCTGTCACATTGGTTATTTCTGCTTGATTATAAATTAGAGCAAATAGGATAAACGCCTGCAAACCGGGCTTATTGAGGTGGAAACAATGGGTAAAAAGATATCGGAAACACTCCTTGAGTCAGATCAACTGGATCTCCGTTTGTTAAAAGTGTTTTCTACAGTTGTGACTCAGCGCGGTATTAAGGCTTCAGAGGAATCCTTAGGCTTAGCCGCTTCGACGATCAGCAATTGCATTTCCAAGCTTGAAAAGTCCTTAGGTACAACCTTATGTATGCGTGGCAGAAGCGGTTTTTCTTTAACTAAACAGGGCCGTATTACCTTCAATGCTTATCTTAAATTAAGCGAGGCCATTGATATTTTTAACGGTTCGCTTTCGGGTTTTCAGGATGACTACATTGGGAAAATTAATTTAGCATTAGCAGACCATATTCTCAGTCATAAAGAATCAGGCATTGTACAGGCAATACAAACATTTCAAGCGCTTGCCCCTAAAGTGCACCTTAATATTATGACCAGACCACCAGGTTCCATTTTCAGACGGGTTGAGTCCGACCATATCACCCTTGGGATTGATACATTATCTGAAGCGCATGAAACCTTGTATAGTACAGAACTCTTTAGAGAAAAAATGTGCCTTTATTGTGCTAAAGGACATGAATTATTCGATCTTCCTAAACACCAAATACATGCACAGGATCTCGCCCATTATAATTTCATTAATTCAGTCAACGCTGATAATTATAATGGTAACCAGCTGGATGAAAATGATTCTCGTGCAGAGAATTTAGAAGCCCGCGCTATCTTAATTTTAACGGGTAATTACATTGGTTATTTGCCTGATCACTTTGTCAAAAGCCTTAATGAACGGGATAATTTCAAAAAAGTGTCTGCTGATGAAATGGATTATATCAATCATTTTCATGTGGCTTATAAACCTAAAAATAAAAACAGCAAAGAAGTTCAGTTATTGATCAAGTGTTTAGTCGAGAGCGCCATTATTTAAAGTTCATTGATGCTCAGAGCGATTTATCTGATTTAAACTATATATGCCTTCTAATTAGCGAAAACTAACTCGTTGCATTGCAGAGAGTAAATATGAAAAGATGGTTTATACTGTAAAATTAAGTCTATAAAATTTTAAAAGCTAACAAAACCGTGCATTCAAACATATCAACAACATTCAAAAAGGTATTATTATGATAAAAAAAATTTCCTATGCGCTTTTTTCATTGGTTTTATCGAGTTCGGTATTGGCGACTGAAAGTATGATTTCAATTGAGAGCAGCGATACGGTCAAAGAAACCGCTGATCGCTTTGAAAAAATATTAGAAAACAAAGGTCTCACCCTTTTTGCCAGGATAGATCATGGGAAGAATGCTTTCGACGCTGATCTTACACTCGCGCCCACGGAAGTCATTATCTTTGGCAACCCCAAGGTTGGCACACCGTTAATGCAGTGCTCCAAAACCGTCGCGATAGATCTTCCTCAAAAAGCGCTGTTCTGGGAAGATACGCAAGGTCAAGTCTGGCTTTCCTATAATAATCCTGAATACCTGAAAGAACGTCATAACATCCAGGGCTGTGAACAGGTTATCAATAAAATTTCCAATGTTCTTAGCATGTTAAGTAAAGCAGCAACATCCAAATAAACAACAGTAATGCGGATTCAATTAGAAAGTATCTATTCAAAAAAATAGTTGCTTAATTTTTTCCGTTCATCTCAATTTAATCAGCCAATATTGACCTATAGACTCTGCCGTTTTGGCAGATCTAATAAGCTCTAATAATGTTAGTTAAGGCGCGTATTAAGTGTCCTGTAATAGTTTCTGCTTAAACCAATACTCCATAAAATCTGCCGTAATACTTTGCTCTATTTCCATTGCACGGTCTGTCGGGCAAAAAATAGTAAATAAGACTTGTGTGTCGCCAATCTCTGAAGTCGCTACTTGTATCTTAGGGTCCGGCCCTGCAATATTAACATCTAAACGGCTTTCAATTATCTGATTATAACGTATCGCCACGTCGTTAAAATCAGCACAATACTCATAAGCTTTCTCATATAACTCATCCAAAAAAATAAACGGGTTTACACTTGCATCACGGGTAATAGTGAAATGATGCATTGCATAACGCTTTAAGAAGTTTAAATTTTTGATCGGCGCTGTGATTAATTTACTATTGGGTAAATAAAGCGTTTTACCCGTATATTCATAGGCATCAATGTCGACTTCTAATAAGGTTAGTTTAGCCCAGTCGGTCGAGTGAACCTCGCCATAATCGTCACCAACCTGTATCCAGTCACCAATGCGAAAGGGGCGGCTGGAGATAATATACAAAAAGCCAATGAAACACTGAATAAACTCTTTTGTTGCAATCACAA
>NZ_JBLIED010000065.1:0-10479 GCF_047632955.1 Psychromonas sp. | reverse complement strand
GAAGGTAAGCAGATTAAGGTATTAGATATAGGCACCGGGGCAAATTGCATTTATCCCATTTTAGGCAGCCAAAGTTACGGATGGTCTTTTGTGGGAACGGATATTGATCCGTTATCGGTAAAAATGGCTAATCTGATTATAAAATCAAATGCCGTTCTTAAACCTTTTATTAAAGTGCAGTTACAAAAGAACAAACAGGCTATTTTTGCGGGGGTTATTAAAGCCAAAGACAAGTTCACCTTAACCATGTGTAATCCCCCTTTTCATGCCTCCATGGAAAAAGCGCTTGCCGGGAGTTCCCGGAAAATAAAGAATCTCAGTAAAGATCAAAACAATCCGTCTCAGGTACTCAATTTTGCAGGGCAGGAAGGGGAGCTTTGTTGTGCCGGCGGGGAAATTGCATTTTTAAAACAGATGATTCAGGAAAGTAAAGATTATGCCCTGCAGGTATGCTGGTTCAGCAGTTTAGTTTCAAAGTCGGAAAATGTAGCAACCTTGAAAAAAGAACTTGAAAAAGCGGGCGCTGCGCATGTCAAGGTCATTAAAATGGCCCAAGGACAAAAAGTCAGCCGTTTTATCGCCTGGACTTTTTTACTCCAACCACAAGATTTTCAGAAGTAATAAAAATTTTGTGACGGCCAATAAAAAACCTGAATATCACTATTCAGGTTTTTTTATTGAAGATAGAAAATGTTAAGCGGGTTTATCTTAATAAACGCGCTTTAATGGTACCTTCGATCTCGTTTAATTTCGCTAATGCAAGCTGAGCATCATCACTGTTTACATCAATGACTACATAACCAATGTTTGCATTTGTTTGCAGGTATTGTGCGGCAATATTGATACCGTACTCTTCAAAGGTTAAGTTGATTTTGGTTAGAATACCCGGCATATTTTTATGAATATGCAGTAAACGGCTGGCATCAACGTGCACTGGTAAAGACACTTCAGGGAAGTTCTTAGAAGATAATGTTGAACCATTATCTGAGTATTTCACTAACTTGCCTGCAACTTCATAACCAATGTTTTCTTGTGCTTCCTGAGTACTGCCACCAACGTGAGGAGTTAACAATACGTTATCAAACTTACGCAGAGGAGAAATAAACTCTTCTTTATTTGATCCTGGCTCACTAGGGAACACATCAATAGCGGCACCAGAGAGTTTTTTACTTTCAAGTGCAGCGCATAACGCCGGAATATCAACCACGGTGCCACGTGCTGCGTTCATAAAGATCGCACCATCTTTCATTTGTGCAAACTGTTTAGCACCCATCATGTTTTTAGTCGAGGCAAGTTCAGGAACATGCAGACTAACAATATCAGACTGAGCAAGCAGCGCTTCTATGGTTGCTATTTGTACCGCATTACCGAGGCTTAATTTACTTTCAACGTCGTAATATGACACTTTAAAACCTAAGTTTTCAGCAAGAATACCAAACTGGGTTCCGATATGACCGTAACCGATAATACCTAAATTTTTACCACGTGCTTCATAAGACTTATTGGCTGATTTATCCCACTCGCCGCGATGCGCTTTTGCGTTACGTTCTGGAATACCACGTAATAATAATAATGCCTGACCTAATACTAATTCAGCAACACTGCGGGTATTTGAAAAAGGCGCATTAAATACCGCGACGCCTTTTGCTTGAGCTGCCTCTAAATCAACCTGATTGGTACCGATACAAAAACAACCAATGCCAACCAGTTTCTCTGCTGCAGCTAGTACAGTTGGATTGAGATTAGTACGGGAGCGGATACCAACAAAATGAACATCTTTAATTTTTTCAATTAACTCTTCTTCGCTTAACGCTGTTTTGACGTATTGAATGTTGTTGTAACCAGCCTGGGTGAAGGTATCAACCGCACTTTGATGTAATCCTTCAAGCAGTAAAATTTTTATTTTATCTTTATCAAGCGAAAGCTTAGTCATTATATTTCCTTGTAGCCTATCAATAAGGTAAATGGACAAACAGAGTTAAGAGTTCCAAGATGCCAACTAAGTATTCAATAAGCAGACTTAGTTGAAAAAATGGGAAGTGCAATTTTTGAGAACTTAAAATAGCAAAAACTGAAGCGCTTGTGAACTTTTTGTGATGAAATTCACAAATAAAAGTTTGGACTTAGTTATTACCTTTTATTCTTGATCTGAGTGTGCAGCCGAGTTTTCCTGTCCACTCAGACTCAAATATTTGATTATTTTAGTGTTTTAACACCTTCTGGCGTGCCTACTAAGACAACATCGGCCGCTCGGTTGGCAAACAGGCCGTTTGTTACTACGCCAACGATAGCGTTGATTTGCGCCTCTAATTTAAGTGGCTCAGCTATTTTAAAGTTATAAACGTCTAAAATTACATTGCCGTTATCTGTTACCACACCTTGACGGTAAACCGGCTCTCCACCTAATTTTACCAATTCACGTGCGACATAACTGCGCGCCATCGGAATCACTTCAACGGGTAATGGAAATTCACCTAAGATATCAACATTTTTAGTGTTATCCACAATACAGATAAACTTCTCAGCAACCGCTGAAATTATTTTTTCACGTGTTAAGGCTGCACCGCCACCTTTGATCATGTGGTTGTAAGGGTTTATTTCATCCGCACCATCGACATAAATACTCAATTTAGAAATTTCATTAAGATCAAAAACTTCGATACCATAAGATTTTAATCTTGCAGTCGATTCATCTGAGCTTGAAACTGCGCCTTTGATAAGATGCTTTATGGTTGCCAGCGCATCAATAAAATGAGTCACCGTTGAACCGGTACCGACGCCAACGATGGTATCTGGTTGTACGTATTCCAAGGCTGCATAGGCGGCGGCTTTTTTCATTTCATCTTGTGTCATAGTCCGAGCTTCCTGTTTTTATGGTTCGTGGTAATAGTTGCTGAGATTATACTCAATCCTGTTTAGTTATCCATGGGATAATGATTAAACAGGGTGATTTTTTAGGCAAATTCTTTGCAGATAGTTATTCAAAAAAAGCGCGGGTATTCTACGGGAAAGCAAAAGTGCGTTACAAGATGAGGAACATCCAGGCTACTTACTGATTTATCGATATTAAAGTAGGCGCCGTTTGTGCATTTTTTTGAGGGATGCTGATTCCTGCATATTCAAGTAATTTGGGTATATCACCACCGAAAGTGCATGGCAGGGGTAATTATTTCAGGTAATGGCACATCCCATTCTTCCACGGGCAGTTGCGCTACCTGCTGGCAATCATGGGCTAAACCGATGGGATAGGGGCCGCTTTTATCTTTAAACCAGGGAGCAAGCATTCTGTCGTAATAACCGCCTCCCATACCGATCCTATTGCCCTGTGTATCAAATGCAACAAGGGGGGTGAAAATAAGATCTAAATCTGTCATTGGGCAGGTGTCTAGTTTATTTAATTTAGGCTCGAATATGCCGTGTTGATTAAGCACCATTTCAGTTGTTGTGGTGTATTCCAGAAATAACAGGTGACCTTTATTAAAAGGATGGATAACGGGCAGGTATATTTTTTTATTGTTTTTCCAGCACCACTGCACAAATCGGAGCGTATCTATTTCACCGTCATAAGCGAGAGTGACGGATATTTTGCCCGCTTGCTGAACTCGAGAATGTTTAATCAAACGGCTGAACAACCTGTCTGCATCCTGTTTCTGCTGCAAGCCGGAAAGATCGCGCCTTGCTATGCGGATTTGATGTCGTATTTCTGTTCGAGAAAGTGCTTTGTTCATAAGTTATACCAAATCCATTAAATTCATACCCATTTATGCTTGTTAAAACACATGCTAGCTAGACATAAAACTACGTTTTAGTCTTTGTTATTAATTGAATAATTAGAACAACTAGTTATTGCAATCAATGCCTTGCTTTCATGCGTTTTTCCGGCGCCTAAATAGATCATCTAATTAGTGGAATTGGTATTAATGCCAATCGCTGCCGGTAGAGTGGGAAACAATACTCCTCATAATACGCTTTTGACAGTGACTCCGTCCGGTGGCTTTTTATTAATGAGGATTCTGCGATGAAGACTATTTTTAACTGATATTTAAAACAGTCTCTGATGATATCTAAAACAGTTTTACCTGGCTGTAAACTCCGCGCTGATGCATTGACAGAATCGTTAGTGAAGTTTTATCACTCTTTGTCAAAGCTATCTACGACAATAGCGCCCATTGACGCAGGCATGGTGATGATGATGATACGTTTTAAAGCGGTTATCGGATCCTCAAACAAGGGCAGTTTATTTAAACAGAATAAAACCAAACTGACCACAAAAGCCGCCATGACGTAGGCGATAAATATACGAAACACAAAAACGATTAAACGCGACTTGATATTCTTTTGAAAGACACTTTCATAGGTGAAAAAAGCCAGGAATAATACCGATAAAGTAAATAACATCATTAGGTTAGGAAAAGGTAAGGTTTCACCCAGTCGCCACGCTTCCTCGGAGAATGAGATTGGCACTGCCAGAGCAAAAGCGCCGACAAAGACCTGACTGACATCTTCCATATTGAAACTGAATTTCATTTTATATCCTTCAACGGCCGGCCATTTTTATCGTAATCAGCTTTGTTACGACTCTGTCTGCTTGCCTTGTCTACGCCTGAGCGGGATTTAGTTTGTTGGTAATGTAAGTTATGCACTTTATTTCATTCTCGCGCATATTAGAAGCGCCAGTTGTTAATATTTTAGTAATATTTGCATCGATCGCACTAATAACCGTAAGCACCTGAATGCGACAGCTCTGATCGATCAGAATTTGCAGGCAAAGCGATGGATATTTTGGCGTTTTACATAATTAAAAAGGGGGAGTAACTAAATGAATTTGTGATTGATTTTTAACCTGAATTCGAAGTTCAATGTCTGGATGTGTGTGCAATAAACAATAAAAGTAACCCAAGGATATCGTTATTGACTGTTGGCCTGAACCCGAAGGTTAAGGTAGGTGTCTTAGTGTTTGCCGTAGGCTTCTCGATACGAGCCGAGCTTGCACAATAGCATTCAATCCAAGTCACCGGGGTTATACTTATCGGCTCAGAGACGTAGTCAAGAAGAGCGGATATCCGAGGGTTGAAATAACTTTACGTCATTTTTTTGCATTTGGAAAGGCTTTTTCAATAGAATTTCGACATTGTTTCAAAGTTGATATTCATTTTTTGAATCGATGATTTAACTGTTTAAAAATCAGCATAGTTGTGTCAATGTCAGTTTTATTTGCTGTCTTTTGTCAAGACCTGATTCATTGATTCATTGATTTTTTGAATACGTTGGTCGAGTTCTTTTGTTTGTTCTTGGTGTTGCGTTTTTTCAACATTAAGTTCATGGCATAAATTTAATGCTGCCAACACAATGACTTGTTCATTACGTAAAGTTCGAGCGCTACTTTTTATGTTTCTGATTTTTTCGTTAAATTGATCGACGCTGTTTTGAAGGGTTAGCTCTTCTCCTTCAGGGCATGATATTTTGTATTGTTGCCCTAAAATAGATATATCAATATGTGCCATAATCAACCTGCGAAATGTAAATTTGAAATAAGCTTGGCTTGATAATGTCGGCAAGCTCGAAAATAATGTAATAACTTACGAACTATAGCTAGCATGTTATCAAGTTTCAAGTAGTTACTAGCGACAAAAACGACAGGATGTTAGTATTAAGCTTTATATTTTATTTAATCGGTGAGTAAAACGAATGAGTAATGAACCCCTACCAAGTTTTAACAAAATAACGCAAACTTTGGAAGCTGCAGAACTGTTTACCAATGCATCAGAAACACACGGCGTTTTATCCGGCCTTATTTGCGGTGGTGTTAAACTTGATAATCAGAGTTGGCGACCTCATTTTAATGATGTTGTCAATGAAGGCTTGGGGTTACCGAGTAATGCTCAAAAACTGGTGGAGTCTATATATGGACAGGTTGTTAATCAGTTTACCGATGATGGTTTAGGATTTAACTTATTATTGCCCGATGATGAAGTCCCCCTTGATGAACGCGCTGAAGCAATGTCACAATGGGCTCAGGGTTTTCTGGTCGGATTTGGGATGGTGCAGCAGGCATTAAATCAAGCTCCCGCGGATATTCAAGAATTAATCCGTGATATTCGCGATATCTCCCAGGTAAGTTTAGATTTTGAACAGGAAGATGAAGATTCAGAAATCGCATTTGCTGAGATTGTTGAGTATCTTCGGGTTGGTGCCATGCTCTGTTTTAATACTTTTTCACGTAATTCCAACACCCCCATTTCAAAAACCCTCCACTAGGATTAAGAGTTAATGATAATGACTGAATTTCAACAACGCAGAGCCGCTTTTTTTTCAAAAATGCAAAACAACAGTCTGGCAATTTTTCCTGCCGGACAAGAACAGATACGCAGTAAAGATACTGAATATCCTTTTCGGCAAAATAGTGATTTTTATTATTTAACCGGTTTTAATGAGCAGGATGCTTATCTGCTCATTATTAATAAAAGTGGCGAGCAGCAAAGCATTTTATTTAATCGCAAAAAAGATAAAAATGCTGAAATTTGGCATGGTCTGCGCACCGGGCAAGATGCTGCCGTCAGTAAACTTGGTTTTGATTCGGCCTATGATGTTCTAGAGTTTGAAGAGCAGTTACCGGGATTAATTGCTGAATTACCCGTGCTTTATTATCCGGTTTTTAATGCACCCGAATTAGAGCGCAGTTTAAGCTCGGTGATTAATTTAATGCGCGCAGATCGCAGCAAAGGGCAAGTTGCACCTGCGCAGTTCATTGATAGTCTGCCTATTGTGCATGAAATGCGTTTAATTAAATCTGAAAGTGAAATTGAATTGATGTCCGATGCTGCTGAGATTTCAGCGGCGGGGCATATCAGGGCCATGCAGCTTTGTCATTCCGGCATGTGGGAATACCAGTTAGAAGCAGAAATTCGCTATGAATTTGCTCAGCAGGGTGCGCCAAATGTTGCCTATAACAGTATCGTTGCCGGTGGTCAGAATGCCTGTATTTTACATTACACCGATAATAATCGACAGTTACGTGATGGTGACCTGGTCTTAATTGATGCCGGTGCTGAGTATAAAGGCTATGCGGGAGATATCACTCGAACCTTCCCTATTAATGGTGTTTTTTCTGAACATCAGGCCAAATTATACCAACTGGTTTTGGACATTCAAGTGAGTGCCATTAACCAGATAAACCCCGGCGTTGCCCTGGCTGATATTAATAAAAATGTGGTTAAGAAACTGGTTGATGGTCTGCTTGAACTTGGCATTTTAGAAGGAGACAGTGAGCAGCTGATAAAGGACCAGGCTTACAAAGCGTTTTACATGCACGGGATCGGTCATTATTTAGGGTTAGACGTCCATGACGTGGGCTTATACGGCACCGCAGAAAATCCGCGCTTACTTGAAGCCGGGATGGTGATTACTATTGAACCCGGTTTATATATCAGCGAAGACGCCGATGTTGATGACGTTTGGAAGGGCATTGGTATCCGTATTGAAGATGATGTATTAGTGACCCAAAGCGGAGCTGAAGTATTAAGCGCCGATGTCCCTAAAAGTATCAATGAAATTGAAGCATTAATGGCCAATGTAAGTGTCTATGGATAAAAATAGTGATTATGATGTTGTGATAGTCGGCGCAGGTATTGTCGGCTCTCTGCTTGCTTATGCTTTATTAAAACGCAGTCCGACCCTGAGAGTGGTGCTTGTAGATGAAAACCCGCAACCAAATTCAGTCAGCAAAAACTTTACCCATCCGGGATTTGATGCGCGCAGTATTGCGCTAAGCGCAGGCACCTGCGATATCCTCGACGATTTGGGTTTTTGGGCTGCGATTAAAGACCATGCTCAACCCATTGAAGATATACATATCTCTGATCGCGGTTGTTTCGGCGCGTTAGATTTGTGCAGTGAAGATAAGCATCGGGCATTCGGTTATGTGCTTGAACTGCATCAAATCGGTAGCGCGCTTAATAAACAATTAGATAAATTAAAACAATTAACGCGTTTTTATGGAACGCGTATAACCAACATTGAAAAACAATCGCCGCAGACCCTTTGCCATCTTGTCGATAACACTATTTTAACGGCAAAATTGTGTGTCGCCGCCGATGGAGTCGACAGTTTGACCCGTGATTTGCTGTCGATCCCCGCGCAATCTTTTGATTATCAATGTTCGGCGATCATCGCTAATGTGCGCTGTTCTAAACCCCACCTCAATAAGGCATTTGAGCGTTTTACCGAATTTGGTCCGATTGCCTTATTACCCTTAGCGGGTAATCATTACGCACTGGTTTGGTCGGTTGCAAGTGACGATCTGAGCCGTTTATGCGCATTAAATGATGAGCATTTTCTCGCTGAACTGCAACATGCCTTTGGTTATCGGGCTGGAGTGTTTAGCGCCGCCGGAAAGCGTGATAGCTACCCGCTGAAATTGCTAAAAACAGCACAACCTTTTACTCATCGCGGTGTTTGTATTGGTAATGCGGCGCATTGTCTGCATCCTGTGATGGGGCAAGGATTTAATTTAGGAATGCGTGATCTGTTTGTCTTAGCTGCTATCATTGGTGATCTGCCGGACCCGCAAAAAATAGGGGGCTTTGAAATGCTTAATCGTTATTGGTCAGCGCGACAGGCAGATCATAATACCACCATCGGTCTCACGGATTCAGTAGTGCGTGTTTTTAATAATAACCATTGGCCGATGATCCTGGGACGAAATATCGCCTTACAGGCGATGCGTTATTTACCCGATTTATCAGCCCCGATTATAAAACAGGCAAAAGGGCAGTTTCCATTACTCAGTAGAGATACAAGCGAATGATGCAATCATATGACTTAACCATAGTGGGCGGCGGAATGGTAGGGCTGACTCTGGCGGCTTCTCTGGCAGACAGTGCATTATCGATTGCACTGATTGAAACCAAAAATGCACCAATATTATCCACAAAGCCGGCCGACAGAGTCAGTGCCATCAGTTTTGCCAGTAAAAATATTTTTGAAAACTTAAACGTCTGGCAGCTGCTCGACAGCGCCAGAATAACAGCCTACGACAGCATGCAGGTCTGGGATAAAGACAGTTTTGGTAAAATTGAGTTTTCTGCACAGCAGGTCGGGCTTTCGGATCTTGGTTATATTATCGAAAATGATCATCTGCAGTTGGCCTTACTCGATAGAGTACAAAAGCAAAAAAATGTTGATTTTTATAGTCCCGATAGCTTAAATGATATTGTCTTTGGTGAAGGTGAAGCATGGTTAACCCTGCGCAGTGGTAAAACCCTGACCTCCAAATTGGTGGTCGGAGCTGACGGCGCCAATTCATGGTTACGCAAAAAAGCCTCTATCCCTTTAACCTCTTGGGATTATCAGCACCATGCGCTAATCGCCACGGTTAAGACCGACTTGCCCCATGAGCATTGTGCCAGGCAGATTTTTACGCCCGACGGGCCACTCGCTTTTTTGCCCCTTTTTGAAAAAGACTTATGCTCTATTGTCTGGTCAGTGTCACCGGAAAAAGCGCAGCAGTTAAAAAATCTAACCGCTACCGAGTTTAATAAACAATTATCGCGCAGTTTAGATAACCGTTTAGGCCTGTGTGAGTTACAGGGTGAACGTTTCAGTTTTCCGCTGAGCATGCGTTATGCACGAGATTTTGCCAAACACCGAATCGCTTTAATCGGCGATGCGGCGCACACTATCCACCCTCTGGCGGGTCAGGGTGTTAACCTTGGTTTATTAGATGCGGTCAGTTTAGGGCAAACCATTGAGCAAAATATCGCGGCAGAAAAAGATATTGGTTTATATCAAAACCTCCGTTATTTTGAGCGTTGGCGGAAAACCGAAGCCGCACAAATGATTGCATCTATGGAACTGTTGAAGCAATTATTTGCAGGAGACAATCCCCTGCAGAAAGCGCTGCGCGATGTTGCGTTGGTTGTTACGGATCAAGCCAGTCCACTGAAAAAAGTATTTATTAAACAGGCAATGGGCTTGAGCGGAGAATTACCGCTATTGGCAAAATAAATTAATTTGGGTACATATACCCATGTTACCTCAAGATGCTTTGTCAGGCGCAAGCTCGGAGACCAGAGCAAGGCGCAACATGAGGTAATGGTTATTCCCTTTGCGATTGGTGCAACGCAGCGCTGGTTTTCGAGCTCGTGCCCCGTAGGGCAAGGCAAATTGTACCCATCTGCTTTGTTATAAAATCTCTATGTAGAATAACTATACTTCAATTTTATGCCTAGCATCTCGGCACAATTTTCCTTGCTGACTTTGCATCTTGAAGTATCATGGGTATAAATGTATGGCTTTGAATTTGTATTTTCAAGTGGCCATTTTGTGCAACTAAAAAAACAGTGTATATTATCCAAAATTCACATTAAATCTAACTTAGAAGAGCTTAAATTATGATCATTAAACCCAAGATTCGTGGCTTTATTTGTACAACAACTCACCCAGTGGGCTGCGAAAAGAATATACAGGCACAAATCGAAT
>NZ_JBLIED010000064.1:0-11499 GCF_047632955.1 Psychromonas sp. | reverse complement strand
TAGTTATCTCGGCGGCATGGCAGCTGTGGGTTGGCATATCCATGCCATGCAAGGGCTGGGATTGCTGATGATGTTATTGTTCCTGCATATCTATTTTGCCCCCTACCGCAGGCTCAAGAAGGCGATTCACGCCGACGACACCGCGCAAGCCGGGCGTCGCGTTGGTCAAATCCGGATAATGGTTGGCATCAACCTGGTGCTGGGTTTACTGGTGGTGGTAGTTGGCTCTGCAGGTCGATATCTCTGAGGTCAAATGATAATTTTAAATTCGTGGCTGATGCTGGTAAAAAAATAACAAGCCACCCATTATAAAACCGTCTGCTTTTTAAACCCATATTCAAGGTAGAAGTGCACCATCTTTACCAGCCTGTTCGTAAGGAGGTGCATCATATATGTCTTGGAAAATCATAACTATTTGCCGCAAAAATTATAGGTTTTTGTAGTCAAAGGTCACCCTTTTTAATAAATTATGCTTTTTAGTAAAGCGCGCTATTAATTTTTCAATTGAGTCGTTTTCGACAAAAATATCTTTGCTTTCTAAAAACGCTTTGTTGTATAGTTTAGACACTGAACGTTCACCAAGATCACAGGCTAACGTAACGACATGCTGTTTTTTACCTCCCTTTAATGGACCAAAATTAATTGCAGCATAAAAGGCTGCGGCAACGTTAAGTGCACTCGAACTTCCTAATACCAGTGCATCTTGTTCGCGAACATAGTTCGCGATAGTAACAATGTCACTATCTGGTAACGTAATAGTATGGTCGACGGAAGCCTGTCGGAAATTGTTAACTAACCGCATAATACCAATCCCTTCGGTAAAAGACCCCCCCTCTGTCGCAGTGTATGTTCCACTTTGCAAAAAATTATAAATTCCTGAGCCATTTGGGTCTACACAGATGGTGTTGATGTCTGCGTTTTTTTCTTTTAAATATTTGGTCACCCCGCCAATTGTACCACCCGTTCCGGCTGCACAAACAAAGATGCTCACTTCACCATTGGTTTGATGGAAAATCTCAGGACCGGTATGTAAATAATGAGCATCTGCGTTGGCGGTGTTTTCAAATTGATTAGCCCACCAAAAATTCGAGTTTTCATCAGCAATACGTTTTGCTGTATGGTAAAAATGATTAGGGTTAGAGAACGGGCAGGCGTCGACTAAAATTAATTCTGCGCCATGGAGCGCAATCATTTGTTCTTTTTCTTTGGTTTGTCCTTTTGGCATAACAACCTTAAGACCAAAACCCAGTGACTTAGCAACTATTGCCAAGCCTATACCTGTGTTGCCTGCAGTTCCTTCTACTATGGTCATGCCTGGTTTAAGCACGCCAGACTCCATTGCCGACAATACCATTTGCAGTGCTGCGCGATCTTTTACCGTTCCCCCTGGATTTTGAAACTCACACTTAACGCTGATATCGCATTGCGCCAAGCGGCTTAAACTTGGAATGGTTAACAGGTCAGTATTGCCGATTAGTTCTGATAATTTATTCGCATGACCATTTAGAGGCATAATTTAAATTCACTTATTTTTGTATGTTAGATAACATTAAGAACGAGATTAGCCATTTGTAAATTTATTTTAGCTACTTTTGCAATCAATCGGGTCACAGACATTCACTAAGAAATTCATACTACAAATTGGCTGGTAGAAGCATATAGCATGCTTCTGAACGCTCACGTTTAGGTAATTGTTACACGGAAAATTAAAAATATCCAATGACCGCAAGTAGGCACATATGCGAAGTTCGGCTTCGAAGCGATTTGCAGCTGCTCTGTGAGTCCTCCTTCAAGGGCAGCTTTATCGCATAGAGAGGGATCGAGAAAACTCTCGTACTCCCTGCCCTCCGGAGAGCTGAGGATCAAGTCTTTCATTTTGCAGTTTTTTAATAATTAGTTTCTTTTCTAAGGCGCAAAGCTGCACAAAGCGCCATAGAGCTTTTGCACTGTTTATCTATTGAGATCACCCCATTTACGGTCGCTTTCTTCCAATACCGAGCGTAAAGGCCTATCCATCTTATAACTAGCTTTTGTAAGAGACTGCATTAACGCTTAAAACATCGGCTTGGTGAAGTTGGCGGTTTTTTTGGAACAAAAAAGGTGACAGCTTTACCAAGTCCGCATGCTTTGATTCGTTATGTTTTATGACGGAATAAAATTATAGTACTCACTAATACCAGTTAGTATATTTGTAGTAGCAATAGCTGACAGAATTAGACCCATCACCCGACTTACTACGCTAGCACCGCTAGTACCAATGAATCGGGCAATAAACCCAGAAAGTAACATTAAAACATAAACCAAAGTTAAAACTGACAGCATAACCATTGCAGTTTGCAATTGCTCAAGAAAACTAAATATAGCGTTTTCTGTTAATAACACAGCAGCCAACATCGCTCCTGGGCTCGCAATAGATGGTACTGCAAGTGGAAAAATAGCGGTATCTTTATGGTTTTCGTTTAGGCTTTTTATCTCTTCCTCAGGTTTACTATCGCCAAATATCATATTTAGTGCGAACAAAAATAAAACAATTCCTCCAGATATTTGAAATGCAGATAGAGGAATGGACAAAGCCTTTAATATTAACTCTCCAATTACTACAAAAAACAGCAATACACATGCAGCTACAATTGTTGCTAACAATGCTATTCTGCGTTTTGTTTTTTGGTCATATTTAGCCGTTATAGCTATGAAAACAGGCACAGTCCCAATCGGATCTATAACTGCAAAAAAGGTTATAAATACGGCTAAAAAATCTATCATCTGTCATTTACCCTGAATAGAGGTGAAAACATAACGAGGCTGTAGAATTTCTCTTTCAGCCAAATCCCATTAAAAAACGAACTCCTATAACACAGCCTAAGCTATTTAAAGTACTTAGGTAATGCATTTGCAACTCCAAAATTCTTCTTAAATTTCAAAAAAAGAGTTATCCTACAACCTCTACGCCGCGACAACCGTAAAGCGTCCGATTTAATTGCCTTGTATGCTTTTCGTTGGCGCGATAGATCTAGTTTCACCAACTTTCATTATCCACAGTTCTTTGTCGGAAAATTCGCTATCAAGTCCAGCCTTCTTAAAGCGTATCGGAGGTTCAAACAATGGCTCATCAGATAAACTGCTAATTGTCCCCCAGTGAGAGGCAATCAGTGTCTTTGCGCGAACATCTATGCCAATGGAGACAGCTTCTTCGGGAGTGGTATGCGACATCCACAATAACTCCCTTGGTTCATATGCTCCAATAGGTAAAATAGCAAAGTCGAAGAAACTATATTTATCACCGACAAGATTGAAGATAGTTTCTGAGTACCCTGTATCGCCAATAAAAAGAATACGTTTTTGGAAGCTTTCAATAACCCAAGAAGCCCATAGCGTTTCATTATGATCAGATGTACTTCGAGCAGAATCATGAACTGAAGGTTCCGCTGTAATATCTATTCCTTCAATAGATACTGACTGCCCCCAATCTAACTCCGTAACCTTGCTATACCCTCGCTCGATAAAAAAAGACTTAAGCCCTAAAGGAACGACCACATGAATATTATTTTTGTTTTCTAATTTCCTAACTGTTTTATCATCCAAGTGGTCATAATGATTATGTGAAACAATCACTATATCGATGGAAGGCAATTTATTTATAGGTATGGGCAAATCAACAAATCTTTTTGGGCCTGCCCATGAAACAGGACTGGCGCGTTTTGACAAAAAGGGGTCAGTCAGAATTGTCACTCCGGAGGTTGTAATCAAAAAACTTGCATGCCCCAACCAAGTAACACGATCGCTGGAAATTGAGTTTAAAAGTTGAAGAGACTCTAACTCAGTTAGTTCATGTCCATCAGGAACATCAGGAATAAACACCGAATCCCATGCTCTTCGCATATAGAAAAAGATCCCTTTAGGTGCGGCAGTTTCCACAAATGGGTGGTTCTGATACTCCTTACTCGTATGATGTTGTGGCTTATTATCCAATGATATTTTCTTCGAGTATTCTGACGAGTTTGATGAGCATGCAATTAATATAGCTAATACTAGAATTATACTGATAAAAATTTTTATGAGGCTCATCATTTACTCCTAAAACTAACGGCGTATTAAACCGAAAAACTCCATATTTACGGTGGAAATACGGAATATATCAACTTGTTAAAATTGATATAACAATACATTTACAAACCATAAAATCAAACAATTAAGATGATTGATTAAATAATTGTCATGAGGATAGATAGAAAAAGTCCGTATTAACGACAGAAACAAGGAATAACGCCCAAACTGTCTATAAAATCAGGAAAGAAATAACAAAAGAAATAAATGACATATCCATTTTTAAATTCCGTAGCAGAAAGTATGCGTATTAAATTCAATATATTGATTGTTACTCTAGTTGCATAAATTAGCTGCTACTCCACAAATTCTTAGCTTGCTTTTTCCTAGAGGAGAGCTTCATAGTGGTCAAGTTAATTTGGTCACTATTGTATGGTTTGTAAGTAAAGGTGGCGTTTGCGAGTCAGCATTCTGAATATATCCTTCAAGCGAACAAGGAAATGAACTACTAATATATTTAGCTGTTTGAGCCTAAAAAAGGCACAAAATGAAAAAAGCATTTTTATGTTTAGAAAACAGCCATTAATGACAAATTTTAAATTTTAGATTTTATTTTTTAGGCTCAATACCCATTAGCAAGCTAAGTCGCAAACTCCCCCTTAGCGACTTTGGTGCGACCACTATGTACCATATGCTCAGTTCAGCGCAGCAGAAACTTTAAGCAGCAGAGCTAACGTCTTATCACAATTTAAATTAACAGTGATGACATTGTGCCGGCTTTATACTGTGATCACTTAATTACCTTTTTACTGAATTTACCCCGATTAGAAAGCCATCCTATAAAAATATACTTTTTAACTGAACCTTAAGCTGTTCTCTCACGTATTAGTTCTTTTAAATGTCAAAAACTGGAACTTGATAATGCTATTTAGTGAGAGTGAAGAGTCTAGAGTTATCGAAATGGCTTGGGAAGATAGAACCCCCTTTGAAGCGATTGAAGATCAGTTTGGTCTGAATGAGCAAGCGGTGATAACACTTATGCGTCATAAGATGAAATCAAGTAGTTTCAAATTGTGGCGTAGCAGGGTGAGCGGTCGAAAAACTAAGCATACAAAACTTAGGTCGCCTGAAGTCGGCAGAGCTTATTGCCCAACTCAGTATAAGAATAGATAGTGCTTGCGGTGCATAGAATGCTTCAAGATGATCAATGATTAAATCTATGAGGATAAGTAGAATAAACGTTATTTTTACTTAAAAGTTATATTTCTAATGTTACTTTTGTTTCAATATCTATTTTATTGGCACATCAGTTTAACATAATTTTAAATCAAATTTATAGAGAGCTATAGTTATGTTGGAAAGCTTCACTGCGGAGACGCTTGCTAGAATACAGTTTGCATTCACCGTCTCCTTCCATATTATATTCCCAGCCTTTTCGATCGGAGTAGCCAGTTATTTAGCCGTATTGAATGGCTTGTGGCTAAAAACACATGATCAAACCTACCTTTTTTTGTTTAACTACTGGAAGAAAATTTTCGCGGTTGCATTTGGAATGGGCGTAGTTTCCGGTATTGTGATGTCGTATCAATTTGGCACGAACTGGTCGGTGTTTGCAGACAAAACCGGACCAATACTTGGGCCACTTATGGCCTATGAAGTACTCTCTGCCTTCTTCTTAGAGGCCGGATTTTTAGGCATCGCTTTGTTTGGACGTGAGCGCGTGGGTAATGGACTACACATGTTCGCTGTTTGTATGGTCGCCTTTGGTACTTTAATGTCAGCCACTTGGATTTTATCAGTCAACTCGTGGATGCAAACGCCTGTTGGCTATAGCATTAATGACGTAGGGCAATTTATTCCAGAAGACTGGTGGCAGATTGTCTTCAACCCTTCGTTTCCGTACCGTTTAGTACACATGGTAACGGCTGCCTTTCTGACAACCGCACTAGTGGTTGCTGCTGTCGGTGCATTACACCTGCTAAGAAACAAGGCTGATGCCGCTGCACGTCGTATGTTTTCAATGGCAATGTGGATGTTAATTGTTGTCGCCCCTTTACAAATTGTTGTGGGAGACTTCCACGGTTTAAACACTTTAGAGTATCAACCAGCCAAAGTGATGGCGATGGAAGGACACTATGACAGCCACCCAGAGGGGGCACCGCTCATTCTATTTGGTATCCCTAACCCAGAAGAAAAAAGGATTGATTACGCTATTCAGATACCCAAACTCTCTAGCTTGATCTTAAAGCATGACTTAAACGCCCCACTTGCAGGTTTAGATACTATTCCTGATGAAGACGAACCACCTGTTGCAATTATATTCTGGAGCTTCCGTATTATGATTTCGCTAGGCTTTGCCATGTTAGGACTGGGCGTGTGGAGCTTTTGGCGACGCATTCGCGGCAAGCTTTATGATGACGATTTGTTAAAGCGGGCGGCAATTGTTATGGGCCCCATGGGATTTGTTGCCGTACTGGCAGGTTGGGTTACTACTGAAGTAGGCCGTCAACCTTTCACCGTTTACGGACTATTGCGTACAACCGACAGTCTTGCACCGATTGATGCGCCTGCGGTTGCGGTATCGCTAATCGCATTTATCATCGTTTATTTCTTTGTCTTTGGTGCAGGTACTTACTATATATTAAGACTGATGAATAAACCGCCAGCTACGTCAGGCCTTGAGATAAATGACGGCCCTACCCGGACCGCACAAAACCAATTTATTGCAACAACTGACGCAGACCTTAAGTCAGGTGCGCAAGGAGACAATCGTGGAATTTGAATTATCGTTTATCTGGGCGATGATTATCGCCTTCGCCGTACTCACTTATGTCATTTTAGATGGCTTTGATCTGGGCATCGGTATTTTGTTTCCGTCGGCTAAATCAGAGCAAGACAAGTCGGTTATGATGAATACCATTGCCCCCGTTTGGGACGGTAATGAAACTTGGTTAGTAATGGGAGGCGGTGGTTTATTTGCCGTTTTCCCTCTAGCCTATGCCGTTATTATGCCAGCCTTGTACATGCCTATTATACTAATGCTGCTAGCACTGATTTTCCGAGGCGTTGCCTTTGAATATCGCTGGCGAACCGTTCGTTGGAAGCCTGTTTGGGACTTTGCCTTCTTCGCAGGCTCGGTTATAGCAGCCTTTACTCAAGGTGTTTCGCTCGGGGCGTTGGTGCAGGGTATTGAAGTGGCAAACCGCGCCTACGCTGGAGGCTGGTGGGATTGGCTAACCCCGTTCTCATTATTAACCGGCTGTGCAGTTGTCATTGGCTACGGCTTACTGGGCTCCACTTGGTTAATTATGAAAACAGAAGGTGAACTACAAACTAGAATGCGGGGTTATGCAAAATGGTTAGGCATTGCTACCCTAGGTTTTATAGGTGTTGTCAGTATCGTCACCCCCTTCCAAGACCCCGCTTATTTCCAACGTTGGTTTACGCTGCCAGGTAGCATTTTTAGTGTGTTTGTTCCAGTTTTAGTCGGGCTGTGTACTTGGTTGCTATTTATGGGGTTGAAACAAGACAAAGAAGCGCAACCATTTCTCGCCTCACTTGGCTTATTTGTCCTCAGTTTCATCGGTATTATTGTCAGTTTTTACCCTAATATTGTACCGCCAAGTCTAACAATCACAGAAGCCGCAGCGCCTGATTCAAGTTTAAGGTTCACACTGGCGGGGACGATAGTTTTAGTGCCACTTATTTTAATCTATACCGCTTATGCATATTGGGTGTTCCGGGGCAAAGTAAAACCTGAGGATGGCTATCACTAATGGCTTGGAAAAAATGTAAAAAACTAGCCTGGTTTGTTGGCATTTGGCTTGCTGGGGTTTTAGCACTGGGCATTGTGGCTATGCTGATAAAGTCAGCAATCCTTTAACGGTTTGTGACTAAACTTGCATGCTGTTAAATTAAAGCGAGCATGGGATTTTTATTAGCTGAGTCGCTTTGAAGATAGAGCGTCTGAGAAAATTATTAATAATCATGATTTTAGCATCAGACAGAGTAACTGTTTTTATGCTTGTTCTGGTCTAATCTTTAACAATAAAAAATTTTAAATGTGTATTAGTAAGAATACAGACTAATACACTGTTGGGCTTTAAAAGTGATGCCTTCATATTTGGCTGCAGTGCAGAAAAAGGCGATTAGCTTCGGTTTAGGTCTAGAATGGCTGAGTCTAAAAAGGAAATCTTAATAATGTTGCGGATAGCTCTGATCAGTTGGGTCACAATTACCACGTTACTATTTACCACGTTACTATTAGCGGGAAATGCGATGGCCGTTGAGGAAGCAAAATACAATGTACTTCGTGAAGAAGACGGGTTCGAACTTCGAGAGTACGAGTCCCATATTCTAGCTGAAACCACAGTAGATGGAGCGTTTGAGGAAGCTGGTAGCGAAGCATTCGGCCGCCTGTTCAAGTACATTTCCGGCAACAACAAACAGCAACAAAAAGTGGCGATGACCTCGCCTGTTGGACAAGAGCCATCGAGTCAGAAGATTGAGATGACATCGCCGCTAGGCCAGCAGAAGCAGGATGAAAAATGGGTTGTCAGTTTCATGATGCCAGCGTCATTCGAGTTGGAAACGACTCCTGAGCCGAAGGATCCAAACGTGTCTATTCGCGAGGTTCCGGCACGTCTCATTGCTGTGGTACGTTATTCGGGTTTTTGGAGCGAAAAGAATTACCTTCACAATTTGGCAAAATTACAGAATTGGATAGAGAATAGTCGCTTGACTCCGTTAGGCGAACCGATTTGGGCACGGTACAACCCACCGTTCATGCCCTGGTTCCTTCGTCGCAATGAAATACTGGTGCCGGTTGCATCCCCGGAATTCGGCGATTGAGCGTGGTGCAGTTGACGCCAAATTTAGTATGACATTACTTTATGGCCACTGAAGAGGAAAGTTGCCTTAGAAAGACAAACACCGTAACATTCCGGGATTATAGATTTAGCTTAGCAAGAGAATGTAAAGTATGAACAACGAAACAGATATCATCACAAACCTAACAGATTTAGAAACATTTTTAATTTCAGTTGAAAATGATAGTTTAGGTTTAACAAATGTAACGGGTGTAGCAATGGCGACAAACAATAAAGATGGTCGTCGTTTTATCGCAGTGTTAGATGACCAGCACCAATTATTATTATCACGTTGGGTTACGGAAGAAGTGTTCCAAACAGGCCAAGATTTAGTGCGTAATGGCACCAGCCGTACAGCTCATTAATATTCAAACATTGAATTTGAAGAAAAAGGTTAAGATAATATCTTAACCTTTTTTTATTTAGACCCCCTAGATCTTTAACTTTGAATTATTTCAACAGATAAGTAGCCCAAAACTCTAGGGCATTTTGTGCCCCGTTTCGCCTTAGGAATAAATTTTTTAATGGAGTATTAATGCAACTGATTTACCTTAGTTGTACCTTTTTGAATTTTAGACTCAATTATTCTCTTAGTGCTTCAGAATAATCTGATAATTCTTTCTCTTCCAAATTTAGCAAATATGCCAAATCCGATGCTCTGTAACATATTTGACTAACGAGATTATCTATATCTTCTTCAGACTTTAGGCCTGACTGTAAACTGAGTAATATTGATGCTTTTACTCCTTTCCTGAAAGAGGCTTCAGCAGTTTCTGCAAGCACGATATCTTTTGCTGTTGTATATGCACTTAATATTTGTTGTGCAACCTCTTCTTCCACACCTAATTGCGATGCTAACTCCTTTGTTCCCTTATTTGAATTAATGACTCTTTCAATAACATCTATATCATTTGGCATGTATTTGTCAAAACGCGGATTTATACCGAGATGATCGGCATAATTAGCATAACTATATGAAAAAGTTTCTGCCGCTAATAAATATTTTTTCGACATTATTTTATATTTCATTTGGCACCATACTTGATATTGTTTTGGGCATAATAGCTTTATTTTCAACGCATCAAGGCTTTTATCTGCTGCCTATCATGATTTACAATAAGCATGATTACTTATTTATTCAACAACCTCACTCCCTAATTATCAAAATAGTGACTGGCGATATATGTTATAGGATCATATATCTCCTTTAAAATCACAAAAGGCTAACTCGCAAACGCCCCCAAGCGACTTAGAAACTAAAAACAAGTGACTAAATTAACTTGAACACTATTACGCTCGCTTTCGGGAAAAAGCGTGTCGTGGTTGAGTAAATCAAGCCCTGATTTGTCGTTATCTCAATATAGGGAAAAAAATAATATTACATGAGTCAGCACTTCTACCTCCATCGTTGCAATCAACCCAAACGATTACTTTAATTCATCAATAGCGCCTTCATATATAGATTATTTACTACGATAAAAAACCATAGCAAGAACGACAAGTTAGAGATTAATCTTCATCTCTCTCTTGTAAGCAAAATACAGATTTATATCTGTCCCCTTCTATCCTGCACTAATAAAAAGAACAGATTATGCGGTATAGAAAATAAATATCATTTAAAAAAGTTACATGGTATTTTGAATTTAAAGCATTGTTAATTAGGCCTTATTTTATTTCCCGGACTTTCTGCACCTACAAAAAGGTTCGGAATGTACGGTTTAAGCGCCTCCCTTTTGTTAGATATGTATGATGCAAACTTCTAGGTTGAGGTATGCGAATTTAATTCAGAAATAGGATCCACAAACGGATGGTAATTCATCTTACTAGAAAGCTAATAAGACGTTTACCTTTAAAAAACAAGTTAGATTAACCCCATATATAGCAATTGAAAAGTACATAAATACAGGAGTTATTAATGAATAAAAACATCTTATCTCAAATCATTGCAGGATTATTTCTCGCTAGTGGTGCTCAAATGGCACATGCATCTGAACTCACCTACGCAGTCGTTGATACCAATCAGAGTCAATGTTTTGATACAACAGACGTTGTAGATAAATGTCCTGTCGTGGGAGAGTCTATGCACGGTCAAGATGCTCAATATGTGGGGATAATGCCTAGCTACCAAAAGAATGCAGATGGTACCGTGTTAGATAAGAACACCGGGCTAATCTGGGAATCCTCGATTGATCGCAATGATGATGGCGTTGCTAATGCGCATGACAAGATGTCCTATGACAACGCGTTAGCGTTTGCAAAAACATCGCGAGTTGGTGGTTTTGACGATTGGCGCGTCCCTACGATCAAAGAGCTCTACTCTATTTTTCTTTTTGATGGCGAAGATGTAAGCCCGCTCCATACTAAGGGGACTTACCATATCACCCCTTTTCTGGATCAGAACGTCTTTGATTTTGCTGCAGGTGATACCAATAATGGTGATCGTTTGATCGATGGCCAATATCTTAGCTCGACAAAATATGTATCAACCACGATGGGACGTAATGAAGAGACTATTTTTGGTGTGAACTTCGTTGATGGTCGTATCAAGGGTTATGGCCTTAATGCTCAGGACGAAAAAAAGTTTTAC
>NZ_JBLIED010000063.1:0-13472 GCF_047632955.1 Psychromonas sp. | reverse complement strand
TTTGATGCCGTCTTTTACTTTACCCTGAACAGAGACTAATCCTTCAAAGCGCTCCATCTCTGTCACACCAACGTCCGTTGCAAAGATAATACCGGATGCTTCTTCTACATCCTGCTGGGTGATACGGCCATCAATCCCGTTAGCACCCTGCTTTTCTACTTTGATTTCAAGACCACGTTCTTTAGCCTTCTTTTCTAAAATTTTGGCCGCCATGTAAGTATGAGCAACCCCGGCAGTACACGCTGTAACAGCTAATATTTTCTTCATTTTATGATCCTTTGTTTCATCTTTTAAGTTATACACCAGGTATTTGTATGACAATTTATCCTATTGAACCTAAGCGAATATCCATTTATCGCAGATATTTACAAGTTAACTTTTACTTACTCAGTGGCGCTATAATCACTGAATCCAGCTAATTTATCCGTGATGGAACTCACACAAAAACCACAAAACGTATTATAAAGGTATTAATACAACATAGATCACACCAATACAAACCCGCTTCCGAAAAAAGATACAACTAAGCATTGATTAATACATTTATTAGATAGGAGAGCAGGCCATAAATAGCAGAAATTTTACCGGGGTTCGCTTTGAAGAAAAGTGTCAATCCTTCTTATTAGTGCGGGTATATGATAAGGAATGGATCAAGCAGGATTGGTTGCGGTGGATGCTTTAGACTGCCGTCAGCTATCAGCCGACAGCATTATTTATTTAATACTACTGTTTTTTGACTTGCTCCCAAATAACATCTAACTCTTCGATGCTGCAGTCCTGCATTTGTTTACCCTGTGCAAGCACGCTTTGCTCGACCAGACGAAAACGTTTTTCAAATTTACTGTTCGCCTGGCGTAAGACCTGTTCAGGGTTACATTTTAAATGACGCACCAAATTAATATTGGCAAATAACAGATCCCCTAACTCTTCTTCAATACGCGCCTGCTTTTGCGTTTCGCTGAGATCATCACGTTTTACTTCCACTAAAACTTCATCTATCTCTTCATAAATTTTATCAACAACGGGCGGCAAACTATCCCAATCAAAACCCGCACTTGAGCAACGTTTTTGAATTTTATATGCACGGTTTAAAGCCGGTAAGCTTAAGGGAATATTGTCCAATAGACTGTCACTTTTATTTTCTGACAAGGCTTTTGCGGCGCGCTCTTTTTCTTTTTCAGCCTCCCAATTGGCATGAATTTCGTCTTCATTGGCAAACTCTGTATTGGCAAAGACGTGCGGGTGACGACGAATCAGCTTTTCGCTGATCGACTCAATGATATCGTTAAACTCAAACAGTCCCTGCTCTTTTGCCATCTGCGCATAAAAGACCACCTGAAAGAGCAGGTCCCCCAGCTCCCCCTTTAACTCCGCAAAGTCTTTCTGCTCGATAGCGTCAGCAACTTCGTAAACTTCTTCTATGGTGTGAGACACAATCGAATCAAAGGTTTGTTTTTTATCCCAGGGACAACCATTTTCAGGATCGCGCAGTTGTTCCATGATCTTTAACAGAGGTTGTAAATTAGCGGTTGGCATAAACGAATCCTTAATAGCAGCAATAAACCGCTAAGGGTAAATCAATTGTCAGGGATTATAAACAGGATATTAATAGTACTGAGCTATAACATAAAAAATCGGCACCCAAAATGCAGAGAAGCAGTTTATTCTGCTCGCTAAGAAAAGTGCCGCTTTGAACTAATAGGGATAGCGGTTTATTGTATTTTTTACTCACAAATCAAACACAACCGACAATATAACAACTACATTTAATGATATAACATCATAAGCTTGTGAATTAGACAAGACTACATTAGAATTAGCTAATTAAACTTAAGATTCTTTGTCAAGGGCTCACTCATGAAATCAAAATATTATTCACCCTCTGCGCTTTTTATCAGTTTGTTTTTTGCCGTTATGTACAGCAAATCGCTTTTTGCAGACACACTATTTGAGGTGATCGATGAGCAAAAAGAACAGATCGTCGTTTTAGATGCGACCATTGAAGCCATTAATAAAGCCACGCTTTCTTCACAAACCAGCGGCCGTATTACAAAAATAAATTTTGATACCAATGATTACGTCGAAAAAGACAGCATCATTCTGGAAATGACCAACAGAGAGCAGGGAGCGCAGTTGGCCGCTGCAGAAGCGAATGTATTACGCACCCAGGCTGCCTATAATGAATCCAAATTAACCTATGATCGTTATAAAAAACTTTTCCCCAAGGGTGCAATTTCACGGGGGCAACTGGATCAGGCGGCAGCGGCGGCCGAAACCAATAAACAGCTTATAAAGACCGCTCAGGCGGGTTTAACCCAAGCCAAAGAATCCTTAGATTATACCATTATCAAAGCCCCCTTCGCAGGCGTTGTTACTGAACGGCATGTGGAGATAGGTGAAACGGTCAATCCAGGCGAGCCACTTTTTTCCGGTATGTCCTTAACCAGCCTACGAGCGGTAACCGAGATTCCTCAGCGTTATCTTTTAGCACTGCGTGATAATCCGGAATTTATTATCACTCTGGGAGATGGCAGTAAACTGTTTTCGAATAAAATTACTTTATTTAACTATGCCGACCAACAGTCACATGCCTTTAAAGTACGTATAGACTTACCCCCCAACGATAAACTCTTATTACCGGGAATGTGGGTAAAAGTACAATTTGTGCGCGGCGAATCAAAAACAATCAATGTGCCAAGCAGCGCAATCTTGACCAATAACGAACTCAATGCGGTCTATCGGGATGTTGATGGGAAAGCGGTTTTAACCCAGGTTCGATTGGGTAACAGACTGGATAACGACATTGAAATTTTATCCGGATTACATTCCGGCGATAAAATCAGTATTGACGCCTACCAGAAGCTAAAACAGTTGGGGGCTAAAGAATGAATCCTCCACTCAAAATTTCCGGAAGAATTGCACAATATTTCCAGGGAGCTGCGATCACTCCTCTGCTGGCGATCGTTGGATTATTATTAGGTGTTTTCGCTATTTTGGTGACCCCCAAAGAGGAGGAGCCACAAATTGATGTCACTTTTGCCGATATCTATATCCCCTTCCCCGGCGCCTCTCCTAAAGAGGTAGAAAACTTAGTCACCATTCCGATGGAACAGGTTATTTCTGAAATAAAAGGGATTGATACCACTTACTCTTTTTCACAACCCGACGGTGCGATGATTATCGTTATTTTTAAGGTAGGTGAACAACGTAACGATGCGATTGTAAATTTATATAATCAGGTTTATTCAAATATGGATAAACTGCCGATGAATGCCGGTATCGGTCAACCCTTGATCAAACCGCGCGCCATTGATGATGTGCCCATCTCCTCATTAACCCTTTGGTCAAAAGATAGAAAGGTCACACCGCAGCAGTTGACTCAGGTAGGCCATGGTCTGGAGAGTGAACTTAAACATATTAATGGCACGCGTGATATCTATACCGTGGGCGGGCATCAACTGATTGTCGATATCCGTATCGATCCCATAAAAATGAATAGTTTTGGCGTCAGTTTTGATCAGATAAATCAAGTTTTAGCCAGTAATAATGCCAGCTCAACGCCGGTTTCTTTAATACAGAATAACCAGCAGATAAAAGTACAAACAGGCCAATTTTTACAGAACATTTCTGAAATAAAAAAATTGATCGTTTCGGTTAAAAGCGGTTTTCCCGTTTACTTAGAAGATGTCGCCGAGGTTAATCTTTCCGCCGATATTCCCACTCAAAATGTGTTACACGGTGAAGACGGTGTATTATATCCCGCTGTTACTATTGCGATTGCCAAGCAGCCAGGGAAAAATGCCGTTGATGTCACCAATGCCATAGCAGCGCGCATTAATGAAATCAAAAACGTGCTTATACCCAACAATATTGAGGTGACTATTTCGCGCGATTATGGCAAAACCGCTGCAGATAAATCCAACACTTTAATTGCTAAACTTATTTTTGCCACCAGCGCAGTGATTATTTTAGTGTTATTAACCATGGGCTGGCGAGAAGCTATTGTGGTCGGCGTGGCCATTTCAATCACCCTGACTATCACCCTGTTTGCCTCCTGGGCCTACGGATTCACCCTCAACCGAGTTTCTCTGTTTGCACTTATTTTCTCGATCGGCATTCTGGTCGATGATGCGATTGTAGTAGTGGAAAATATTCATCGCCATATGAAGATGAGTAATGAAAAACTCAGTGCAATCATTCCCGTTGCGGTAGATGAAGTCGGCGGGCCCACTATACTGGCAACCTTTACGGTTATTGCAGCCCTTTTGCCGATGGCTTTTGTCAGCGGCTTAATGGGCCCCTACATGAGTCCCATTCCAATTAATGCCAGCATGGGAATGCTTATTTCATTAGCCGTTGCCTTTGTACTTTCACCCTGGTTAAGCGGGAAATTATTAAAATCTCACACGCCGAGTGAAAAGCCGGTTACTAACGCAGGCGAGCAAGGTAAGCTCATAACAGAAAATTTTATGAGCCGCTTATTCCATAAAATAATTGGTCCCTTTGTGCTGGGCAAAAAAGCGAAAATGGCACGTTGGATACTGTTTATTGTGGTGATGATTTTGATCCTTTTATCGGTTCTTCTACCGCTCACAAAGTTGGTGGTCATGAAGATGTTACCCTTTGATAATAAATCAGAATTTCAAATCATCGTTGACTTACCCGAAGGCAGTCCCATCGAAGAAACTCAACGTTTACTGGTGGAATTGAGTGAAGTAGTCATCGATGTCCCTGAAATCAAAAACTTTCAGATCTATGCCGGGACTGCGGCGCCGATTAACTTTAATGGTCTGGTGCGTCATTACGATATGCGCAGCACTCAGGAGCTCGGTGATATTCAGGTTAACCTGATCGATAAAAGTGAACGGCAACGCGACAGCCATACAATAGCGGTCAGTATTCGCGGCCAACTGCAAAAAATAGCGCAGCCTTATCAGGCTAATGTAAAGGTCGTCGAAGTACCACCAGGGCCGCCCGTATGGTCGCCCATTGTAGCTGAAGTTTATGCCCCGAATACGGCGCTTAGGGAACAGACAGCCATACAGTTAAAAACCTTATTTCATGGTGCTGACGATGTGGTTGATATTGATATAATGTATCCGCAGGATCAGCAAAAATGGCAGGTAAATATTGACCGCAGTAAAGCAGCACGATTAATGGTGCCCTATGCCAATATTGTCGATGCCGTAGCAACGTCTATTGGCGGCAAAGACATTAATATTCTACACAGCGATAAACAAAAATATGCTATCCCTATTCGTCTGCAACTTAAAGAGGGTGATAAGGTTAATTTGGCACAGGTCTTAAACCTTAAACTCGCTAACCAAAACGGTAAATTAATTTCTCTGTCCGAGGTAATTGAGATTGAGAAAACGCTCGTGGATAAACCTATCATGCATAAAAACATGATTCCTATGATTATGCTGACCGCGGATATGACCGGTGAATTGGACAGCCCTTTATATGGAATGTTTTCTATCTACAACACCATTAAAGACAATAATTTAGATATAAACCAATATCTTATTAATCAGCCTAAAGGTACAGAAGAAGTCGCCGTATTGTGGGATGGAGAATGGAAAATAACCTATGAAACCTTTCGGGATATGGGTATTGCTTACGGGGTTGGCATGATCTTGATTTATCTTTTAGTCGTTGCGCAGTTCCGCTCTTATATTGTTCCGCTTATTATTATGGCGCCCATTCCTTTAACCATTATCGGCGTTATGCCCGGACACGCGCTGTTAGGGCAACAATTTGCGGCGACCTCAATGATCGGAATGATCGCCCTGGCAGGTATTATTGTCAGAAACTCGATTTTGTTAGTGGATTTTATTAATCATCAAACAAACAACGGGAAACCTTTTAACGAAGCGGTTATTAATGCCGGTGCAGTGCGTGCCAAACCAATTATTTTAACCGGATTAGCTGCCATGATTGGAGCGTTTTTTATTCTCGATGATCCCATTTTTGGCGGTTTGGCAATCAGCCTGATCTTCGGTATTTTTATCTCAACGATATTAACCCTGGTGATTATTCCGGTACTCTATTACGCCTTTATGCATAAACGCTTTGAGCCATAAGCACTGTGATAGTAGTGGCTGAACGCAAAAAAAGACCGCCTCAATTGGCGGTCTTTTTACAAACTTAATCAGGCGGAAAGATCAACCAACAATCCTTATAGCTAAACTTAACTAGTTAAAAGCACGAGCAACGCGGCCTTTAGAGGTTAGCTGATATTGTTTTGCATAGGCAGGAATAAAGACTGACTGACCTTTTGATATAGTGACACTTTCACCCTGTGAATGAGTTAATGTAACATCTGTATCCAAGGCAATTAAAATCTCGGCACTTTGTGTCTCTATGGTTAAATCATTCACAGATTCAAACAGTGCAAATTTGAAATCATCAACGGGAATCGCGTAATACAACCCCCCCTGTTTTTCTTCAGGTTTAAACTGCAGCGTTTCAAAAGGAATCGCTTCAAATTTAGTGCAGGCAACCAGCTCTTTAACGTCCATGTATTTTGGCGTTAAGCCGGCACGTAAAACGTTGTCTGAGTTTGCCATGATCTCAAGTCCCGTGCCTTTGAGGTACGCGTGCGGCGTACAGGCATACAGGAACATCGCTTCACCGGGCTGCAGAGTGATAACATTCAGCATTAATGGCGTGAACAAACCAATGTCACCCGGATGCTGCTTCGCAAGCTCTAAAATAAGCGCAAATAACGGATCTTGCTTATTAGCATTTGCATATTCAATTAACGCTTTTACTGCACGCTCTTTTGTTTCGCCCTGCAAGGACAGTATTGACGAGAAGAAGGTTTCAAGGCCGCTTGATGTAGGTGCAGCAGCGAATGCACAAACCAGATCATCAAGTACAGAAACATTTATCTTTTGAAATAAAGCGATTGTTTGATCAAACACTCTAAAACCATTCATTGCTTGATAAGGCGTGAGTGCATAGACAAGTTCCGGTTTATGATTTGGATCTTTATAGTTACGGTTGGCCGCATTACGCGCTAAGCCTGCCGCTTCTTCTTTTGCAAAACCGGCAACTGCCTGTTCTTTGCTTGGATGCACTTGCACCGATAAAGCTTCACCGGCGGCAAGCACTTTAAACAGATAAGGCAGTTCACCATATTTTGCGCTTGTTTCAGCCGTTAGAATCATGCTTTTATTTTGATTGATAAAATCCGATAAAAGTTGTGTTTCATTATTATTTTTTATTTTAGAACAACCGTTTGGGTGAGCACCCATCCAGATTTCTGCCTGATGTTGGTTGTCCGGATTTTTGACGCCCAGCAATTCACTGATAGCAGTACGGCTTCCCCAGATGTAGTCCTGGATAACATTTTCCATTGGGAAAAAATTAGATGGGAGTGCTTGTGACATGATTGTCCCTTATAGATTCAAATTCGATTAATAGGTAATAATTAGCCTGCTTTTTGTCACTTGTTATAAAACTTCTAAAGTAGCAATAAAAAGCAGCTAATTATTATTAAATATAAGTCAGTTAACGATTTACAATATTATTTTAGAGAAAGTGTATTTCCCATTGCCAGCGTTGCCGCAATATTTCTTGCCGTGCGCGTTAAGTTACCTTCAGCTTCACTTAATACCTGCGCTAAAGGTTGCGGAGAACGTACACTGCCAAATATACTACCGATAGTGTCATATAAAGCTTCCACTTCGAAGCCTAAGGATCCGGCAATGGCAATCACAGGAATATTGCGTGCTTGTGCACGTTTAGCAATACCAAAGGGGGTTTTACCGTTAAGTGTCTGGTTATCCATCTGACCCTCACCGGTGATCACTAAATCAGCCCCTGCTAATGCATCATCAACCTTTAAAATATCCAGTACCATGTCAATACCGGCCTGGATTTGAATATCAAAAGCTAAGCACAAGCCCATGGGCGTACCACCTGCTGCACCGAATCCGGCACTTTGCTGGTGATTAACCGTTAATGTTTTCTCGGCAACATCCGCAAAATGCGCTAATGCTTTGTCAAGTTGCTCCACCATTTCCGGCGTTGCTCCCTTTTGCGGACCAAAAACGTGACTCGCACCATTGCTCCCGGTTAAAGGGTTTGATACATCACAGGCCACAATAAATTCAACATTTGCACAGCGTTTATCAATATTGCTCAGATCGATAGCCGCTAAATCAATAAGCGCCGCACCGCCAGGGGGCAATTCATTACCCTGTGCATCTAATAATTGGCCACCTAAGGCTTGCAAAATACCCGCGCCGGCATCATTGGTTGCACTACCGCCTAAACCAATAATAATTTTTTCAACGCCTGAATCTAATGCCTGTAGTATGGTTTGGCCTGTACCAAAGCTGGTCGCTAACAGCGGATTGCGTTGCTCCGGAGTAATTAAATCAAGACCGGAAGCCGCCGCTATTTCGATTAATGCCGTTTTAGATTGCCCTTCATGAAGCAAAGCCCAGACCGCATTAACATTACCTGAAATAGGCCCCTGTACATCCTGATGTTGTCTTTCCCCGTTAAGCGCATCAACAAGAACATCAACAGTTCCTTCTCCACCATCAGCCAGCGGGATCTTGACAACTTCACAGTTTGGGAAAATTTGCGAAAAGCCATTTTCGATGCAGCTTGCAACGGCCATAGCGGAAAGGGATTCTTTAAAGGAATCGGGTGCGATAACAATTTTCATCATTTCCCCTATTAGCCCCTTATTACTAAGGGGCTGTCGTTGTAATTTGAGTATTACTTAGAATTTAACACGGAATGTTTTAGCCTGACACTGAGCTAATGTACCAAAATCCTGCGATTGTTGTACAGCGACTCCCTCTTTTAGCGTTTCATCCATTAAGGTTTCAACCCACTCGGTAACGGGAGTTGTAAACTCAACGCTGCCAGCTGCGGTTGCTGTTTCAGAGGGATTGTAAACACGCATGATTAATGCGTCTTCATCTTCCGCCTTTTTCAGTACACTTAATACTAAGCCTTCTTTCTCAGTGCTTAATAAGCTGTAGGTTAATGGTAAATTCTGCTCACCGACATTAAGTTTCATCGCATTATACGGAATCTTGTTGTAGGTTTGAATAGGGGTCACATTGGCACGCGCTTCAGCCATTACATTGGCATCGATATGGTTGCCAGCAAAGCCAAACAGGGTAAATTCACAAACCAACTTGCCACGCACTTGTGAATCTGGAGCAGGAATTTTGATACCCGATGGACGGCCAGGGCGAAGCAGTAGATTTTCTTTACCCAGTACACCAATACCACGGAACAGGGTCAGCGCTAAGGTGTCACGTTGCTCACTCTTGTTAGCAATAACTTCAAATTCACGCAGACCATTGGTCATAACCGCCATGCCCGCTTGACCATTTTCCAGTGCTGCAAAGTTCATCAGCTGGTAGACAGGAACCGGTGCTTCTTTCCACTTCTCTTCCTCCCACACTTTCATTGCCGGATCATCCGTTGGACGGGTGATCAAACCGAACTGGTTATCAGCAACAACAGTATCGGTCACAAAGGCAGTTGGAATCAATACACGCACGCGGTGATCATCGGCCTGGTTATCCAGTTCCATGCGTACTTCGATACGGCGACTATCTTCTTTTAGAACAACGCGGCAAACTGCCTCTACATACCCTTTTTGATTGCTGCGCGCTTCACGCGCTTCAAGGTTAGAAGGTACGTCCATACGCAGTTTAATAGTGGCAACAGATTGGAATGCCTGCTGCTCAACATTAATTTCTGCGTCAAACTGATCCGAGTATAATAGCCACTCTTTACGTGAAGGAGAGTAATCGTACTCATCACCATCATCTGAACCATCTTCAAGACGCAGTGCCTGATCAAATGTTTGCTCAGTCTCTTTATCAAAGATAGTTAATGTGCCGTTACCGTTAACAGTCACTTTGTAAAAGCTGTTTTCCAGTACATTCGGTTGTTTTTCTTGTGCCGCTTTTAATGCACCTTTTTCATTCGCTTTAACATGGAAAGTGGTAAAGCCCATTGCCGGTACTTTGACTTTAAGCTGAATTGAGAACTCCATAAAGGGGTCGTAGTTACCGTAATGTACGATTTGACGGTCAATTTTACCCGGGTCTATTTCACATTGATCTTCAATAAAGTATTCAATTTCGTTACCCGCATCATCAAAGATTTTGAATTCTTGAGCACGGATAGTGACAAGCGTATTTACAACTTCATCACGTGCGTAGGGAGAAAGGTTGAACAGTGCCAGTTTGTCACAATCTTCTTTAGCCGGCATATGATCAACAATTTTACGCTTGTAAAAGTTGATAAGGTTAGTCGCCATATCATCGGCAAGAATGTAACGGTTTAGAATTTCCGCATGAACTTTATCACTACAACAACAACCGATAGAATCGTGAGCATGGTTTTTCATGCTTTCTTTCCACATTTTCTCGATTAAACCGTGATGATATTCAAACCCTAATTTCCATGCAATAGCAGCCAGTGGCTCGAGAATATTAACAATTTTGTTTTCAACTTCAGCATGGATAATTTTGATATCCATACGAGTCGAGGAAATACTGCGGTGAACACGCATATATTTGCCATCGTTAAATTCACCCTTGATGGTATCGAGTTGATCTTTCTGCGCTTCTATTTTTTCAAAGACTTCTTCAAAACGACTCATCACAAATTCACGATCCGGGTAAGCTTCACGTAATGTATCCATCACCTCAAAAATGTCTTTCTGAATGGGCATCTGATCGTGACCATTGGGTAATAAAATATCTTTGGTCACCGAGGCACTTTCTAATACTCTCAGATAGGTATCTAAACGCTTGGTTAACGCTTGTTTATTATTAGGCAAATATTTACCAATAGCATAACCGAGCGGCAGAACCTGAGCGGTGACTTCACTGCCGTCATTTGACTGCCATAAAAATTCAGTTTTATCTGTACCGTGACGCTCAGAACAACCACGCCAAAACATAGTGCGATCGATACCGAAACCGTTATAGATCATCGGTAGCTGGGAGCTCATTGAGAATGAATCCGGCAGGTAGCCAATCTTCATTACATCACCCAATGCCAAACAATCGCGGATACCGTACATCATATTACGTACAATTGACTCGCCGGAAACCTGCATGGTATCGGTTTGCGAATACCAAGGACCAACGATCAGTTTACCCGCTTGAACCAGTGCTTTAACCCGCTCTGTATTTTCTGGTTTGACTGCAAAATAGTCTTCTAATAGCGCAGTTTGGCCATCCATTACGAAGTATTTATATTCAGGATCTGTTTCTAGACGTTCCAGAATTTCTTCCATATTATTAACCAGTAGGATGCGAGATTCTTCTGTTGTGAAGTACCATTCACGATCCCAGTGCATGTGCGGAGTAATATGTACGCGAGAGGTGCTCATAATTTTATACCTTATTTTTTAATAGGAATTTTTTAGTCGTCATTAAGAAAATATTTTTGAGATTGAACGTAGGATCTTTGTTATAAAAGAAACGTCGTCATCTGCTCTAGCAGGCGTTTTTGCAGGCGCTGTTTTTTCGAATGCTGGTGTTTGAGGTTTTTTCACCTCTGTTGCAGCCTCAATTTTGGGCATTTCACCATCAAGCAAAGCAATAATTTCTTCTGCTGTTGTCGCCTTAAGCACCGCTTCGCGCGTATCATCGTCAACCAGTGCAGAGGTTAAATCGGTCAGGATCTTCATATGGGTTGAACCCGCTTCGGCATTGGGAATCGCCAATAAGAAGATTAAGTTAACATCTTCCATTTCATCGTCATCTATTCCCTGCCATTGCAATGTTTCTTTTAGTGTTGCTACAGCAAAGCTGGCTTCTTTAACCGCATCGGATTTACCGTGGGGGACAGCAAGGCCTTCACCTAATGCTGTTGCGCCATGGGCTTCACGCTCAAATACAGCTTCAAGGTATTGTTCTTTATTATGTAATTTTCCCTGCTGATCAAGTTGTTCGGCAAGAGCTTTAATCGCGCTATCTCTATTCGCGAATGTTGTCTGTAGATTAATTAAAGCACTGTTGGTCAGAGCAGTGATCTTGGTTGCTGTTTCAACAACTTCTTGTTTGACTTCTTCACCATTAAGCAAAGCAATTACCTGCGCCGCAGAAGTCGCTTTAAGCATCGCTTCACGGGTATCATCATCAACCAGTGCAGAGGTTAAGTCGGTCAGGATCTTCATATGGGTTGAACCCGCTTCTGCATTTGGAATCGCCAATAAAAAGATTAAGTTAACATCTTCCATTTCGTCTTCATCTATCCCCTGCCACTGCAGAGTATTTTTTAATGTTGCCATTGCAAAACTTGCTTCTTTTACTGCATCAGACTTGCCATGGGGTACGGCAAGACCTTCACCTAATGCCGTTGCGCCATGTTCTTCACGCGCAAATACAGCATTAAGATATTCTTGCTTATTATGTAATTTACCTTGCTGATCAAGTTGCTCTGCAAGTGCTTTAATAGCTGTGTCTCTATCTGCGTAGGTAGTTTGCAGATTTATCAAAGAGCTATTGGTAAGAGTTGTAATATTCATAAATATTGCTCCGTTCCATTTTTACAAGTTTGATGTATTTGATGCATTTGATTATTTAATGAAAGTAATGTTACCTATTAAATACACAAATACTGTGATTTAGATCTACATTATAGTCAATTGTATTGTTATTTGTATTATTTATTACGATTTTATTTGTACACGTTCAATCATAAAATTAAAAACATAACCCCGAAAAAGTATATACCCCTCTGATTTATCAAAACAAATTAGCTTAAAAATCACATCGTAACAAATGAGAGTGCAATCGAACATTTCTCAGATAAAGGTTAGTAAAAACATATCAACTACCCTTCTGTAACAGCAAAATAGCCATTTACAATAAAACCGATCAGGGTTTAGCAAAAAGATCAAAGATAATAAAAAAGGGTTTTTCCAATGTGTGACAGCCATTATCCAATACATTTATCTATTCGTACGCAGGTTGTTTCTATTTTAAAAAATTATAGCGCTAACAACAAAACCACAGAGAAAAAACAATACAATAACAATACAAAATAGTATTTGTGTGAAACAAATCACAGACAGGAAAAACAAATAAAGGCATTATCGCATCATTGAGCAATTGCATAGATTAAGTATGCATCGGATTAGCAGAGATTGACTAAAGAATAAACAAAGATTTACCCTTTAATTTAAAGAGAAAAAAGAGGATTCAAAAATGAAGATATTAGCTGTTACAGCCTGTACCGCCGGGGTCGCCCATACCTACATGGCGGCTAAAACCTTAGAAAAGAAGGCTAAAGAACGTGGTCTTGAAATCAAAGTAGAAAAACAGGGTGCTAACGGTATTGATGACCGTATCACCCAGCAGGATGTAGAAGAAGCATCCGGTATTATCTTTGCAACGGACGTTGGTGTGACAGAGATGGAGCGCTTTGAAGGATTAGTCTCTGTTCAGGGTAAAGTAAAAGACGGCATCAAG
>NZ_JBLIED010000062.1:0-15057 GCF_047632955.1 Psychromonas sp. | reverse complement strand
GACGATGAAGAAGAGGATGATATCCGTCAGATTGGTAAAAGAACTTATGTGGTTAATGCCATGACCTCGATTGATAAATTTAATACTTTTTTTTCCACCTCCTTTAATATTGAAGGGCAAGATACCGTTGCCGGTTTTATTATTCATGAATTAGGCCACCTTCCCCGCCGAGGTGAAAGCATCACCATTGATGAGCACCAATTCAAAGTCACCATCAGTGATAACCGCCGCTTAATACAACTTCAAGTACTGACTCCGAAAGAATTAAGCAATATAGAGTGATTCCATTTTGATTGAAAAATTAGATGATTTAACCAAGCATCTTTACGGGCAACTTTTTGTTGCCTTTATTTTAGGTGCTGTTCAGGTGTTTGCTTTTGCCCCTTTTGAGCAGTGGTGGGTGATTTACCCTACTTTTGTGGGTTTCTTTCTTTTGCTGCAGCAGCTACAAAAAACCACCCGGCGCTATTTTTTAATCAGCTTTATTTTCAGTCTCTCAAGCTTAATTGCGACCCTACATTGGATTTATGTGAGCATGGATCTCTTTGGCGGTATGCCGAAAATCGTCAGTGCGCTGTTGATTGTATTATTATGTGCATACCTTGCGCTTTATCCAACCCTTGCATTGTGGGTAAGCAGTCGTTTTTTAGGGCTGTCTAACGCGCAGCGTTACCTTTTACTGATACCCGTATTGTGGCTGATTTCAGACTGGCTTCGAGGTTATGTTTTAACCGGTTTCCCCTGGGCATATTTGGGTTACAGTCATGCTGATACCCCCTTAGTCGGCTTCGCCCCCGTATTAGGCGTACAAGGAATCACCCTGGCAATAATGGTGATTTGCGGCGCGCTGACTTTACTTATTCAGAAACAAAACATTAGCTTAAGCTTGACGGTTATCATCACCCTGTTAATCAGTGGTTTTATTTTACAAAAACAGCAATACACAACAGCGCAACCCGAGATAAGCGTCTCACTGGTGCAGGGGAATATTGATCAGAACGACAAATGGAAAAAAGAACAGTTATTCCCTTCTCTGCAAAAGTATGTGGCACTCAGTGAAACCGGACAGGACTCTCAGCCGGAGCTGATAATTTGGCCGGAATCCGCGATCGCCGCGTTAGAAATTAATGTGCAGGCATTTTTACAGCCTTTATCGGCTAACTTGGCAGCCAAAAACAAAACCCTGATCACTGGGATCATTGGTTATAATGTCACAACCGATAGTTATTACAACTCGATCATTGCCTTAGGTAAATTACCAAAGCACAAATTACCCGAGCAACCATCAACCAGACAACCATTAACCAAACAACAGGGTTATTCATTACACAGTCAAAACCGCTACCAAAAGCACCAACTCCTGCCGATTGGCGAATTTGTACCTTTTGAGACATTATTACGCCCGCTTGCTCCTTATTTCAACTTACCTATGTCGAGTTTCCAGCGCGGTGCGCAGGTGCAAAAGAACTTACAAACAGATCAAGTTTCTCTGGCTGCCGCAATCTGTTATGAAATAGCCTTTCCTGAACTGTTACGTAAAAATATAGGTGAAGAAACCGGGGTTATTTTAACGGTCAGTAATGATGCCTGGTTTGGTCATTCCATTGGACCGGCTCAACATTTACAGATAGCAAGAATGCGCGCCATAGAGTTTGCCCGCCCGCTTTTACGCTCGACCAATAACGGCGTAACAGCCATTTTTGATGCATCTGGTAATGAACAGGGCAGATTAGCGGTTGATGTTGCTGCTGTTTTAAGTAGACAAATTCAGCCGGCTTATGGTCAAACGCCCTATCAATATGCCGGCTCCTACCCCCTTTATTTATACTGTTTATCAGTGCTGCTTGGATTGTTTTTATATTGCAGATATAACAAACAACCAACCAAACTTTAAACCATGAAAAATAAAATCTCGACATTTCGCCAAGCGAGCTTTCAGCAAAAACTCTGGAAGCTGGCGCTGCCTATTACCTTTCAATCTCTACTTTATTCATTTCTTGGTCTTGTTGATATTTTAATGGTTGGCCAGCTCGGCGAAAATGAAATTGCTGCCGTAGGGCTTGGTAATAAAATATTCTTTTTCAATTTGTTAATGATGGTTGGCAGCAGTCATGCGGGAGGTGTATTAGCTTCTCAATATTACGGCGCAAAAGATCTCTCGGGTTTACGGCGCAGTTTGGCCGTATCAGTGTTATTCAGCCTGCTTATTATTATTCCCTTTATTGCCTTTTATATCTTATCGCCGCAAACGATAACCCAACTTGCCAGTGATGATCCAGCGCTGTTGACACTGGCCAATGATTATCTGGTTATTACCGCCTGCAGTTTTATTTTCACCGCCGTGGTTTTGCCCGTTGAAACAGCACTTCGTTCGGCAGGTGATACAAAAACAGCTATGCACATCAGTATTTTGGTTATTCCTGTTAATGCTTTATTAAATTATATTTTAATTTTTGGTCATGGCGGTTTTCCCGAAATGGGCGTGCAGGGCAGTGCGCTCGGCACCTTTTTGGCACGCTTCATACAATTACTATTATTACTCATTTTTGTTGCAAAAAAACGCCGATTTATTATCACCACAAAAGATGAAATTAAACAGGCGATGAGCGCTTATGAAATAAAACGCTATATTAAATTAGCGACCCCGATGGTATTGCATGATGCGGGCTGGGCATTGGGTGTTTTTGTCTATACCTTGATTTTCGCGATGATTGGTGTGCAGGAGCTGGCGGTGATGAGCATGGTCTCGATCATTGAACAAACCATTTTTGCACTATTTATTGGCGTTGCTATCGCCAGCGGTACCATGATTGGTCATGAGTTGGGCGCAAAAGCGTTCAATAATGCCTGGCAACAAGCCTGGACCTTTATTTTATTTGTTCCTTGCCTGGCGTTATTATTTACCCCTTTTATTATTTTTTTTAGAGAACCGGTATTAGGACTCTTTCCAACCTTATCATCGGATGCGGCGAGCAGTGCTGCTAATGTGTTACTGGTATTAGCCTTTGCGCTGTTTATCAAAGTCATTAATTTTATCGGCATCATTGGCGTTTTACGCAGCGGCGGAGATATTAATTACAGCACTTTTATCGATATTTTCAGTATGTGGTGTATCGGCATTCCTCTCGCATTTATCGCCGTAAAATTTTATCATTTCAGTCTGGTTGAAGCTTATATTGTCACTTTAACTGAAGAGTTAATTAAGGTCATTTTAGTGCTTCATCGGGTTCATAAAAAACATTGGTTGAGAAATATACTCAGTCCTTGAAAGTCATCTGAATTCAATGATAATAATGGCTTTAAAACGCAATTTATCTGCTATTTTTAGCACAAAATGCTATTATTTTGCACCAGACAACCAAAACAAGGATAAAGGTTTTTCATGCTTTTAAATAAAACAGTGCTTTTCACTGCGTTAGTCGTTTTTATGACTACCGGTTGTGTCAATTACCATGCACAGGAGCAACAGTTACAAATAACCAATCTACAGGCTGATCTGTTTAGCGCACAGCAAACCTTCGAGCAGACACAAGCAGAACTATCCGTTACCAATGAGGCTTTATCCGCCAGCAAAATTCAAGTTAATGAGCTCAATGATTTATTGACTACATCGACCGCTAAACTGACGGCAGAAAAAGCCGCCATTAAACAAGCGGCTAAACAAGCGGCAGTAAAAAACGACTCTGCAAAATTTGGCAATAAGGCGATTTTAGGACAAACCGAGTGGGTCTACGTTTCGGCAATCAAAAGAAATTTTAGAGCACGAGTAGATACCGGTGCAACAACGGCTTCAATCAGTGCCACTGATATTGAACGTTTTGAACGGGATGGCGAAAAATGGGTGCGTTTTAATTTAGATAATGAGAAAAATACAGAGCCACAAAACATCGAAGCCAGAATCGTTCGTTTTGTTAGTATTATCCAGGCAAACGATCCCGGAGAAAAAGACAGTCGTCTAGTGGTTAACCTGCATGTAAGGATAGGCGGTGTCGTTGGCGAAACTGAGTTCACACTAACGGATCGTACCCATATGGAATACCCGATATTAATTGGTCGTACATTTTTACAAGATGTCGCTGTTGTGGATGTGAGTAAAGAGTATCTCCATACTAAATTTGTAGAAAAGAGCGCAACTAAAAAGTAGGGTTTGTTTATGAGTTCAAAGTTTTTCTTTTATGCCTTAGTCACGAGCTTATTTATGCTGGGCATATATCAAACCGTGCAACGCCATATGGCGCTTGATATCCCCTGGTTACCGGGAGAAAATCGGACTATCTGGAGTATTGATGCGAAAATTGAGTTTACCGCCAAAGATGAACCGATTCTCGCTTCCTTGACCACACCAAAACCACAGGCGGGGTTTATACAACTCAGTCAAAATGCAGCATCTCCCGGTTACGGTCTGTCTTTTCTAAATGAAGGCAATACTCCGCAAGCACAGTGGGCTATTCGCGAGGCAAAGGACGAACAAACACTTTATTATAACGTTCAGATGCTGGTCGATCCTAAAAGCCACGATCCGCAAATCAATGAAATGCCAGCGCTCAACAATACTCGAAACGGTCCAGCTGAACATGCTGCAGAGAAAGTGATTATAGAAGAAGCGCATGCAAAAAGCGCCGATGCATTTAGCTTTACCCGCGAGCTCTTAAAAGCATTAAATTTTGAAGATCCCGATCAAAATGTAAGATTAATTTTAAACAGCGGAGCCCCTAAAGAAGATCTTTTAATCGCGTTATTAAATCAAGCAGAAATCCCCGCGAAAATAGTTGGCGCCCTCAACTTAGAAGACGCGCGTCGCTACCAACAATTACAACCTTTAGTGGAAGTCTTTCAGGAGAAAGACGACATTATCTCTTCACATCTTTTTGATCCAAACAGTACAAAAGCGGTCGATCGTGAAAACTTATTACTTTGGGATCAAAGTGGTAAAGCCTTACTTGAATTAACCGGAGGGGAAAACTCGACCGTCAGTTTTTCAATGATTAAACAAAATCAACCCGCATTATCAGTGATCATGGAAAAACCGGTCAATGAGCATCTCTTTAACTTTTCAATTCACAGTCTGCCTATTGAAGATCAATCGGTTTTCAAGGGCATTTTAATGATCCCCTTAGGTGTATTAGTCGTTGTATTAATGCGTGTTTTAGTCGGCCTTAAAACATCGGGTACCTTTATGCCGGTGTTAATCGCGATGGCTTTTATTCAAACAAGCCTACTCACCGGATTAATTGGTTTTATTTTACTGGTTACCGTGGGTTTATTTATTCGTTCCTATCTGTCGCGTTTAAATCTGCTGCTGGTCTCGCGGATATCGACGGTGATTATTATGGTTATTCTTCTGATTGCACTGTTTGGTGTTCTTTCCTACAAACTGGGGCTGAGCGAAGGTCTTAAAATCACTTTCTTTCCGATGATTATCCTATCCTGGACGATTGAACGTATGTCTGTTCTATGGGAAGAGGAAGGCATGAAAGAAGTGGTAAAACAAGGTGGCGGCAGTTTAATTGTCGCGGTGTTTGCCTATTTTATGATGAGTAATGAAGTTACCCGTCATTTAATGTTTAACTTTATCGGCTTACAGTTTGTGGTGATGGCATTGGTACTCTTACTGGGCAGTTACACAGGTTACCGCCTCTTAGAGTTACGCCGCTTTAAGCCTTTAGTTGATAAGGAATAAAAGATGTTTTTCGTCAGTCCTTTTAAGCTCAGAGATAAAGGGGTCATGGGTATGAACCAGCGTAATAGTGGTTATATCGGCCGCTATAATCCGCGTAAATTGTACCCCTTGGTTGATAATAAACTGCAGACCAAAATCATTGCACGTGCAGCTAATGTCACCACACCGGCTTTATTGGGTGTAATTTCATTGCAGGCAGAAGTGGGCCGTGTTGAAAATTATATCAAAGAGACAGCAGGTTTTGTCATTAAACCCGCGAGAGGCAGTGGTGGTAAGGGAATTTTTGTTATCACCAAAGTCGAAAATGGTCGCTATTATAAAGCCAGCGGGAAAGAAGAAAGCCTTTCTGAAATTAAACGCCATGTTACCGATATACTGGCGGGCTTATTCAGTTTAGGCGGCAGCGCAGACGTGGCTGTCATTGAAGCCTTAATCCAGTTTGATAATGCCTTTGACGGTTTTAGTTTTGAAGGCGTACCCGATGTACGGGTGATTGTCTTTAAGGGTTTTCCGGTGATGGCAATGATGCGCCTTTCCACCTCGGCATCCGATGGTAAGGCCAATTTACACCAGGGTGCGGTGGGTGTAGGTGTTGATATTGTCAATGGTAAAGCATTACATGCGGTACAATTTGACCGGCCGGTTAAATATCATCCCGATACCAATAAAGAACTGGCTCTTTTAGAGGTCCCCAGATGGGATCGTCTAATCTATCTGGCAGCAAGCTGCTATGAGATGACCGGCATGGGCTACTTAGGGACCGATATGGTACTGGATCGTGATATTGGTCCGATGCTGTTGGAGCTCAATGCACGCCCGGGCTTAGCCATTCAGATAGCGAACGGTCAGGGCATTCTGCCGCGCTTAAAGCTAATTGAAAGCCTTGGTGATACCAGTTTAATGGATGTCGAAGCGCGCATCGCATTTTCTAAAAAACATTTCTGCCAATAAATTTTATTTTATTATTGTACCAATTCCACTAATTAGGTGATCTATTTAAGCGCCGGAAAAACCATGAAAGCAAGGCATTAATTGCAGTAACTAGTTGTTCTAATTATACAAAATCGTATGGAACGATTTTGAACAGCTTTAGCTGGCCACGAAGTGGGGAATAACAGGATGTTATGAATCAAATTAATAACAAAGACTAAAACGTAGTTTTATGTCTAGCTAGCATGTTTTTTAACCCGTATAAATGAGCAGAAAACTAATGGATTTGGTATTACTCCCCCTAACTCACAGGGGGAGATCATTCATTACAAACGTCGAATCTCCATAACATCTTTTAATTGTTTAAGCTTATTCTGTATCTTGGTAATATTATCACTGTTATGTATTTCTAAATTAAGATCAATAGTGGCGGTTTGAGTTTTTACATTGCTCATACTGTTAACCCCTAATACATTTACTTTTTCATTAGATAATAAGGTCGTGATATCTTTTAACAACCCGCTGCGATCTAACGCTTCCAGACGAAATGTTAATGAATAACCTGACGAGTTAGTATCCCCCCAGGAAGCTTCAATCAGCCTTTCCGGATGCGCCTCGCGCAAGTCAGCCAATTGTTCACAGGCTTTACGATGCACTGAAATTCCCCGTCCTTGAGTGATATACCCCTCAATAGATTCGCCGGGAATGGGTTGGCAGCAACGGGCGATACTGTGCAGTAAATTACTTTCACCCTGGATCATAATATTGTTGCCAACGGGTTTGCTTACAAAAGCACTGCTGCGTTTGGTTAATGCATCCAACGCCGCCTTGTCTTGTTCTGCTAATGTTTGCTGGTGGTGGTGATCATTCAAAAAGTTGAGCAGCTGATTAATACGTAAATCACCATTGCCGACACCGGCAAAAATATCCTCAACGCAGCTCACATTAAAACGTTCTATTGCCGGTGGAAGATCGCTTAATTTCAGCTTCAGTTTAGCCAGTTCAGCTTCTAATAACTCGCGTCCCGCCTGAATGTTTTTCTCACGATCTTGTTTTCTAAACCACGATGCAACCTTGTTTCGAGCACGGGGAGCATTGATGTAACCTAAATTAGGATTAAGCCAATCACGACTTGGATTGGGTTCTTTTTGAGTGAGAATTTCAACCTGGTCGCCAGTTTTTAAGTGATAAGTGAAAGGCACAATATGGTTAGCGACTTTAGCACCAATACATCGGTGTCCGACCAGACTGTGTATGTAATAGGCAAAATCAAGTGGTGTCGCGCCCGCGGGCAGATCAATGACTTCCCCCTTGGGAGTAAAAACATAAACACGATCGTCAAAAACCTGACTGCGGATCTCATCAACCAAGTCTTCGCTGTCGGCAATATCTTCCTGCCAGGCGAGTATTTTGCGCAACCAGGCTATTTTCTCTTCATATCCGCTGGATGCCTTGCCACCGGCACTGCCCTCTTTGTATTTCCAGTGAGCAGCTACGCCCAATTCGGAATCTTCATGCATTTTCTGGGTGCGTATCTGTACCTCAACCGCTTTGCCTTCCGGGCCTAATACGACCGTATGAATCGATTGGTAACCGTTCGCTTTAGGGTTGGCAATGTAATCATCAAATTCACTGGGGATATGCCGCCACTTAGTGTGGATCGCGCCTAAAGCCGCATAACAATCCTGCAGTTTTTCAACCACCACGCGCACCGCACGTACGTCATAAAGATCTTCAAACTGTAAATTCTTTTTCTGCATTTTCCGGTAAATGCTGTAGATATGTTTAGGACGCCCATAAGCCGTGCCGTTGACATGCATCTCCTGAAGAGACTCTTTTACGGTATTAACAAACTCTTGAATATAGTGTTCACGGTCAATGCGTTTTTCATCGAGCTGTTTGGCTATTTTTTTATAAACTTCAGGCTCTAAATAGCGAAAGGATAAGTCTTCTAATTCCCATTTTAGCTGGCCAATACCTAATCGATTTGCCAGCGGGGCATAAATCGAGGATATTTCCCTGGCAACTAGCAGCCTTTTATTTTTATCTGCAGATTTTATCTGTCGTAAATAACAGATCCGTTCAGCAAGTTTAATCACTACAGCGCGGACATCCTCGACCATCGCCAGTAACATATTACGCAAATTATCCACTTGTGCGTCATTGTTACTCTGTCCTCCCTGATTTTGCAGGGCTCGAATACCTTCCATATCCGTTGCCCCCTTAACCAGTTTGGCAACACGCTTAGGCCACCATTCTTCAACTTGCTCCTGAGTAATAATTTGATTGTCAAGCAAGGGAAAGATCAGAGCAGCATTTAAGGTATCCAGATCCATGTTTAAAGTGACCAGGATCTCAACCATCTCAGTCCCTAACTCCAACAGGCTATGCTGTTCGCTGTTCAGGCACAAAGCGATGATTTTTTCGTAATTGTCTAATAATTTATTTTGATCCGAGCTACTTAAGCCTAACGTAGTAACCCATTTTTTAGGGTTTTTTTGCGCGGTTTGATAAAAATGTGTATCTCTGACTGAAACCATTAAACGGAACTCCAAAAATTTAAAATAAATCTAACCAGTAAACAGTGCCATTGCTTCCATATGAGCCGTTTGCGGGAACATATCCAGCAAGCCTAACTTCTCAAGCTTATACCCTTTATCAAGCAGCAGCTGACTATCTCGGGCCAGGGTCAACGGATCACATGATACATAAAGGATATGCGACGGTTTCTTTTGTGCTATAAAAGCTAAACAATCCAAGGCACCGGCACGTGCCGGATCCAATAAAACCTTATTAAAGCTTTGTTTAGCCCATTCCTGCTGAATAATATTTTCATCGCTTAAGTCAGCTTGATAAAACTCGGCATTGTGTAAATTATTTAATTGTGCATTTTCCGCTGCCCTGTCGACCATTTTTTGAACCCCTTCAACACCCACAACCGATTCAACCTGGCGCGCGATTGGTAAAGTGAAATTACCTAAACCACAGAAAAGATCTAAGACACGGTCGGTTTTTTCTAAAGCGAGCCACTGCAGCGCCTGACTGACCATTTTTTCATTAATAGTCGTGTTTACCTGTAAAAAGTCAGTGGGGGTAAAACTCAAGGAGCAATCCCACTCCGGCAAGCGGTAACTTAAATGCGCCTTCCCAGCCAGACAAACAGACTGATTAGAGGATGGTTGTCCAAAAAAGTTCACTTTATGTTGATCTGAAAAAGCCGTTATCAGTTTCAAGTCCGGCTCGCTTAAGCTTTTCATATGGCGTAACAAAATCACCGCACCCTGATCTGAATAAAGCAGCTCAACATGCCCCAAATCTGCTTTGCACTGTAAACTGTTTAATAATATTTTAAGCGGCGCCAGTAAACACTCTAATGCCGGCAATAATACCGGACAAACTTTTTGGTCGATAAGGTCATTACTTTGTGCACGCCTAAAACCCATTTTTAAGTGTTTATTTTTTTTATCAAATTGTAAACCAAAACGGGCAGTACGACGATATCCCCATGCCTTATCGGTGATCGGCTCTTCAAGTTGCTGCGGCACTTGCTTAGCAAAACGTTTAAATAATGATAATAGCCCATCTGCTTTTATCTGGATCTGCGACTGTTGGCTGAGATGCTGCAGATCACAACCCCCGCACTCCTGATAATGGGGACAAGCGGCAGTAATTCTTAACTCACTGGCCTTAATTATCTTTTTAATCTTAGCTTTACTGTAGCGTTTTTTAGTTTCTATAATTTGTACTTCAAGTAATTCACCTGCAAGCGCCCCATCAATAAAAAGGGGTTTTTTCTGGAAATAGGCTAAACCACGTCCCCGGTGATCCAACTTTTCAACTTTTATATTTTTTAGAATATGATTTTTTATACTGTTTGTGGGTGCTGCTTTAAAGAACTGGGCCATAAGTGATTCACAGGTTAAGTAAGCTATGCGATCATAGACTGATATTTATCGATAAAGCTATTGTCACACAATGAAAAATAAAAGCATTCATTTATAGAAAATTGATTAATGCGCTGATCCTGTTTTACAGGTAAATTTTAATCCGCAGACTTAATTACCATTTTATGGTTTTGCGCTTACCACTCACTTTAGAAATGTAACCTATGACAAAATACGGACTGCGAGCACAAGTGATTGCCTTTACTATTCTACCGACTATTTTGATCGGTGGCATATTAGCGGGTTACTTTTCTTTCCATCGTTATCACCAGGCAAATAATTTTTTAATCGACAGGGCCATTAACATCAGCGAGCCTCTGGCTATCGCTAGCGAATACGGTATACAAGATGAAACCAGAACCATTCTAAGACGTCTGATTGGCTCAACACACCGTAAAAACAGCCCGATGATTAAAAGTATTGCGATTTTTGATTCAAATAACCAACTTTTTGTAACTAGTAATTACCATCGTAACTTTGATCTGTTACGTCTCAAAAAAGGTCAGGTAATTCCACTTTTAACTGAAGTTAAACACTATCCGGACAGCATCATCATTCGCAGTCCAATCGTTGATGAAAGCGATTTTTTAGAATACCCGTCGACCTTTGAATCAAAGCCAAAAATTGTTGGTTATGTCGCACTGGAAGTTAATACCGATCAAATTGAACTGCTATTTTACCGCGATACCGCCCTCTCATTCGGGGTAGTTTTATTAGGCATTTTAGGCAGCTTACTGCTTGCTTTCGCGCAGGCTAGACGCATTACCGGCCCGATCTGTGCAATGGTATCTGTGGTTGAGAAGATTAGTCTAGGACGCTTAAATGCAAGGGTAGAAGGTGATTATTCTGGCGAGATGGCCTCCCTGCAATTGGGTATCAATGAAATGGCGGTGGCGATGTCCAAACACCATGAAGAGATGCAGGACAGCATCGATTTGGCGACCAGTGAGCTGCGAGAAACACTGGAACAGATGGAAATACAAAATATTGAGCTTGATATAACTAAAAAAGCGGCACAACAGGCGGCTCGGGTAAAGTCTGAGTTTTTAGCCAATATGAGCCATGAATTACGCACGCCGTTAAATGGCGTGATCGGATTTGCCAGACAACTTCTGAAAACACAACTTACCAACAATCAAATTGATTACCTGCGCACCATCGAACGCTCAGCCGGAAATCTGCTTAATATCATCAATGACATTCTTGATTTTTCTAAATTAGAGGCGGGTAAATTAACTCTGGAGCACATCCCCTTTGATTTACGCGACTGCATCGATGAGACCATGCATCTACTGGCCCCCAGCGCCCATGAGAAAAACCTTGAAATGAGTATCATCGTTGATCCTGAAGTCCCCTCTGAAGTCATTGGCGATGCGATGCGTCTGCAGCAAATTTTGACCAATTTAACCGCTAATGCGATTAAGTTTACCGAAAAAGGCAATATTGGAATACAAATTCAACGTATTAAAACAGAGATGGACAGAGAGAATAAAGTCACGCTTGAGATTAAAATTTCTGATTCCGGCATCGGAATTTCAACAAAACAGCAATCACAGTTATTTAAAGCCTTTGCTCAGGCAGACACCAGTATCACCCGTCAATATGGCGGTACCGGATTAGGTTTAGTGATCACCCAAAAGCTGGTCAAAGAGATGCAGGGTCGAATAGAATTAATATCCGTTCCCGGACAGGGTTCGATTTTCAGCTTTACTATTATCATCGAAAAAAGCGCCAGGACAGCATTGAGCAATATGGCGATCAGTCCTTTGCAAAAACAAAAAGTACTAGTTTATGAGAGCAACGAATATAGCGCTCGGGCCTGCACGCAGCTGCTCAGCCAATGGGAAACTGAAATTTCGTTAGCCACAACAGAACAACAATGGCAGCAGTTATTAAATAAAGGTTACGACAGCATTGTTATCGGATGCAGTCATTGTGAGAGCCTACAGATACTTTTCAAGCAGATTGAACAAGCCAGAAAATTTAGCGAAAATGTAATAGTACTGGTTAATTGCAGCGACCCGAGCATTTATGAAAAATTGATGGCGACGGGCGTTAGCCACTGTTTAAGTAAGCCAATAAATTACAAAATTTTTGCCAATGCACTTATTTCAGATAAAAAACAACCTAATACCATCATAGACCATAAGAGCTTACCGCTCTTCATTCGTAAAGATATCAATATCATGGCCGTGGATGATAATCCCGCTAATTTAAAACTTATTTCAGCAATGCTGGCAGATCGCGCCAACCATGTAACGACCTGTATTAATGGTCAACAAGCCGTTGAACAATCTAAATGTCAGCACTTTGATCTTATTTTTATGGATATCCAAATGCCGGTATTAGACGGTATTAATGCCTGCCTGCAAATCAAAGCGGGAGAAATCAACAATAAAACCCCTGTTATCGCGGTGACGGCGCATGTATTACCAGGCGAAAAAGAACAGTTTTTGCAGCAGGGTATAGATGATTGCCTGGCTAAACCCATTGATGAAATAGCCCTGCAGCAGATGATCAATAAATGGACGCCCCATGCCGGCGTAATAGGCAGAAAATCATCATTACCGGCATTAACCTCAAGTAATCTCTCTTTCGATTGGCCGCTTGCGCTGCAGCAGTCTGCCGGCAAAGAGGCGCTTGCCAGGGAATTGCTGGGTATGTTAATTAATGAGTTTGCGGAGATAAAAATTGAGGTCAATAAAGCCCTGCACGGCGAAATTTCCCCTCCTCACTTTGCCGAAATTATTCATCGATTTCATGGCGGCTGCAGTTATAGCGGAGTGCCAAAACTCAAGAAAATTGCCTTTCTTATTGAGAATGGGTTAAAACAAGATATTACGCTGGATGGATTAGAGCCGGAGTTACTTGAACTGTTAGATGAGCTGGAGAACGTTGAACGGCAGGCAGAAAAACATTTAGCTTAGAAAGCCTGATGCCTAGATCATAGGTAGCAAAAAGCCCCACTTTGGTGCAACCAAAGCGGGGCTTTAAATTTTAATCTGAGATTAAAATAGAAACCTGATACGTATGACTTAGTCTTTTACGTAAATAACTTCCATCATCTCATCATCTTCACTCCAATCATCATCATCATCGGCGTCAAGCTCTTCTATTGCTGACTGATGATAATCATCCCACTGGAATTCGACCTGCTGACGCTCTTCTTCCGGTGTAAATTCAGCCGGTAGCTCTTCCAAGTATCCAACAACATCACGACAGACGTTATTTGTCCCGGTTTTTGAAATCGCAGCTACTTTATAAACAGGTCCATCCCATTCAAGCGCTTCTTTAACACTCTGGATCACCAGTTCAGCTTCATCTTCCGGCAGAAGGTCGGTTTTGTTAAATACTAACCAACGCGGTTTAGAGGCAAGTTTAGGGCTGTGCCTTTTAAGCTCTTCGATAATAACCAGCGCATTTGTTGCCGGATCACTACCATCTGCTGGCAATAAATCAACCATATGCAACAATACACGACAACGCTCTAAATGACGCAGGAAGCGCGTACCAAGTCCGGCACCATCAGATGCACCTTCGATTAACCCGGGAATATCTGCAATCACAAAACTGCGTCCATAACCCATACTAACAACACCTAAATTCGGTACCAGGGTCGTAAAGGGATAATCAGCCACTTTTGGTTTTGCCGCTGAAACACTACGGATAAAGGTTGATTTGCCCGCATTTGGCAGACCTAGCATGCCAACATCGGCAAGCAACAATAATTCCAGAAGCAAATTACGAACTTCGCCCGGAGTACCGTCGGTCTTTTGACGCGGAGCACGGTTAGTACTACTTTTAAAACGTGCATTGCCTAAACCGTGAAAGCCGCCTTTGGCAACCATCAGCTTTTGTCCATCGCGCGTTAAATCACCAAGCACTTCTCCGGTATCATCATCACGACAGCGTGTACCAACAGGTACTTTAATAAATTTATCTTTACCGCGAGATCCGGTACAGTCTCGTGTTTGACCATTTTCGCCACGTTCGGCATCGTAAAAACGCACAAAACGGAAATCAACCAAGGTGTTTAGATTTTCATCTGCTTCGAGGTAAACGTCACCGCCATCACCGCCATCGCCGCCATTTGGGCCGCCACGCGGGATATATTTTTCGGTACGGAAGCCGATACAGCCGTTGCCACCATCTCCGGCATCAACCTTTATTTTTGCTTCATCAACAAACTTCATTCCAACCTCCAAGAAACCAACTCTATCGTTGGCTTGTCTAAACTATAATTATACTTATTTCTATTGGACACAGTTCACATTTTGGAATGTAAATAGAAATAAGTACAGTGCAAAATATTATTTAAGGTAAAAAAAAAGCCCCGCATCAGCGAGGCTTTTAAAACTCTTTCGTCAAGACTGAAGTTATTCAGCTACGATAGTAATGAAGCTACGCATCTTTGGACCTTTCTTTTCAAACTTAACTACACCTGTAGCTTTAGCAAAAAGAGTATGGTCTTTACCGATACCAACATTAATACCAGCGTGGAAT
>NZ_JBLIED010000061.1:0-15540 GCF_047632955.1 Psychromonas sp. | reverse complement strand
TTGAAAGGTTTTTTGGTAGTTTAAAACATGATTGGTTGTTCAAAGTAGCGCAACCAACACGAGAGCATATGACGCAAGATGTCGCTGCGTATGTAAAATATTACAATCTGGAGCGGTTGCATTCGTCAAACGGCGATCAATCACCCATTGAGTATGAGAATTCCTTTAGGAATGTGTCCGGTTGGACTTGACCAGAACAGACAGTACCGTTTCGTATTGTGAGACTAGCTAAAGCTTCGTTGAACATTAATTTCACGAATTTGACAGGTAATCATTACCAAGCATTTCATGCCTAAAAATACCCTTAGACACTTGATCAGGGACCAGTCGATTGGTCTTATCACAGGCTTGCAATAAATGTCTGGTCCTAGCATCGGTGACAGCGATGACACCAATAGGTAAAGGCAAACTTTCAATCCAGTCAGCAAGTCTATTCATACTATGCTGCCAAGTATCAGGCTGAGTTTTATAACCGCAATAAACAGAACAACTAAACCCGTCTTTTTCACATAAAGTAACAATGGCTGGTAAGTCCAGTCAGCTTATAAAACTAAGTAAATCTCTTAATTCACAATGTCGCTAAACCTAGCAATTTTTCTGCATTACCGTAATAAATTTTATGCTTATCTTGAATAGATAAATCAGCAGCGTCTAGAAACTTGACTGAATCCTCAACTGACTCATAAGGATAATCGGCAGCAAACAAAATTCTATCTGCACCGAGCTCCTCATAGCAAAGCTTCAAGGCAGAGTCCTGGAAAACGCCAGAGGTAGTAATTACAAAGTTTTCTTTAAAATATTCACTCGGCAGTTTTTTAAGAGGTTTTACCGCATTGATTTTTACCTGTAATAGATAACGATTATCTATTCTGTCTAAATGAAAAGGTATTCCTTCTCCCATATGACCTAAAATAACTTTCAGCTTCGGAAACTCGTCAAAAACTCCACTCATTATCATACGCATAGCATGTAAACTTGTTTCTGCAGCAAAACCCCAACCTGCAAAATATAATCCATAGTCTAAATATGGTTGCACCATCCCCTGACCAGGCGCTCTTGGATGAAGGTACAGAGGGGAATTTCGAGCTTCTGTTGCCTCTAGGATAGGCCAAAACTTCCTATCGTCTAAATATTCACCGCGAGTATGAGAATTGATGATTACGCCGGATAAACCTAGAGAGCCTATCGCTCGGTCAATCTCTTTAGCAGCCTCTCCAGGCAACTGCGGGGCGACCGCGGCGAAGCCAGCAAACCGATCTGGATGGTTTTTAACTGCTGTAGCTAATTGATCGTTTGCATCTGCAGCTAATTCTTTAGCAAGCGCACCATCAAAAACCTGTATTCCTGGCGATGTTAACGAAATAACTTGCATATCAACGCCACATTTATCCATGTACTTTATACGATCATTTCCTAAATTCACTAATCGCTCGTGGATGATTCTAGTACCCAGACTATCCGCGAGAATAGACTCCCCCATTTTTTGAAAACCCGGTTCATTTGGGCTACCTGCAGCGATAAATTTATCCCATTCGTCAGCAATAGCTTGAGTAACAAACGCCTCTTCTATCGCAATTCGCCTCATACCATTCACAGAAACATTGTTTTGTTTAATTGTGGTGTTGCCGGCTTGAACTTGCATTGCTAAAGTAGCAGCAACGGCTCCCTTCATAAAATTTCGTCTGCTATTATTATTCATTTAGCTACCTTTAAATTTTTGTCTTTTCTTTGAACGACAATATGTCAATTGCTCAATATCCGCGAAGTTCGTTCGGAATAATAACGCCGACTTCTTCTTCGTATATTTCCCATTTATGAATAAGCTCTTTGAGCATTTTAGGCTCTTTCAATGCTAAATCGCGCGTTTCACCCGGATCATCTTTAAGGTTAAACAATTCCCAATCAGATTTGCCCCATGGCACTTCTTCCCAAACCAATTTCCAATCGCCAGTCCGCACAGCTCTGCGTCCAAAAAGCTCAGTAGCAAACACTGTTTGCTCATCGTGAATGCGGATTAACTCATTCTCGATTAAAGATAAAAAACTTTTGCCCGTCATTGCTGAACGTTTTATTCCTGCGTGTTCGTAAGGGCTACGAGGAACATGAACACCTGCAGCTTCGAGAATGGTAGGAGCAATGTCTTTCACGTGGAGTGGCTGTCGCACGATATGACCACCGCTATTTAGCCTTCCATCCCAAAAGAAGGCTGGCACACGTGTTCCACCCTCTGCCACGCTACCCTTGAAAGAACGAAGATAAGCATTAGATGCTGACGCCCAGCCAGGTCCGGTAAACGTAAAAGAATTTATACTGCCGATGCTGTTCAGACTATTGTCAAATTTCGCAACATGTTCACCAAAGTCAGGCACTTTATTCAACTCTTTGGCTTCTGGTCCGTTATCGGATAAGAATATGATAATGGTATTCTCTAAGTCTCCATGCTCTTTTAGCTTTTCAATCACTCTCGCTACATTATCATCCATGCTATCAACCATGGCGGCATAAACTTCCATCTTTCGTGCCTCTACCGCTTTTTCTTCTGCATATAGTGTATCCCATGCAACATAAGTTGGAGCTTTTACCGATTTGTACTCATCTGCTCTCGAGTCAAGCTCACGCATCCGTTCGAGGCGCTTCGATTTAAGTGCATCCCAACCATCATCATACCGTCCTTTGTAATGCTCAATTAACTCTTTTGGAGCTTGAAGCGGCCAATGTGGAGCAGTGTAGGCTAAATAAGCGAAAAACGGTGTATCATCCGAACCACGTTCATCAAGATATCCAAGTAAACGATCCGTATAGTAGTCTGTTGAATACTTCTCTTTTGGCCAGTCGGCAGGCTTATTACCGTCGCGAAAAGAAGATACCGGTATAGAAGCTTTTGGACCTGTATCATCAAAATGTCCAGCGGCTCCCTGCAACAGAACAAAAGAACGCGAAAACCCTCGTGAGCTTGGTAATTGATCGGGCTTCCCACCAAGGTGCCATTTCCCGCTTATATAAGTCAGATAACCTGAATCGGAAAGCAAAGAAGCAACAGTGCGAATACGAGTACTTAAATACCCCTCATAGCCAGGTTTCCCAAGTTGATTGTCTGCAAGCTTTTCAATCATATTACCAAGCCCAGCAGTATGGTGGTCAGTACCCGACATCAGCATAGCGCGAGTTGGGGAACAAGAAGCAGCGGCTGTAAAATTTGTAAACCGTAACCCCTCCATAGCTAGCTGATCCAGAGTAGGCGTTTCGATCTCACTACCAAACGCTCCTAAATCTGTGTAACCAAGATCATCAGCGACAATCAGCAGAACATTAGGTCGTGAAGAAGAGATTCCCCTGTCATCTGCCGAGCATGGGCTCGGCAGAACTAATACAAGCAACGAAAAAACCCATAAAACACAACAATATTTTTGAATGCTAACCATAATTAGAACTCATAAGATGCAGTTAAGCCATAAGTTCTCGGCGGCATGAGAGTGGCTAAAAGAGCATGGCCGATAGTACTAGAAGTCACATTCACATGAGATAGTATTGTTTCATCTGTGAGATTTCTTCCCCAGATATTTAGTGACCAGTCACTGTTCTCAAAGCGAAACAACACATTTGCATTCAATACAGTTGTCGAGCTTTGATAACTAATATCTTCTTGAAATTCGTTGAACCAGCGCTCATCAGTATAGGCATATTGTACTCTTGATTTTATTTCAAAATTTTCAAAATCAGAGTAATATTCTAGGGAAATATCAGCCTGAGTTCTTGGAGAGTTAGGTAGCGGATTACCAGCTAAGTCCTCAAGAACATTGGGTGTAAATGTTGTATTTGCAGTCACAAATTCTGCAAACTCAGCTTTGAGATAAGCCGCGTTGAACTTTAACGTTAGATTGTCTGTTATCAATGCAATAGTTTCAAGCTCGATACCCTTGATATCTGCCTCAGCGGCGTTTACCGTAATAAGGTTGCCATCAACCGGTCGTTGAACCTGCATATCTTCAATAGTCGTATTAAATAACGCCATGTTTAACTGAAGACGCTGATCAAATAATCTACTCTTTATGCCAGCCTCGTAACTTATAACAGTTTCTGGGTCAACTGCTGGTGAATTATTACCAATGTTCATCACACCCGTTTTATATCCCTCTGCTATTTTTGCGTAAACCATAATGTCATCGGAAATGGTGTAGTCAATTCCTAACGTAGGTGTTAAAGCATCCCAAGCTTCATCTCGCGCTATTGGAAAAACAACTCCGGTAGGAATCGTTCTTGTTCCAACATCCTGCTTTTCATCTTTACTATAACGTAGACCTGTGGTGAGAGATAAACTCTCTGTCAGTTTCCAAGTAGTATTCCAAAAGGCTGCGTACGATTCGCTTTCTTGTTGTCCCTCAAACTGCAAAAATGGTCGATTAAGCACGCTAGTATATGGTGGAGGACCTTCAATGGTGATACTAGCGTCAATATCTTCATTAAAGTAATAAAGCCCAAACAATGTTGTGTGGTTATCTCCATCCCAATTAAATTGAAACTCTTGAGAGTAATGCGTGGAACTTTCAAATTGATTATTTGCATAAAACTGTAGTGGAGTTCCGTTCAGATCCGTACGGGCATGTCTAACATAATCTAAATAATTGGTAATAGAATTTAACGTTACGGTATCCGATAAATTCCAATTCATTTGCAATGTCAGAGTGTCAAGGTCTTTACTACCACCTATTAAATTCTCTGAGTTATTATCACGTATATTATCCGCGACTTGGCCACCAAGTACAATTTCACGAGGAGTGATATCGGGTCTAGCCTGACCAATGTAGTGATAGTCTCCAGCAGCATCAGTTTCAAAATGTGTGAGTGATAAGAAAGCATCAAAGTCCTCTGAACCAGCATATGATAATCCAGCTCGCACAGCAGTAAGGTCCTCATTATCCAAATCCCGTCCATCAAACTGATTCACACCGTAACCGTCTCGCTTGCGGATTTTAACTGCTATTCGCCCATTAAATTCCCCTTCTACCAGTGCTCCGCCTACGGCAGCTTCTAAATCCAACAAGCCATAATTTCCAGACTGAAAATTAGCATAACCTTCAACTGCATCAGTAGGGCGACGTGTATGGACATTTAATGATCCACCCGTTGCGTTGCGCCCGTAAAGAGAGCCTTGCGGCCCCCGAAGAACTTCGATTCGGTCGACATCAAAGAAACTGCTTGCTTGTGCTGAGGGCCTTGAAATTACTGCACCATCAACATGAAAAGCAACGCTTGGTTCGCTCCCCATCGCAAAGCTAGTAAGTCCGATCCCTCGGATATAAACACGTGGCATACCAGCGGCAACAGAAATCTGTAAATTCGGTGCTAAAGATTGCAACTCCAAAAGGTCTGGTATTCCTTCGTCAGCCAGGTCGTTACCATCAATACGGGTTACCGCAGTGGGTACATCTTGAAGAGCTTCTGTGCGTCGTTGTGAGGTCACAAGTATAACTTCCAATTTTGCGCTACTTTTTTCTTGTTCAACCTTTTGGTTAGAATCAACTTCCTGCGCAGAAGATGGTATTGTGTAAGTTGCCATACATAAAGACATAGCAATAAGTGTGAGCGATTGATGACCTAACGATGTCGAACCTAAGCGACTTTTGAAATCTATCATAATTGTTCCCTTGGATTAAGTATTTGTAACACATGCCACAAAAATCACTATGTGATACATGTGAATTACATTTTGATACTAACTTATGGCAAATAAACTACTTGTAAAATAGCTCGTTATTAATTTTCTAAATTCGTCCAAAATTCATGTTATATATCAATTAAATAAACTGATAAAAACAAAGCTGAAATTAGAAAGATTATGTTTACTAAATACTCTAGCCCTGCTTCATAATTGTGATAAACGCAGAACAAAAATCTAGTTAAAGTTTGACCTTATTCTTACCTTTTAAATCTAAAATAGAGCGCGCTTCATCTGGTGTGGCAATGTCAATGTTGTATTCAGCCAAAATACGAGACATTTTTTCAATTTGATCTACGTTGGACTTAGCTAACTCGCCTGGATTTAAAAATAAGCTATCTTCTAAACCAACACGCGCATGTCCGCCCATTAACACACCTTGGGTAACCAATGGAATTTGCGTTTTACCAGCGGCCAAAATAGACCATACGTAGTTATCCCCAAATAAACGGTCTGCGGTGCGGCGCATAAACATAAGATTATCAATTTCAGCACCAATCCCTCCCAAAATACCGAATACGGTTTGAATGAATATAGGTGGTTTAATTAATCCTCGGTCCATGAAATGCTTTAAGTTATATAGATGCCCAACGTCATAGCACTCATGCTCAAACTTTGTGCCCTTAGCACCCATTGTTTTCATGATGTATTCAATATCTCTAAAGGTGTTTCGAAAGATAAAGTCGTCGCTATTGCGCACATAGTCTTCTTCCCAATCGTATTTCCATTCTTTGTAACGATCGGCAATGGGGAAAATAGCAAAATTCAAACTGCCCATATTTAAAGAACACATTTCAGGTTCAAACTTTTCTGCAGCCGCTAAACGTTCAGCTACCGTCATGGTTGGTGAGCCACCTGTTGTTAAGTTAATAACTGCATCGGTTGCTTCATGAATGGCCGGTAAGAATTTTTCATAAACATCTGTTGCACCGGTAGGCGAACCGTCTGCAGGGTTACGGGCATGCAAATGTATGACTGATGCGCCAGCTTCGGCTGCTGCTACTGATTCATCGCGGATCTCATCGGGCGTTAGCGGCAAATATTCAGACATAGTCGGCGTATGCATTGCGCCAGTAACAGCGCAGGTTAAGATAACTTTTCGATTTGCTCTTGCCATAATTTGAATACCTTCTGTTCTAATTGTTGACTTAACGATGGAGTAGCTTGCTTAGCTACCATTCCTGTTCACCGCTAGCTCATTTATGAATAGCCTCAAGCAAATGATTTATCATTGTTTGCTTGATATCAGCCGCTTGTTTTGGCGTATAAGACTTAAAGCCTTTGCCTGTTTTCATGCCTAAATCACCGGCGTCTATTTTACGTTGTAATATCTTTGCGGGTGACTTATCACGACAAATATCTGCCAACACCACGTTATGAATATCTTGGGTGAGATCTAAACCAACCATGTCGGCATTTTCGATAGGACCAAGGACGGATAAGCGCATGCCAAAACTGTTTTTAACCGCAATGTCGACTGTTTCTGCATCACACACGCCTTCATCAACTAAGGCAATTGCCTCGCGCCACAACGCATGCTGCATTCTGTTTGCCACAAAACCGGTGATATCTTTTTTGACATGAATCGGTTTTTTACCTAACCACTCTAAAAGGGCAATCATTTGCGTAACCATCGCCGGCGAAGAATTGTCTGATTGAACGACTTCAACTAGAGGCACTAAATAAGGAGGATTCCACCAATGCGTACCTATTATGCGATCGCAATGCTCTACGCCTTTTGCAATATCACGAATTGGAATAACTGAGGTGTTACTAGCCAATATGCAGTGCTCTGGAGTGCATGGCACTAGTGCTGCGAATATGCTTCTTTTTAGTGCCAGTTTTTCGGGTGCGGCTTCAATAACAATATCAGCGTCTTTCGCTTCTTTGGTAAAGTCCTCGCTCAGGCTTATATGATTAAGCGCATCATGATTCTGGCCCAATAAATCTAAATTCTCTCGAATACGGTCGAAGGCTAAGTCACGAGCAGCTTCCATGGGATCACAAATCACCACAGATAATCCTTTGTTAGCGAACACTTGAGCTATACCACAGCCCATCAATCCTGCGCCTATGACGACTATTTTTTTGAGTTGATGCTGCTTAGTCATCGCCATTATTACCGCGGTTACGCAACACGCCTACCAAGGCAATGATGCCGAAGGCGAGCATCATACCCACAACGCCTGCCATCCAGATTGCTGTTACTGAAAGTGCTTCCATTATTGCTTCCTCTTAACTAACACTAATTTTTTGATAATATTCGACTAATATCCTAATCACGCGATGACATAAATCTAGCAATGAGTTGACCCACCACAATGATCACCACGATCAATAACAAGCTATTTAAAAATATGCTCCAAAACATATGCATTACTCCTGCTTCATTTGAGCTAGACGGTCATCATAATCAGTGGATTTGAAATAACCCGTTTCGCCCGGCAGTATTAAGTTACTTAGCACGCCAACAAACAATGTGACGCCAAGGGTGACGTAGGCATTTGGGGTTCCCGCCATATTGAGAGCCTCAGGAAGCGACGAAAATGACCATAAAGAATTAGCAATCCACGCACTCACAAGCGTAAGAACTGCCGCGGTTGCATGTCGCTTCCAAATAAAACCAAACACAACCACCCAAAAAATAGGCACCAACCACGAGAACAACCAGTTCATAGAGGCCAAAATGGGGGGTAGAAAAGACGCTACCGCCATGGCAATAATGGCGAGTACCACAATGGTGATACGAATAACGCGGGTGAGCTCAGCGTCACTTGCGTTTTGTCTATAAAGCCGCTTATAAATGTCCATTGTAAATATGGTCGCTGGCGATAAACTTGTCATCGCAAAGGTCGATAATATCGCCGCTAAAAATGAGGCTAACAAAAGAGCAGAAAGCCATCCTGGAAGGAGATTGACTAGCATTGTTGTCGCGGCAACTTTTGGTCCAAGGACTTCGAATTCCGGTATCGACTTGGCAGTTAATCCGATAACCACTGCAAATACGCCGAACAAGCCGTTTAAGGGAGCCGCAATCCACAACGCTCGTTTTATAGTTTTCTCATCACGAGCCGCCATTGCTGGTTGTAATAACATTTGGTTAATGCCTTGGCTAAAGACGACCGCTACTACTGTGCCTAAACCGAAGGTCAATAGAATTTCAGGAGTGCCATAAATACTGAGCATAAACCCATTGCCAGAATCCGTATAAAAGTTACTCACAGATTCGTAGCTACCGCCGGGTAATTTAAACGCCAGCACAATGGTAGCCAATACAAGACCAATGTACATTACAACGGCATTGACCAAATTAACCCAGCCAACTTCTTTTATGCCGGCCAATACCACATATAGTACGCCTATCATTCCGCCCACTATCGCCCCGTTTTTAATTTCCCAACCGGTCATAGACGAAATAATAATACCTAGCCCTTGCGTCTCAATGGTCAAAATACCAAAAATAACACCGGCCATAACGCACGACACTAACAAGCGTGTATTGCGTCCATAAAACATTTCTAGAATTTGGGGAACCGTACTAACGCCTAAACGACGAACCCATAGCCCCGTACTTGCGCACACAACCACTAACAAAATAACATGCGCTATACTGAACCAGACCGCCGAAGCGCCCATGGACCATGTCATTTCAAACACACCTAAAATATGTGCCGTACCTAGTACAGTGAGTGCTAATGTAACGGCAACCACACTGGTGGGAAGTGAACGACCGCCTAATGCAAAATCGCCATCGGCGTGTTTTTGTTTTTTGCGTGACAAAAACCAAGCTACGCCAGCAATAACCACAATTTCATAAATGAAAACGGCGATAATAATTGAATACTGCATAGTCAAATAGCCTCTTCGAGTCGTAGTGTGTAAAGTGTATTTGTTAACATAATTGGCTAACCTGCGGTATAACCGCCATCAGCATATAATGTATGCCCTGTATGGAAATCAGATGCGCGCGATACCAAAAATAGTAATGGCCCCGCTAAATCTTCTGGCTCACCAAGGCGGCCTATAGGGATTCTTGCAAGCATCCCTTCTCTTGTTGATTTTCCGCGTTCGTCATCAGCAAACATCCATGCGGTTAGATCTGACCTAAAAACAGTAGGTGCTAGCGCATTTACGGTTATGCCTTCTTTACCCCACTCACATCCAAGCGCCCTAGTAATACCATTAACAGCATGTTTTGAACTGCAATAAGCAGAGTAACCATTTGGATGCCCAAGTTTTCCGCGGGCAGATGATACAAGTACCACTTTTCCACCTTGACCTTGCGCAATCATTTGCTTACCAGCGGCTTGCGCCATTAACCACGAATCGGTCACATTGGCCTGCATAACATTTTCAAACCGTTCAAGCGACATGTCCCCAATAGGCGATACATCGTTCATGCCCGATGCGACGACTAGTATGTCTAGTCTTGAAAATGACGCTAGTGCTGCATCTATAATCGCTTGGCAATTCTCTGGTGAGTTGGGGCGCAAGTTTACGGTGCACACTTCGGCACCGTCTTGTTTAAGCTCTTCTGCAATTGCCGCTAGCGCAGTTTGATTTCCGCCTGCTAGCACCAATTTGCATTTCGCACCTGACAAAATCCTAGCGGCTACGCTACCAAAGGCACCTGTAGCACCGGTAATTACGGCCACGTTGCCAGAGATGTCGAACATTTGGTGTGGGTTTTTAAGCAGGTCCATGGTCATAGCCTTTTGGATAATTCATTATTACGTACATGTGTGCAGTCGTATTACTGCGATTTTCGATAGCCCTAGCTTCATTCGGGGCTAAAAAGCAGCTGTCTTGTGCTTTTAAAATGGTTTCTTCACCGTTACCTAATGTGATCGTTATCTCTCCGGATAAAACGATATAAACTTTTTCAAGGGGAGAACTATCCATTTCTGCTCCGCCACCGGGCAAGAACTGCGATAAGCCAACCCAAAAGTTCTCACTCAGACTCGCATCAAAACCTTGCAAGCGCAAACCAAGCATATTGTAGTGCTTAGGAGCATCGTAAGGCTTAGCGTCTTCAAAACGCGTGATTTGCATAAGTATTCCTTACTTCGCCGAGCCTTTAGCAATGCGATAATCGCCACTCGGGTCGAGCATAGCGACTAATCTCACAATACAACCATCGCCTTTGGTCCAGCGCCATGGAAATGAAGCAAATGTGACTCGTTTGCCGGTCACTTTGTCAATATCACCACCAACATTCTCAAAACCTAATATGCCTGCGCTCAAAATTGCGTTATGGCAAGGCTCCCATTCAGGAAAGTCTTCAAGTACTTTTCTGCCCGTTTTGCGTTCATATTCAGCGCATATATCTGGCATTAAGCCATTTGGTCTGCCAGGTCCATGTGGACCAATAGCGGTCGCTAAGGGATGATCGAGTGCTTGTGTATCAGAACCAATCATCTTCACTTTTTTCTTCACAAACCATTCACCAGCGTCCTTGTAGAAGCCGGGCGCTCTGCCATAATAAGTAGTATTGTCACCATAATATTTATGCCAACCGGTATTAACAATTACAATGTCGCCTTCGCGAATTTCTGGACTTGCATTTTCTAGATCTTCGGCGGTAATCACTTCAAATTCTTTTTTGGGAATAGAGACGACTACGCCAGTACCAAAGAAATAGGGAAGCGGTACTTCATCCATAAAAGGAGTGCCTTCAACGACATGGGCGGGTGCATCAATGTGAGTACCAGAGTGCATAACCGTGGTAATTTCTTGTGTTAGCACACCAGACTTTGCCATGCCGTGTAAACGTCTAACTTCAACATCTTTAAAGTATGGCCAGCAGGGCTGCCCGAGACCCCAAGGGTGGCTTAGGTCGTACATTTCCAAACCCATTTTATTTTCTAGGTTCGATTCCTCAAAATTACATAAACTTTCGTCGCGCCAATCTGCATTACCTAACCCTTTCATAAACATATTCTCCGATATACCCAATATTTATTGTACCGCATTGCGGTTCATGCGAACTTATAAGTGGTACTATGAATTATTAAGTAAGTGTATGTCAAGTTTTTGTTAAAAAAATGTTGCGTAAAAATTGAAGTAAATAAAGTAGATGTTGCGGTTTTTAATTGCACACATACTCGCCATGCAAAAGCTCCACACACAATAAAAGTCCTCAGAGTAAGCGATTGTCTTATGAGTAAATTGCTAGTTGGCTAAATGAAGGGCATTAACGGGTAACCCAATACAGGGTGTGTCTCAGTCTACCCTTATTGAACGTATAGGTTGGTTTAGTGAAGCAAGGTGTTTAAAAAAGTGATTTATATCGACAGTAGAAATACCTTAGCGATTGAGTACAGCCATCATCCTTTCACGAAATACCACTAATGATTCGATTATATGTTCTTTGTCTCTTACAAAGCGAACTGTTGGTACAGGAACTGATACGGCAAAAATAATACCTTTGGGATCTTTGAATGCTGTGCCAACAGCACTTATTCCATCAGTATGCTCATCATTGTCTATCGCTATGTAATTACCTCTAACGGCCTCAATTTCAAGCATAAGTTTGTTTACATCGGTAATTGTATTTTTTGTATCTTTTGCTAATCCTTTGGTAAATAAAGCTTCAATTTCGGCATTAGACATTAACGATAGCGCCGCTTTACCATTCGCACAACTATGCATCAAAAACCCCTCACCCACTGCGGAAAGAGCACTTAAACGGTGACTAGACGCAATTTGGTCAACAAAGACCATTTTGTTACCGCGCTGCATGGATAGGTCGACGGTTTCACCAGTACTTTGTGCTAGCGCTTCTAAATGAGGCCTTACAAAAGTCGAAAAATCAAAATTAGTGTTCGATGCAAGCCGTAAAATAGTAGGACCAAGCATTACTCTGGCGTTTAAAGACGCAGAAACAAGCATATTCTCGTCCATTAAGGCATTTACAATTCGTTGTACCGTTGACCGCGGCAAATCAACTCTTTTTGCAATTTGACCAAGGCTTAAGCCATCATCTGCGTTTTCAAGTGCACGTAAAATAGATGCCGCTCTGGCAATAACCTGAATACCCTGACGCGGGGTTTTGTTTTCTGGTGCATCAGCACTTTGTGGTAGGTCGGATTTTGTCATTAAACCAATACTGTGATAATACTAATTAGCCGAATAGTGTACAGTCAGTTTTACGATTACACCATACAAAAGTATGGGCACGGGCTAAACTGATGTTAACAATAAGGTACTAATATGCCACTTGATGTTATTGGTGTAGGGCTTGACCGCACAGGTACTTACTCTTTAAAAACAGCGCTGTTACAGCTTGGATTTAAAGGATGAAATAATTATTCTCTGTTGATGTAGATGTGTAGCTGCAGCTCAGTAATAGCCTGCAGCATTTATACAAGTACTATTCAATCGAGAAAGTCACTCCTGCATGTTCCTCTAAGCGCTCAATAATCTTATCGCCAAATATACTTGCGGGTGTCCAGAAGCCCCCACTTTTGTCTTCTTTAGCTATATCCTCAACTAAACACACTGCAGATTGGCCGAGCATTTTGGCGGTAGAACCATAGCCAGGCGCACGATCGCCCTTAACGGTGCACCGAATCTCTTGTTTGTCATGGGTTTTACCGATAAAACGCAAATCATAATATCCAGCTAATTGCGCTCTAGATTTTAGTTGTCATTTTTTGCTAGAAATGAGATTTTTATCTATGGCGTTGACAGGCAAGTAAACGGCATAAGCCGTCATACGCGGTTCAAATTAGATACGTTACGATTTTCACAATAACCTTAATTAAAAGATTCTACACATATTAAGTTTCAACAAGTGCCTCCGCGGCAGATATATTGTTTGAATGAGAAAAAGCGGACGGTCGAAAAACTTTATACAAAGGCTTTAAAAAGCTCAAAACACGTTAGATTTTCACTGCAAAAAATTACTGGTGATACGTACAATAAAGCGATAATTCCTGTAAAGAGCAATACTTTGCAAAAATTCCGTTATTTGGTACATTACAGCAATAAGGAAAAAAACAAGAAACGTTGTTTTATAGAACTCTGCAAACAAACTAAAAGGATTTTAGTCATGCTACAAACCCCATATACCAAGATAAATCAAACGACAGCATTACCGGAATTTTTTCGGGTAATAGGTTGTTATGTTTAACACAAAAAGCTAAAGAGCGGCGTAAGCTCAAAGGCGGTGCTTCGTTAGTTTTTCTTATCCGTGGTTCGCGCGCTGCCGATGTTTGGTTATTGCCTCATCAGCGAATTCACAAGCTCGACGTTTGTAATTGTAAATTCTTCAGTAGTAAGACAATGGTTTCCATGTTCGCGAGCATTCGCTGTTTGGTTTCCGCTAAATAACATTGGTTTCCGTCGCGAAACTTCAGTGCATGCTCGTTCTTTCAAGAGTAACTCTAAGGTATTTTTAATTAGCTAATTTCGGGTGCGCGCGCAATTGCTGTTTGGTCTTCGCCAGGATAATTCAGTTGTTGTTTCAGCTAAAATTGAGTACTGTTTATAAATTAAATAACAACATCAAAGGAGTGAGGTTTGTTAATTCAATATCGTGCAAAACCTACCAGTTATAACAAACGCATTAACTCACTCGCTACGCTCGCTGGGAAAAATCTAAATGCGCATTCCGCTTCGCTTCATAAACGCGCATGCATATTTTCCCGTTATGCGGGGTGTTAGCAATTATGGATGAACTTGATAAGCGAATTCAGCAAAAGAATGAGTCGCATAGAAAGCTAATGCAGGCAGAGAATCGAGAAGTATTTCCGATATTCATACACTCAATATTTCTTTTAACTTTGCTCTACTATGAGCTTTTAGTGAATATTGGCGACGGATTTACAGCGGAAAACGTTACTACACTGCTTTTCATTTATATTTTCTACAACATGATTGTTTTCGATTTTTGCACAAATATTATAAAAAACTATTATGCTAAATGTTTATTACTAGTAACTCTGCACTCAGTATTTATATATTTTTGGATTTGGCACCAAGATCAATATGGCGTGGCGTATATTGTCGGCAAGTTGGGTATCCTGGTGACAATAAGATTTTTTTATATGTTTGCGTTTAACAAAACCACAAGTGATAAGTAAATTATGCGGTCAACAAGGTGTCGGGAAAGTGGTTTTTTAACGTAAAACCTAGCTATGGCTCGTTCTCTCAAAAGTCACCCTCAACTGTTTTTAATCCGCTATTTTCGGGTTCGCTAGCGCATAATGTTTGATTCACGCTGTTTAGCATTAGTTGCTGTATTGGCGTCAAACGGTTATTGTTTTACCTAAATGGTTAACGCAGGGAGACATGGATTGTTTTATCAAAACCGCAAATACATCAAGCAACATAACAATCGCATCAGTTCACTCCCTTCGGTCGCTGGGACAACTTTACGGGCGCATTTCGCGTTGCTCAAAAGCTGCACCCATAAGCTTGCGCTCTATGCGGGGTGTTATGTTTTTCAAGGAAGACAATGAAATTTTTGCTTTTTCTGGCCATTATTTTCTCCGTTTATGCGCAAGCATCACGCCCTATTAAGGCTACACAATTAACAGATGAATTGGCCAATGAATTAGGCTTTGAGGTCAATAAAACAGAAGACAAGTTTGGTTTAACTATCGAATTAAAAGGGCCAAATTTGTTTGGGGACTCATGCGAACCTTTAGCGGTAGGACATTTCGTTATTGAGGATAAAGAAGAGGTTTCGGCTTTTATTGGTAGCGCCCATCCTGAAACACCCCAAACAGTAAGTTTTCTTGCGACAAAAGGTAGTATGAGTTTGGTGGTTTTTATCGATTACCAATGTGAAAATATGGCAAAGAGATTTACAGTATCAA
>NZ_JBLIED010000060.1:0-16555 GCF_047632955.1 Psychromonas sp. | reverse complement strand
CAGAGCCGCCGCCGGAAATAAGGGCGACTTTACTTTTATCCCAATCCTTTCGAATCACCACACGAATATGCTCATCGATATTTAAGCGGGTTAAATTATCATGCTGATTACTGTAAATCAGGCCGTCGATGGCATCACTTACCAGTGTTTTTCGTTCATTGAAAAATAATTTGGACATGGATGAATTCCTTGGTGTTTGTGTTGAATTTGTGTAAATGCATGCATTGTTTGCGTAAACATTAATTGTAGGTATCTTACTCTGATTTAAAGTAGATAATTGTGACTCAATCTACAAAATGTAATCGATTACACTTGTTCAGTTCTTGTTACTTTGTTAGTTCGATTTAACCGCTTGTAAAGTATGATAAAAATTTACTAGCGGTTGTTCTCGGTTTAAAGTCTTTTTATCGAAGTGGATTATTAATTTCAATTTTTAATTTCAATTTTTAATTTCAATTTTTAATTTCAATATTTAATTTAAATTAAATATAAAACAGTATGTTATGATTTTTTGTAAAAAGGTAAAGTGCTTAAGTGGTAAACTGATCTAGAATAATTATAGAATTTCAAAGTATCAGAAAATATAACACCTATAGAGTATGTAATATAATTGACAAAATAAGGTTCTGTGGTGAAGGACGTTAGAGATGATATTGCTTTGATTCATACTTGAGCGCAGAATTTTCTTGCTCAGACGGGACCCTGTTACAGGGTAGATCTAGATATGAAGATTATTGAGGGTATTTTAACTGCCTTGTGATGCAAAAGATGCTTGAACTTTTGCTTAAATTTTAATGTTAATTGATTGTTTTGAGAGTTGGGTGATCAGTTCATGCTGGCCGGAAAACAACAGGCCATTCTGGCTGTTTTTTTCTTCGCACTTTCTCAATATGCTAATCAGTTTTTCTAATTCGTCCGATAATTGGGCATTTATTTTGAGTGGCAGAGAGGTAATAAATTTGTCTATATTTTGTGAAAATCCAAAGGCGTGCACTATTTTCAGACGTTTTAAATGATTTTTTCTCAAGATATCCACTGAAGAAAGGATTTTTTCATTGGTGCTATTCAATTTTTCACCGTCCATCTCAATACAGCTGTCTCTGACCGATGCCAGCAGATCCGTTAATCCATGAGCGACCTGCAAATCATTTACAATAGAGCGATGAAAGAGTGCTACCATTTCTTTTTTAGTCATTGTTGGTCTTATCCAGTAGGTGTTCATTCATAATCGACTGGGCAAGGCTGGTTAAATCTATTTTCAACTCACCCTTAGCGATCGCCTGCTGCACCTGTTTCACTTTTTCCATATCAATATCTGGAATTTCACTGAGTGTTTTTGCCGCAGTGGCGATCGTCGCGGTATCACCTACGCGGACATCATTATGCGGCACCGACGGAGATAATTTCTTCGTTGGCACTTTGCTCTTATTTTCTGTTGCAATCGCGCTTAAACTTGCAGTTGTCACTTTATTTATTTTCATATCGCCAATATCCATTTTTACCTTCTCTTTTATATAAACGGCGAAATTTTGCATTTCATTTTTATTTAACTAGCAATATAACGGTTTTTTTCAATTTGACGGAACTATTATTGCAATGAGTGGTAATACAATCTATTAATGAAGACTAGTCTAAATTAACGATTAGTCTAAATTACCAATCGCGTTAATTTTGTAATCATCGGCAATTTCATTGAATGACAGGACAATTAAATCCTGTGCAAATGCACGTGCAAATTTACCCATCATCGGTCTCACCGTTGGCGATACCAATAAAATAGGCACCAGTCCCTGCTGCATCATTTGTTGGGCAATATTAGGTAAGTTTTGTTGCAGCTGGGCTAACAAACTCGGATCTATGGGGACTTCATCGAGGCTGGTTTGCGGATTCTGTGACTGAACCTGTGCGATTGCGTTACGCAGAATATTATCTAATTCACTGCTTAATACAAACAGGTCAAGGGTTTTACTGTCTGGACTGATCAGGCTTAATATGGTGCGTTTCAATGCCGCGCGAACATCTGATGAGATAAGAATGGGGTCTTTGGTTTTATTGAGACTGTCGAGAATAGTATTGGCAATGACTTTTTTATTTTTAATCGGCACTTGATCAATAAGCAGATGCTTAATAATTTGTAACTGTAACGCCGGCGTGACGGCTGTGCTCAAGGATTCTGACAGCTGTGGATGAATCAGCCCCAGTTTATCGTTCATTGCTTTTATATCATCATAGTTAAAAATACTGGCAAGATTCGCGCTTAATACTTTATTGATATGAGTGGCAATAACATCGGCTAAACTAATCACCTGGTAACCGTAATTAATCGCAAGTGACTTATTTTCCGGCGTGATCCACAGTGCCGGCATCAAATAAGCGGGATCTTTACCGATAATACCGTCTATTGAGCCAAAACTGTCATCGGATGAGACGGCCATTAAATGATCCATTTTTACTGCGCCTCTCTCCATCTCTTCGCCATCAATAAAAATAACGTATTCGTCAGGTTTGAGGGATAAATTATCGCGAATGGTTATCTCCGGTATTAAAAATCCGACCTCTTCGGAGAGCGATTTTCGAGTGCCTTTAATGCTTTTAAGCAGCGGCGCGCCATTCTCAGTGTTGAGCAGCGCAACCAGTTTAAAGCCCAGTGTCAGGGTAATCGGCTCAATATCTGTCACCACCTGCCAGTCAAGCACCTCCTCCGTAGATGTCTGCAACGGGTTGAGCGACTGATTGACCTCTTCTGATTGAGACTCGTCCTGCATTTTGCCCTGCTGCCAACCGACAAAACCGAGCAGAGCGGCAAAAATCAAGAAGGGTAAATGCGGCATATTGGGCACTACGCCGATAACCGTCATCACCCCTGCGCCGGCATAAAGCACACTGGGAGTAGACAGGATCTGTTTTTTGATGGTCTGTGAAATATCGCTGTCGGAGTTACTGACTCGAGTCACAATCACCGCTGCAGAGGTCGCTAATAACAGCGAGGGGATCTGCGCAACAATCCCGTCACCTATGGTCAGCAGGGCAAATGTCTGAAAGGATTCTGCGGCGCTCATGCCATGGGAGAAAATGCCGATCAGCACGCCGCCGATTAAATTGATAAACAGGATCATCAGGCCGGCGATGGCATCTCCGCGGACAAATTTACTTGCGCCGTCCATCGAGCCATAAAACTCCGCCTCATCACCGGTTTCCTGACGGCGTATTTTGGCTTGTTCCTGGGTGATTAATCCCGCATTTAAGTCGGCATCAATGGCCATTTGTTTACCCGGCAGTGCGTCAAGGGTAAAACGTGCGGACACCTCAGAGATACGCTCGCCACCCTTGGTGATAACCACAAAGTTAATAATCATTAATATAATGAAAACTACCATGCCGACCACATAGTTACCGCCGATCACTACATCACCAAAGGCCTGAATGACATCACCCGCCGCATTTCCCCCTTTATGTCCCTCAATTAACACCACTCGTGTCGAGGCAACATTCAGGGTTAAACGCATCAGGGTTGCGACTAATAACAGCGTCGGGAAAACAGAAAAATCCAGCACTCTTTTAGTGGTGGTACTGACCAGCAATACAATAATCGCCAGGACAATATTCATGGTGAAAAATATATCCAGTAAAAAAGGCGGCAAAGGCAGCATAACCATCGCCAGGATCATCAGCAGGGTGACTGGAATCGCGAGGCTTAATTTAATATTTTTAAACTTGTTTAATAGTTCCATTAAAATTGGAATCCTTTTGGCATAACAAAATTAGGTAAATGGTTAGGTTTGTCGATTTCATTTTTCTTAAACCGTCGCAGTTGCATAACATATGAGAGTACGTGCGCAATCGCGACAAACAGTTGATTGGGTATCATTTGCTCTAGTTGGGTAGTGTGATAAATGGCGCGCGAGAGTGCCGGGGAGATAACCACTTCAACACCGTTTTCCAGGGCAATCCGCTGTATAAATAAGGCAGTTTGATCATTACCTTTAGCTACTAAAAACGGAGCTTCAGCTCTTTTGGGATCATACTTAACAGCAACCGCATAGTGGCTCGGATTCATAATAATAACATCGGCATCGGGAACAGTTTTGGTGATCGCGCGCTGTGACATTTGCTGCTGTATCTGGCGAATCCGTTGTTTAACTTCCGGTCGGCCCTCGGCCTGTTTATGCTCATCTTTAAGCTCTTGTTTTGACATTTTCATCTCTTTGTTAAATTCATAGAGCTGATAGGGCAGGTCAATCAAACCGTAGAGCAATAAAATGGCGATAATATACAAAGAATATTTGGCTAATATGGTTAATACGGCAATAGCAGAAGCGTCTATCGGCAGGCGCTGCAGTGACAGCATATAGACGAGATTATTGCTTAAAAATGAATACAGAAGATAGATGATAACAGACACTTTAAGAATTGATTTTATTAACTCCACAAAGGTCTTTAGGGACCACATGCGTTTAATGCCTTTGAAAAAACTTAATTTATCTAATTTTGGCTGAATTGTTTTAAAGCTGAATACCCATCCGCCCAGCACCAGGCTGCCGATCAGCGTGGACAGAACCACCACGAATAAAAATGGGAAAAAGATTTCAATCAGGGTAAAGAGTGATTTGCTCAGGCGCAGCAGTAATTGGTCATTACCCTGCAGCGTTTCCACCGAGAAAGAAAAATTAAGCTTAAACAAGTTTAGCAGTGCCTCGGCAATGCGCTCAAAACTGATGTAAAAATACAGGCAGAAGCCGAGCAGCATACAGGCCGATGCAAACTCCTTCGCCCGTGCAATTTGTCCTTCGCCCTTGGATTTTTTAAGCTTCTGCGACGAGGCATGTTCGGTTTTATCCTGTGCATCATCACTCACTGGAGACCTCTCCGGACATCATGTCGCTGCAAGCAAACTCCTTCGCCCTTGGATTTTTTAAGCTTCTGTGCCGAGGCATGTTCGGTTTTATCCTGAGCATCATCGCTCACAGAGCACCTCCGGTCATGTAGCCGCGGGCAAACTTTATCGCCTCCATTAAAACATCAAAGTAAATACCGCCGATTCCGCTGAACGAAAGCAGCAGTGCAAATAAACCTAAGACCATGGTCATCGGAAAGCCCAGAGCAAAAATATTCAAACTCGGTGCTGCCTTATTCATAAAACCAAAAGAAGCATTGGTGATCAGCATTGCCGCAATCGCCGGAATGGCAACCGCAAAGGCTGACGCAAACATCCAAACCATCATGTTGATAATTAAGTGTAAACTGCCCAGAGAAAAACCTTGTTCGATAGGCCAGACGGTGAAGCTTTCGACCATCAAGGCTAACATCGCAAGGTGGCCGTCAAAGGCTAAAAACAGCAGGGTGCAGGCGAATAAAAACAATCGCCCGACGATCGCCACGCTGATCCCGTTGGCGGGATCATTCATGACCGCCATGGCAAGACCCATTTGCACCGAAATAGTCTGCCCGATGGTGGTGAACACGGTGAAAAATATCTGGAAAAGAAAACCGAAAAACAGCCCCCACAATAATTGTGTGAAGCTTAATACTATGGCCTGCAGAGAAAAAGGGTCAATAGCCGGCGGCGAGGTGATTAGCGGCGCAACCAGCATCGCCATGACCACCGCCAGGGATAAACGCACCTTCACCGGTACGCTGCCGTCACCAACAATCGGAGCGAACATAAATACTCCGGAAATTCGCATAAATGGCCACCAGAACAGCCCTAACCATTGGGTTATTTCAGCAAAGGAAATAATCATATTCAGCCAATGATTTGCGGGATATTAAGAAACAGGTACTGAAATAAATCGGTTATTTCAGTAATCATCCAACTGCCCGCAAATATAATAGTTAATAGGGTGGTTAGCAGCCGCGGCAGGAAACTTAAGGTCTGTTCATTCACCTGTGTGGCTGCCTGAAAAACCGCCACTATCAGCCCGACCACTAAACTGGGTAATACCAGTACGGAAACAAATTTAATGATCAGCCAAATGCTCTGCGACATAAGGGAAACAGCTAGTTCCGGGCTCATAGGCTCATCCGAATGACGCGCTTAAACTGCCAACCAGCATAGTCCAGCCGTCAACCAGTACAAAGGCCAGTAACTTAAAGGGCAGTGAGACGATCAGCGGAGAGAGCATCATCATGCCCATTGACATCAATACGCTGGCGACCACCAGGTCAATAATCAGAAAAGGCAGAAACAGCATAAAACCTATCTGGAAAGCGGTTTTCAGCTCACTGATCACAAAGGCTGGCAAAATAATGGCAAAAGAAAGATCTTCGGGTTTGACACTCTCATCTTCACCGGCGATATTCATCATCTGCTCCAATGAACTGCTGTGCGTTTGCCTAAGCATAAACTCCCTGACCGGTTTTTCGGCAATGCCGGCAGCCGTTACCAGGGTTATCTCACCGGCATCATAGGGCACAAAAGCATTCTCATAAACATCTGTCCAAACCGGTTTCATGATTAAAATCGACAACGCTAAGGCGATCCCTACTAATACTTGATTAGGCGGAGATTGCTGTAATCCCAGTGCCTGGCGGAGAATCGCCAGAACAATGATAATTCGCGTAAAACAGGTACACATTAAAATAAAAGCCGGAATAAAACTCAGTGCGGTCATCAAAATCAGGATCTGCAGCTTGACACTGTAGTCCTGTCCGGTCGGCGTATCGGTTATCGATAAAACCGACAGACCTTCATTGGCAAAAGAGTTAAAGGGTAATAACAGTGTCAGCAGCAGCAGCACACGTGACCAGGTGATACTCACTCAATTAATATCTTTATTGACAATGTCAGTGATTTTGACACCGTAATGTCCGTTGGAAACCACCACTTCACCGTAGGCAAATAACTTACCGTTGACCTTTATATCCAGGGCCGCACCGTTTTCTTTAGTGAGCATTAATACCGAATCATTTTTAACTTCCAGCAATTCCTGCAGGGTCACTGTTTTAGCACCGACTTCAACCGTCACATGCACCGGGATATCATTAAGAAAACTCAGCGATTTTGCCTTTTTGGCAGAACCGGGTCCGGGTGATGGTGTCTCATTAACCTCATCGGTGAGATCAAAATCCATATCATCTAAATCAAATTCATTATCTAAATCATTGTTTAAGGAGTTCATTGGGAATTCTCTTGTGGGTCATTGACGGTAAAGTGTAAGTGCTCATTTTGCGTGGAAATTTGTCCGCTCAGTACAGCTGTCTTGCCAATAGAAAAAATGGCGTGGTCACGCATCTCCATGGAAATAACATCACCCACCTGCAGCGATGAAACGTCCCCTAATGTCAGGGTGCGGCTCATCAGGGTTACATAACCGTCAACTTTTACACTGAGTAACGATTTTTCGATGGCTGCTTTGTCGATTAAAGCATGGGGGAGGTAAGTTTGTACTAAGGTTTGTTCCAAATTCTGATTTAAAATAACCTTGAAAGAGATCTGTCGCTCTGCCACGGTTAAGTTAAAGGTCAGCACGATCGATTGAGGCGCTAGTTTTTTGGTTGCGACTATTTTACTGTGCTGATCGCCGCGCAGCAGGATAACCTGGTCTGCGACGCGCTTTGCCAGGCGGTCAAATAAACGCAATGCGGTATTATTGACTCTGTTACTGGTGCCGGGCGGTTCATTAAAATAAAGATCCGTCAGCTGGTTCAGTGCGTCTCCGGCGATGGTCAGTGTTAATGTGCCGGTGGCGCTGATCTCAACCGAAGTGTAAACCGTCTCCTGCTGCTCGCCGCGAGGGTGCTCCAGCAAGGCTTCTATTTCGGTTTCGATGCCGGCATTAAACAGGGCACTGAAGCTGTCATTGAAATTCACCTGCATTTCCTTGGCTAATTTAGCAACAGTTGGCAGCAGTCTGCGCTGTGCTAAGCCGAGACTTTCGGTGGCTATTATTTGGTACTCTTCTTTCACTTCTTCCATGCAATATACCTGATCCCGATGGCCGTCATCTGCTAGGTGAAAATTGATTTTTTACGGGTAATAGAAATAAGATCGGCTAATCTGGACTGATCTCTTTCTGCCTTTTTTTTCCGTAATGCCCGTTGTTTGTTGTCGATGAAAAGTTCAACTAATTTACTTCTCGCCGCCTGCCTGTTGAGGTGAAACTCTCTTCTGCTTAACTCGTTATTCTGGTTGGTATACTCTTTCTGCAAATTGCTCGACACATGGCTGATCAGCTTTTTATAATTATTACTGTTCTGACTGATAATACTGTTGTGTAGCTGAGCCTTATTAACCGGCGTATTTAAAATATTATTGATGCTTTCAATGGACGAATTTATCTGCTCCACGGACTGTCTGGCGCTGGCCACACTGCTCAATAATGAATACTCTTTGTGCTTTTCTATTATCTTGATGGTCTGATAAAGTTTATTTTTCATTAAAACATCCGCTGTTTGACGCTCGCCACATTGCCACTCAATAATAAATATTTTTGCTGTTTTTTATTATCTTGATGAGCTGATCAACATTGTTTTCATTAAAGCATCTGCAGTTTGACGCTCGCCACATTGCCGCTCAATAATAAATATTCTTGCTTACTTTTCTATGATCTTGATGACCTGATCAACATTGTTTTCATTAAAGCATCCGCTTTTTGACGCTCGCCACATTGGCACTCAATAATAAATATTATTGCTGTTTTTTATTATCTTGATGAGCTGATCAACATTGTTTTCATTAAAACATCCGCTGTTTGAAACGCAAGGGGCGGATTATAAAGCGATTCTACTAATATTAAAGCGGAAAGTTGGGATTTTTATAGATCAGAGCAGGAATAGTGATTTTTTCTGCTGATGACTGCCCGCCGGCGGCGGTTTGTTTATTTTGTACTCAGGCGCTTATTCGCATAAAAATAAAAAAATTCGATTATTTATTAAAAAACTGAATCAAAACGGTTTTTTTAGCCGTAACTGTTATTAGCGCCATAAAAACCCAATATTTTACATAAAAGGAATTAGACTATGTCTTTATCAATTCAAACCAACTATGCCAACCTGGTTGGTCAAAATACATTAAACGAAACCAACGCCGATTTTAATACTTCATTAGAGCGTTTATCCACGGGTTTCCGTATTAACTCAGCATCCGACGATGCTGCCGGTCTGCAAATCGCCAACCGTTTAGAAGCGCAGGGCCGTGGAATGGGCGTGGCGATGCGTAATGCCGGTGATGCCAGCTCGCAGATGCAGACCGCAGAAGGCGCTATGGAGGAGATGACCGATATCGCTTTTCGTATGAATGACCTGGCAACCCAAGCTGCCAATGGTACAGCCTCTGATGATGACCGTACGGCAATGAACACCGAGTTTACATCCCTAGCTGCTGAGCTGGGCAGTTTGATGGAAAACACCAACATGGGCGGTCAAAAACTGCTTGATGGCACAGAAGGCGTTTTTGCGAAGGGCGAAATTAGCTACCAAGTGGGCAGTACCTCTGCGGAAAAATTAGACGTAGATATTTCCACCGAGCTGGGAGCTGTATCCTCATCGGTAGGCAATTTTACCGATGCAGCTGCTTTTACCGAAGCATATGATACAGCATATACAGAAATTGCTGAACAAGATGCAGGAGACTATAGCTCCGCTGTGGGTACTATAAAAGGTGAAGATACTGATAGTACCTACGACAATACTAGTGGTGCTTATCAAACATCTTACGATAATCAAGGGCTTGTTAGTGGTGACACTGCAACCACTGAACAAGCAGCAGTTGCAGAAGCGTTTGCTGTATCTGCAGCCTATGATGCTAACGAAGCGGAAGCTGTTATTGCCGGTGATGCTGCTGGTGCACTCGCAACTGATTTTGCCGATACGGCGGCTATGGAAGCTGCTGGTGTAACCTTAAGTACACAAGATGGCGCAAGGAACGCCATCGATACCCTTGCAGGCTTTATTAATGATGTCGGTGCAGCACGTTCAGGACTGGGCGCCAACATTAACCGCCTGGACCATACTATGTCTAACCTGTCGAATATGTCGGAAAATACCGCTGCGGCAAAATCCCGTATTATGGATACCGACATGGCATCTGAATCATCAAGCATGAGCAAAAACCAGATGTTAATGCAGGCCGGTGCGCAGGTGCTTTCGTCCACTAAAATGGTGCCGCAGTTAGCTATGTCATTAATGGGTTAATCCCGGCTATCTAACCGCACAGTAAAACCGCTCTTTAACCCGAGCGGTTTTTTAATTTTAAATTAAGTTAAAAGTATTCATTTAAGCGGCTGTTATGCTTTACTGTCCATCCTATTAAGATCGGTGGTGATTAACATAAGTCATTCATGAGTATAAAAAATAATTAGCATAACCGCGCTGAAAAAAATAGTCTGTTATGCCAAGGGTTTTTCGCAACGAGCGTATAATCGGCGCAAACGGATATTTATTAAGGGGAGTTTAAAATGGTCGATGCCGTGAGTATGGCAACACAACTTGCTGCCTGGGAGGTTTACCCCTTTGAGACTCGTGCACAAACGCAGCTAAGCGAGCTGAGTGGCAAACGCAGCGCATTAAGCAGTGTTAACAGCGCATTAGGATCTTTTGATAGCGCACTCTCAAGTCTCAGTGGTTACAATAAAAGCGTGGTCAAAAATTCGGCGAGCTCATCCGATGAAGATTTTTTAAGCGCGACGGCGGGTGCAAAAGCGCAGGCCGGCAACTACCAGATTTTTGTTGAGCAGCTTGCCCAGCACCATCAGCTGGCCACACAACTTCCCGCCGGCACCAGCCAGGACTCCTTTGTCCCCGCTACGGGGGATCTCACCCTGGATCTCAACGGAGAAAGTTTCACTATTGATTTGGAAGCGGCAGATAGCGAGGGTCAGGGCGAGCTCAGTTATCTGGATTTAGTTACCGCCATTAACAACGACCCCGATAATAGCGGCGTTTCCGCCTCTTTAGTTATCAGTAATGGTGAAATTCAAATGCTCTTTAGCGGCGATGAGACGGGCGCGGAAAACACAGTGAGCATTTCATCGACCACTGCTGACACGGTTTTTGATACGGCGATGAACAGTAATAACATGAAGGTGCTGCTTAAAAATCAGGATGCTATCGCCTGGCTCGGTGGTGAAGACACTGGCCTTAAGCTGCAAGACAGCTCCAATGAGCTGGAGGAAGTCTTCAGCGGTGTTGATATTACCCTGACAAAAGCCCATACCAGCGGCGAAGTTGGTGAGACCTTAATCATTGATGCGGATCAGGAAGGCACCGCTGATGTTATGAAAGGTCTGGTTGATAAATACAATAAAGTTATAAGCACCATAGATAAATACAGTGCCAACGGCAATGATGATGGCGAGACGCGCGGCGCATTAGCGTCGGATCCGACCACTCGGGCGATTACAAACAGTCTGCGCGGTGTTTTTCAGCAGACCTTTGACGGTGTCACCATGAGCGAGTTAGGTTTTGAATTTAGCCGTGACGGCAGCTTAAGTTTTGATGGTGATACCTTTGAGGAGTTTCAAAGCACCTCAACCACTGATATTGAAGAATTATTTCGCGGAGAGGACATGTTCCTCAGTCAATTGCAGGGGAAACTGGATGTTTATCATGATTCTTCAAGCGGTACCATTAAAAACCAGATTGAGTCAATTGATCTGCAAAAAGAGCGCGCAAATGATAAGTTAGAAAGCTTAGATCGTAAGTATGAAAATTATTATGCGCGTTATTTAAAACAGTATACCTCGTTAACCACGCTACAGACTCAAATGGACAATATCAGTTCCATGTTCACCCAATATTAAGGATTTATGATGTTAATGAATAACCCCAGAAGGGCTTATAAAAAGACCCAGGTCGAAGCACAGGCGGCGGCTTCTTCATCCGTTGAACTGATCCGTATGCTGCACGGTAAGTTAATGGAAGAGATTGATAAGATGGCCTTTCATATAGAGGAGAAAAACCATTCAATGAAATCTGCCTGCGCACAAAAATCCATGGATATATTGATCGCTTTAGATAGTTCTTTAGATTTAAGTAGCGGTGATGAGCTGATTAATAATCTGCACCGTATTTATGAATTTGCGATCAGTAAAATTTATCAGGCCAGCCGTAATAATGATATTGAGGAAATTAATCAGCTCAAACCCATTATTCAGGACATTAAAGATGGCTGGGATGGCTTAAGTGCGTGATAATGCGCTGCAAAATAGTTACTTAAAACAGGTGAAATTACTTACTGCAGGATTACAGCGTGCCACAGAAGATGATGATATAGCGAAAATCAGCCAGTATGAAGTGCTGATCGAAAAATTATTAAGCGATTTAGCGGGTAAAAAAATACACCCGACTTTAGGGCTGGCGTTAAGTAAACTCAGGGCGCAACATGAACAGACAAGTGTAAGCATCACCGAAAAGCTCGATCATGTTAAAAACGAACTGCTCAATCTTAAGAAAGGCAAAAAAAGGATGGGTGCTTATAGCCAATCATCGATGACCAATATTATTGTTAAAGCATAGGGATTAGGATGGACTTAACGCTCAGGACGGCGGCACCAGTCAATACGGCTGTCAGTGGCAATAAAAAAGAAAGTGCGCCGTTAACGGGGACTCTTGAATTACCGGGTAATATTCAGCAGACGGCGGGGTTTTCGGGAATATCAGCAGCGCTTTCTTTGCGCGGCGCACCGGGTAAACAACTTGATTTTAGCCAGCAGGCGGAGATAAAAACACCACCGAACCTTGCCGGGAAAGCTGAGGTTAATGTGGGCGATTCTACGCAAACTGCAAGTGCGCCTGAGACGATTCAACAGCCTGACTTGATTCAATCCGCAAATAATGAGCCTTCGCCTGATTTGCTTCAACCCGCGAATAATGAGCCTTCGTCTGATTTGATTCAACCCGCTAATAGTGACCCTTTGTTCGATTCTACTCAATCCGCAAATAATGATCCTTCGCTCGATTTTATTCAATCGGTTAATAGTGGCCCTTCGTCTGATTTTATTGCGCCGGTCAATGTCCCGGCTGACCTGCTTGCTCAGGTTGAGCAGTTTACGCTAAGCAGTCAAAGAACGCTGCTGCCGACCTTGTCTTTATTCACGGATACTCCAAAAACAAATTCGGACTCTAATCGTCTCGGTGATGTAATTCATTTATCTAATGCCGACTCTCTGCCTTTAAAAAAGGTCATCAGCAGCTCCTTTTTGGGTATTGACCCGGCGCAGAAAAATACCTCTCCCCTGCAGGGCATTAATGCAGCCGCTAATGGTTTGACCGAAAAAACCATTGAGTGGGCAAAGGTGGATCTGCACGCAGAGCTTAAGCTGAGCGACTCCAAGGCCGCAGCAAGCAGCCGAATCGGAGAAAAATTAATCGCAATATTGCAGGACAGAATAAACATTCAAGCCAGCAATAATATAAAAAGTGCGCAAATCCGGCTGGATCCGCCGGACCTGGGACATATCAAATTAACCGTGGCGATAGAGGGTGACAAGGTCAGTATCGGGATTGTGAGCCACAATAGTGTTGTTCGTGAAGGCCTGCTGCAGACCTCGGAAAGATTACGCCACGAACTGGTGAATCAGAATTTTGTCAACGTCTCCGTGGATATTTCCTCGGGCAGTGAAGGGCAGGCGAATAAACAACAAAACAGCGGGGAGCAGGTCCTGGCCAATACCTTTACTGCCGCAGATGAACACAGCGGCGACCATCAAAATGAGTTTATTGCTAAAGTTTAGCAGCACAGGAAAGTGATAATGAAGATGAATTTATGGTTAATGTTTAGCCGCGAAGGCAAAGGAAAGCGATAATGAAAAAAATGATGATAGCAGCGGTTGTGCTTTTACTCCTTATTGGCGCGGCGGGTGGCGGATATTATTATCTCAACAAAGGACATGCAGAGGAAAATATAGAGGTGATCGAAGAACCTGCGGAAGACAGTTATCAGGCCTTTGTTCGAGTTAGCGACATTTATTATTCAAGCAACAACGGTAAACGCACCAAGCTGATTGCGATCGACCTTGCAATTGAAGCCAAAGACGAGTTAAGCGAAATCGAGTTCAAAAAAAACGTTCCCAGAATCAAAGGTGAAGTCTTAAAAATTCTTGCAACACCCAAGTATAAAGCCATTGATGACGCCTCATTATTGACTTTTATCAATGAGAATCTTAATAGCGACTTAGATTCGCTGCTTAAGCAAATTTCAGTCGCTAATGGATATTTCCAAGTGTATGTTACCAAACTGATTATTCAGTAGGCGATCGGTATGCTGCATTCCACTAAGCAAAAAAAATATAATCAGACGGCGGAGCTGACGGGAACCCGAAGTAAGCAGGAAGAATCTTTGCTGGTCAGCAAGTATCTTTATCTGGTGCATGGGGTGATAAAAAAGATGGGCTATATCAACTCCATTTCGGATAACGATGATATGAAGCAGGTCGGCTTGATTGCCCTGTTAAGAATGATTCGCCGATTTCCTGTTATTGATGACCAAAAAGAATTTACCCGCCTCTCTTATATCCGCATACGAGGCTCGATACTCGATGAGATTAGAAGCCGTGACTGGCGATCCGAGGAGAGCCGGAAAAATGCCGCTACCTACCTGGCGCAGGAAAAAAAACTGACTCAATCTCTGGGGCGAGTACCGAGCAAGTCGGAAATGCTGGACAATATGGCGTTGAGTGAAGATCAATACGAGGAAGCCCGCTGTGCTTTGAACGGCAAAGTGTTTGCCGAGCTGAGCGAGCAATTAATGAAGGACTATGACCAAGCTCAGAGTGTGGATATCAGCCAGGAGGTTGAGAATAAACAATACCTGAGTGTGGCACTAAAGCAGCTTAACGAAGAAGAGGTGTTAATTTTACATCTGATGTATGAAAAAGATATGTCGTTTAAAGAAATGGCATTAGCGACCAATAATAATTTCTCTAGGATCAATAAAATCCAGCGGGAAGCGCATCTGAAATTGGCGAATTTAGTTGCAAATAAAGGGAATTTATCATGATCCGGTTAGCAGGACTTGTATTTATTATGTTTTGCCTCTTTGGCGGTTTTGTCATTGTTGGCGGGAATCTGGCACTTTTATGGAAACCCACTGAAATTTTCATTATTTTCGGTGCGGGGACGGGCGCGTTAATTTTGGGCGCCAGTAAAAGTTGCCTGATCCTGATTATCTCGCAGCTCAAGCAGGTCTTTAGCGGCAACCAATATACCAAAGCATTCTATCAGGAGCTGTTAAGTCTCAATTATCAGCTGATGCGAGTCAAGAGAATGCCTTCCGGTACTAAAGTGCTTGAAAGTCATGTGGAAGATTACGAAAATAGCAGTATTTTCAATCAATACCCTTTGGTTTTAAGTCATAAGTTGCTGGTCAATTTTATCGTTGATAATTATAGAATGACCATCGCAGGCCCCATTGCCGCACATGAAATTGATGCCACCTTAGAAGGGGAAATTGAAGTTATCACATCGGAGCTGCTTGAACCTTCTGCCGCGCTTAAAAAATTAGCCGATTCTTTACCTGGGCTGGGTGTCTTGGGGGCGGTGATGGGGATCATACTGACCATGCAGTCCATTGACACCGATATTAAAATGATCGGAGCGAATATTGCAACCGCATTGATCGGTACCTTTTTAGGGGTTTTTGGTTGTTACTGCCTGTTTGACCCGCTCAGCAGCGCGGTGAAAAGTAATGCGCTGAAATCTATGGTGCCCTTTGAGGTGGTGAAACAAATACTGGTGGCGCATGTTTCTAATAAATCTCCCCTGTTATGTATCGATTCAGGAAGGCGTGCCATTGAAATAGATGAAAAACCGGCATTTAAAATAATAGAAGAGTGGACTGTGGAATTAGATCAGTCTTAGAAGGCTCTCAAGCAGAGCATTTAAAATAACAGAAGGGAGGGGAAATGCACGATAAAAAGCAGCCGATTATTATCATAAAAAAAGGCCGGCATCAACAGCATGAAGAGCACTCCTCCGCGTGGAAACTTGCATTTGCTGATTTAATGGTTTCTCTGATGTGCGTGTTTCTGGTCCTTTGGGCGCTGCAGATCGCAGATAAAAGAGAAAAAGAAGAAATTATCCATTATTTTCGAACCGGGCAAATGAGCACCCCGCAAGAGGGGCAGTTCGCGCAGAAGAACTCTTTGGTTTCGATACCGCTAATGTCATCGGCAAAAGACAATAATACCGATATTCATGATTCGGTCAACAGCTCCTTAATACAGGGAGAATATAATACTCAGGAGGAACTGCAGTTCTTGATGGGGCGCTTGGATGACTTGATTGATGATATTGATGCCACTAATAACATCTTAATTGCGGTTATTCCGGACGGATTGCGGATCCTCTTAACCGACAGTGATGACCATAAAATGTTCAAGCGGGGAGGCGCGCAGTTGACCCCTTTTTACGAGGATATTCTGCTGGAGTTTTCATCGGTGTTTAACGCCATAGAGAATGGTGTGGTGATAACCGGGCATACTGACTCTGCGACCTATAACAGATCGGAAATCAGCAATTGGGATCTCTCTGCACAACGTGCCAACAGTGCGCTCCGTACCATGGAGGCGGGAGGACTAAAAGAAGCCAATATTACTCAGGTGATCGGGATGGCTGATAC
>NZ_JBLIED010000059.1:0-17059 GCF_047632955.1 Psychromonas sp. | reverse complement strand
TGTAAATCATTAATGGATTTAGAAGGCGTTGCTGAAGTATGTGCTGGCATGCTGTATTCATCCATTGGTGATGGAAAGCAGTTTAAAAGTGGGCGGGAGGCATCGGCTTTTATAGGGTTAACACCTAAACAGCATAGTTCAGGTGGTAAAGTATTTATGACCGGAATTGATCGTGCAGGTGGAATTAAAGAACTGAGGTCGGCTTTATACCAAGGCGCACTGTCTTATATATGCCGATTGCCAGATGAAGCCAAAACGGCCAAACAAGCATGGTTGATAAAACTGGTTCAACGCGCGGGTATTAAACGATCCTGTATTGCTTTGGCTAACAAAACAGTTAGAACCGCCTGGGCAATGTTACGGTATGAGAATAAATATGAGCAACAGTTACTATTAGTAATATAGTAAACACGATAAAGAACAACAATAAGCAAAATTTTTACAATAATGATGAAGCATAAACGGTAAGACCAACCTGTTAAAAACCTGTCCAAACCGAAAGTCATTAAGACTGTTAAGGCGAAGAGGATAACGGGTGCGCAAACATCATAGTCTAGAAAGTAGCTCTTTCATTAAAAGCCGTATATACGACCGCATCTTAATGTTTATGAAAAATCATATTGTAAAATACGTGGAGTCCATATACGCTTAGGGGCACAAACCGACTTAGAACTTTTGCACTATTTGTCTGTTGAGATTACCCCATTTACGCTCGCTTTCTCTCAATTGTGAGCGTAAAGGCTCCTCTATCTTTATAGCTAAATAATATTAAAGCTAAGTCACTTTCGTCCTTAAGTGACTTACAAATTTGTGTGCCATTCGGCTCAAGTATTTTATGTGTCTCTGTTATTCGCTTGGTTAAATAGGAATTAAATAGCGATACACTAATAACAATACTAAGCGTACCTGATACTAGTGACAAGACTATCGAAACCATAGCGTTGTCCGATGTGAAGCTAGCATCTAACGCAGACAGTAGATAAAGGACAACTTAAATAAAGTTAGCGACTTCTACAAGTCCACGGTTAGCGTGACCCTAGCAGGGTTGAACGATAATCATCATCCAGTCCTGCCATCTTCTTTTTACGTGCCATACTGGCTGATTTTGTATCATCTTGTTTAAACAGAGCCATTGTTATTTTTCGCATTACATTAAAAGCGAGTGGACCTCGTTTTTAACGTAATGCGTGATTCATCTTCTCTAAATGTCATATCAAGTACCCAGTGCATGCTTTCTACTTGCCAGTGACTACGAATTGCATGCAGTGTTTGCTCTGCATTTAAATCCAATGAGGAGATATACCAACGTGTTTCTGTTGTATCTTTACCCGTTGATTTTTCATGTACTTCTGAGCTTACTTTAACGATGCTTTTTAAACCAGACCAGCGATACTCTTTACCCAACCAGCCTTTATCAACCAACATCTGCTGGCATGTTCTTACCTCAATTCGTCCATGCCCACTATCTATGTCCGCATGCTCCGCATAATTTTGTTCGGATAAACCTTCTCGCTGTGTCTTATACCACCAAGCCTCTAGTTCTGCTGGCATCCCATAGCATCGAGCGTAATAATACTGTTTTCGATATCTAACATCGTTAAAAGTTCTGGAATCGCAGTAATTTCATTTGTCTTTGCATCGACTGCGGTTTGCCCTAAAACTAATTGGTGCTGGCAACTCCAAGCGCTAACGGTATGAAGTGCATTTTTACGTTCTTTCGTTGAAAATAAACGACGTGCTGTCTTTCCATCAATAGCAATAACATCACATCCAGTGATTTCAACGAGGGACGATATCCATGATTGAAAAGCCGTTTCGATTTAAGCGACAAATAACACGCGCAATCGTATCGTGCTTAGGGATACTTGCTTCAAAAGGGCGATATTGATGAAGCCAATCTAGTTTTAAATGTCCGAAATCTTCAATATCTTCCCAGCCTTCAGCGCCTGAAAGTACAGCGCTGATTGCAAGAAGGAGAATATCTAAGAGGTTATGTTTTTTACAGCGTTCAATCCTAGGATCAGTAATATAATCAAAGTGTTTTAAGAAAGTAGTGCTCATGCCAAGTACCTAAAATTGAATTATGTACTGATCTGATCATCACTTTGCGAAAAAGTTCAATTTACATCTAAATTTATAATGATCTGGCCGTGCCCCTAATCACCGCACCTTCTATGAAGGTGGCTTTTTAACGCTAAAATTGATAAAATGTGGGAGTTTTTTTAAAGATGCGGTCAATTTCTCACTAATATCAGCGAAATTTCTTATGGAAACCTTGGTTACCTAGTTTGATTAAGTTATCAAACATTGACCCAAGAGTAACTCACTGATTCTGCAGTATCCATTCAGATTATTTTAAATTAGCACATATCTGTTCTAGTTTAAAATACTTTTTAACTCACTAACAAGGATGATCTTATGATCGAAAACAACTTTGCTATCACAGCAACGTTTATTGTGTATTTAGCACTGATGCTGTTTATCGGCTACTACGCCTATATGCGAACGAATAACTCTTCTGATTACTTTCTCGGTGGCAGAACGCTTGGGCCATGGCCAGCCGCTTTATCGGCAGGTGCATCAGACATGAGTGGTTGGTTACTACTCGGCTTACCCGGTTTTGCCTATGCTGCCGGTATGCAATCGCTATGGCTTGCTGCGGGTTTATTGATTGGTACTTGGGCGAACTGGTCTTTTGCTGCAAAACGTCTGCGTACTTACAGTATTACAACTGATAACTCATTGACTTTACCTGATTTTCTTTCCCGCCGCTTTAATGATAAATCAAAATTGGTGCAGACGATTGCCGCCTTTTTTATCTTGGTCTTCTTCCTTTTCTACACCAGCGCAGGTTTAGTGGCTGGGGGTAAGCTATTTGCCACGGTATTTGGCTTAGACTATACCATTGCGGTTATTGTCGGCACTATCTGTGTTGTTTCATATACCTTATTTGGTGGTTTTTTAGCTGTTTCCTGGACCGATATGGTGCAGGGGTTACTGATGTCGGCAGCACTGCTGATAGTACCTCTTTCCGCTATGCAAGGTGGATTTGGACAGGTAGCAACTGACTTAGCGGCAATCAATCCCGAGCTGTTAACCATATGGAACGGTATTGACGGACAACCACTTTCCTGGATAGCGATAGTGTCACTTCTGGCTTGGGGGTTGGGTTATTTTGGTCAGCCGCATATTTTAGCCCGTTTTCAGGCAACACGTACCAATAAAGACTTAATAACGGCACGCCGTATTGCCGTAAGTTGGACTATTTTAGCCATGTTTGGTTCGGTTTTGGTTGGCCTTGTGGGGCTGTTGTATGTTCATGGTGACCTATCTATTGGAATAATAGATGGTGAGAAGATCTTTATGATATTGGTCAATGTAGTATTCCATCCTGTGATTGCGGGTATTTTATTGGCGGCTATTTTAGCGGCTATTATGAGTACTGCCGATTCTCAACTTCTGGTTTCTTCATCTGCTTTAGCTGAAGATTTTTATAAACAGTTGATCCGTAAAGATGCATCATCTGCAGAGGTGATGATGGTTGGCCGTTTAGGCGTGATCGTTTTATCTTTAATTGCATTATGGTTAGCGCTGTCGCCTGATAGCTCGGTATTAACGCTGGTTTCTTATGCCTGGGCCGGATTCGGCGCTGCATTTGGTCCCGCTCTAATGTTGAGCCTGTACTGGAAGCGCATGAATCGCAATGGTGCATTAGCCGGTATTATTGTTGGTGGTATTACCATTGTTGTATGGAAGCAGTTAGAGGGCGGAATATACGATATTTATGAAATTATTCCAGGGATCATTTTGGCAACAAGTGCCATTATCATTACCAGTTTAGCCACTGCTGCACCTGAACAATCGGTCATCGATCAGTTTGACGAGTTTAAACTGAACCTAGTCGAATTTGATTAAGCGTTTTTGAATTTTATTCCCTGATTTAATAAGGGAGTAAAATATAGCCAATGAGCTCAATATTTTTTAATATTGAGCTCTTTTAATTTATGGGAAATAGTGGATTTGAAACAGCTTGTATAGCTGCCAGTATTATTATTTCCAAAGATGACCTATGGGTGTATCGGGCGAGTAGTGGTAAGCAATTTGCGCCTGTAGTAACTCAGCGGTTGCTATCGCATCAGTCAGTGCATGGTGAGGAGTATAGGCCGGAAGGCCATACCTTTGACGGCAAGAGCCCAATCGAACTGATCCAGGCTTAGCGCCTTTTAACCTGTTAATAAAACGACTGGTTTCTTTGGCTTGCAGATAAGATTCTATCGCAAGTGTATCCACCAGTGGGAATCTAATACCTTCACCAATACGCTCTTTAAGGGCCATATCAAAAAACTCCCTCTCAATCTTTCGGTAATGAACGACGACCGTACATTCAGCCAGAGCTTGCAGCACCTCCTCCAATATGCGCATGAGATCCGGTGCATCAACAATATCACTATGCGTAATACCGTGAATAATAACGGATTCTTTTTCCAGTGGCAGATTGGGATTGATAAGCCACTGCTTGGCTTGATTCAGGTAGATTCGCTTCAGATCGAATGGGACGAGACCGATACTGACGATATCATCTTTTTTTGCATCCAGACCTGTGGTCTCAAAATCCAGCGCGACAAATTTCACCTTAGCTATCGGCAGATCGGGCGCTGTCACACCGCGCTTATAGAAATTTTGCAGTAGCATATTGTTGGACTGGTGGCTCTGTTTTTGATAAAAATTGGTCCAGTCGCTGTTGCGGCCAAGATTAAATAATTTTCGTAAAATCATAGTTAAGCAAACTTATTGGTAGCATGATAGCGCAGTTTAAGTAAATTTTGTGCGTAACTCAGGACTTGGAATGCATCTTTGAGATTACGGCGTTCAAAATAAGAGATATTTTCTGGTTCGATATTATTATCGGGTTCGATACTGTTTTCTACGTCAATCGCCTGATGGCGAGTACGTACCATAGAGATAAACTCCATCGCATCGCGTAAATCCTGAGCTCTTCCTTTTGGCAGTATTCCTGCTTCTTCAATATCATCAAGGCGCTCAAAAGAGTTTTGTGAACGCGATCCGACTGAAAGAGCATGAACACGAATGAGATCGGCAAGTGGTGCTGTACCGCGCCTTTTGAGATTAATGGTGTTTTTCTGCTGACCATCTTTTTCCATTACAAAGCCTTGGAAAAATCCCAGAGGAGGCTTGCGGGTAAGCGCATTGCGGGCAAGGCAGGCGAGAAAAAGGTTATTTTTACGCGCCCTGCGTACGATAAAGCTATTGAGGTGCTCAGCCCATTTTAGGCGACCATACACGCTATCAAGATCGAAGAAGATGGAGCTGTTTAGCAGTGCTTCCGGGTTAGGGTTATCTATCCAATCGGTAAAACAGGCCTCCCATTCGCTACGGGTCTTACGCCAAGTGGGGTTGGTGGCCATGATATCGCCTGTACAATAGGCGTAACCGCATTTATTTAGCGCATCACAAACAAACTTCGCAAGATCAGCAAAATATTGGCCGTGTTTATCCTGATCATAACTGTTATCTAAGATAATCGCATTGTCCTGATCGGTGACCAGCAACTGTTCATCTCTGGCCATCGAGCCAAGTGCCAGAAAACAATAAGGGATAGGTGGTTCTCCAAGCTGCTCCTCCGCCAGTTCCAGAATACGCTGTTTAAAGCTACGGCCGATAACCGACATCGCACTGCCAACCATATGCGAGTTGGCATCTTCATTGACCATCCGCACAAAGCTGTCACGAACTTGTAGGGAAATAGCCTGCAACTCTTCGACTGAATTTTGCATAAAGATGCTGTTAACCAGTAGCAGGGAGTTTTGAGATTCATAGCGGACAATATCAGCCGACTCCAATACCCCTATTGGCAGACGTTTTTTGATAATAATCAGATGGTGGATATTGGCTCGAAGCATGGCCAACATCGCCTCGAACACATAGGCGTTGTGATCCAGTGAGATAATCTCTAAGGTCATGACGCTGCCTATTTCATCCAATGGAGAAAGGCTTGTTGCAAGCACTCGGGTACAGAGATCCCGATCGCTGATAATACCCACTATCGGACTACTATCTTCATCCTTAGCATCTGTTTGTGAATCCATAACGAGCAGTACAGAAACGCCCTCTTCTGCCATTTTTTGTGCAGCAGCCTGGATGGTTTCCGTTTTACCGATACTGACCGGATTCCGGTTGATAAGTGTAGTGACCTTTGAAGTCGTCAAGTCATTGGCATCATTGGTCGTCGAAAGTGTCTGACGTAGTCGTGCGTGATGCTCTACCTCAACAAAATCGGCAAAGGTATCGTATCCATCGTAGAGTTGTTGAAAGATTTTCTGAGGAATGCAGTAGAGCAGTGTATCTTCAATCGCTTTGGCAGGAAAACGAACCTTACTATTGGTCATTAATCCTAGCTGACCAAATACGTCCCCCTCATCCAGGCGATTATACAGCTCCCCGTTGCGACGATGGATCTCGACGACACCGCTGCGAATCACATAAAGATCGTTAATGTAATCACCAAAATGAATAATGGGCGTATCTTTTCGGAAATAGGCGATCTCGACCTGTTTTGTTACATCCTCAATCACCTCTTCAGGTAACTCGTTAAAGGGGGGGTATTGAGAAAGAAAGCCCTGTATCTCTTGTAGTTCTGCATCCATATGATAAACCACTTAGCCATTTTTATTTGCATTGATAATCGTTTATATTACCTGAATTTCACTAGTGAGTATTGCTCTTTTATTTCAAGAAAAAACATGGCTCCCACTGAAATCACTCGACTTTTCCGCTTATTCCCTCTATTAAACTGACCTTCCCACTTTATAGGTTCAACTTTGTATGCTGGACGGTTGCAAAGTAATTGAGGACAGCCAGTGCGCCGAGATAAATCGGTATTAGATTAGAGGTGAAATTCCTCAGTTCGGTAAGGTTAGTGAACCGCCGAACCCCCTAGTCATGGGCTTTGTATCGTAAGGTGCAGAGTTAAGCGTTGACAGGGGAAGCCATAGGCCGAGTATCGAGCTGCGAAATAATAATTAAGAGTGCTGACCTTGTTGGCTGAAGGGGAAGGCAATACGATAAATTGACACAAAACCTGTCAGGTAATCGCTAGTCATTTATCGGCTCTTCGCAGTCATAGACCTTGTGCATGTGGTGATGTCTTTTACACGGAACTCGGGAGGTCCAACTCGTTGTTTGTTAAACAGTGAGCTTACGGCAGCATAGTTTGACTTGGGCCATTAGCCTAAATCAGTGTATTTAAGAAGGTAAATCAGATATTAACTCACTATTTTCGAGATAATTCCATGGCAGGTAATTTTCTGGATTGGCTTTTACTTTTTCTTTGTCTCGCTGTAGAACAGTAAAGTAATTGAAGACATTGATCCCCGCCTCGCTGCCAGTAATGAGCGGGGGCCAGGTCTTTAATTTTGAATTTTAAGAAATTAGATCACATCCACAGACTCAAGACGATTAAAGATCTGATCCGAATAGCACTCAAATTTGTAAGTCGCAATGGGGGCGAAAGTGAGACAGCTTCCTAACTCGTAAATAAGCATAAACCGTCTTACAAAAACCTCAAGTTAAAGGGGAAATATAACTTAGCCTAATTTAGCCACGTCACAGAAACAGAACCGCGAATTTGATTTCAATGATAATGGTTGAAAACTAACTATTTCTGCCCTAAAAAAACCTATGGTATTCCATAAGGTATTCCACGCAAAATTCAAACCGAGATTTAACCTTAAAATTCAGTTAATTACGAACCCAGTTCGAGTTACCCCATCCCACCACCTATAGGTCCGACAAGGACCGACTAAGACCCGCAACACCAGTCACCAACTGGTTTGCGGGTTTTTTTATGTCTATAGCATTCCATCCGCGTTCAGTGACATCTAGCACTTTAAGTAGTACATTATTTAGTACCACATCCTAATACCAAAAGAATTAATGAAGTGATCAGGGGGCGAAGGAAAAATTAGCACTAACAAGGCGTGACTTGCATTCGATCATTATTCTCACTTCACAAAAATTGTAAGGAATGATTTTGAACAGTTTTAGCTGACCACAAAGTGGTGAAGAACAGGATTTCCTGAATAAAATTCACAATGCAGTTAGGGATAATTTTAACCAGCAAGGTTGATCACCTTTTTAGTTCTTTTGGTATTAGCCACACTGCATGGCTGATGACTTGTGCAGGATAACGATAACCTTCATTGATATTAGAGTTATTCATCGTCAGATTATCGCATAAATGATGGATCGGTTGTTAAGTTGACAATACCCTGCACCGATAAATTTTTCTAAAAGCTTCTTATCTCCTTTATCCCTATTTTCCGGTTACTGTGACTTATTAATTCAAGTTAATCATTTTTATCTCTTCCATTCGTATAGACAATTGAGCGGGAAAAAAACAAGCTAAATCTCTGTCAACCAGTTCATAGAAATGGTAATTGACAGATATATAAGTTTTTTTGTTGACTAATAGTAGGGAGACTTGTGGGGTATTTGTTAAGTTGACAGCATCTTATTAGCATTCTATTCTCAGGGAATAACCTGAATTTAACATCAGGAGCTAAATAAAAAATGACTTATTTTAAACAAAATCCTCCGCCCCTAACTGAAAGATATTCGAACCTAATTCACTCATTCTATAGTCTGAGGTTTTGGGCGCGCTTCACTCTATTCAGCATTATTTGGATATTGCTTACCGGATGGCAACCTAGCTCATGGTCGGTAGGGGTTGTGTTTATTATTATGGCCAGTTCACTCAGTCTCTATCTTGCGCCCCAACAGCAACAAACAGGGCGAAGGCAAATAAATCCAACAAAACTATTTTCATTTTTTTGTTATTTCTTTATACAGTCCTTACGTGGTGGCTTGGATACCGCAATATTAGCTTTAAGACCCAAACAAAAACTCTCACCAGGCGTGATCAAGTACCAAATAGAAATAGTAAATGAATCACATATTTTCACCTTCATGCAAGTGCTTAGTTTACTACCCGGCACTGTCAGTGCCCACCAGGAGGGCCGTGAAATTAGCATACATGTATTAGACCTTAATTCGTTCAATCGAGCTGAAATAGATAACTGCTATGCCTGGGTTAGTAAGTTATTAGGGAGTACAAATCAACCATTAGTCGATAAGAGGGACTCATGAATACCTACCTAATAATAATTGTTCTTGCCTTGGCTGTTCTACTACTACTCAGCTTACTATATATATTGCGTGCGGCAAGTTATGCCGATTGCCTCTTATCAACACAATTAGTTAGTACTATTGGCGTAGCAATGCTAGCTATTTTATCGGTCATTAAGAGCCAACCTTACCTTTTAGACGTCGCGCTGGTGCTCGCCCTCCTTACCTCAATAACGGTCGTTATTTTCACACAACTTAGAAGGAATAATCAATGACTACGAGTGAATGGTTTAGCTTGATATTTTGTGGGGCAGGACTGTTTTTCTTCCTCGCGGGTACGGTTGGTTTAATACGGTTTCCGGATATGCTCAGCCGTCTTCATGCTTTGACTAAGGCTGATAATCTTGGGCTGGGATTAATCGTAATTGGACTGATACCTCAGCTCTCTTCTTTACTTGATTTATTTAAACTAGTGCTCATTTGGGGGTTAGTTATTTTTTCCAGTGCAGCCTGTACCTATTTGATTGCGTCCCAAGCTCTGCAGTGTAAATCGGGAAGCAGTGAATCAAAATCGACACCTAAAAATGAAGGAGAGTAAACGATGAGCCTTGAGATTGCCTTGGATTTATTTCTGATCCTCAGCTGCCTAGTTCTTGCCTGGATGAGTATTTTCTCTGCGTCACTATTTCGTTGTATCGTTTTTTTTGTATGTTTAGGTCTTTTGGCCACTATTGCATGGGGGCAACTGGGCGCATACGACGTGGCAATTGCCGAAGCGGCAATTGGTGCAGGTTTAACAGGCGCTATTTTGTTGGCTGCATGGAATCGCATCAGACCGCTCACCCAAGAAGTTGATCCAAGTTCTGTTCATGTTGAGGGCTGTAATCAGGAGGACAAATAGCATGTTTAACAAAATAGATCTTGAATATAATGGGGCCGTCATCGACCCAAAAGCATCACCACTAATTACTGGATTGTCGGTTGTAGCACTTTTGTGTTTTCTGATATTAATGTTGCTTAACCACGAGGTTCACTACGGAGGGGTACAGCCTTTCATTGATGACAATATCAATTTAAGCGGCGTAACCAATGCTGTAACCGCAGTGCTACTCAATTTTCGCGCATACGATACCTTGCTTGAACTCGCAGTATTATTGATTGCGGTGATTGCCGTTCTACCTAGCCATGACCATCAACTCCCTGCCGTGCAGCGAACAGTTGAATCGGAGCACAACCTGGTAATTCTAGCGTTGCAACGCTGGATTTCTCCGGCGTTATTGATCTTTTCTGGGTATCTTCTCTGGGCGGGTGCGAGTCAGCCCGGTGGCGCATTTCAAGCCGGCGCTTTATTGGCGGGTGCTTGTGTGCTTATGTTTCAAACTGGCACATATCGCATTAACTATACGTCAATCATTGCTCGATACTTGTTAGTAGTAGGTTTGGTCGTGTTTGTCGTAGTCGCTTTAGCACTAATTTGGTTTGAAGGGAATTTGCTTAATTACCCTCTAAATTATGCGGGCTTATTTATCCTTCTAATTGAGGGGTGTGCCACAGTATCGATTGCTATAGCTCTCGCTTCACTCTATAGCAGCCTTATCGAACCTTGTTTTTATGAACTTGCAAACACCCACAGGAAAGCGCCATGAACTCCGCATTGCTTTACAGTATTACCGGTGTTGGTCTATTTGCTATTGGTTTGCTTGGGATAGTCCTTGCCAGTCACATCATGCGAAAAGTATTAGCCTTGAACGTCATGGGAGTTGGAATATTTATGCTCTTGATTGCCTTGGCTAAGCAAAGTGAATCCGTGGTCGACCCCGTGCCCCACGCGATGGTATTAACTGGCATTGTGATCGCAGCAGCGGGAACTGCGTTGGCGTTAAACCTAATGGTTCGATTGCATGAAATGGGCAAACCTAAGCGGGATAAATTATAGAGATGGACAATCTTAATTCATCACTGTTGCTACCTCTGATTGTATTTTTGCCATTAATAGCCGCTTTGTTAGGGTTTATCCTCAGTCGAAACATAGTGCAAGGGCTCACCAATGTTGGTTTTGCCTGTGCGCAATTTCTGACAGTGGCAATGACGACTGTTCTGTTTTTAAACGAAAACGCTTACCAGAGTGAACGTTATGAAATCGGTGCATGGGGAGCACCACTGGGTATTGATCTGGTAGTCGATGGATTTTCGATTGTAATGATTAGTCTAACCGGACTGCTTACCCTCATATTAACAATCTACAGCGCGGTATATTACGAAGATGATGCTAAGAGTCTGCGATTTTGGCCGTTGTGGTGGTTATTGATATCAGGGCTAAATGCGCTATTTGTCTCTGCAGATGCTTTTAATATCTACGTATCTCTTGAAATTATAGGGCTGTCAGCAGCAGCGTTGGTCGCTCTTCAATCAACACGAGCGGCTTTGGAAGCGGCGCTCAGATATCTGCTGGTTGGTTTACTCGGTTCGCTTTTCTACTTGATGGCGATCGTTATTCTTTACCGTAGCCATGGTACGCTGGATCTTACCCAGATCGCGACAAGTTCCAGCAACGAATTCCCAGATCAAGTTGCGATGATACTTATTACAATTGGACTTCTGCTCAAAATAGCCTTGTTCCCACTGCACTTCTGGTTACCTCCAGCTCACGCAAATGCACCTACACCAGTAAGCGCGATACTTTCGGCGTTAGTGGTTAAAGCTTCACTGTATGTATTGATCAAATTCTGGTTTGAGGTGTTAAATGAATCTACAACTTTTGCTGCATCTCAGCTTTTAGGATGCTTAGGTGGTGCAGCAATTATTTATGGCTCTTGGAAAGCGTTTCGCGCCACGCAGTTAAAAGTATTGATTGCATACTCGACGGTCGCGCAACTCGGTTACATCTTCTTATTGTTTCCCTTAAGCGGACAAACTACAAACAGCAATTCGTTTTCCGGTTCGGCATTTCAGGCTGCAGTCTATTTTATTGTGGCGCATGCCTGTGCCAAAGCAGCAATGTTTTTATCGGCAGGTAATCTGATTTTGTCACAGGGCTCTGGTGATATTGCTCAACTCAAGGGAATTGCGACCCGTGAACCTCTTAATGTATTGGTGTTTGCGATCGCGGGCGTTAGTTTGATTGGACTACCGCCAAGCGCCGGTTTTATTGCGAAATGGCTACTTCTTACGGCGTCTATCGAGAGTGGTCAATGGTGGTGGGTAATAGTCGTGCTCTCTGGTGGACTTATCGCGGCAATGTATCTGTTTAAGATACTGAATTTGGCATTTTCTAATAAGCCCTTTAATACTGGCACTACTCAATTCGTTGCACAAAAACACCCCTCCAGGATGCTGACAACAGCAGCACTTGTTCTGGCGCTCATTACATTGGCCTTGGGTTTAAACGCTGAGTTTATTATCAATATGGCTCAACCAACATTGAAGGTAAGTGGCATATGAACCTGAGTTCGCTACTACCAGCGTTGATTGTATTAGGGCCATTTCTAGCGGGCTTTGCGATAATGGCAACACCTGAGCATAAGTATTCACTACGCCGCACTTTTAATATAGCAGGCGCATTGATTACCTTAAGCCTTATTGCTTTGCTTCTTACAGGCGTCAGCAATAGCTTATATTTTGAGACTCGCCTCCCCTTGTTGCCGAATATTGATATTGTGCTGCACGCGGACACACTTTCGCTTCTATTTGTAAGCCTGTCGGGTTTCCTATGGTTATTTACCACTATTTATGCGATAGGTTATTTTAAAAATTCAGCTCACTTAAGTCGCTTCTTTGCTTTCTTTAGCTTATCTGTTGGCGCGACCATTGGCTTAGCCCTAGCGGGCAATTTGCTTACGTTTCTTCTCTTTTACGAACTACTGACCCTCACCACCTATCCGCTGATTGCTCACAAAGGCAATACTGCATCAATCAAAGCTGCACGTACTTACCTTATTTATACCATGTTAGGTGGCGCATTACTGCTGGCGGGCATCGTTTGGCTAAAAACAATTGCCGGCGCTCTCGATTTCACTACGGCAGGCGTATTGGCTGGAATGCCCCATCTTGATAGAACGCATCTGCAGATAATCTTTGTATTACTGATAGCGGGTCTCGGCGTCAAAGCAGCGCTGTTTCCGCTACATGGTTGGTTGCCCGTCTCGATGGCGGCTCCAGCGCCAGTAAGCTCATTACTGCATGCAGTTGCGGTAGTGAAAGCGGGCGCGTTTGGTATTGTGCGGGTTGTCTACGATATCTATGGCGTTGAATTTGCGCAGGACTTAGGCCTTACCATATTCCTTGCGGCGATTGCAGGATTCACTATTATCTATGGATCTATTCGCGCATTGAGCCAGGATGATTTAAAAAAACGTTTAGCCTACTCAACAGTGAGTCAAGTGTCATACATCGTGCTAGGTATAGCAATATCGGGACCAATAGCGACCATCGGAGGTCTGGTACACTTAGTTCATCAAGGATTGATGAAAATCACTCTATTTTTCTGCGCTGGCAACATCGCAGAAACCCTAGGCATTCATAAAGTAAGCCAAATGAATGGGGTCGGTAAGCGCATGCCACTGACGATGGGAGCGTTCACCATTGCTGCATTTGGTATGATTGGGGTACCTCCCGTCGCGGGGTTTGTTTCAAAATGGTATCTTGGGGTCGGAGCCCTGGAAGCTCAGGAGTATTGGGTTCTGGGTGTGCTGGCAATAAGCAGCATGCTGAATGCGGCCTATTTTTTGCCGATTATAAATGCAGTTTGGTTCAAGGAGCAGGATTCACCTTGGCCAAACGAACAACTTAGTTTGAAGTTTGAAACGCACTGGATGTTACTTCTACCTCCTTTGGTAACAGCGTTTTGTTCCCTGCTCATCGGGCTATTTGCATCTGCCTCCGCCAGTCCCCTTTCTTGGTCGACTTTAATCACAACACGGGAATACCAAGCAGTCCTTCCAGACCTTTCCGCTATGGCACTCAACTACAGTACGGATTCTTTATGGGTGTTAATATTACCAACTCTGTTGCTCGCCATGATGGCGATTAAAAATTTAAGACCCTTAGTTATTGAACTTGTACCACTTGCCCCACTTCCGGCTCTGGTAGCAGCCCTGTTATTAGGTGGCGGAAATATTACTGTTCAAGCTTTTCTAACATTGACCGCTTTACTTTGGTTTATTGCGGCTTTCTATGCCCGATCTTATTTAGCGAGAGATAATAAACGGAACAGATTTTACCTGTTTTTTCTGCTCACAATGCTTGCTAATTTGGGTGTTGTATTGTCTCAAGAAATGTCTTCATTCATCGCATTTTTTGCCCTAATGAGTTTCAGTGCCTATCCACTGATACTTCATTCAAATAGCGATGAAGCTATATCAGCTGCCTCCACGTATATCAAATGGGTAGTGTTTGGAGAGATTGTTTTATTTATTGGCTTGGCTGGACAAACTTACTCTTTGCAATATGGTGGAAGCGAAGGAGATGTCACTTGGGTAGCAGCGTTTCTGCTCATCGGTTTTGGTGTTAAAGCAGGCCTTGCTACCTTGCATGTATGGCTTCCCAAGGCACATCCGGTCGCCCCCGTTCCTGCGAGTGCGTTACTCAGCGCAGTAATGGTTAAAGTTGGCCTGCTAGGCTGGATACGCTTTCTACCGCTAGGTGACAAATCTATTATGCTCTTAGCGCAGCCAATGATGGTTTTAGGATTTATGGCTGTATTCCTTGCGGCTGCATATGGCGTTTTCCAAAATAACGCAAAGACCGTATTAGCCTATTCGACCGTCAGTCAGCTTGGGATTATTAGCGCCAGCATTGGCTTTGCTTTGGCATTTCCTAGCAGTTGGGAGTTGGTATTACCGGCCATTTTATTTTTTGCGATGCACCATGCTTTTGCCAAAGCGACCTTGTTTTTCAGTGTGGGACTGAGTAGCGAACTACAAAAAAAGTCGAGATTGAAACCCTTTCTGTGGTTGCTTGTACTCATTCCAGCAGTGTCCTTGATAGGATTGCCGTTAACCAGCGGAGCATTCGCTAAATCGGCACTCAAAAGTGCGACTTCCAGCTGGCCACTGTTCTCCACATTATTGGTTTTGAGCGCAATAGGTACATCGTTGTTAATGGGACGTTTTATCCAATTAATGCGACAGCCGGCGATACAAGACACGTCAAATGCGTCGCCACGATGGGGGCTTATATTACCGACTCTGCTTTCAGCGATACTATCTGTAGCTTACCTATATATTACCCCCGCATTCGAATTTAAAATTCAACTAAGTGTCTCATCAACAGTAAGCTGGTCTGCATTATGGCCAGGGGTTATTGGACTCATGTTATTAGTTGCCAGTTCAGAATTTAGGGCAGGCATAGTACCGCCTGCAGCCGGTGATATTTTAGTGCTCTATCAAAAAATATCACTATTATTGCAGAAATTTGAACGAAAAATTAGACTTTTCATAAACACCATTGCAGAGGGAATAAGCATGTTCTTTTGCCGTATATTTGTTAGATCACAAGCCTTGTTTAGCTACTCACGAAAGCGTTTATTAGCAGGCACTCCCGGCTCTGTCATGATCATTGTTCTAGCCCTTCTTTTTTACACCTTTGTAAGCTAACCCATTACAGGTTATGAACCTTTAGGAGACAACCCAATGAAAAATTTTAAAAATATACTGATAAAAGTGAACCAGCAAAGCAACCCTGAAGTTGATATCGCGGTTTTACAGGGTATCGAATTAGCTAAACAAAGTGGGGCAAAAGTAATACTGTTTGATGTAGTAGAGCCATTGGGTAATATCCTAAGCCGGTATACTAATATGCTCAGCTCAAAAGAGTTGACTGAAAATATTGCAGGACAGCGGCTCGAACAACTGACTAAAGTGGCGCAAGCGTTACAAAGCAAAGATGTGGAAATATCGGCTCAAGTATCCATCGGTAAAAATTTCATTGAAATTGTCAAGGCAGTCATCGTCAACAATAATGATTTATTGATCAAAGTATCCAATCCCAGTGAACAAAACTTTGATAGTAATGATTTCCATATCATGCGTAAATGCCCAAGGCCAGTATGGTTAATCAGGGCAACACCAACGAATAAAGTAAAAAGAATTTTAGCCGCAGTAGATTTATCAATGGAACAGTATCCACAAGGGCGTGCCCAAAACCGTATGATAATGGATATAGCAACGTCCTTGAGCCAGTTTAAAAACGCTAAAATGACCGTGTTTTCATGCTGGCAGTTATATGGAGAGCGAGCACTAAGATCAGGTCTATACACAAAGATTTCATCTGAAGAATTAGAAGGCTTGATGAAAAACGAAGAGCATGAATATAAAAAAATCCTCGACGTTTTGGTTAACGAATATAAAGGGTTAAGTATTGATCAACATTTAATCAAAGGGCAGCCCAAAACACTCATTCCCGAGTATGTTAACAGGAACGGGATTGATATTGTTGTTATGGGGACTATCGGGCGTTCCGGAATCCCAGGGTTGCTGATTGGCAATACTTCCGAAACTGTACTCCAAGCAATCAATTCGTCAGTGATGACCCTGAAGCCTGATGATTTTCTATCACCGATACGATGAAAGAGGTTGCCAATTTATCGAACCGATACAATTAGCTCAAACACAGCCAGGCAAGTATGATCGTCATGGCCTCACCGGCATTGGTTGGCAGTGTCCAGCTGATGACCTTTTTTATATTGTCATATACTGTCTTCCCTCTTTAACGGCGACGATGAAAGCAAAATTATCGTCGGCCAATACAATATCGGAGGCCTCCTTTGCAGCTTCGCTGCCGTTTTTACCCATGGCAATACCGACATCGGCACGTTTCAACGCAGGGGCATCATTAACACCGTCACCGGTCATGGCAACAGTCATGTTGTTTGCCTGAAGTGCCATCACCAGACGTAATTTATGTTCGGGACTGGTGC
>NZ_JBLIED010000058.1:0-17312 GCF_047632955.1 Psychromonas sp. | reverse complement strand
ATGGCAATACCGACATCGGCACGTTTCAACGCAGGGGCATCATTAACACCGTCACCGGTCATGGCAACAGTCATGTTGTTTGCCTGAAGTGCCATCACCAGACGTAATTTATGTTCGGGACTGGTGCTAGCAAATATACCCGTGTGGCTTATTATTGATTCGAGTGCCGCATCATCCAGTTTATCCAGCTCAGCCCCAGTTAACACATTATCACCATGCCACACACCAAGCGGTTTACCGATAGTTTCTGCAGTCCCTGCATGATCACCGGTGATCATTTTCACATCAATACCCGCACGGTGGCACGCGGCGGTAGCTTGTATTGCCTCAGATCGCGGAGGATCAATAAGACCACCAATCCCAGAAATATAAATGAATCCTGTACATCAAAGTGTTCGAGTACGGTATGCTCTGAATTTATCGGTTTGATCGCGAACACAAGGACAATAACAGTGGCCAAATTCACTTGGACACTACTATGCTCGCTTTCGGTAAAATCGAGTGTGACTATAGTTTAAATTTTCACTATCCAAGGCGCTTAGGGGCATATATGGACGCGCCTTAGAACTTTTACTCTATTTACCTGATGATACGATTTAGTTTTAAATCTCTTTCTAACAGGTACTATGCTCTTTCGACGCTAGATTCTATTTCTTTAAAGCCAAGCTTTTTCAACACAGAAGATCTTCGAGCATTCCAAGAATGAACACCAGCCCACACAGTGTCTCTGTAACCAGTTCTTTGTATGTGAAATTGCAATGATTTGCACATTTCCGTTGCGATGCATTGTCCCCACAAACTCGGAACTACTCAATATGCCAAAGCCAAACTGTTTTCTTTTGGAAGTAGAGTCACCTGAGTAATAATTGCTGAATCTGACCTTGGATTTGCTGCTTGCATTAATAATTGAGATAATGCACAAATAAATGAACTAATTTTACATTCTCACCGTATAAGTTAAGTATCTATAATTTATATGAATTAGAGTCGCAAACTACACAATATGTAACATCATTGCCCCTTTTGCGCCAACCAATGAAAATGAATTAATAGAAGATTAACTAAATCAACAATGAATTTTAGTAGGGCAGATAAATAACATTATGGTAAATTCACAAAAAAGTAAAAAAATCGCAATTATAGGTGGTGGTATAGCAGGGGCTTCTGTTGCTTTATACTTAAGTGAAATAGGACTTGAAGTCAGCTTGTTTGAAAAAGGAACAAGCTTAGTCAATGGTCCTCCTATCTGTCATTTGCATGCTGGTGGTAACTTATATCGTGAAATATCCGATAGCCAATGTGTCACCTTACTAAAAGAGTCTATTGAAACGCTGCGTTTATTTCCTGACTCTATTGATTACCGTCCGACAGTCATTGCTGTACCTAAAAGAGACAGTGGGGATGCGCTTGCATTATTACCTCGTTTAAAAATGCTAACACAGGAATATGAACAACTCATTCAGCAAGATGCTAATAATGAAGTGCTAGGCGCGCCGCAAGATTATTATCGTTTATTTGAATTAGAAGAGATGCAAAAATTAGCAAAGCTCGATGAAGTCGCAGTACCTAGTACATCAGAAGAGTGGATGATTCCGATTGCTAAGCATGTTGATTTATCAACCCTTAAATTTCCATTAGTACTGGTGCAAGAATTTGGTTGGAATGTATTCCGATTGGGTGCAAGTGCCGTATTATCATTAGAAAAGAATCCGAAAAGCAAAATCCTGCTGAAGACTAAAGTTAATCAGTTAACGCACATAGAAGATAAAGGTTGGAAAGTGTTTTTTGAGCAAAACCAACAAGAATCCGTTGAATATTTTGATTACATAATTAATGCCGCAGGTTTTAAAAGTGGTGAAATAGACGACGCAGCAGGTTTTCACAAGCAACGTATTGTCGAGTTCAAGGCTGCTTATGTAACGCAATGGGAAGGAACTGGTGGCTTTTGGCCTGAAGTTATTTTTCACGGTGAGCGTGGCACACCTCATGGAATGGCACAGTTTACACCTTATCCAGACAACGTAATACAATTGCACGGTATGACCGAAAAAATCACCTTATTTGATAAAGGACTTATTGCGAATGACAAAAACAGTGCGCAACCTAAGCTAGGCAAATCTTTTTTAGATAAAATTTATAAAGGATGGTCTTTGGATGAAGTTAAACTTCGCACTGAGCGAGCTATTGAGCATATGGCTGAGTTTATACCTAGTTTCTCGACAGCAAGGGTAACCGATGTTCCATTATTTGGTGCGCAGCAAATACCTGGTGATGATGCAAACCTTCGCGCTGCAGGAGTTTCATTTGAAGAAAATAACTATGCACGTTGTGAAATAGTCAAAGCCTCTTCAGTCTTAACCTGCGCTGATGAAATAACAAAACAGTTAATTACATTAGGCTATGTTAATAAATCGGTTCAAGGTCGTAGAGAGTTTGCTATTACTAACTCTATTAGTGATGAGGCAATTACCCAACGCGCTTTAATCTACACAAAACAACGTGGTTATCCAAGTGGGTTAGCTTATCGAAATATTAAACAAACGTTTAATCAGACAGAATTACAAGTGAGTTTTGCTTAATAAAATCAATAAAAATACGGCTTTGATTAGGCATCTTTACTTTGTGCATACAGCCAAAAAATATATCCGTGGTAATTACCTTTTAGGTGCCACTCAATTGTATACAACTCATATTATAAAAGTGCACAAACAGCCATAAAAAACAATCCAAAATTCTCCATCGGAGTGGCCAAACATTCTGACCACAACAATTTTATATCCACCAAAAATAAATTAAACCTATGTATTTTGGCTAAGTAATATTGGCTACAATATTAAAAGTTTTTAGCTCGCAACGGGGCACGAAGTGACTTAGAATAAATCACGGTATTGTCAACTTATCCTGCTGATCCGAGTAAATTAGGTTAAACACATATCAATCTAAATTTTGGACACAACTAGCACTATTCCATTTAGCGAAGGAACGATCGCGGAAAGTGCGATAATGTTAGCTTTGACTAAATGACGACCCGATCGAAATAAGTTATTCACCACTCCATGGCAACTCAAAAACCGTTGAACTTGCCCATAAGATTTGAACTTCCGCATTTGTTTTTCTTATTGCCGAGTAGGCTGATGTAATAGGTCACATCGGTTATTTTCATATTGCACTGTAGAGTGTTCAACACTTGGGATTAATTCTTTTTGCCGGTGAATAGCTTTTAAGTTTATCGGCAACAACCTTTAATGCCATACCTTGTTGCCTTTTAACAGTTTTTTTGAAAAAACGTATGGCTGATGATTTGTGCAGAATAACGATAACCTGAGTAAATATTTGAATTTATCATCAACAGATTATCGCATAATTGGGAACGGTTTAGTTAAGTGACAATACCGAGATTTACGTTCGACCGGCAAAACGTTCATACCCTAATCCACTGATATCGATGGAAGGTGTTTCATCGCAGGCTAACTCCGATAGAACAGTTCCCACGGCGGGAGCGATCCCGAAGCCGTGGCCAGAAAGTCCGCACCCTAAAATCAACCCCGGAACATCCTTTACCTTGCTAAGAACGGGTACCTTATCCTCGCACATATCTATGATGCCGACCCAACTGCGTACTACCTTCGCGTGTTTTAGAGCAGGGATGTATCCAAGAATTCCACGGCATGTGGCCGAGGTGCCTTCTATTGGAGTCTGCTCTGCCGTGGAGGTAATGCTGTTCGGCGAACCACCGCCGAAAACAAAGGAACCGTGGGTTGTTTGGTGGCCATAAAAATCGGCCATGGCTGTGCCTAGCATCTGATAAAACATGGGAGGCTGAGCATCGGTGATCAGTGTGTCCAGTCCAATCGGCTTCATAGGTACATCAACACCGACGCTCTGAGAGATCGGTCGACTATCAAAACCCGCTGCTAGGATGATTCTGTCCGCTTCGAACACGCCATCAGAGGTCACGACCTGACGCAACTCGCCAGCCACCATTTTCAGCGACAGCACATTCTGCCCAGTCAAAAAGCAAACACCCAGTTGGCGCGCTCTGTTGTGATAGGCCAGCGTGGCCTGCAGCGGATTGGCATGGCCGTCCGTTGGACACCAACTCGCACCAATCACTTCATCGGATAGATGCGGGCAAATCTCTCTGACCTCTTCACCGCTGATCATCCTAACATCGAGTCCTTGGTCGACGGCGGTAGCAGTCAAGCCCTTGAGGATTTCGATATGCTTGTCTGTTTTCCCCAGACGCAGGTTTCCGTGCTGATAATATTCTACATTCGTCCCAAGCTCTTCAGAGAGGTTCGGCCAGAGATTTTTTACGCCGTACATGGCCAGAGGAAGTTCGCGTTTGTCGCGACCGGACTGACGCACCCCACCACCGTTGCGACCGGATCCACCATAGCCAAACACCTTACTCTTTTCCAGAACGATGACCGACTTTCCCTTTTTTGCCAGATAGTAGGCGGTCGAACAACCGATAATTCCGCCACCTATGATGATAACATCTGCATTTGTCTTCATTGTATCTCTCTTCTGTAATGATGCTGATAATTCCAGCCCAGCTACCGCGTATTTCAAACTGCGACTTCCAACTTTCGAGCAGTTGGGATGGCGTCAGTCCTTATCACCAAACGTCATATTGGCGTACTGTTCAATACTTAAGGGTTTCAATGGCGTCCGAATCCGCAGCGAACCGACCTCTTTGATATCGATTGAGCAGCTATCGGCGATTATTTCTGAGATAGTTGCCGCACACATGCGCCCCTGGCAGGGTCCCATTCCGGCTCGAGTTTTGCCTTTGATCTGAGCAGGATGACGTGCACCCTGAGCGATCGCTTCGCGGATCTGACCGGCAGTGATCTCTTCACAGCGGCAGACCAGAGTCTCGTCATCTGTGGGGCTTAGGGTCTGACGATTAGGCGGAAAAACATGATCAAGGAAGGGACGTATCCATTCTTCCTTAGCAAGGTTTTTCTTGTGTTTTACCGCTAAACGGTCACGTTCCGATTCACTGATCTTGTGCAGCTTGTAGGCATTATCAATAGCTGCTAAGTGGCCTCTGACTGCTGCCATAGGACCACCTCCGATACCTGCGGCATCACCTGCAATCGACACGCTCTCTACGCTGGTCTGCCCCCATAGATCGAGCACTGGTTTCCAGTAGCGCTGCGGTTCGTACCATTCATGCTCACAGTTAAGTGCTTGGCTCAAGCGCAGATTAGGAACAACCCCCTCATGCAATAAAACCGATTTTGCTGCGATATTCATCTGCTTGCCACGATAGGTAAAGCGTAAACCTTCTGCTCGTGTTTGACCGGTAACCTCTAGATCGCGACAGCCAATGTAGAGCGGCACACCGGCACTTCTCACCTTCAATCTCATCTGCAGGCCTTTAATAAGGTAACTACAACGAAGCAGCGCTTTTGGCAAAAAAGGAGTTGCCTTGATGTAATCCTTAAGACTGGCTGTTTCGACCATCGCCGCAATTTTGACCCCATTGTCGACCAAGTGACAGGCGGCCTGCAACAGCAGCGGCCCGCTGCCCGCAAGAACCACCGGCTCATCCGGAACCATATCAGCCGATTTGAATAGAATGTCCGCAGCGGCCGCGCCCATCACGCCAGGCAGTGTCCAGTTTTTCATCGGCACGGGCCGCTCTACAGCACCGATAGTAAGCAGCATCCGGCGCCCGTGTACTCGCAGTGTTTTCCCTGCAGATATCAGATCGACATCGAATTCGTTGGCGATATTTAGCACAGTGGTGTTCGGCATATAGGTAACACCCGAGGCGCGAAAGGACTCGACAAGTTTTTTTCCAGCGAAGTAGTCCTTGCCGAGCACATCGGCATTTTCCGAGCGACTACGCTCCATCGAGCGATATATCTGCCCGCCTGGCTCCGGCTGCTCGTCGACGACTAAGGCATTAAGTCCCAGGCTTTGAGCTGTAACCGCAGCGGCAAGTCCGCCAGGTCCGGCACCAATAATAATAAGGTCATAGATTTTATCCATTTGCCAACACCTTCTTACCGTTCTGACGATTAACGACCATGCCATCGCGTACCTGAATAGCACAGGCCTGTTGATTGGGAATGCCATCAATTTCCATCAGGCACTCAAAGCAGACGCCCATCTGACAATATCCTGAGCGCTCCGAACCGCTGATCGGCGAAGTACGATTGTACCTTGCCCCTGCCGCCATCACTGAGGCTAAAACAGTTTCACCGGCCGGAACCTGCAACTGCTCACCTTCAAAGGTGATGGTCATCAATTCTGCATCTGGGCTATTTTCATGCAATCTTTTCAACATCTTTAACTCCTTACAGCTACGACGCACCATCCGCAACCACAGTTATACCAAAAGGATTAATTAAGTGATCAATTATTGCGCAGGAAAAATTAACACTAATAAGGCGTAAGTTGCAGGAGATAGTTGTTCTCACTTCAAGACTTACAACGTAGTTAGGGATAATTTTAACCAGCAAGAATGATCTCCTTTTTAGTTCTTTTGGTATTTTTATCTGGTCTAGACTTCGCAGCCAAGCATTGCTTCAAGTTCAATTTCAACAAACTGACTCGGTCGATTTAGTTTAGGTGTTTCAACCATGGTAAACAGCGGACGAAATTCTTTAAAAAATTCGCTGTATGCAGCGGCAACGTCTTTGGCTTGCTCCATATCGGTGATATAAGCCTTAACCTTGTAAACATCTTTAGCCTCAGCGCCTGCTCTTTTGAGAAGCTCAATAAATTTTCCGAAAATATAGTGAGCCTGTTCGTAAGGTGTCGTACCGAAAACAGTGCCGTCAGGCTGAACTGCAGTAGTACCACCGATATGGATCTGATTGCCAATCTTCACCATACGTGAATAGCCTGCGAGTTCTTCTAGCGGAGCGCCTGATGAATAATTAATGCGTTGCATAATGCTTATCCTTATTAAAAAACGGTTATGGGGACTAAAACTGGTTAGGGTTATAAATATTTCATCACCTATATCCATATCATTTACTTTTAGCTTTTTGACTCCCCCATATACCCGTGTTTTCCTGCATATCGTCGTGCCAGTTACAGGGGGTTCAATGAGTAGTTGCTTTCGATACTATCACTCGAATTCAGGTGCGTATTGTATTTTTGCGACATCCATCTCGCACATATTCGATAGCAGAATTATCATGAATTCTGCTCGACGTATCTATGACACAAGGATTAGGTGTGTTGGATATCTCAGCTTCATCATTGTCTTCGAACAGTTGGGTATTCGCTCGAAATAGGTCTATAAAACAAAATATGCTTATACACTTAACTCAGGTAAAACAGAAAAGAATTAAAATCATTAAAAAATGCACCACAGAGGACACAGAGTTAAAAGAGGAAAACACAAAACAAGTAATAATTAGCTTATAACGTATTGTTTTAGTCTTTTCTCCGTGTAGCTCGCAGCGCCTCTGTTAATGAATGCGAACCGAAACGCAGTTTCGCAGTCGCATGAAGTGTGCGTGGTGGTGCTTTTAAGCTTTTTACAAAAAGCAACCTGAGTAATTTATTTTTTAAATCCTTAGCTCAAAAAAAAAGCCCCTCTATTCTCATAGAAAGGCTTTTAACTTAAGTTTATCAAGGGTGCTAACAACTATTTTTGTGTTCAACAAATAAGTTTTTTTAACCTTTTACTGAATCAATAATTGTTCCGATCCTTTCTAACGCCCAGGCCAAAGGAGCAATCTGCTCTGGAGGAAGTGGAATAAGCGTTCGCATAGGAGGGATCACGAGATAAGCCAAGCCACCACCGTATGGCGTCAAAACAGTCTCCACGCGTTGATCGCCAACATCGATTACTAATTTATCGAGGTCGATAGAATGCAACGTCACTTTAAGTTTTGTATCCGCATTCAGCGCATCCAACAGGCTAGCACTGAATGCACCATTAATACTGCCGGTGAAATGCCCTCCTCGACTTCCTTTAAATGTCAGCTTTGCACTGTCAGAACAGGTTAATTGATGGGAAAATTTAAAGTTCATGGCGCAGGTTCCGCCCATCCAGCGTTTTTTAAACTCTGGCTCTACTCGCAATGTTTCAAGCGTTGCGGGTGGAGTGCTAAAGCTAACCGTTCCATCTTCAGCCTGCTCTATTTCCCCCCAACCTGCGGAAAGTGCTGCTGTATGCTTAAAAATGGCGGAGCGAGCCATGATAAATGTACTGGTTTTTAAACTCATCGTATTTTCCCTTTCGCAATTAAAATTGTACCAAAATAATTTTAGTCTTTTTCACCAGAGCGAATGTTATAAGACTCCTTCACGGGAATAACGAATACTCGACCATCGCCACGATTACCATCACCAACACGAGCAGCATTCATAATTGCTTCTACCGCTTCTTTTTTCTGATGATCCTCGACAACAGTCTGGATCATCTCTTTAGGCATATCTTTGTAACTAATATCGCCCACTTTAAGTCCACTCTGCTGGCCTCGTCCAATGACCGGCACCTTAGTCAGTCCATGCACACCGACTTCAGCAAGTGCTTCTGTCACTTCCATCGTTTTCTCCGGACGAATAATTGCTTGAATTAAAATCATATTTTTTTCCTTTTATTAAACGTTATACGGGTGATTTTACTGGATCTTTTGGTTCAATACCAAAGGTCGCAGTAATGCCAGTTATATTAAGATTTTCTTCTACTTGTATCCAATCTGCCTGTGCTTCTCGCATACTCTGAGGCTTAAATAGTGGTTGTTTAACTACAAATTTTAACCAGATAACGCCATAGGTAACTGCTAATACCGTCATGATACCGACAAGGGTAAAAATAGGCTCTTTCATCTCTGGAACAGGGGCAATGTTTACAATAGAGTATATGATACCCAATGTACCGATGATTTGAGGAATAGGATAGAATCTACTTTTGTAAGGACGATGCATTTTTGGATAGCGCACACGCAGGATAATGACATTAATATGCGCAATGACGTAGCAGAATAACCAGGCACAACAAGCTGATAGTATGTAGATAACAAGATTCGGTGCATCACAGATACCACCATAATAAAATGCCCCAATTGCTGATGACATCGCAATAATTCCGATCCACGGAGTACGGAAAGTAGGATGTATTTTACAGAATATCTTAGGTAACTCATGACTAAGCGCCATACCATAGAGCATACGAGGCACAACGGCAATCACGGTACTGATGGAACTGGCACTAGCAAAGATTGAAATAATCGAGATCCAGATAACCCCCGGACGTCCCAGAATGGCCCTAGCCATATCAATATGTGGCTGATTAGATGACGCTAATTGCTCTGCAGGTACATATTTAAGTGAAGCAAAACCATATACCAGATTAACCGCGAAAATAACCACAAGACCTAAGAACATTGCACGTGGAATATTTCTTTCAGAATTTTTGGTTTCCTGTGCCATCGGCGTAACAAATTCGATACCGATAAAAAGCCAGATAGCGAGTGCCGTTAAACTGAATACTCCGGTTCCCATTGCATTGAATGGGATATCAGCGATTACCGGAGCAGGTGCAGCACCAATTCCGGTTAAACCGATAAGACCAAGTAGGGTCATTGATACCATCATGGTCATCGTGAACATAATCTGCAACTTAGCAAATATATCCACACCGACAATGTTTGTAATAGTTAAAGATATGAGAAGAATTCCACCAAAAATTAACGGAGAAATACTTGGGAAAAATGTATCAGAAAGGACAGAACTAGCAACCGCTAACTCAGTGGGTATTGCAAACAAATTTGGAACAACAAAACCGAGTATTGTCGCAACCACCGCTGGCAAAGCGCCCATCGCCACACGGGTATAGGTTCGGATACCACCCGAGTGAGGCATTATACACGACAGTTCTGCATAGCTCTGTGCAGAAAAGTGTTGCAGGATCCAAGCAGCAATCATGGCGATGACAAACCCACCACCGGCAATGCCCATCCCCTGTCCGAGTGCGACCATTGTACTAGAAGCGACCACAAGGCCAACGGCCACCGAGAAACATGACCAGAAACCTAAGGTCTGTTTGAGTTTATTATTCATTGTTCTATCTCCTATCGTCAAATACGACGAGTAAATAACACATCGTGATTTCCTTCATCCATTTTAGAGCTCTGGCAGCGCCTCTATTAATCTTTAAAATCAGGCCATACATGGCTTAAATTGTTAAAAGCTGCGTTAATTAATAGATTCAATCATGGTGTGGATATCGGCGGGATTTTGGATAAAAACCAACGACATAACCACATCCTAAAGCTTGAGCTGACCGCCTTAAGCGCAACTTCAACATAGGCCGGTGCGACTAACGTAATTCAGGCGTATCCCAAAGATTTAACGTAACACCTATCTTATTTTTCAGCGCATTTCGGTAAATTTTGGTTGCCCAGGCGACATCTTCAACGGGTAAGCCGCCAACAGAAAGAATGATAATTTCATCCTCATTTGTTCGCGCTGGCGCTGCTCCCGAAACGATTTTCCCAAGATCTTCAAGCTCACTTTTTTCTATTAGGCCTTCTTCAACCATATCTAGAAAACGTACGCCGATAATAGGGATATATTGATGAGCGGGTTTTGGTACTTCAGAGAACCAAGCATCATAGAGACCCGGGTTGTCTAATACTTTACGGACGTCAGGCTTTTCTAGCTCTTCATCTAAACGACAATATGCTGGCATAGAAATAAAGGCACCTGCTTTCACCCATTCGCGTTTAATTTCAGGGTAGCTAGAAATATCGCCTGTTTCCCCCGAGTTACAATAGGTGACAATGTCTGCGTCTTTTACTACCTCTTCTAATGAATTAACGACTTTTACATTGGTAATTTGAGGGAATGTTTTGCTTAACCAATTGGTGAAATCATTAAGGCTTTTTTCACCACGGCCTTTGATTTTTATCGTATCAATATCCGGGCATACCGCCATAAAAGCGGCAACAGATGTTTTACCCATAACACCCGGGCCTAAAAGTCCAATCACTTTTGAATCCTTGCGCGCTAAGTAACGAGCCCCCACTCCTGGCACAGCACCCGTACGATAAGCAGACAATAAATTAGCAGACATATAAGCTAATGGTGCTCCCGTCTCTACGTCATTTAAAATCAACATTAAAATTGAACGTGGTAAGCCCTTCTCTCTATTTGCAATATTAGAGCCGTACCATTTTACGCCACATGTTTGATAATCCCCACCAAGGTAAGCAGGCATTGCCATTAATCGGCGATCCGGTGTATGGCGTGGCATAGTAGCGAATTCAGGATTTTCTGGGAAAGTGACCATTGCGCCGTGTGAGTCATTATTTTCACCAGCCATACGGTAGTCACCTGTATAAAGTAACTTAAACATATCTTCCATGGTATCAACACAGCGAGGCATATCCGTTACACCCGCTTTGATCATGTCTTGCTCAGATAAATAGATGAAGTCAATTTTAGTATTCTCAGACATTTTAAATTCCTCATTGTTGTCAGTGTTACTGCGAAAATATGTGACATTAATATTTATTAGCAGTGTCTGAAAACAATCCTATCCCAGCAATGAATCGCGGTATTGTATTTTTACGACATGTAATGTGTTTAATTTTTAAACTGATTTGGCATCAAGATTGCAAACGTTTAATTACTTTTCCCTTTAATTTGGTCTAACTATGCAGGTTAACTCGGTAATAAATAACCTCAGCCATATCCATAATAAACAGCCTTGGTTAGTCATGAATGCGGCACAAAAATTTACACTCATAAACTCAACGCATCCAGATATATCACATTTTTATACCTTTCAAGCTGGCGACACTAAGCAAACTCCTGTGGCCATTCCTGATGGCTGCATTGACCTATTATTTGATTGCGACACAGCAAAGGCAGAGGTGTTTGGTACTCCCCTTGAAGCAATGACGGTTGACCTCATCACTGACCATCGATATTTTGGCGTCAGATATCAATCAGGAGTGATGCCTGATTTTTTAAATATTTCTGCGGGAGATCTAGCTGATCATCATTACAACCTAAATGACTTGGTTCCTGATTCAAATCAGTTAGTTGAGCAGATAAACCAGCAACAAAATTTCTCTATTCAAGTAGAAATATTTAATCAATTTATGAATAAAAAAATGCAACGCAAACATTCACCTCTTACTACACTTATTATTCATGAAATTAATAAACGACAGGGTAATGTAAAGATAAAATATCTAGAGGAAATAACGGGGTTTTCGATCAGAACATTACAAAGAAAATTTCAAGAAAATATGGGCATGTCGCCTAAAACATATAGCCGTATTGTTAGGTGTCAATCAGCTATATACAAAATAAATCATGATGATAAAATGACGTTTTTAGATTTGGCTTTTGACTTAGGCTTTACTGATCAACCTCATTTTTTAAAAGAGTTTAAGAAGTTAGTTAGCACGACACCATTACACTATCAAACCAAAGTTAAGCATGAGTCATACTTGAAAAAAATAGATTACATTTAATCAAAAACAGTGCAATCTCCCAAGATAATGCGTTAAAACGGTGCATTTTTTCAAAAATTAATGATTTTATTTTATCAGATATACCTACCCCACATCCAAGATGTACTGGAGATCTGTAATCAACTTGATGATTTCATCACTATTTCTGTAATTTTATTGTAAATGTGCTCTAAATAATTATAAATCTGCTTTGCCAACAATCTTCATTAATACACTGTAATAGATTAACTCAAGCCTTATGTTTTTGTGGTTTTTAGAAATAAACGACAAACCACCTCTTTAACACAAGTAATAAATGCCCTTCTTGAAAGTCATAAATCATAAGCGTTAAGGTCAGAAAGTTGATAGGGGAAGATCATCTATTGACAGTCCATAATGTTATATAACAACTGGGAGTCGAGTTTATGAATATCAAATATTAACAAGACATCGCACGTAAATTAAAGATGACTAACTGTTCCAGCTTTTTTCTAGTTCTAGACGAATTCTAATTCTCCAGATATCCTCTAATTTAAACGATTTTTTCTGACCAAGCCGCTTCCCTTTATTCCAAGCTTCCATTGATCTTCCGCCGCTATTTTGTAGACTTTTGATTCCACGTAAATCATATTGCTCTAGCTCGCTTGGGGGGCGGTTGCGACTTAGCTTTATATGGCGCAACGGGGCACGAAGCGCCATAGACCTTTTACTCTATTTATCTCTTGAGACGACCCCATTTACGATCACTTTCTCCCAATACCGAGCGTTGTTGTTGAATTAGACCGTGTCGCAAATATAGCAGGGTTCAATCTTCATGCGGGTGTAATGAGTGACGCTCAGGATAGGAATAAACCCGAAAGACTTTGCCGTTACTTCTTTTGAAGAGAGTCCCCCTCTGCAGTATCAGAAAAAAGGTTGGCAATAACGGCTTACGGGAAAATTCGTTACCAACTTAAAACACCCTATCGTGATGGTACCACTCATGTGTTCTTTGACCCCCTCGATTTCATTGGTAAATTAGTAGCCTTCATTCCGCCGCCAGGTCTTGTTGTGGTTGAATTAGCCGGACACTTCAATAAAGGATAATATCCGATTTAAATATTAATTTTCCTGAAATCGGCAAAATTGCCTGATAGCCGACCTAAGCTTTTGTTGATTTTTAGCGACAATGTTTGATTGTAAAGTGCCATTTGCAGCCAGCAACAATTTATTTCAACAGTTGCAACACTACCTTTAATTTTTATCAATGATAATAGAGGTAGTTTTTATGTTTTTATGTCGATGCGGAAGTCAACAATGACTTCTTAAATATCCTCTGATTACCGAAGCACCGCGTCCAAATAAGGGCTAGACAGCAGAAATGTAAAAGTATGAGCGGCTTGCGCTTACTTGTCCTTGCTGCTCACTAGTAAATCTTTCGCCTGGTTTATTTTTGCTGCCAGATAATTGCTTCCTCCCTTATCTGGGTGGAACTTCTGCATCAGTTTGCGGTGGGCGGCAATAATCTCTTCCTCCGTTGCGTTATTATCAAGGCCCAGTACCGCATAAGCTTCAATTACAGTCATCTCACTGCTATCGCTTCCGCGAGAGTTTTGCCCGCTCTCTTGATAGCCATTTCCTGCATTGGCAGCTTCGCGCCAATCAGCACCATACTTGCGATCAAGATAGGCAGCCAAAATCTCAAGCGCATCCGGATATTGCTTACCAGCTAGGATATAGAGAGAGATTAAATCTGGCAGATCAAATTCAGACAGATATTTACCCTTGCTAACAGTGTCCAATAATTCACCATCTATTTCACCACTTTCGTGATCGAGGGTCATTTTGAGTAAACTGGTTTCAACGGTAGAATACTTGGATGAACCCGAACTCTGTTTAGCTTTAGCCTTCTGGAAAAGGCTTTTAAAAAACGGAAAGTAACGTAGAAAGGGTAACAAGCGCTTAGCAAATACAACTAAACCTGTTCCCAGTGCTGCCAAAATGTAAAGCCTTCCAGTGACCGTTAGCAAGATCAGCGTCGCGATAAACGCAAGCATGCCGGCTTTCGCACCGACTTTCTTTCTTTGTTCCCGTTTCAGAGTTCGAATATACCCCACTGTGATATAGCCGATCATGATAACCGCTATTAAAGCGATAAATACTAACATAGAGTTTTCACTTATTTGAGGTATCAGTTAAGCCGCAAAGCCTATCATTTTTTAATTTACAGTGTTGTTATTTCCGTGAGAGCAGTTGGATTATTGGCGGCTATCTAATCATGATTATTTTAGCTGCAGCAATAAACGGCGCACGCTCGCATCCCTACTCAATAAATTATTTTCCAGGGCAGGTTTACCGCCCGCTGCATACACCGCAACCGCTGCTAACAGCTGACCTAACTGTCTGGCACTACCTTGATCAAACTGGCAATGTGCGCCGCCACTCAATGTCGCTAGCTGTGAGAAGATACTTCCAACCTTTGGATTTTTTCCCTCCTGAAAAATAAATAAAGGTAGATTGAGTATTCCCAACTGACCTGCTAAGGCTGCAAGTGAATCCGGGTTTTCTTCGACACAATCACCCACAAATACCAGTGCGTTTACTTTGCTTGTGCGTGCCTCACTCAATGCATGTGCTAGTACTTTGGCAATCTGGGTTTGACCGGCTAGGCATCGTACCGAAAGTAAGGCTTGTTTAATGTCATCCGCGCTGCGTGTCCAAGGAAGCGCTGTAAAGTCACCCATCCCCCGGTAATAACAAAGCTGCACACTAAGTGTGCTCACCTTATATGCTTCAACAAACATAGCCGCATGATTTTGACTCGCCATATCCCAGCAGTGCTCACGACTTGCCGTGGCATCCATTGCAAATATTAATCTGCCCTTGTCTACAGCAGTGACCAGCGGAGTATTTTTGACTTTGCCAATAAATGCTTGGATATCTTGGGCGCTCGACTTTTTATCTGGACACTTTGAGGTCATGTAATTCCCCTGTTTTTATTAAACCTAAAGTAAAAAAACCAATTCAATATTTGACTAAAGACTTAATAGGTAATTAATAAGATGACAACACTAATACCACATATGATATTTACAGTATGTCTCCTCTGTCGGATCTGTTGCCATTAGTATATCAACAAATCTAAAAATTCAGAGATTGCTTGAACAAGCGTTGATCGCGCATGCCGCCGTTGAATAGTATTGGTTGAAGGCAAAAACTGCCTGATAGCTGACCTAAGCATTTGTTGATTTTCAGCGCTGTTGATTGACCGGAAAGTGCCCAGGCTAATGGAATGGTCGCCTCCCTTCTCAAACTAAAGCAATAATGTCAAAGTTGTGAGGTTCTAACTCAGTTATTAATGGAGGCTCATAGGTTGGACTTTAAGAAATAACCGGATTCAGACCACACTGCAATCTCCCCGTTTTCCTGTCTCTACCAGAATGTGCTCGTTTGGCATATCTTGATAGGTAATCGACAGTCCAATTCCATACTTGCTATAATTCAGCCACATTATAGTGGGTTATCGATTCCATTAATTTGTAGAACCAGCCCTGAGTGTTTTTTGCCACCATAAACGATGACATGTCCACTTTGCAACTGTTTTAACATCGCTCCCTTCGGTAAACTCTATTTTATGAGTTTACCGAAGGGAGCGATAATATGTTTGGCACTACCAACTGGTATAGTTTCCATTAGTGTAGAGGAATGCTTTTCCCAATTCATCCGAAATACTTTAGAGTTGGTAACCGCGTTCACGCCTTCTGCCTTCTGCCTTCTGCCTCAAAAAGGCTATCGTAAATAGCCGAACACTGACTTGCTATATAGAGCTCCGTTAAAATCCAACCTCTCTTCATTGCGCCTGTCATGTGCGCCTCTAAATTATTATCGTAGGCTGTATATATACTCTCATCTAGCTTTTCTTTTTTCTTATAAGCAGAAAATAAGACGACAGTTCGACATACCCTTGACAGTCTATTGAGTTGCGTTTTTAAAGCATTTTTAAATAAAGTCTGCTCTCTCTTAGTTCGCTTTCCTTGGCGGCCCAAGCGTTTAAACGCTATAGAACCTTTATTATAAACCGACATGTTTATTCATTCATGCAAAATCTCACAACTGCCCGTTAAAGGATTTACTTATGATAAGCATGTTGTTTCAATCTTTGGATGAATTCGTTGCCTTTAGTCAAAAATGTAAACATCGCATATGAGAACAGAGGCAGTTCCAATTTTATTTGAGTATTAACCACTTACATGAAAACATCACAGGTTATACTGGAGATTTTACGCGTGCGCCATCCTCGCTCAGAAACGGGCATTAACAAGCGTGTCTGAATCTCCTATTGCAAAATATAACCATTTGATAGATTGTGTTAATGCATGTAAAGTTTGTTTTTTATCATAAATATTTGATAAATAAGTCTCTTGTAGAAACTCGGAATTATTCCGTCTAAGCTGTGTGGCAGTGACCGGTAGCATGACCCGTCGTTCATTCATTGTCTGCCGGTTACTGCTATAGTGCGGTTTTATTTACATTGATAAAGAGAGTGTTTTAATGAGTATTTTGATTGCGATCCATACCCTGGCTGCGGTCATTTGGGTTGGCGGCATGTTTTTCGCCTATATGGCTCTGAGACCGGCGGCCGTAAAAGTCCTGGATCCGGCACAACGATCGATGTTGTGGTGCCATACCCTGTCGGTCTTTTTCCGCTGGGTGTGGATGTGTGTCGTTGCGCTGCTGGTCACCGGCTACACCATGATCGGTAGTTATCTCGGCGGCATGGCAGCTGTGGGTTGGCATATCCATGCCATGCAAGGGCTGGGATTGCTGATGATGTTATTGTTCCTGCATATCTATTTTGCCCCCTACCGCAGGCTCAAGAAGGCGATT
>NZ_JBLIED010000057.1:0-17334 GCF_047632955.1 Psychromonas sp. | reverse complement strand
TGCTTGTTGGCCCTGGTAAGTTCTTTGCATTCCTCAATACTTCATTGTCTTTTTGGTTAAACGCAATGAGCGGTTCGAACTTACTTATCCTGGGTTTCATCCTGGGCTGTATGTCTAACCTTGATATGGGTGGTCCGGTTAACAAAGCCGCTTACCTCTTCTGTATCGGTGCCGGTGCTAACGGTAATACCGAGTTCTACGCAGCCTTTACAGCCGCTAAATGTATTCCGGGTATGTCGCTTGGTATCATGACCTTTGTATTCCCTAAACTGTTCGACGAAGAAGACCGTCTTGCAGGTCCATCTACAGGTATCTTAGGTTTCTGCGGTATCACAGAAGGTGCAATACCTTACGCTGTTAAAGATCCAATCAGTATCATTCCAGCACACATGATTGGTGGTGGTATTGCAGCAGCGCTTATTCTTTCATCTAAAATCCAGATCGGTACCATTGCAGGTGGCGCGGTATTTATGCTGCCGGTTATTAGCGAACCTCTGGCATGGTTGGCATACTTTGTAATCGGTGTCGCAGTGTCAATGACGCTCACCGTCGCGATTAAGATGTTGAGAAAAAGAAAAACAGTTTAAGTATAAACTTACTTAAATCCGAAGATTAAAAAGAGATGTTGAAAGACATCTCTTTTTTGCTTTTAGCTTTTTGATAAAGTAAAAAAATCGGCAGTGCAGCAACTTTCTCAGCGCTTCGATTGCGAGCTTGATGGTCGTGTTTCTTTTCAGCCCAAACTCCGATTTCTTTATTTAGTTTTATCTTGTTTTATCTTGTTTTATTTTGTTGACCAAATTTTTCTTGAAACATTTGGAACAACAAGTGAATCATAAACTTTGCAAGAGTACAGATATGGCCGGTGTTTATATAAGCATCAATATTAAAGAGGCATGAGCAAAGGGATCACTGCTTATTAATGCATTTCCGGTTCGCTTAGAGTAGAGAGGCTCAAAAGATTCCGCAACAAAAAAAAGCTAAATTCTTTTGCCGCGCAGAGGCAATAAAATGGCGAGACACGTCACAGTAAGGTAGGATATCTATATATTTACCAAAATTAAATCAATAAGTTAATTTTTTAAGTCCGTGGATGTCCCTTTTTTTGCGGTGCTGCAAGCGCTTTATTGACAAAGGTTGTAATATTTATATTTTAAGTGTAAATCTTCTGGAAACGTCTATTTAACAGACGTTTTGCATGGCTAATGTCCGCCCCTTATGATACAAATGAACAAGAAGTGATAATACAATTTATTGAAACATAAACATCTATAGCATCATTTATAGAACCTATTTATTACAGTGCATAGTTGTGCACTGATAAAGAGACAAGAGAATCAAGATGGCAAAAATTTCACTGTACCGCCAAATTGCAGATACAATTCGTACAAAAATAAATAGCGGCGATTATAAAGTGGGGGAAGTTATTCCCACTGAAGCTGAACTGCGCGAAGAATTTTCAGTAAGCCGGGTAACTATTCGGCAGGCGCTGAAGTTACTGATTGAAAATGACGAACTGGAAAGTGTTCAGGGTAGCGGTACCTACGTCAAAGAAAACAAAGTCAACTACAACATTTATCAGCAGTCCAGTTTTAAAGAAAAATGGACTCACCTTAATGTCGCCACTCACAGTGATGTTATTATTTTTGAAATTACCAAGCCAAGTATCCTGATGGCTGAAAATCTTAATATTAATGAAAATGACCGTATTTTCTACATTAAACGAGTGCGATATATTGAAGACAATCCGATCACGGTTGAAGAAACGTGGATGCCATTAGCGCTTTTCCCTGATTTAACCTATCAGGTGATGCAAAATTCCAAATATGAGTATATTGAAAAAACCAAAGGCTTAACCATTGACCGCAGCGAACAGGAGATAATACCTATTCTGCCGTCCGCGGAAGTATCAGCATTACTTGGTATCGATCCTAGCCTGCCCATTATTGAGAAGCGTACGCGCAGTTATTTACAGGACAATACGGTTTTTGAATACAGTCGTAACTATTTTAAACCAAGCGATTATAAATTTACCCTCGTTGCCAAAAGACATTAATTTAGTTGCCAAACGCCATTAATTTTCCTGGCAAACTTCATTGCTAAGGATTTTTTTGAGTGAGAATAATTGGGAAGGAAGAGGAACTGCATAACGGGCGAGAAGAAAAGTAAAAAATATGCCGCATCAATCAATGCGGCTATAACAACTTATTTTAACATCTCCAATATTTTCCCCAATGCTTCAATAAAACGCTCAGCTTCTTCAAGGGTATTATACATTGAAAATGAGACTCTTACGGTGCCGATGCAATTAAGCTCTGCCATCAAAGGCATCGCACAATGCGCACCACTGCGTACCGCAATGCCCTGTGCATCTAATAACATTGCAATGTCGCTAGGGTGCTCACCTTGAACCGCAAAACTGAGCGCACCGGATTTAATCCCGCCCGGATTAAAAACGCTTATTGCGGGAATTTCCGATAACGCTTTTTCGGTGTAAGTTAATAATGATTGCTCATGGTCAATCAAATCCTGGCGGTTAAAAGCACGCAGAAAATCAATGGCCGCTCCCAGTCCTATTACACCGGAAATATTGGGGGTACCCGCTTCAAACTTAAAAGGTAATTGATTAAAAGTGCTTTTTTCAAAACTCACGGTTTTAATCATCTCTCCTCCGCCCTGCCAGGGAGGTAAGGCTTCTAACAGATGCTGCTTGCCGTATAAAACACCAACCCCGGTTGGTGCAAATAATTTATGCGCCGAAAAAACATAATAATCACAATCGAGATCTTGGACATCAACGGTTTGATGCCCAACCGCCTGCGCACCGTCAATAATAAACTGAGCGCCAACCTGATGAGCAAGCCGGACCATCTCTTTGATGGGGTTAATAACGCCCAACGCATTGGAGATGTGGGTAACAGAGACAATTTTGGTCTTTTCACTTAATAAACTCTGATAAGCTTCTAAGTCTAAATCATGCTGAGCGGTTAATGGAATTATTTTTAAAACAATACCATGGGATTCCACCAGCATTTGCCAGGGCACGATATTCGCGTGGTGCTCCAGTGCACTGATAATGACTTCATCACCGGTCTGTAAGCCTTTAGATAAGACATTAGCTAATAAATTAAGGCCTTCCGTGGTGCCTTTTGTCCAGATAATTTCTTTGATGCTTTCGGCATTAATGAAGGTTTTTACGGTTTCTCTAACGGCCTCAAATGCGCCCGTCGCGCGCAGGCTCAGGTGATGGCTGGCACGATGCACATTAGCATTATCGTGCAGATAATACGCAGCAACGGCATCCACCATCGCCTGAGGTTTTTGTGTTGTGGCAGCATTATCTAAATAAATCAAAGGATGTTCATTAATCGTTTGATTTAAGATCGGAAAATGTTGACGTATCTGATAAACACAAAAAGAAGAGTTTGGCAAAATTATTCCACCTTTTAATTCCGTAACAAAAAATAGCCATTCGATGACAAGCTCTAATAGTCTTCCGCGCTTTTATTGAAATTGCTGTAATTAGATTTAGTCGTTACGTCCTTCAACCATCAGACGTTTCATTTCCGCAACGGCAGAGGCAAAACCATCAACAACCGCACGGGCAACAATGGCATGTCCGATATTAAGTTCGATAATCTCGGGTAACGCGGCAATAGGTTTAACATTATGATAGTTCAAACCGTGGCCTGCATTGACTTTTAAACCCGCTTGATGGGCATAAGTTGCCGCTTTTGTGACACGCATTAACTCCAACTGCTGAATCTCTTCAGACGGTGCATCGGCATATTTCCCGGTGTGCAGCTCGATATAAGCAGCACCGGTTTTAACTGCGGCATCAATTTGATCCATTTCCGGATCGATAAATAATGATACCTGAATAGAGGCGGCATTTAAGCGGCTTACGGCAGATGCGATTTTAGAAAAGGAAGCAACCACATTTAATCCGCCTTCGGTGGTCAACTCTTGACGTTTTTCCGGTACCAGGCAAACAAAGGAGGGTTTGGTTTTCAGCGCAATCTCAACCATCTCATCGGTCACGGCCATTTCCAGGTTCATCCGTGTCTGCAGCGTTTGTGCAAGCACGGCGACATCACGGTCATTAATATGGCGGCGATCTTCACGCAGATGAACAGTGATACCATCGGCCCCGGAGCATTCGGCAATAGCGGCTAAATGTGCAGGCTCTGGAAAACAAGTACCGCGAGCATTACGTAATGTTGCGATATGATCGATATTAACGCCAAGTAAAATCTTGCTCATTAAAAAATTGTCCTTTTTTTATTTAGCCGTAAAGAGTGCTCGGCTGTGTAAGGGTTTGCCACCTAAAAGATTGGCTAATGCTTGCCGGCAAAATCGTTTTGCGGATTTTAAGACATTCTGATTTGAAAAATCACGCTGTGCGAGTGCAAGTATATCCTGGCCGCTATAAACGTCATGTTTTTTATGAATGGCTTGTTTGGCAAAAAAACCCGCCTGATGCTGGTATTGGTATTCATAGCCGCTTTCAATTAATTCGCCGCTGTAAATATCTTCAGTAAAATTAACCCCGTAACCTAATGTTTCAATGAGGGTCAACTCAAAAAGACGCAATGCTATTTGCGGATCCTCAGCGCCGGCAATGGCTAATAATGTTTGCTGATAACACTCAAATAAACCATCGCAGGCCGTTTCCGCCTGCAATAAACGATACAATAATTCATTGATATACATCGCCAGGAAAAGTCGTTGCCCGGCTAAGGGAACAACCTGAGTTTGCGCTTCAAAGGATTTAACTGTTTTTAAACTGCCGCGACCAAAATAACTGACCTGTAACAGGGTGAAGGGTTGCGCCGTGCCACGCTTCATACGCGTACTGCTGCGTCCGCCTTTATAAACCAGGCTTACTTTGCCAACATCCTGACAGAAAAGGTCAATTAACTGACTGGTTTCCCGATAAGGACGTCTATGTAAGATAAAAGCATTGTGGCACTCAATGGACATTCAATAACCTCAGAAAGCTGAAAGCTGCGGGCTATGAGCTGTCAGCTGTCGGCAGTCAGCCCGAAGCTGACTAACCGTTATAATCATCGCCGTAACCTAAACTGCGCAGGGCGCGATCATCATCGGCCCAACCCGATTTAACTTTGACCCAAATTTCTAGAAAGACTTTTGAATCAAATAATTCTTCCATGTCAATACGCGCTTGTTTGCCTATCGCTTTGAGTTTTTCGCCTTTATTACCGATAACCATGCGTTTTTGGCCTTCACGTTCAACTAAAATCAACGCATTGATATGTAAAATACCATTTGCCTGATGCTTAAACTGCTCAATTTCTACGGTGACAGAATAAGGCAGTTCATCACCTAAAAAGCGCATTAATTTTTCACGGACAATTTCTGAGGCCATAAAGCGAGATGAACGGTCGGTGATGTAGTCTTCAGGGAAATAATGCTCCGATTCCGGCAATATTTCTTTTGCCCAGGTGCGAATTTTTTCTATATTATCACCCTTTTTAGCCGACATAGGTAAAATATGTTTAAAGTTATAACGTTTGCCCAGGGCTTCTAAATGCGGCAGTAATAACTCTTTGTCTTCGACGTTATCAATTTTATTAACCGCTAAAATAACCGGACATGTCAGGTACTTAAATTTACTCAGTACCATTTCATCATCTTCATTCCAGTTGGTGCCTTCAACAACAAAAATAACCATTTCAACATCATTGATTGAACTTGATGCGGCGCGGTTCATTAAGCGGTTAATCGCACGTTTCTCTTCGATATGAAGGCCCGGCGTATCAACAAAGATGGTTTGGTAATCACCTTCGGTATCGATACCTAAAATGCGGTGACGGGTAGTTTGCGCTTTACGCGATGTGATACTTACTTTTTGCCCTAACAGGGCATTAATAAGGGTTGATTTACCGACATTAGGACGACCCACTATTGCCACTAATCCACATTTTTGAGTCATTATTTTGCTCCTAATAAAGAATCTAACATTTTATTCGCCGCTATCTGTTCTGCTTTACGACGACTGGTGCCCTGGCCTTGTACTGATTTCAGGCCGTTGATCGAACAGCTCATGGTAAAACGCTGATTATGCGCTTCCCCTTTGATTTCCAGCACTTCATAAATTGGCAAAGGCTGTTTACGAGACTGCAAATGCTCCTGCAGACGGGTTTTAGGATCCTTTTGGCTAATACCGGGTTCAATGGTATTTAAACGACTGTCAAACCATTTTAAAATGAGTCTTTTAGCGTTATCAATATCGGAATCTAAAAATGCAGCACCGATAATCGCTTCTACACCATCGGCGATAATCGAATCACGTCGAAAACCACCGCTTTTTAATTCGCCAGGTCCTAAAATCAAACAATCACCGAGTTGAAATTCTCGTCCGATTTCAGCGAGCATTTTTCCGCAAACCAAGGTTGCCCGCATGCGGCTTAGGTCACCTTCATCGACTTTTGGAAAGCGCGCATAAAGATCCGTTGAAATAGCATAACTGAGAATAGAGTCACCTAAAAACTCCAGACGTTCATTATGATTACCCAATGCACTGCGATGGGTTAACGCCTGTTGAAACAGTGAAAAATCCGAAAATTTATAACCAATACGTTTTTCTAAACGTTTCAATTCAGCATCTTTAATAATCATTGTATGCCACCGATTCGGTTAAAACGAACACCACTTGGAATCCAAGCAGGTAGAATACTGCTGCTGTCACGGTAAAATTCAAAACTAATCCAAATTGCGACGGCTTTACCGACTAAGTTTTGCTCCGGCACAAATCCCCAGTAACGGCTGTCTTTGCTGTTATCTCGGTTATCACCCATCATAAAATAATGCCCCTTCGGTACTATCCACTCATAGGCGACAGTCCCGGGCTGCTGGTAATAACGGGAAGGTTGATCGCTGCGCATCGGATTAATCAGGATACGGTGTGCTACTTCGCCTAACATTTCGTTGTAAACCTGCACTTTATTTGCTTCTTCTGGAAATTCCTGCTCACCGATATAGCTCATATCCAACGCTTTGTATGAAGCACAGGGCTCGCTTTCGCATAAATAGACCTTTTTATCTTTATATACAATATGATCCCCAGGTAAGCCGACAACACGTTTAATAAAATCAACGCGAATATCTTCAGGGTATTTAAAGACGGCCACATCACCGCGTTTTACCTTACCCATGGGAATTAAGGTATTTTGCCATATCGGCTCTTTGACACCGTAGGAAAATTTTTCCACCAGAATAAAATCACCCACTAAAAGCGTCGGCATCATGGATCCCGATGGTATTTGAAAGGGCTCATAAATAAACGAACGCAGTATGAAAACCACGGCGATCACCGGAAAAAGTGAACGGGCATTTTCAACCAGCACATTTTCCTGATGAATGGTCGCCAGCACCTCTTCTTCAAGTTCAACGGAGGCTTTATCCTGTGCGGCCTTGCGAGCGGCACGCCGTGCAGGTCCCCATTTGATTTTGTCAATAACCCAGATAATACCGGTTACAAAGGTTGCAATAACTAAAATAAGTGCAAATGTGTTGGCCATGTTAATTCCTATAATAATTGTTATGTCGAAATCACATTATTTAAGCGGACATAATTGAATTGCATACTTCAATATCGGTTTAACTAATATGACTAGTAAGTAAATCGTAGTGTTAGCAACGATTGGCTATTTAAAAAAAACAAAAATGCGCAGGTTAAAAACCGGCGCATTGTACTTTTATTGCCCTGTTGAAAAATGCAATTATTTGTCTTTACCTATGTGCAGAACAGCCAGAAAGGCTTCCTGCGGTATATCTACGTTACCCACAGATTTCATGCGCTTTTTACCCTCTTTTTGCTTTTTCAATAATTTTTTCTTACGACTGATATCACCACCGTAACATTTTGCCAATACATTTTTAGTCAACTGTTTAACCGTTGAACGGGCAATAATCTTACTTCCAATCGCAGCTTGTAATGCAATATTGAACATTTGACGAGGAATGAGCTCTTTCATTTTATCGACCAGATCACGGCCGTAGTTTTCAGAGTTTGCACGATGCGTAATTAACGCTAGCGCATCAACACGATCGCCGTTGATTAAGACATCAACACGAACCATATCTGAAGCTTCAAACTTAATAAAATTATACTCAAGGGATGCATAACCGCGACTGGTTGACTTCAAACGGTCAAAAAAGTCCATTACAACTTCGCCCATGGGAATATTATAAGTTAACGCCACCTGCTTACCGTGATACACCATTTTAGTCTGCACACCCCGTTTAAGGATACACAGGGTGATAACATTACCCAGGTATTCCTGCGGCACTAAAATATTACATTCCGCAATCGGCTCACGAATCTCGGCAATATCATTAACCGCCGGGAACTTAGCGGGGCTATCAATGTGCGATATCTCACCGCGGATTGTTTCAACTTCATAAACAACCGTTGGCGCAGTGGTAATAAGATCCAGGTCGTATTCACGCTCCAAACGTTCCTGAATGATTTCCATGTGCAGTAAACCGAGGAAACCACAACGGAAACCAAAACCTAACGCCGAGGAGTTTTCCGGTTCATAAAAGAGTGAAGCATCATTAATACTTAACTTCGCTAATGCATCGCGAAAGTTTTCGTAATCATCGGTACTGACCGGAAATAGCCCTGCATAAACCTGAGGTTTAGCACGTTTAAAACCGGGTAATGCGCTCGCGGCCTCATGGCCTGAAATGGTTAAAGTATCACCGACGGGGGCACCTAAAATATCTTTAATCCCGGCAATAATATAACCCACTTCACCCGCTTTTAGAATGCCGGTTTCTTTTTGTTTTGGTGTAAAGTAACCCACTTTAGCAACCGGATTAACCTGACCCGTAGACATCACTTTCATGCGATCGCCCACTTTAATCTGTCCATGCATAACACGTACTAATGAAACAACACCCTGATAGTTATCAAACCATGAGTCGATGATCAATGCCTGCAGCGGCCCGTTTAAATCACCCTCAGGAGGCGGAATACAACGAACAATTTCTTCCAGAACCAGATCAATGCCGACGCCGGTTTTTGCAGAACAACGCACCGCATCTGCCGCATCAATACCAATAATATCTTCAATCTCTTCTGCCACACGCTCAGGATCCGCGGCGGGTAGATCGATTTTATTTAAAATCGGCACCACTTCTAAATTCATTTCCATTGCGGTATAACAGTTAGCCAATGTTTGCGCTTCAACACCCTGCCCCGCATCAACCACCAATAAAGCCCCTTCACAGGCGGCTAATGAGCGCGATACTTCATAGGAGAAATCAACGTGTCCGGGAGTGTCGATAAAGTTAAGCTGATAGGTTTGACCGTCTTTTGCATGGTAATCTAAGGTCACGCTTTGCGCTTTGATGGTAATACCACGTTCGCGCTCAATATCCATTGAATCTAACACTTGAGACGCCATTTCCCGGTCACTTAAGCCGCCACAGGTACTGATTAAACGATCTGAAAGAGTCGACTTACCGTGGTCGATATGGGCGATGATCGAAAAGTTACGAATATTTTTCATGAAGCCTTAAATACCTCTTTAGTTGCATGCTAGCTGTTTCGCTCATGCCGTGCTTAGCGCGACAACATCTAAAAATACGCTAATCCGCATTGATAAGTCGTTTGGCTATATATTGCCGTGCATTCTATCGAATTTATCCTACAATCGCTATCTTTATAGCACCCTGCCGGGCAACGAAAAAAAAACCTATTATTGACATTAACAATAGCCAAGAAAATGAGCCGTTTTAAAAACTGACGGCGCGATTAATCGACCCTTCCACTCAGTTTAAGCTTTGCTTTTAAAGCCGTTCAGCGCCTTATAATAGTCTTAGTCTGTTCCTGAAAAAGGCACTTTAAGATAAAAAATGTTTTGAGCTGTTAATGAACAACATATTGTTTTTAGACAATATAATCAGTCTTTAACTGCCAGTAGGTCATTGCCAGCGTGTTCCATTTCACAAAACGGCACTACAGTTATCAAATTAAAATCTAATATTGTTAAAGAATTAACTTAATTGTTAAATTTAGCTTACAATGTGATTGCTTTTTTAAGGATGGTTGCGGGCCGAAAATAAAGCATTTTCGTCAGGTCAACAACATCAAAAAAAGTTTACCAATCAAACTAAGTGATACCGGCTACGCGCTTCTGTGAACAATCCAATTTAGATGTGCGGCTATGATCAACTAAGCGGATCTTAAATCGGAGCGCAATTTTTGATAAGCTACAACTTAATTTAAACAATTGGTATATACATACTCATTATTTTTTCTATTTATCTTTGAGGTTATTTTATTATGAAATCAAACACATCCGTGTTGCTTTCGATCGTCATTGCGATTGTTGGTTTTGCTGTGATTAAACTATCCGGGTTAACCATTGACGGCGCATTTTTATTCGCAATTGGCGCATTAGCCAGCGGAATAGCGGTTCAATTTATCGGAACAAAAAAATCAGTTAGTCCCAAAAAAGAGGTAAGTGAAGCTGATTTTACCACCACCACTCTTTACGTCGGTAACTTACCTTACCGGGCAAATGAAATGGCGATACGGTCTCTTTTTTCTGAGCATGGTCAGGTTATTTCAGTACGTCTAATGAAAGACAAACACACCGGCAAACGTCGCGGTTTTGGTTTTGTGGAAATGCCTGAAAAAGATGCTAAAAATGCAATTAACGCATTGAATGAATTTGAGTTTCAGGAACGTTCTTTAAAAGTTCGCGAAGCAAATGAACGTACTCCTCAAGCAGAACCTACACCAGAATCAGATCAATCTCTTTAATTTCAAATTAAACTAAAGTAAAATTCAAAACGCTCTTCGGAGCGTTTTTTTTAAGTCTTTTTGCCGCTACCGATAATAATAGATGTACTTGTGAGCTGGACTGATTCCCCGAATGCCCGGATAAATCCCCTTGGTTGTTAGCAGTAATCCGCATTCTGTCCGGAATTCCCTCATTGCTTGTCTTGCTGAGTCCCGCACCTTCAAGTAATTTAGGTGCACACACCACTTTTAGATTGAGGAGTTAGATATGCATTTAGACAGCAGTGTCTTAATTGTGATATTTGTGATTTTATCTTTACTGTTTGGTGCGTTGATAAAATCCGTTTCCAAAACACTCAGCTCCCCCTACTGCGTTATTTTACTGCTGGCAGGTTTAAGCCTTGGTTTCTTTGGACGTACAGCACAGATACAGGCCAATTTTCCGGGGTTAAAGAGTGCCCTCACAAATTTGGCAGAGGTTGATCCGCACCTTATCCTGCTGTTATTTTTACCCACGCTGATTTTTGAATCCGCATTTTCCATGGATCCCCATCTGTTTAAGCGTATCAGCAAGCAGATTATGGTCTTAGCCGTTCCCGGGTTGATTCTCTCCACCCTGCTAACGGCGGTTTTCACTTTCTATCTTTTCCCCTGGCAATGGTCATGGACGGTGTGCTTTTTATTTGGCGCTCTGATCAGTGCCACGGATCCCGTTGCCGTTGTCTCGCTGTTAAAAGAAATCAGTTCACGTAAACGCTTGGAAACTCTAATTGAAGGAGAATCATTATTAAACGACGGCACCGCCATTGTATTTTTCAGCCTGTTTTATGGCTTATTAACCTCAGGAGGGCAAGCTAATTTGAATATTATGGCAATATCCGGCAGTTTTATCTCGGTGGTATTGTTAGGCTTGCTTATCGGTCTGGCGGTTGGTGCGGTGTTTTTATTTTGGATCGGGCGTTTATTTAATCAGGCAATCATTGAAATCACCCTCACTATTTCAGCCGCTTATATTGCCTATTTTATTGCCGAAAATATATTTGATGTTTCCGGTGTTGTGGCGGTGGTGAGCCTGGGGTTGCTGGTTGCCAGCGTAGGCCGCACGCGAATTTCACCTGAAGTCACGGTTTTTTTACATCACTTTTGGCAAATGATGGCACATATTGCTAATACCCTTATTTTTATTTTAGTCGGTATTATTATCGCCTCGCGCATTCGTTTGGACAACTGGGAGTGGTGGGCCACTTTAGCGGGTTTATACCTTGGCATTCAAATTATACGCGCGCTGATGGTGTTTACTTTTATGCCGATCTTAAAAGACGCAGGTATTAATAAAAACAAAGCAATCGTTGTTATCTGGGGGGGTCTGCGCGGCGCGGTCTCTTTAGCCTTGGCACTGATCATTGCTCAGGATAATTTTTTAGCCAAGGAACTGGGAGATCAAATTTTATTTTTAACCGCGGGTATTGTGGTATTAACCATCGTCATTAACGCCAGCAGCATGAGCCTGTTATTGCGCTATTTTGGGTTAGATAAATTATCCGAAGCGAAACAGGCCAGTCTGATAAAAGCGCAGCAGAGCATTCAACAACATTTAGCAAATGACTTGGTATTATTGCAGCAACACGAATTTTTGCAGCGCGCCGACTGGAAAAGCTTAAGCAAACCACGCAATGATGCTCAACCCGTCAGTCCGCTGCTGGAAGCCGATTTTCTGGTCGCTTTCAGGCGCCGTTTATTAGAAACTGAAAGACAATTTTACTGGTCACAATTCAGCCAGGGATCCTTAACCGCACAGGCAACCAAACACTTGGTCACGGCGGTTGAATTTGCCTTAGACGGTAACGCAGAAATTTCGCCACGTAAGACACTTTTTGATTCCTGGAAAACCCCCGCTTATATACGATGGTTTTATCACATTCCCTTTGTAAATTATCTTGTTGTGGACCTTTCATTTGAACGCTTATCACTCAGTTATGATACTGCCCGCGGTTTTATTCAAGGCCAGGAAGAGATACAAAAACATCTCCAGTCACTGTCGCCTTCGGAGCAGGACAGGCAAGTAGTGGAGCAGGAGATTGAGAACAATAAAAAACAGACTCGTTTATATATTGAAAAGATTAGAGATAATTTCCCGGAACTCTCCTACAGTCTGGAAACCTATGCAGCACATAGGTTGCTGCTACATTTAGAGCGTGTTTATCTGAATGATTTAATCAACCAGGGAGTATTTAACGACAGTGAAGCTAAAAAACTGACCAGGGAGATAGAGTATAAAATAATACACCTGACGCAACCACCGCATCACATCAGTCCCAAAGAAATCAGTAAACAGTTAGCATTAATGCCATGGGCAAAAGGCGTTAAAGAAAAAAGTATGTTTCTCCTCAGTCACTTGGCAATACGACAAATTTATAGTAATGATGAGCTAATTTTCCGTCAAAATAAAAATGCGAGCGCTATCGCATTGCTTTTACACGGCAAGGTGGTATTAATTAGCAGTACCCATGAAGAGATTGTTGAAACAGGCGCTATTATTGGTGTGTATGCTCTTTTAAGCAATCGCTTTAATATCAGCGCAAAGGCAATTACCCCGGTGGAGCTTATCTGGTTGAATATCGAACCATTAAAAAAAATCATTGCAAAAGATAAACAACTTGGGGAAATGTTTGCCAGCCACCTGGAGCACGAAAGCCACCGGGGCTAAAAACACTTACCCCCTTGCACAGACCACAATGAATCGCTCTGCAAGGGAATAAGATAGATTGATCAAAACGAGTTAAGCGATGGCCTGCTGAACTAATGGCAGTAAAGATGCGGGTAAGGTTATCTTACCCTCCACGACAAATTGATGCGCCTCCTCTGACATTTTGTTCCAGGTTTTACTGATGATACTGATCCATTTTTCCTGCGGATATTCAGGATGTTTTTCGGCAAAATTTAACATGTAAAACTCTAAAAAAACCAAACTTGCAACATCCTCAAGCAACTGGCTGTCGGGATTCATTTTAATGGATTTTTTACCCACGGCATTTTTGACTCTATCACGCGCCATTTCATCATAACCGGCTTCTGCCATCAGGGTTGCAACACTTTCAGCATGAAAAGTATAAAGATTTGTTCGCCACTGGTGATACCCCTGTTTACCCAGAGGATAATCACTGCGTAATGATTTCCAGCGCTGAATATGTTGCCCATGAACGGCAATTTTTAAAAGCTCATCGGCGCCGGGTTTAAAACGAGCAAGCATCTTCGACATACGCAGCGAATAAAGATGCTCCTTTGGCCATTCTTTATTATCAGCACTTTCCTTGTTTGGATCTTCACAGTTTACAGCATCGATTAAAGAGATGACCTGCTCAAAATTTTGTTGACTCATAATATTAGCTCCGAAGTGAGTGTGCGGACACTCAGAATTAGTAAAATTGATTTAAGACGCTATTTATTAGCTTGAAGAATAACTGACTATCGACCTTGATGGCCAGTTATAAATAATCTCAAGTTGCAGTGTTAATTTTCCACAACTTGCTGATATATTACGTCATTTTGCAACCTTTATTGCGCTAAAGAAATAATAAATGCAAATTCTCTGGCAGTATCCTCAAAATGTTTAAAGCGCCCTGACTTACCACCATGCCCGGCTTCCATGTCCGTATATAACAATAATTGCTTATGATCGGTCTTTAAGGCGCGCAATTTAGCCACCCACTTGGCAGGCTCCCAATATTGCACCTGCGAGTCATGCAGACCGGTGGTCACCAACATATTAGGGTAGTCGACGGCTTTAACCTGATCGTAGGGGCTGTAGGAAAGCATATAATGATAATAATTTTTGTTATTCGGATTACCCCACTCATCATATTCTCCCGTGGTAAGCGGAATAGATTCATCCAACATGGTGGAGACGATGTCCACAAAGGGCACCGCAGCGACCATGCCTTGATATAATTCCGGTGCCTGATTAACGACTGCGCCAATCAATAATCCGCCGGCGCTGCCGCCCATCGCAAAGACCTGCTCTTTTGCCGCGTAGCCGGATTCTATCAAGCTCTTCGTTACATCAATAAAATCATTAAAAGTATTTTGTTTGTTGAGCAACTTGCCCAGCTCATACCAAGAACGTCCCAACTCTTCTCCACCTCGAACATGGGCAACGGCATACACAAAACCGCGATCCAAAAGGCTTAAATTTGAAGAATCAAAACCAATATCTAAACTATGCCCGTAGGAGCCGTAGGCATAAATCAGTATTGGATTTTTATGGTTAAACAAGTTTTTACGATAAACCAAAGAAACCGGCACCTGCACACCATCACGGGCCGTTACCCAAACACGTTCACTTTTATAATCACCACTTTCAAACTCGCCCATTACCTGGCTTTGTTTTAATAAAACCGTTTCACCGCTGTTTAAATCCAATTCATAAACCGATGAGGGCGTGGTAAAGGAGGTATATTGATAGCGAAATTTAGCCGTATTTGCTTCGGGATTATAATGACTGAAAACCGTATAAACAGGATCACTGAAGGTTAAGGTTTTGGATTCACCGCTTTGATGATTAATTTGACGTAATATGGGTAAACCATCCTGGCGCTCTTCAACAATTAACCATTCCCGCATCAATTCATAACCTTCCAGCAACACATCGTTACGCGCCTCAATAAGCGTGTTCCAGGCATCTGTGCTGTGGTTGATTGCTGAGGTGGTGGTTTTTAAAGCAAAGTTTTTACCGCTGTTATTGGTGCGAATATAAAACTGCCCCTGGAAATGATCAATACTGTATTCATGGCCGCGTGAGCGCGGTAAAAATGAGACAAACTCTCCCATAGGCTGATCGGCATTCAGGACTAAACATTCTGAGGTAGTGGTACTGTCAATTTCAATGACCAGATACTGCTCTGAACGTGTTTTATCAATACTCACGTAAAAGGTATCATCCAGCTCTTCATAAACTAATACGTCATCGTTTACCTTTGCGCCTAATTGATGACGGTAGACCTGATAGGGTAATAAGGTTTCCGGATGCTGCTTAACATAATAAACGGTTTGATTATCGTTTGCCCAGACCACATCAGAAACATTCTCAATAAGATCATTAAGCAGCTCACCTGTCTTAAGATTTTTAAAACGCAGAGTATATTGACGGCGACCGACGACATCTTCTGAAAATGCCATCAACATAGAATTACTTGAGAGGCTTAAATCACCCAATTGGTAATACATAAGTCCCTGCGCACGCTCATTGCAGTCTATCAGACTCTGCTCCGGGGCCTCCATCGAGCCTTTTCTGCGGCTGTGCAGCGGATAATCTTTGCCTTGATCATAGCGCGAAGTATACCAAAATCCCTTTTTAAAATAGGGAACGGACTGCAGCTCAGGCTCCTGCCGCGCCACCATCTCGTCATACAACTTGGCCTGCAGATCGGCTAGAGGGCTCATCTCCTGTTCGGTAAAGGCATTTTCCTGCTGCAAATAATCGATGATCTCAGGATCCTTGCGATCATCATCACGCAACCAAAAATAATCATCTTTACGTAAATCACCATGAATTTCATGAATGTGGGTTTTCTTTAGTGCTTGGGGTGCGGACAGTTTAGGTTTTAAATTCATGATCTTCTCTGCTTGTTAAAAGTGTAAGGATCTTAGCATTGAGAGGAGTTCGGGGAAAGGTTGCTATTCGAATCCGCTAGTGATTCCGCTTATCGAGTGAAGGATTATAAAAAACTGCAGGCAGATCATAAATGTCACTATTCCAGGCACAAGACTGATGATATAGTTATTATAAATCAAGGTCTTCTACCATCGAAGAGACGCTCAGATAAAAAATGAACAACTATTACCGGCAATCTTCAGATTGTTTTTCCCGATTAATTTTCTTTTCTTTAAAAAATCATTACAGGCGCTTAAATGGATTATTTATTAGTTAAACATCTGCATGTTGGAATGGCCTACCTGAGTATCAGCCTGTTTATTTTACGCTCAGCTTTATCGGTAACAGAATCTGCCTTATTGCAGCATAAACTGGTAAAAATATTACCGCATCTGGTTGATACTTTTTTACTGCTCTTTGCGGTTTTATTAATGATAACTATCAAGCAGTATCCCTTTGTTGATGCCTGGCTAACGGCTAAACTAATCGCGCTGCTTTTTTATATCGGGATAGGTACTATTGCTATTAAGCGAGGAAAAACGGCAGTGATTCGCTTATGGGCGAGTATCATTGCCGTACTTATATTTACTTATATTCTAGGCGTTGCAAAAACACACCAGGTGCTCTCCTGGTTAGCTGTCATATAAGATGATAAAACAGCTATACCCTCGGCCTCTCAGCAGCGATAACAATCGGTGCCTGATCAAGCCAAATTAAAATAGTTTTTTAGCAAAATCCATGGCACCGGCCGCACCACCGAGCATATCCAGTACACCACCTGAGCTGCTTTGATCGACAAGCTTTGGTAATATGCTACTTAATCCCTGAGCGGCACTTTCCTGATCAAGACCAAGATTTCCAGCAAATTCTGAAAGTTTGTCACCTCCAAAAACTTCCTTTAATT
>NZ_JBLIED010000056.1:0-17513 GCF_047632955.1 Psychromonas sp. | reverse complement strand
TAGGTGTTAACCCTATAAAAGCCGATGCCTCCCGCCCACTTTTAAACTGCTTTCCATCACCAATGGATGAATACAGCATGCCAGCACATACTTCAGCAACGCCTTCTAAATCCATTAATGATTTACAAGGCTGTAACTGACGGATCAGACTGTTTTTGGTTTTAATTAACTGGTCTAACTCTTTTTTTAGGTGTAAATAGGTCATCCAAAGTTGATTAACAATTGAGCGCAAACACTCAGGCAATAAGCTAGCTTCATTAAGTGTCTCCACTATGGCTTTAGTTAACCCTTTGACACCGACAGTACTGACAATGCCATATTCATATAGCATTGCTCGCAAATGGTTGCCTAGGGCAGTAATACTGCGAGATAGGAACAGTCGGCTTGTGTCTAATGTTTGTAAAGTTTGCTGTTCTTCACTTTTGGGCTTACTTGTTTTTAACCCTATCTGTAGCGATGCGTTTGCAATCGCCAAAGCATCATTAGCGTCAGTTTTGTGACCTTGTAAAAAACCTTTTACTTTCTTAGGGCTAATGATCCGCACATCATGGCCAAACTCTTCTGCATATCTCCCCCAATAATGGCTACTACCACAGCCTTCAATAGCAACAACCGCAGGTTCCTGATTTGCTAGGAGCTGTTTTAGTTTTTGTCGGCTAACTGCTTTATTACTGATTAACTCACCGTGTTTACTGATATGGCAAATTTGAAGAATATTTTTAGCTAAATCGATTCCGATAATATTAGATTTCAACATTGTATGATCTCCTTAATAGTTACCGTAACTCTAGGCTAATTACTAGAGTTGTGGAGTCCATACATCGCCTTAGCTTTTTATTTTTTAGTATCAATTTGAACAACCGGTATTAGCTTATATGCCAGTTTTTTGGTTGTGGGTATACGATGTGGTATTAAGGTTTAATTGATTAGAGTATGATATTTGTTTTAACGTGATGATTTAAAAGAGTATAAGGTATGGGTGCCCAGCCTTTTCCATTTGCTGCTTAAAACAGCGTTATATTAAAGGTTAAAATAAATGATATTCATTACGGATCTTCATCATGATTATTTGCTTATATCTAAAATGAAAATGCCAATTAAAAGAAAAACAAGACTATTAACAGAATTATTCGCCCAATATGATGATGTATGGCGAGTGGTTGGTATAACAGAGAAAGCACTCAAAGTCTTTATTGAGAATGACTTTAATAAAATCAAAAGAATGGGCATCAACCGTTCTCACAGGGTTGACCGAATTAAAACATATATGCATATGTTTGAGAACGTAGAGCATAATGTAAATTCTTGGTGGGAATATTTTCTTGAGAATGACGATACAATATTGTCAACATCGTCTGAAAATATGTCTTCTCAATTCTCTAGAATTATCCATTTTAACAATGATAATTTTCTTTTTAAGAACTATGGATTTACGTGGGCATATAGAAAAAAAGAAAAAGCATTTCTCAAAGAATTAGCCAGAAATGAAAGTTTAAATTAAATATAAGGCAAATCACTGAACGCATTACGTTTGTTGCGGTTTTTGCCAAACAAAAAGTTAGCAATAACAGTGCCAACCTACGCGCCAGTGTTTGTGACGTTAGTGATATCAAAATTTATATCATCTAAATGAGGGAAGAGATGCAAGTCAAAATATTTAAAGCACATGACGTTAACTTACTAAAAACTGGACTTCAGAATCTTTGTAATGAAGGCGCCCAAATTAAAAATGTAAAGTTCGAGACGTTTGGGGACTCCAGGAAGTTACTTGTTTATTTTACAGAAGATGCTTCTTCTAAAAAACAAGAGGTTGTAGCTCTCAAAAAAACTATTAAAGGAACAATAAATTTCTTAAATAAAGAGCTGAGTACTAATGTCGCCTGTCTAGATACAGTGCCGTATAATGTAAATGGCTTAATGGCGATAGTTATTAAAAATATTTGAGTAGATTGAACCTATTTTATCTACTGTAAACGTTAGGTTTTGAGGAGCGTTCGGTGTCGGATAAAATTATCAATGATATTAAATCGGGTAAATATGATCGCAAAAAATTAGAAAATTTATATTTAAATGCGAAGAGATTAAACCATACTGATTTAATTCCTATTATTAAAGAATCATTGAAAGAGCTTGATTCTAGCTCGTATTCCAAACGCTTTGTTAAACCAATTAGAGATAAAATCAAAGAAATAGCAACAGAGATTGCAGAGTCTGAACACTGGGGAAATTGGGAAAATAACAAAGTTGGTAATGGAGTTAAGCCTGGAGGAGAAATGCTAACCGGTAAATTTTTAGCTGAATTTTACTTTTCTTACAAACATGAATCATGGAAAAAATCTTCATATTTAGCAGTATTCCAACGTGAAGAAAACAGCTCTGTGGGATATTCAGTTCAAGCTCATAATCAAGAACAAGTTACTGTCTATTCTTCTGAAGAAGCTATAAAGCTATTTCACAGTACAATAAAAACCTAACTAATATGGATGGGCGTTGTGCCGCCGACACCTTATATGGGCGTTAAACAAGCTGTAAATAGAAAGGTTGGCAAGCTGTAAAATCTATTCAGAAAGTTCCTGTATCAATCAAGGAAGGTTATGATCCAAAAAATGCAACTTGCACAATCGTATTGGCCCCGGACGGGGTGTGATCGTGCAAATCGATCTCATGTTGGAATACCAGGACCAGATCACGGCAACATTCTTTTTGAAGTTCAGCTTCCACATAATCAGTCTGAAATTGATTATCATGAACGAGGAGGTTGTGTGGTCACAGATACAATGACCTTACGGGTTGCTTATGATCGCTTTTTGTCATCAATCACACTGACTGGTGAGATCCTTTGGTCAGTAGAATTGCCAGACATACTTCATGCATTTCCTGTGGCTCTTCAAGGTGGTTCATGCTTAGTTTCTCTTGGTAATACTATATGTGTTTATAGTGATAGTGGTGACTGTGTATTCCAACATGATATCGAAGAACAGCTTGATGATTCAGGTGTATCTCCAAACCTGACTGATACAGGAGATCTGATCTTAGGCTGTACTGATGGTTTGGTTTTTTGTCTGGATGCAATGGAAGTGAAGGAGGTAGTCGATTTTGGCTACGATATTCTACCGCCCGCTATTTATCCTGACAATTCATTGGCTATTTCTGGATATCATGGGGTAGGGTTTTGCCGCGTTCGTCTTAGCGGACAAAAGGTTTGGACTACTGACTTTAAATGCGCAGATCTCTTGCCTACGATTAATCGGCAAAATGTGTCCGCTGTTGGCTCATTAGACGATGAAAAATCTGCATTTTTTTCTGCTGATGGGGATCTACTTGGTACGTATCCTCGCGCTGCGATTTTTGCCGAATATTCATCACAAGCATGGATAGCCCGATCTCACAAGTATTTGGCAAAATTGACTGCCTCTGGACAGGAGTGCTGGGGATATAAGCTCCACGATGATTCTAATTGGGGGCATTGCCAACCAATTGTAGACAGTCAAGGGCGAATTTATGTAGTCGATGATGACAAACTCTTATGCTTTAGTGGAGATGGTCAGATTGTCTTTGCAACAGACATTCAGGGAAGTTATTGGGGAGGACTCAGTTGTATCTTCCCGGGAAAATTGGCCTTCGTTGGTGGAGGAAAACTAAAGATTATAGGCTAATGTCGAGAACTAACAAAATAGAAGTTTCTATTGAGGTTAGATATCAGCGAGGCTGACAAATGTAATAGTAAACGCAGCAAAAATCCCCAAAAACTAGCTTCGCAGTATCCGTATTAATTTGGTCACTGTTTAACTGTTTGTAAGTCGCTATGGGGGCGTTAGCGAGACAGGTTTCTAACTCGGAAAGGGGCACAAAGTGCCTTAGGATTTTGTTCTATTTAGGTGTCCATCAGATATATAACTGGTTTAGTCGAATCAATTAAACAACGTCTTTAAAGATGGCGAATTGGACAAAGATTCAGTTGTTGCAAAATATGCAACAACTGGAACAGATAGCAAAACATACGATGTCGCACACTATTAGCATGTACTATTAGTACTGTTGAGGTTGGGTGAATTTGGTCTGTAATTTATAGGTTTCTAAGTCGCTTGGGGGGCGCTAGTGAGTTGCTTCCGTAGCTCGCTATGGGGCATATATGGACGCCCCGTTTATTGCAAGTTTAATGAAGATTACAGTCTGCTGTCATATATCCGACGTCTCAGTAGGTTATCAATAACCTGCGCCATGATGTAATCCGAGTCCTGTCTCCTAATCACAAAGTCGACATTTACATGCCAAGCCCCAAAGCAGGTTTTTACAGGAACGGTTGACCGTTTTTCATCAAGCATTGCAAACTTAAACTAGGGTGTAAAAATATTCTCTATTCTTTTTGTTAAATAATTATGCTGTTTTAAATGCACAGCTCGCTTTAAATTCATCGTTTGTTGTAACAATAACCCAGGCAATCCGCGTTAATTTATTAGCAAGACCAACAATGGCTTTTGCCTTACCGCTTCGTAATGCAAGGGCATTGAACCAACGACTTAACGCATCCGTGCGTTCAGGTGTATATTTAGAAACAGCTCTCGCACCATGGATTAGTAATGCTCTTAATTCATTATTGCCATTTTTGGTTATCTTCCCCAGCTTTGTTTTTCCACCAGAACTAAACTGTCTAGGGACTAAGCCACACCATGCAGATAATTGCCTACCGTTTGAGAACTGTTTTCCTGAGCCAACCTGACTTAAAAATGCGGCAGCTACAATTGGCCCAAACCCTGGAATAGCCAACAATGCTTGATAACGCGGTTGCTGTTTACAGAGAGATTCAAGATCATGGGTTAATGATTTTATTTCGAGTGTGAGAACATTAATTTCTTCTAATAAATCATGAAGAATACGTCTCATAATAAGAGATAATTCATTATCTGGATCTTCTAACGCAATCGGAACTTGTTCTCTTAAGCATTTAAAGCTTTTTGCTATGATCACACCATATTCACTGGCTAAACTCTTTAATTGATTAGCTGCGGCAAGACGTTGCTCGACTCTACTTTGTCTTATGCACCTTATTGATTTTATATCTTGTAGCTCAACCGTCTTTGTTGGGACACTGTGAATGCTAGGGCGGCAAGCGGCTTCGCATATAGCGCGGGCATCATTAGCATCATTTTTTTGATGACCCACAAAGGGTTTAACGTGTTGAGGTGGAATTAATTTTATTTTAAATCCCATTTTTGCAAAAGTACGGGCCCAGTAATTTGAGCTACCACATGCCTCCATTGCGATGAGTGTACCTTCAGGAAATTGACGAACGACATCTAAAAGACGTGCTCTTGTTACTTTTTTATTGGAATGGATCTTATTTTCTTCGGTAAGAACACAGACTTGAAAATAATGTTTTGCTAAGTCAATACCAACCACTTTAATGTTCATGCGATGCTCCTTTGATTAAACAATCTAATCTAATTATGGCTAACATAACGCCATTGGGGAGGGGCGTCCATCACATCACAAAGCGCCCTAGAGCTTTTGCTCTATTAAATTTGTTTATACTCCCCCATTTATGTTCACTTTCTCCCAATAGCGACCGTAATGCATCGGTGCTCTAGATATAGCCTCCAAGCGAGGTAGGAAATGAATTGCTAACACATTTAGCTATTTGGGATTGTAAAAATCCTCCAAGAAAAAAAACAATATTTGGTCTGCCGTTTTAAAGTAAATATCCTTGACTGGCTATTCCTTTTCGGTGGTTTGTGTTGGTCTGGTTATGAAACTGCTATTTTTACAATAAAAATCAACGACTTAATATAATAAGTATTTCGTGTATGGAGATCACTGTGATGTGCTTTAAAAAATATCAATGCATTACTTCACTGAAATTTATGTATTCACGGCATAAGCACAGAACTCTCACTTTTGATCATTTAAATTTTATTTTTTCATAATGTTTTGATGCTTAATTTTAGTCTGGTACCATTAAGAAGTGATTGTAGGTGCCTGTGTTTGATGGGTAAATTCCTTCAACAATAGGCTTTGCGGATATTTTATAGAGGAATTTATTCACAATGTAATTACATAAATTATCAGGTTTTAGCTTATAAAATGGATACATCAATAAAAATATAACGGAATATAATTAAGGGCTAATTATGCGATTTACATTAATTATTTTGGTTGCACTTCTTTCTGGGTGCAAGATGGTTGACTCTAAAATTATTGATACTTTTGTTAAACCACAAGAAAATTCTGATGAACTCTTTGCTGAAAGAGTTGAACAGTGGTCAGATTCTAAAACTCAAAAAATATTCGCAGATTTCAATTCTGGTCTTCCATTGATGATTGGCGATAGAGTAAAGTTCATTCCATTAAGTAGAATGACTGATATTTATAACAAAATGGATACTGTGAAGCGCGAGCAAAATGCTGAACTGGCCAACAACAAGAATAATATGGTTGAGTTAAAACGCATGCGTGATGTTAGTTATGCCACATCATTAGATTTAGCCGAAACACTATCATGGTTAGATGCGCAATTTGCTAAGTATTCTGATGACTTTAATGAATCTGTGGTGCAGGGAAATGCAGACAGAATAAATAGTTATGATAGTTTTCTGATCCAGCAAAAACTGCTCGATTATTGCAAGTCCCATGATATAGATGAGAAGATCTGCAAATCAGCTCAGCAGAATAAAAATGGCAATGGCATAGCTGCAATTATTCTCTCGAATAATTTGATAAGGAATCATCCAGAATATCGCGACTATTTTGAGTGGATGGCTCGCGAAAAAGAATCATTCGATGTGATTGCCAATGAAATTACTAAAATAGGCACTGAATTTGAATCAAAAATGTTTTTGAATAATGCATCATCAAATGGGTGCAAAAACATGTCTAGCCTAGATTTTATAGACAACTTTCCTCTTGCTGATCAGATTGGGATGTCTAATTTTCGCCCCAATAAAACATCTGTTTATGATTTAGGCCACTTCAAGGTAATGCAATCACTATCGGATGGAGTTTTGTTGTCAACAACACTCCGTCATGGTTATAACGCACCACTTATATTTGTTACTACACGGGAAAAGTATACCGATGGCTACACGTTCCAACCGAGTGAACAGTTTGTTTGTGTAGCAAGTACAAAAGAGTATGTTTCTATTCTTAGGGTAAATAAGCGTGTCGTTTCATTTCGCGAGATACAGGATGACAATAAATATTATTTCTTCATGAAATAATATAATTAAGGCATTATTTTTTTAATTGGAGGCATATTAAATTGGATTTAAAAGAATTTATAAAAGAATCGTTAGTACAAATATCCGGGGCCATTACAGAAGCCAATGAAGACCTAAAAGGTTCTGGAGCTATGATCAACCCTTTACACGTAACAGTGAGCACCAACCCGTCGCAAGCTTATGGGCGGACAGGAACAGAAATGCACGTGGGAAACGAAAGCCGCGTAGTAGAAAAAGTAGAATTTGATGTGGCTGTGTATGCTGAGGAAGGTTCTCAAACGAAAGCAGGTTTTAAACTCTCTGTTGTATCAATAGGTTTAGGTGCGTCAGGGCAATCAAACAATAAAGATAAATCCGAAAGTAGAATCAAATTTTGTATACCAGTTGTTTACCCCGGAGTAGATAGTAATCCATATGAAAATTAATAACTCGCTCAAGCCGGTTGAAATAAACACTTAACGAGCCGTTTTACACCTTCTATCCCCGCTATGTTATTTCAATCGGTGGCTTTTTTATTCACTCACATATTAACTATTACACTATAACTCCCGGGCAAACCATATAATAAAGCTTTTAGAAATATGAAAAAGTTCATTGAGCTTATTTAAAGATAAGAATAAGAGACATCTATTGGTATTAGGTATCTTTGTATTCCTCATTCTGATGTTATCAACAGAACGATTTCCGCTATTGGGTGTATTAGAACTGACTCTATCTGTAAATTTGTTAACTTCGGGAAAATATATAGCTGTGTTTGAAAACCTACTAATTAGGTTTTTAGCTGCATACGCATTCTATATTTTAAATAGTTACTTACCTCGGCAGAAGCAAAAAAGTGATACGTTGAAATTATTAAACTCCTGTATTGCTTCGATAATTGTAACTAACTATTTTATTGTCGGTTAACAAATATAAAATCTTTGGGATAAACATGGAACAATCAAAAAAATTCTTCTTAAATTGGAAATTGGTTTAAATGGAATTGATTTACCTTTAACCAATTCTACTCGAATATCATCTTCATATTATTCACTTTATATGGAGCATCTTTGGTCTATTGTGACTCTTACAGAGTTAAAGCTATATGGTTCAGCTAGTTCATTACTGCGCTGTATATTTGAGTGTTACACAAAGGGGTTGTGGTTTCAGTATTGTTCCACAGAAGCTGATATTGAGTTATTGAATCGTGATAAATTTAACAAACCCTTCTCTTTGTTAGTCGAACAAGTCGAAGCATGTTGTAAAAACATAGATTATGAAATAAGTGAGTTATCTATAGCAAAGAAATTGAATTGGAAAAGTCTTAACAGTTTGACACATGCGGGTTCAGCTCAGATAAGTAGGCGTATTTCAAAAAACAACATTGGGTCTAATTACAATGAAAAATTTATTTCAGACATGTTAAGGTTTTCCTTAAATTACGGGTTATTAGCTTCTGGGCAACTTGCTTTAATTAGTGGTGAAAAAGTTGCAGAAAATGCGGTACTTGAAGTATCAAAATTATTATTTAGCAATGATTTAAATTAATCGTCAAACCCACTTACGCAAATCAAATGAGCTATATTTCATGGCCAAGAAACGATCTCCTCGTAGAAAAAAAGTTTTACCTCCAGTATCCCTTGGAGGAAACTGTATAGAAGATGGATTACCTTACCCTGTGGTTCATTATCCAAACCACTATGGTGCTTTTTTTGCTTTTTCTGAGGCTGAGGGAGGTGATGTTATTATTTGTGAATGTAACCGTTCTGCTTTAGATAACCTTATAGAACTCAACAAACGCTTTCAACCTCAACGTAATTCAAACCCTTTGAGAGAAACTACTGTTGATAGCTTTAATGCACCAGATGTTTTGGCAAAAATTAGCTTAGATCTTGATGGGAGTGTTAATCTAGAAAACTTTTCTTTCAGACCGAAAATTTGTCATAGGTGTAACTTAATCCCGCCTACGCAAAGGTTTTGTCATGAGATGTACGGTGGGCAGTTTAAGCAAAGTTTTGGATGGTATATTCAACAGTCTTATTTACGACTCGGTATCAGTACAACCAGTTTTCAGTATTTAGATGAAGTGTGTCCTACAGATTATCAATCACTAATTCAAGAAATTGAAAGCGCACAAGATGAGTTTGAGAAGGAGTATGATCGAGTACATGAATTTGGGGATATGGCTCTTAATAAAGATAACCCCCTAGAAATATTTACATCCCGCCTCAGTATTCAAAAAGAAGAAAAAGAACAATACATCAGGTTGAGAAAAAAAAGCCAAGAACTTAAAAATCAATTTAAAAACAAAATTGAAAATATTGTTCGCCAAGAGTTCGGATTCAAAAAAGTGGGTGAAGGATGGGTTAGTGAAACCCTTCTTTATCAGATAATTAGCCGTGTTTTCCCTGAACATGAAATTATTAGGCATCACCGCCCTGATTGGCTAGAAAGACTTGAACTTGATATCTATATTCCAAGTTTACAGCTAGGAGTCGAATATCAAGGACAGCAACATTATCAGCCAGTATCAATCTGGGGGGGAGAAACTGCTTTAATTGCATTACAAGAACGTGACGAAAGGAAAAGGGCTATATGCAAAACTTTAGATATCACCCTTATGGAAGTAGACTACACAGAGCCACTTACATACGATCACATTCATAAACGCCTAAAAGATGCGAAAATATTATAATATATTCAGGAAATTACTTTATATGCAAGCATTGTGATTTTAGCTTTTTTCATGGATTGCCCCCTAATTTAAAGCAAAGGCTTTAAATTATCTTAATTGTTGTGGTTGAGTAAAACAGGCTTAAGCCTGAAGATTTTTGAGGCGCTTCGAAGCACAAAGTGCCATAGACATGGCGCATTATTTACCTGTTTTTACGTTTTCTTTCTAGCTCGCTAACTCCCAATGCTGTGCAAAATGGTATTTATATACAAACTCGCCTGATTGAATAATTATGCCAAAGTAATTTAGCACGTAAATTGGAAATGGACATTTCAGTATTAGGTGGTTTTCTAAATTAGTAAAAATGGATTAACTCATGTATGGCAAACTTTAAATTACTTGCCGAGTTAACCCAACATCGACGGTTTAAATCGAAGAGAAGACATTTCATAGTGCTTGATTTCTCCACTATTTCGACAATAGTATGCCTGATAGAATTTAAAGTCATAATGGTCATTTTCTTTAACTTTATTCTTTATAACCTTAATAATCTGGATTTTGTCTTCATCAGATGTATTGATACCGAAAATAATCCCTTTCAACGTTTTAAAATCATATCGGAGAGTGGTATCTGTTTGTGAGTAACTCCCGGACATATTGCATATCAATAACCTATGCTCATTCTCGTATTCCCAATCCTTGGTTTTTTTTGTGACTGATTTGTAGAAGTTATCCCAATATTGTTGCCTCCATTCATCAGTGTAGTTCTGCGCTAGTGGGCTAACTACCCCATCCAATGAAAACCAATTCTTGTACGCAGAAGGAACTGGTAGTTGACCTATAGAGTCAAAGAAGTTGATTGATTCGTACTTGTGCTCATATTCAATTGGGTAAAACTTAAATGGCGATTTACCTTTAATAGCTCCTTTTTTGCCCCATCCATGAATAGCTCCATCTAGAGAAATATTGCTATTTCCAACACTATCGACTTCAGTTGAAAAAACCATACACACACCAGTATGATTCTTTCCGTAATTACCCCAAACAGACGAGTTAGTGCATTCGCTCATAAAGCATGCTGTAAACCAATCTGGGAACATCAACTGTTCTAGTTTTTGAACGTATAAACTAGTAAACGCAGTAGTAAATAGATTCTTGCTAAATTTTGACATGCCACTAGATAAAGTAAGAGCTACATAACTTTGCTCAAAAAAGAAGGTGTTTGATTTCTGAAATGCACGTACTTTATCTTCTCCGTATTCAGCTTCTAACTTTTTGAGATCAGCAAAGTACCCGTCATTGATTTTATTCAGGGATGAAAAATCTATATTTTTAAATGAATTCTCTGGTACGGCAGATATTTCATCTAGTCTTTCATAGATGCAATATAGTGCAAAGGGATGGATAATCCTCAAGTAACATTGAAGCTCACTATTTTCAACTTTCCCTCTGTGGATAGATATCCCACTTATAAGGTTTTTGAGGTAATCACTGCCAATAAACCTATCTGAGATAACTGAAAACTCTACTTGAAAATTTTCGTGCAGATCGTCAACAGTCACACATGCATCGAAGTGTTTTTCTAAGTCAAAATCATCACCAATTATTTGAAATTCAATGCACCATTTCATCAGGCACAATAGGTAGTGATTAAAAAGGTTCGTCCATAGAATTTCATTGCCTTGCCAGTAAATGTCCTTAAAGCCTTCTACAGGGTCATTAAGTAAGTGTGGTGGGGCAAAGAAGATAGATTGCTTTTCAAGCTCACTGTAGTCTCCGAAAAGGTTTTCTATGGCTCGGAAACGATAAAAGGTAACTATTGACATGTAGCATTCCGTATACAGGTTAAATCAAAGAACCACCAATAATACTACTGATTGTAAATATGTAAATTAATGCATAACACTACTTTCAATGCATATGGTTCAACAAGAAAAATAGAATTATAGTGAAAGAAGGCAGAGGTTCAGGTCTTTCATTTTGCTTTTTTAATAATTAGCTTCGATTTTAAGGCGCTTAGGGGGCGGAAGCGACTTAGTTTTCTGTATCAGTTTGGGTCACAAAGCGAGATAGAAAAGCTACTCGCTCTTATCTTCTTTGGGTAAAGGAAAACACCAAATGCAAAACTCAATCATCACTACAATTAATTCACTTTCTGATGAAACTAAAGAAGATTAAGTTTGGTGTATCGAAGAGTCTGCATTTGAAGCTGATATCCAACGTATCCTTTTCACTGGGTTACGTCGAATGGGGTATAATACATATCGTGAGAGAGAGGAGCGACTTACACGTTGCCGGTGTGGGTGTTGAGTTAAAAGCTTATAACAGTGACTTGTTCTACCGTATTGGTAAGGACTCTTCATACTATATGCTATTCGTAGCAATGGGGGGTTCCCCAAAAGCTAATAACTCAAAGGGAATAAGATATCAAAAGAAACTCCATAAGCAAAACGAATGAGCATAATTGACAATCATATGAGTACTCTTCGTCCTGAGTCAGTTGACTAATCTACTAAGTACTTCACTTTGAGCTACAAGATAGAATTCTCTTGAAATTCTTATAGAATTCTCTTGAAATTCTTATAGAATTCTTTCAGATATTTTTTTATATTCTTTGGCCTGACCAAACTACTTCACCTATTATTTTAAAATTTTCGGTGGAGAGTTTGTCACGGGTGAGTTGCCATGGTTCGTAGGTGGTGTTGTCGCTGACGACATTTAGTCCGGTTTTAGTAAACTGCAGGCGTTTAACCATAAGTTGGCTATCGAATCGAAACACGTAAATCCCATCACCTGAAAATTCTTCAATTCTGTTCACCATTATAATGGCTTTGTTTTTTAGGGTGGGAGCCATGCTGTCGCCTTTGACTGGCATCAGGAATATGTTTTGTGTATTAACTCCAATTTCATTCTCAATAAATTGGCGGCTAAAGATGGGGCTGTTGCTCTGATCTTCTTTTATAACTAAAGAACAATGCCCTGCACTTACCTCCACATCGTAAAAGTCTAGTTCAATGTATTTGGATTTAGTGGTGTTTTCTGATTCTGTTATAGTTTCGAAAGGCTCTACATCTTCACCTTGCTGCTTGGCAATCAGACACTCCTTAAGAGAGTGAGGACCATAGATCTTATCAAATAATTGATGCTGGACTGAAGTATCAAAATTGGAAATGTGGTATTCGAGAGAGCGTCCGCCACCACTAGCTTTTCGACTGTTCCAATTTTCTCTTTTTGCTCTTTGTGAAATACCCGCAAGAGAGCCCGGCATGGTATCAATACCCACTAATTCCGTACTTAAAAACCATTCACGCATAATCCACCAAGTGTTCGTAATTAAATCAATTAAACTAAGCGAGTTAAATTAATTGACAAAGCGATTAAAACCGCCTTTAATTGAGCTAAATAAATTAAAGCAATTAAATGAAGCTGAGATCCGTTGTAATTGCTTTTAGTTAACTAATGATAGTCGCACAGGTGATTTATGAATACAAATTTTGCATTGCTAGCTCGGTTTAAAAGTCCTTTTGTTGCTTTAAAAGATATCAGCAAAGAGTTTTTGGGTATCACCCCAATCACTGCAGAGCAAAAAGCTAAGGCGTGTGACTTGCCTTTCCCAACCTTAAAACTGCGAGTTTCAGAGCGTAGCCCCACCCTAGTAAAAGTTGAAGATTTAGCAGCATATATTGATAAGCAGTACGAAACTGCAGAAAAAGAATGGAAATCAGTCAATCATTAATCGGTGTCAGCCAGTGATGTATTAACTGAATTATAACCCTTTCTTTTGTTTAGCTGAGTTGAGTATTTACGATGGAATGTATAAATGAAATAGGCAGTTTCCATGAGTCCGCACAGCAGGGGCATGATAATGCATGCTGTGCCTTTGCTGAAAATGAACAAATTCTGCAACTCTTGCACAACACAGGCATTAAATCTTCGGTGTTACACAATAAATTAAACCCAGCTCAACCACACCGCTTAGCGGCTGATGATTTAGTGCTATTCACCAAAGACAGCGGCAACTACAGCATCGTCAATAGCCTGCTGCTAAACCTCGATATGATTTCTGTTCACGTCGATCGCAATATTTTTTGTCGTGCGGCGGATTTAAAGCAGTTGCACATCAATCTTCCGCTGAATCAGTTCCACGAACTGGACCGCCTTAAATTATCCAAGCAATCAAATCCAACGGGCGTGCCGCTAAGCCGTTTGCTGACCTTTCATTTAAAGATTTTAGGTAATCACGATTTCAAGACGATTGGATTAGCCACATTGTAACTGTGGCGCTTATATCAAGTGAGTGATGAGGGGGAGACTCCTCACGATCCGCTCTACAAACTAAGGGGGTTAATAGCTATGCAAACAAAGAAAAACTCAAGCGCTTGGGACAATATTCCCGAAAGCGAAAAGGTGTATATCTGCAAACAGGGAGGTTTACCGAAAGGCGTGGCGTATTTTCCTGTTCGTGAAATGAGCGTACGGGTGTTGGATCAACTGTACTTTACAGTGATGCATCTGGCTGATTGCGATATTTCCATGCTTGATGCGCTCACTGTGCATGACTGTGTCTAGTGCGGTATTTCGGGCAAAGCCTGAAAATGCGTTAAAAGATGCGCACCGTGGCATTATAAGCGAATGGGATACTTGCGAAAGGCTGGCGATTGAGCAGTTAAGCGAGAAGCTGCCTGTTGATCTTGCAGCATCGGTTTATAAGCAGTATGTGGCGAAGTGGGATCACTACATGATGAAAAGCGGCAGTGGGCGCAGCGCCAATATTTGGTTTCGCCTCACGATGGAGCGGATTGAAAAAGCAATTGATGGCTTTCCGGTTTCTTTGTCATTGCTGACAACCGATGGGCTGCGTGAAAGGCAGGCGTACGTACATGCGCGAGATTGTCATCAGTTGGTGGTTGATTTAGCTGGCCCTGCTGTTCGTGTGGTTGATGTCGCCAAAAAAATACAGAAAAAAATTGCAGATAAATGGGGGTTTACGCCTAAAACACCATCTCAGCAAATTGAGCGGTTTGAAGAGGAAAGTGTTGTCGATTATGAAAACAGGGTTGAGGATGAATTGTCGTTATTCCGTATCGCTCGCTTGGTGGATGAAAAGTGGTGGGAACGAAAAATAGAACAGGCATACAGACAGTTTTGCGAACATAGCCAAATAGTACGTGGCCGTGTTCGCAAAGGTGTTTCCGATTATTTAAGCGATGAGGGTAAGCGCGAATTTAGATCTCGCAAACGAGCTAGCGCAAAGGCGCTTGCCCTGTTGGTGGCGCGCAATGAAGAGACGGGCGAAGAGATCAATATGCTTGATATCGTCAAGGGTTCGATTGCTAACCCGGCGATCCGACGCCATGAGCTAATGGTGCGCATGCGCGGCTTTGAAAATATCGCCCAAGAAAACAGCTTAATCGGTGGCTTTTTTACCCTGACTGCACCGTCTAAATATCACGCTTTTACCGTGGCTAAAAATGGCAAGTCGGTTGAAAACAAGCATTATCAAGGATTTGCCCCTAAACAAACCCAGAAGTACCTTTCCGCTATCTGGGCAAAAGCGCGCGCTAAATTAAAACGCCTGAACGTGGAACTTTTTGGCTTTCGCGTTTGCGAGCCGCACCATGACGCCACGCCGCACTGGCATGCGCTTTTCTTCTTCAAACCAGAGCATGAGCAAATTATTCGTTATGTGCTTGCTGACTATTTCACCCAAGAAAACCGTGACGAACTGCAGGTTGGTGATGCCGAGTTTAGCCTATGGGGAAAATTTGTTGCTGAGCAAGAGCAACAAGATGCTCTGTTTGTTGACGGTGAGGCGCAAGAAACAGCAGTATTAATTGAAGATATTGCCAAGCGCATCAGCCCCCGCTTTGATTATAAAAAAATCGACCCTGAAAAGGGATCTGCCACGGGGTACATCGCTAAATATATCGCTAAGAATATCGATGGTTATAAGGTGAATGAGGACAATGAAGAGCCGGGCACGAGTGCAGACAAAGCAGCTGAAGCCGTTTGTGGTTGGTCAAGCCTGTGGGGTATTCGCCAATTTCAGCAAATTGGTGGCCCGTCAGTTTCGGTATGGCGAGAGCTGCGCCGTTTGGAGCCAGACACACGAGTAAAACAGGATGACTCAATTGAAGTGGCGCGTATTGCCGCGGACTCGGGTAATTGGGCCATGTTTATTGAGGCGATGGGCGGCATCTTTTGCGCTCGCGCAGACTCTCTTATTCGTATGGTTTACAAGCCGGTTGATAATGCCTATGGCGAGCAGGTTAAAAAGCTTAAAGGGATTGGCTCTTTTGCAAAGACTATGATTACCCATGACGGTGCCTGGAGTATTTTTAAGGCTGACGCCGAGGGTGATCTTGACCGTCAAAAGAACGACAGTTCTTTACCTTGGAGTTCTGTCAATAACTGTACGGTGGTGGATTTATCGCTACTTAAACAAGCGGTTTTTGACCATTTTAATTATCTAGGGGTTGAGCTCGATGATCATCTTTTAGGTCCAGCTATGCAGGGCTGCCGAATTAAGATACCAGATGGTCGTAGGGTCTGGTTAGTAAACTCCGATATTGGTTTTCAGATGCGATTTGAAGAAGCTGGTAATAGTAAAGTTTGAGTATAGGAAAAATAAGCGGTCTTTTTGATTTAAGTAAGCAATACACTATGCACCGTTGCCTATTTATTTCTATTATTTTTGCAAAGTCGCGGATGTGTGATGGAATAATTTAACTGGCTATTTTGTTAGAGGTATTATTCATACAATTATTTGTGCGTAAAAGGTGTAATTAAGGTCTGTTTGCGGCGTTTTAAGGGCTTAGAATGACAACTAAAGTGATAAAGTTTTCTGCTGCGGCGTTAAAGTCTGCAGAGCAAGATATTGCATTTAACGAGTTCCGTGATGCGCGTTATCCGCTTCGTTTGCGCTTGCATAAATGCAGAAGTAAGGGTAGCTGGTATTTAGTTAGATCGACTCATGGCAAATCAAAACATGAAAAAATCGGCAGTTATCCGAACATTAAATTAAAAGATATTTTAGCTAATTTAAGCCACAATTTAATTGCTGATACTGCGGAGCCAGAAAGCGAATTTCAAACCATTGGACAGCTTTTAAAATGGTATTTGGCACGTACTGAACAGAACAGTCAAATCACAAAACAGCGTAAAACGACTATACGTTGGGCGATCACCCGGCATCTATTACCCTTGGTTGACGAATTACCGCTAAATCAGATCACTTACGCTGCATTAGATAAACATTTCTTTCAGCCGATACAGCAAAAATATGCAATGACTACGGCTAAAAATATTTGGATTATTTTAAAGCAGTCCGTTGCTCAGGCGGCAAAGCTCTTTCTGATTAAGCCTGATCCCATATCATCGTTCGAGTTTAGTGATTTTATTAAGGTAGGTAAAACCGCCGAGCGTCCGGGACTTAAATATTACCAGGTTGCAAAGCTGTTTATTGATGCACAATCTGCCAGTGTTCCCGCCCGCGCCTTAGTTGCAATTATGCTGCTGAATGGCACGCGACTAGGTGAAACAAGGCAAACAAAATGGAGTGATATCTGTTTTAAAACGGATCTTTGGTCAATACCCGGTCCGATCACTAAAACCCGCACAGAATTAAACCTGCCTATCACTTCATT
>NZ_JBLIED010000055.1:0-18066 GCF_047632955.1 Psychromonas sp. | reverse complement strand
GCTCATAGGTCAGTTGTTTATATGTTTTCATTGTTGCATCTCTTGCCGGAGAAAAAGCGATTAGCATATATTCAGCTGACCGCTTTTTCTACCTATTCAAGTTATGCACTTATTATTTGAATCCAAGGGACTTAATAACGAGCAGTGGATAAATAAAAAAAATGAGCAAGTCCGCGATGGAAGCACTTCATAATTTGCAATCTTTATTAGGAAAAGTTAAACAACAACTTTAAGATGCTAAGTTAAATAACATGGTGAACAAGGTATTAACGAAATGGAATTTTCAAACGAACTGTTATTTGTCACTCTTAGTTTAATGGCGACAGGTTGTTTAGCTGGCTTTTTAGCGGGGCTGCTTGGCGTGGGAGGGGGCATAATAATAGTCCCTGTATTGTTTTTTGTTTTTCAAATAATAGGCGTTAGTCCTGAAACGGCCATGCCGATTGCAACTGCGACCTCCCTCGCGACCATGGTTTTTACCTCTCTTAGTTCTATTCGTGCCCATTTTAAAAGGGGCAATGTGGATTTCCCCCTGCTTAAAACCCTCGCGCCATTTGTGATTCTGGGGGTGCTAGCGGGCTCGGTGATGGTGACTAAAGTTAATGGGTTATGGTTAAGCGGGTTATTTGGTGTTATCGCCATCATGGCCGCCTTGAATATGATTTTAAGAGCGGGTGCCAAACCTTTGGCCAATGAATTACCCGGCACGCCGGGTAAAGGGATAATGGCTACCACTATTGGTTTTTTCAGCGTGATGATAGGGATTGGCGGTGGAACCTTAACAGTTCCCAGTTTAACGGCGTTTAATTATCCTATTCATAAGGCCGTGGGAACCGCTGCTGCAGTGGGATTTTTAATTGCTTTCCCGGGCGCGCTAAGTTTATTAATTATCGGACAATCAGCGCCTGATGCACCGCCTATGACCTATGGTTTAGTCAATGTTTTAGCTTGTTTTTTTCTTATACCTTTAACGGTGTTGTTTGCCCCAATCGGTGCTCGAGCATCGTCCTACCTGAATGCTAAGTTATTAAAACGTATTTTTGCCGTTAGCCTAATCATCACCGGTATCCGTATGTTAGTGCAGGTCTTTTAAACCTTGGATTGACTTGTATTAGTAGTACCTTATTTGTCATTTTTTATCGTAAAATATTCTATTCATTTTTAGCTGCATATATGAATAGAATAATAATGAATTTGGTATTAATGTTCAGCCTTTTGCTCTCCACCACCAAAGTGCCAATCGTAATGGAAACTTTGTTTTGAATCCTGATCCTTACGTTGATAAGTATGGCTGCCAAAATAATCGCGCATTGCCTGAATCAGGCTCGCAGATGAGTCAGCTTCACGGTAGCAATCGTAATAGCTCATTGCTGCGCTGATGGCCGGCATCGGCATCCCCTGCATAATGGCAGTGGTTAATACTTCTCGCCAGGATAACTGACTTTTCGCCAGACCGTCGGTGAACCTTTCTGCGAGCATTAAATTGAGTAATTCAGGCTCAGCTTGATAGGCTTTAGATATATCGTCTAAAAAGTGTGCGCGTATAACACAACCGCCACGCCATATATTGGCGATTGAAACATAATCAAGCGTCCAGTTATGCTCTTTTTCTGCCGCAGACATCAGTTCGAACCCCTGCGCATAGCTGCAGATTTTTGAGCAGTACAGCGCGTCTGCGAGTTTATCAATCCACAGGGTTTTATCTTCGGTGCTGATAGCCGGGCCGGTTAACTGTGTCGCACCGATTTGGCGAATCGCCTTTTGGGTACTCAGGCAGCGTGCAAATACCGAAGCGGTAATAGCCGTTGCCGGTACGCCGAGTGCCAAGGCTTCACGTGCGGTCCAGTTCCCTGTGCCTTTTTGACCGGCTTGATCCATGATTACATCAACCAGCGGTTGCCCGCTTTTAGGATCGATAGCCTGAAGAATGTCAGCCGTAATTTCAACCAGATAACTTTGCAGTTTTCCTTTATTCCACAGGCTGAATACCGCCCCAACTTCGGACGCCGACATGGTCAAAATTTGACGCATAAATTGTACTATTTCAGCAATCATCTGCATGTCGGCATATTCAATACCGTTGTGCACCATTTTTACAAAATGACCGGAGCCAATCGGGCCAATATATTCAGCACAGGGTGCGCCTTCCGGTAATGGTTGATCTACCTGGCTGCGCGAAACTTCTGTACCGGTAACGGGATCGACCTTCGCAGAAATAGCCTGCCACATCGGTTTTAGCTGCTGCCATACGGTTTTATCACCGCTTGGCATTAATGATGCCCCAAACCGGGCACCTATTTCTCCGCCGGAAATAGCGCAGGTAAAGAAGTTGAATTTACCCTTATACGTTTCTGCCCGGTCGATTGAGTCGCGCCATTCGCTGTTGCCCGTATCGATAACAATATCATCTGGCTGTAAACCTGCGCTCAGCAAATCCTGACAGACAATATCCACAATAGCGCCGGCAGGAACAGAGAGTATAATGCGCCGTGGTCTGGCAAGTTGCTCGATTAACTCAGAAAGAGAAGCAACCGTCTGTAGTTTTGCAGCCGCTAACGGCTGGTGGCGTTTAACGGTGTCGCGGCGACGCGCCTCATTTGTGTCGAAAGCAACTATCGAAAATCCCCTCTCGGATAAATTTAGTGCCATATTGGCACCCATTACGCCCAAGCCGATCACGGCAATATCTATTTTATTATTCATTAGGATCTCGGTATCTCAGTAGATTAGAAAATTTATTTACTCTTTAAATAACTTAGTTTTTGGATAATATCAGTCACAATTTCGTTAACAGTTTGGCGAATATCAATAATTAACGCTTCCGATGGATTGGGTTCAACTAAAGTAGCAAACTGATTTTCAAGCAGGGCTTTCCCCTTGAAATAGTGATCTGTTCTATTTTGATGACGCTGCCAAATCGTTTCAAAATCCCCCTGTAAATAAACGAACAGCAACTCTTTATTATTGTGTTTTAAGATTTTTCTGTATTCAGCGGTTAATGCAGAACAGGCAACAACACCTTCAGTGCGTTGCTGAAACAGTTTATTCAAATTTGATAACCAGCCCTGTCTGTCCTTATCCGTAAGCGGAATACCCTGGCTCATCTTGTCAATATTTTCCGCACAATGATAATCATCGCCATCAAAGAAGGTCAGGCCTAACTGCTCAGCCAATTTGCTGCCGATGGAGCTTTTACCGCAGCCGGAAACGCCCATTATGACTATTTTATATCGCTTCATGGTTCACCTTCCCGAATAAATTAGTTCCGTTAATATTGCCCATTATCTCCACCACAAAGCGAGAACTGGGAAGATGATAACCAAACCTAGGGTTAAAACTTGCAGGCAGATAAAAGGCACCAGTGCACTGAATATTTCCCCCAGACTGATATCTTTGGGGGCGACCGATTTCAAATAGAAGGCAGCGGGGCCAAAGGGAGGTGAAAGAAAAGAGACCTGCATATTGAGGCAGAAAACCACACCAAACCAAACCGGATCCATCCCTAAGCCGACAATGATGGGTACAAAAATTGGCATGGTTAATAGCGCGACCCCTACCCAGTCAAGAAACATCCCTAAAACTAATAAGATGCCCATCATAATAAGCAGGGTTGCCGTTGCATTTCCGCCACTCAGTGACAATATAGTGACTTCCACAAAATCAATACCGCCCATCAGGTTGTATATCCCGACTAAGGCGCTTGCTCCTATCCCTATCCAGATGATCATGCCGCAGGTTTTCATGGTCGCAATCGCTGCATCCTTAAGCATTGCAAAACACAGCTCTTTACGGATCCAGGTACTGAGCATAATACCGACAACACCCAGGGCCGATGCTTCAGTAACCGATGCCACACCGGTATAGATACTGCCGAGCACAACAACAACAGATAATAACGGGAAGAACAGTGCCTTGAAAAAATTCGGTTGCGTTTCGGCATCCCTGGCCAACTCTTCGGCACTGGGGATGGGGGCCAGGGATGGATTTATTCTGCAGCGTATCAACACATACAGGATATAGAAGATGGCAAGTATAAAAGCCGGTAAGAACGATGCTTTAAACAGATCGCCGATAGAGACACTGGCCGTTAAACCATAAATAATAAGCACGATACTGGGCGGCAGCATGGTCCCTAGGGCACCACCGGCGCAAGTGACGCCAATGGCCAACTTGCGGTTATAACCTAAACGCAGCATCTGCGGCAGCGCAAGAATACCCAGTAACACGGTTTCACCACCGATAACACCTGACATTGAAGCCAATATAATCGCCACCAGTAACGTCTGAACTCCGACACCACCGCGCACACGTTTGCCAAATAACTTCATCGCCTCAAACAGGTCATGGGCGATACCGGATCTGTCCAGCAGTGCGGCCATCAACACAAACATCGGTACAGCAAGAAAGATATAACTATCAACAAAGCTATATAAACGGCTGGTCATCAAGGGCAAAGTCTCAATTCCGAACCAGCCGACGGTGAAAAACAGCGCCACAAAACCGGTCACAAATGCCAGCTGCATTCCCGTTAACAGTAGGGCAATCATCATAAATAACATTAATAAACTGCCGTAGCCGATACCAATAGCTGATAAATCAAACATGAGAATGCTTCCTTAGCACTTTGATTTCGGCAATCAAATGCAGTAAAAATTGAATAGTAAGAATACAAAAGGCAACAAAAATAATTGCTTTTAATAGTGCCGGAAAAGGAGGATTCCAGGCACTGCCGGAGGTGTTTAAACGTAATTCACCGGAAGGGGAAAACCACGCATTTTCTGCCAAGGTGTAAGCACCATAGGCCATCAATGCCGAGAATATGATGCCTATAATATGATGCACTAAGTTAAGGTAGTGACGGGTACGCTCTGAAACAACATCGTAGATCAGCACAACACGTACGTGTTTGTTGGCAGCAAAGGCATATAAGCCGCCAATCACAAATAAAGAACCGCCAATAAATGAAGCCGTTTCATGCACCCATATAGTGGGTGAGTTAAAAACATAACGCATCACAACTTCATAGAAGGAGATCAAAACCGTAAAGATAAACAGCAAACTCAGCCAGTTGCCCGCACTTATAATCGCGGCATCCAGTTTGTTTTTGGGTTGTTCATCCTCGAAGGTATGATTTTGTGATACTGGTTGTTTAATAGACATAACGCATTTCCAGATAAAGCAAGGGTTGGAGTAACCCTTGCATGATTACTTCAAACAGTGACTTACAATAGACCGTTATCAGCTAAGAAGTTGGTCACTGACTGATACACTTTTTCTGCATTTTCTGAACGCTCAGCAAAGACTTTCCATTGACTCTGGGCGATGCTGCGGAATTTTTTACGCTCTACATCCGACCAGTCATGAATAGTGATCTCAGGATTTGCCTGTGCTATTTTGACTGCCGCCTGATCTGCAATTTTCAGCTGGGTGGTCATATCGTAAGAAAAATCACGTACCGATACGGTTAATATTTCCTGCAGATCCATGGGTAATTTATCCCATTTTTTCTGGCTAACAGAGATGTCGATTAAAGGTAAAGAGTGGAAGCCCGGCTGCACCGGATGCGGAGCAATATCATTTAAGCCATTGGTTTGATTGGTCGAAAAGACAGTATAATCCGCTGCATCAATAACCCCTTTGCTAAGGCCAGTGAAGACTTCAGAACCCGGTAGATTAACCGGTGAAGCACCTGCGGCGGCAAAAACCTGTTGAACCAATCCTTCGGGAGCACGGAGTTTTAGGCCTTTTAAATCATCAACACCATTAAGGGGCACTTTAGAGACAAAAGATTCTACTCCCGTTGTTGAAGCTCCGACAAATTTCACACCATAGGGGGCGTACAATTCAGTCATTAACTCATTACCACCACCGTAGTTCATGTATTGTAATAATTGTGTTGTATCTGACCATGCCCCGACCATATTACCAATTAAACCAAAGGCCGGATCCTGACCCGAGAAATAACTTGTTGCGGTTATATGGCCATCTAATATGCCCATTTTAATCGCGCCTAGCGTTTCAGAATGCTTAACAATACTGCCTACGGGTAATAATTTAATATCGATACGCCCATTAGACATTTTCCCAACACGGTCAGCCCATTGCTGCTGAACTTGGAAGTTTTTATCACCGGAGGGATCTGATGATTGCATTTTAAACACAAAATCGGCAGCCAGTGCAGAGGTTGAAAGCAAACTGGCAATAACACCAGATAGTAGTGTCTTGTGAAGCTTTTTCATATTGAGATTCCTTGTCTTAATGAGCGTATATTGAAATTATAAATACGTAGTCACAAATAGGATACCGGTAACTGCTGTGAATGTTACCGGTAACTTAGTGGCGCGTCTGTGTGTTGGGTCACAATTCTAAAAGCGCTTAAGTTTTGCTCTGTTTTCTGAGGAGCATCTATTTTAATCCACTTTCCAGCTGCTTTGTAATTTCTTGTGTTTTATTTTATCTATCTGAATTTATAGGGTTATTTTTTTGTGTGTAACCTGCAATATTTGAGATGACGGCTGAAAAGCCAGTTTGATGGGTTGGAACTGCCGCAAAAAGATGAAAAAAGCATTATTAAAATGGATATTAACGGCAAATTTAAAGAGATTGTCGAAGGCTGCATTAAAGCCATTGAATAGATTAATTAAACCAAGATAACTGCGCTAAGTAAGCAGGCGTATATTTGATGGCAAGTCTATAAGCTTAGCCTTAGAGTAGGAATATTTCACAGTATGGTTAATGCAAACCACAGCAATAACGGCATGGTAAATAAGGATAAAACGTTTCCGTAAAGCACCATAGCGGCAACCGTCGAACCATCCAGTTGATACCTTTCTGCAAATAAATAATTCATTACGGCGGGGGGTAACATGGTAAAAAGCACCATCATTTGCAGCTCGATATGCGCTAAAGGAATTAACCACAGTATGACGGCAAAAGTGATCGCACCGCTAAGCAGAGAGGTGGCCGTGCTAATCAGTCCAATTTTTAAGCCCGAGCGATTCAGATAAATAAGCTGACTTCCTAACGAAAACAGCATTAATGGAATGGCGCTTTCACCGAGTAAGCTTGCCGCTTCTAATAGCGGTTTCCAGATATGCACATCGGATAAATTAAGCGTTAATGCCACAATGGTTGCATAGATGATCGGCATTTTCAGTAATTGTTTTATTCCGTGCTTATTTGCGCCACTGACGATAAAAAGTCCTAAGGTCATTTGTATGCAAGTTGACAGCACCATCAATAATACGGCATCACCCTTAACCATCTCTCCAAACGTATACACAAAAAGCGGGATCGCTAAATTACCGCTGTTGCGGAACATGTGTGGCGGCAGCCATACCTTTATATCTAAACGATAAATGCGGCAGACTATCCACATCAGCAGACCAGGCAGTAAAACAGCAATAAAGGTAGCTGAAATTAGATTTACCTGTTTTGTTCCTAAGGGCATATTTACCAGAGAAGCAAAAACAAGTGCCGGACAAAAGTAATCTAAATTCAGTTTATTGATCGAGGCCATATTGATTGAAGTGCGGCGCGCACAAATATAACCTATTAGGACAACAGCAAACATAGGAAATAAAATTTCTATAACACGAAATAACATTGCGATAATTCAGATAGATATGATGTATTAATTAAATCATAGTTATATTTTACATACTAGTTTTTGCTGTTTAATAATTATTCAAGGTTGGTTTTACTTATTGCTGGCCACTTCGTAAGTGTAGTGCGGGATGTTATACCAATTCCACTAATTAGATGATCTATTTAGGCGCCGAAAAATGCATGAAAACAAGGCATTGATTGCAGTAACTAGTTGTTCTAATTATAAAATAAATCACGAAGCTAGTATGTGTTTTAACAAACATAAATGGGCATGAACTTAATGGATTTGGTCTTGTATAGGGGGCTCATAAGAAGAATCACCCCCTTATATCATATCTACCAGCAATTTTTAAATACTTTCACCTGTTTGGATTGTAAAGCCCAGATCAATAACTTTATGGTCAACCGCTTGACCGTTTAATCGGGCAATAAGCTGCTCCGCCGTTACTCGGCCGATTTCTTCGCGGGGGGTTATCACCGTGGCTAATTTAGGGACCATAGACTGGCCAACATCATGGCCATGAAAACCGGCAATGGCAATCTGGTCGGGGATCTTAATGCCGCAGCGCTGTGCTTCAAAAACAGCCCCAATCGCCAAGTCATCATTGGTACAAAATAAACCATCTGTTTGTGGTTGCTCTGCGAGGGTGCGGGTTAATAATTCAGCCCCTAAAGTAAATGAAGAAGGCGCTTCCGTCATCACGCTTTTAGTGGTTAAACCATGCTCCTGCATCGCTTTTTCATAACCCTGTTGTCTGAATCGGGTACGTGCATCCAAACGGGCACCAAGATATACAATATGTTTATAACCGCGTGCAATCATCGTTGAAACCATCTGATAACCGGCTTCGAGATTATCCACACCCACAGCTTGTTCAATAGCGGGTGATGCAACATCCATCATTTCAATAACGGGAATGTCTGCTGTTTTAATCATTTTTAAGGTGCGGGCCGTATGATGACTTTCAGAAAGAATTAAACCATCAATATGATAGGATAACAGGAAGCTGATGCGTTTCTCTTCGAGCTCTGCGCTATAGCCGTAATGAGCGAACATGGTTTGGTATCCCGCGGCTTGAGTCACTTTTTCAATGCCCCGAATAACTTCAGAGAATACTTGGTTAGTTAAAGAGGGAACAAGGATCCCTATCGCATGACTTTTGGCATTAGAGAGTAGATCCGGAGCCCGGTTTGGAATATAACCCAGCTCTTCCAATGCCAGTGCAATTTTTGTCTGTATTTCAGAAGAAACCAGAGACCGATCGCGCAGGTAACGACTGACGGTCATTTTGGTCACGCCAACAATATTGGCAACATCCTGCAGGGTGGGTCTTTTTTTCTTGATCATAATATCGTCCATTAAATGTTACTTGTAACATAACAATAATTAACTCTGTATTCCACAATAGTTATAATAAGATTGATGAAATACGGCCAAAGAGGGAAGTAATTGATCTAAGATTATTTATGAGCAATTATCGGCAGCTCCGCAATTGTTGGTTTTTGAGAAAACATCATTATAAATTATAAGTAAAAGCTTATCGTTGTTCACGGAACGACTCTTTAGAATAAAAAACACCGATCTTTTTTTATACAAAACGCCGTTTCATTTCCCCCTGTAGGTGACTTTGAGCACGCTTTAATTCTATTGATTTTATGATCTAATCTATTTCGTTAGTTTGGTTGAAATATAACCTTCCTGAATATAACGGCAGTAGTACTTTTATGCTGATATCTAAGCCCCTTGCTGGTGCGTATTTTTGGAGATAATTCTCCGCTGGTGGTTGTGAATACACAAACACCTAAGATAATTTACCAACAAAAGATGTTTCACACTCCCAAGTAGTTGCTGTTATTTAAATACACAACATTGTATCGCGTAAAAAAAACATGTATTTTGCGCTATACAATTTAATCACATTCTATTAACAGTCGTAACAAATTGGTCTTACCTTTTGTCTTGTACGGGATTAAATACGTTATGTCCTTGCAATAGAAAGGGGTATTTTTTGATATATGTCAATATTCACTAGACGTCTGGTAAAATAATTGTTAATTTAGATGACTAAAAGTAAAGTGGTAATACCAATTAGCTTGCCGACAAAGTTTCTGTTTATTAAGGGCATTATGAGTTACACAAAAATCAAGCAACCGAAACTTGCGGATGTGATTGAAAATCGTCTTGAAAGCATGATTCTAGACGGTTCTTTGGAGCTCGGTGAAAAATTACCTTCGGAACGCGAACTGGCTAAAAAATTTGATGTGTCTCGCCCTTCACTGCGTGAAGCGATGCAGCGCTTAGAATCAAAAGGGTTACTTAACCGTCGTCAGGGCGGAGGCACCTATGTTAAAGAAGAGTTGCGCGCGCGATTAACCGATCCTTTATTTGAGCTCTTAAATACCCACCCCGAATCACAGTATGACCTACTTGAATTTCGTTATGCATTGGAAGGCGTTTCTGCTTATTACGCGGCTCTTCGAGGGTCATCCAGTGATTTTGAAAAAATAAAAAGTACTTTTGCCGCGATCGAAGCATCCCGTCAGAACGGTGATATAGAAAAAGAGATTCAGCACGTTGCACAGTTTTATCTGTCCGTCATAGAGGCTTCTAACAATGTGGTCTTTTTACATTTAGCACGTGGTATTCAACCTCTGCTGGAAAAAAACATCGCCGATAATATACAGCAACTTTACGGTTATCCCGAAGTGGCTGAAAAAATTCACCAACATCGTCTGCAATTGCTTGAAGCTATTCTTTCCAAACAACCGGCAAGCGCGCAACAAGCATCAGCACAACATTTAATTTATATCGAAGAAACACGTCTTGTGATGTTACGTGAAGAAAGTTCATTTAAACGCGCGCTAGGGCGTTTTTAACTTGCTAAAAAACAGCTCAAATCAAGTAACTATTTATATTACTTGTTGCCGAGGCGGCATTATCCAAAACGTGTTGTGAAACAGGTAATGGTTAATCTAAATAGTTATACATAAAACGCTTAACCTTCGGGTTGAGATTTTCTCGTGAGAAGAAGGAAAATGTCATGACTGACATCCTAAATGATATTGATGCACAAGAAACTTCTGAATGGCTTGATGCTCTGGCAACAATTCTTGAAGATGAAGGGACTGAACGTGCTCAGTTCATAATTAAAAAAATAACCGAACAAGCTCGTAAAGAGGGTGTTAAGTTACCAACGGATATTAATACAAATTATATTAATACTATTCCGCTTTCAAAGCAGCCTGACTATCCCGGTGATGTTAAATTAGAGCAGCGTATTCGTTCTATTATCCGCTGGAATGCGATCATGATCGTAATGCGTGCTTCAAAAAAAGAACTGGATTTAGGCGGTCACATGGCCTCTTACCAGTCTGCTGCGGCATTCTACGAAGTTTGTTTTAACCATTTCTTTCGTGCACCGAATGAAAATGATGGTGGTGATTTAGTTTATTACCAGGGGCATATTTCTCCCGGTATCTATGCCCGTGCATTTCTTGAAGGTCGTTTGAGTGCTGAGCAACTTGATAACTTCCGTCAGGAAGTTGATGGAAAAGGGATTCCTTCTTATCCGCATCCAAAACTATTACCTGAATTTTGGCAGTTCCCGACTGTTTCTATGGGTCTGGGTCCAATTGCTGCTATTTATCAGGCACGTTTTCTAAAATACCTTGATGGTCGTGATTTAAAAGACACCTCCAATCAGCGTGTTTATGCTTTCCTCGGTGACGGTGAGATGGATGAGCCGGAATCTCGTGGTTCTTTATCATTTGCTGCGCGTGAAAAACTGGATAACCTGTGTTTCTTAATTAACTGTAATTTACAGCGTTTAGATGGCCCGGTAATGGGTAACGGCAGTATTATTCAGGAACTTGAAGGCCTGTTTCATGGTGCCGGCTGGAATGTTGTTAAAGTTATCTGGGGCAGTAACTGGGATTCTCTGCTTGCGCAGGATGCATCGGGTAAACTGCTGCAGTTAATGGAAGAGACCGTTGATGGTGATTACCAAACCTTTAAATCAAAAGATGGTGCTTACGTACGTGAACACTTCTTTGGTAAATATCCTGAAACTGCTGCATTGGTCGCAACCTGGACAGATCAGGAAATCTTCGCATTGAAGCGTGGTGGTCATGACTCATCTAAACTTTATGCCGCCTTTAAAAATGCTCAGGATACGCAGGGTAAACCAACGGTTATTTTAGCGAAAACCGTTAAAGGTTACGGTATGGGCGCAGCGGCTGAGGGTAAAAATATTGCTCACGGCGTGAAGAAAATGAACGAATCACATATTCAAAGCTTACGTGATCGTTTAGGCCTGCAAGACTTGTTAAGTGATGAGAATGCGGCAACACTGCCGTACTTGACACTGGAAGAGGGCTCTGCCGAATACAAATACTTACACGGTCATCGTGAAGCGCTACTCGGTTACACACCGAAACGTTCGCCTAAGTTTTCTGAAAAACTGGCGATACCGACGCTAGAAAAATTTGCACCGCTTTTACAAGAGCAAAAACGTGAAATTTCAACCACCATGGCTTACGTACGTATTCTAAACCTTCTGTTAAAAGACAAAGGTATAGGTAAAAACATTGTTCCTATTATTGCCGATGAAGGGCGTACTTTTGGTATGGAAGGTCTGTTCCGTCAGGTGGGTATCTACAATCCCGATGGCCAGGCATACACACCGGAAGACCGCGGCGTAGTTTCTTACTACAAAGAAACAAAATCGGGCCAGGTACTTCAGGAAGGAATCAATGAATTAGGTTCAATGTCTTCTTGGGTGGCAGCGGCTACCTCTTACAGCACCAATGATTTACCGATGATTCCATTCTACATCTACTATTCTATGTTTGGTTTCCAACGTATTGGCGATATGGCATGGATGGCGGGCGATCAACAGGCTCGTGGTTTCCTATTAGGCGCTACAGCTGGTCGTACGACGCTAAACGGTGAAGGTTTACAGCATGAAGATGGTCACAGCCACATTCAGGCAAATACTATTCCTAACTGTATCTCATACGATCCGACCTTTGCCTACGAACTTGCTGTTATCGTTCAAGATGGTATTGAGCGTATGTACGGTGAGAAACAGGAGAATATTTACTACTACTTGACGGTTATGAATGAAAACTACGCCATGCCGGCCATGCCAGAAGGCGTTGAAGAGGGTATCCGTAAAGGTATTTACAAACTTCAATCACACACCGGCAGCAGCAAGGTGCAATTATTAAGTTCAGGCTCTATCATGAATGAAGTACGCAGAGCAGCGGTCATTCTAAGCGAAGAATATGACGTCGCGTCTGATATTTTCTCGGTGACTTCATTTAATGAATTAACCCGCGAAGGCCAGGATGTTGAGCGCCACAATATGCTTAACCCGGAAGCTGATCAAAAAGTGGCTTACATTACTCAGGTATTAGGTAATGAGCCAACGATTGCGGCAACGGATTACATGAAAAACTATGCTGAGCAAGTACGTGCATTTATTCCAGGTGATTCCTATAAAGTGCTTGGTACTGATGGTTTCGGTCGCAGTGATAGCCGTGAAAATTTACGTCGTCACTTTGAAGTTAATGCAGAATATGTTGTTGTTGCGGCATTAACAGAGCTTGCCAAGCGTGGTGATATCGAACGTGCAGTCGTCACTCAAGCTATTGCTAAATTTGCTATCGATGTAAACAAAACCAACCCATTATTTGCGTAAATCAAAGGCGCTGTTATTGCAAAATAACAGCATCTTTTATTGATTAGGAAAATTATTATGTCTGAATTAAAAGAATTTTTACTGCCTGATATTGGTGCCGATGCAGCTGATATTACTGATATTTTAGTCTCAGTTGGTGACACTATCGCTGTCGATCAAGATGTCTTAACGATTGAAGGTGATAAAGCATCGATGGATGTTCCCTCATCGGTTGCCGGCACAGTTAAAGAGATTAAAGTAAAAGTGGGTGACAGTGTTTCTGAAGGTAATCTTGTGCTGATCGTTGAAGTTGCCGGATCAGCTGCTGCTAAAGCGCCTGCTGCTGAAGAAGCAGCACCTGAAGCTCCTGTGGCAGAAGCAGCTCCTGCGGCTCCTGCTGCAGCTGTAACGGCTGAGCTAAAAGAAATAACCGTGCCCGATATCGGCGGTGACGAAGTTGAAGTGACCGAAGTGTTAGTTTCTGTTGGTGACAGCATTGCTGCAGATCAAGATATTATAACGGTTGAAGGCGACAAAGCGTCAATGGACGTACCTGCACCGTTTGCCGGTGTGGTAAAAGAAATTAAAGTGGCTGCGGGTGATAAAGTGTCCGAAGGCTCATTAGTTCTAATCGTTGAAGTACAAGGTGCAGCAGCACCGGCAGCAGCTCCAGTTGCCGCTGCCCCGGTTGCCGCAGCGCCTGTCGCTGAAGCACCAAAAGCGGCTCCTGCTGCAGCTCAATTGTCTCCTTCACAGGTAGAAATTGCCGGTTCAATTAAAGCCTCTCCTTCGGTGCGCCGTACTGCACGTGAGTTTAACCTGGATCTTGCCGTTATTCCGGCAACAGGTATTAAAGGCCGTACCACTAAAGAAGACGTACAAACTTATGTTAAAGCACAGTTGTTGCTGGCTAAATCTGGTGGCGGCGGTGGTGGTTTACAAGTGCTTCCTTTTGCTAAAGTTGATTTTGCTAAATTTGGCGAAGTTGAAGTTAAACCGCTTTCCCGTATTCAAAAAATATCAGGTCCGGCTCTGCATCGTAACTGGGTAACCATTCCGCACGTTACACAATTTGATGAAGTGGATATCACTGAACTTGAAGCGTTCCGTAAAGAACAAAATGCGATTGCGGCTAAGCGTGACTTAGGGCTGAAAATCAGTCCGTTAGTGTTTATGATGAAAGCGGTGGCTAAAGCATTGCAACAATACCCTGATTTCAACTCTTCATTATCAGCAGATGGCGAAAGTTTGATCCTGAAAAAATACATCAATATCGGTATTGCGGTTGATACACCAAACGGTCTGGTTGTCCCCGTGGTAAAAGATGTAATAAACAAAGGGATTTACGAGATCTCGCGTGAACTCGGAGAAATTTCGAAAAAAGCGCGTGCCGGTAAATTAACCTCCAGAGATATGCAGGGTGGCAGTATGACTATCTCCAGTCTTGGCGGTATCGGCGGCACACAGTTTACCCCGATCGTAAATGCGCCTGAAGTTGCTATTTTAGGCGTTTCTAAGTCTGCGATGAAACCATTATGGAACGGTAAAGAGTTTGAGCCTCGTCTAATGGTTCCACTTGCGCTTTCCTATGATCACCGGGTTATTGATGGTGCAGAGGGTGCTCGTTTCATCACTGCGGTTAACAATTATCTAACTGATCTACGTACATTAATTCTATAATTTTGTTAACAGGTCGGCATTTGTCGACCTTTTGTTTTGCATTTATTTAACAATAAAATAGACTCGCAACACTTCAACCGTTTTTCTGACGTAACGGCTAAAATATAGAGGTCAAAATGAGTAAAGAAATTAAAGCACAAGTTGTGGTATTAGGTTCAGGTCCTGCAGGATATTCAGCCGCATTCCGCGCTGCTGATTTAGGATTAGAAACAGTCATAATAGAAAAATACAGTACACTGGGTGGTGTCTGTTTAAATGTTGGTTGTATCCCTTCTAAAGCACTGTTGCATGTATCTAAAGTAATCGAAGAAGCCAAAGCACTTGCTGAACACGGTGTTTTATTTGGCGAACCATCAACGGATGTTGATAAAATTCGTCTCTGGAAAGATAAAGTGGTTACGCAGCTTACCGGTGGCTTACAGGGCATGGCTAAGATGCGTAAAGTGACCGTAGTGAAAGGCTTTGGTAAATTCACTGGCGCAAATACCATTGAAGTCCAGGGTGACGATGAAAATACCACAGTTACCTTTGATAACGCCATTATTGCCGCGGGCTCCCGTCCGGTTAAGTTACCTTTCATTCCTCATGATGATTCCCGTGTCTGGGATTCAACCGATGCACTAGAACTGCGTTGCGTGCCAAAGCGCCTGCTTATTTTAGGTGGTGGTATTATCGGTCTGGAAATGGGGACTGTGTATAAATCATTAGGCTCTGAAGTTGATGTGGTTGAATTTGCAGACCAGTTAGTGCCTGCTGCCGATATTGATATCGTGCAGGTATACACTAAGAAAGTGAAGAGCAAATTCAACATCATGCTGTCCACTAAAGTGACCGGCGTTGAAGCTAAAGAAGATGCGCTTTATGTTTCTTTTGAAGGTCAGAATGCACCTGGCGAAGCGAAACCCTATGATGCTGTCTTAGTCGCTGTTGGCCGTGTACCAAACGGTCTTTCTCTTGATGCTGAAAAAGCCGGTATTACTGTGACCGAGCGTGGCTTTATTGAGGTTGATAAGCAGATGCTTACGAACGTGCCGCACATCCATGCGATTGGCGATATCGTCGGTCAGCCGATGCTTGCGCATAAAGGTGTGCATGAAGGACATGTGGCAGCGGAAGTGATTGCGGGTAAAAAGCATTATTTTGATCCTAAAACAATCCCTTCAATCGCTTACACTGAGCCAGAAATGGCTTGGGTTGGTCTGACTGAAAAAGAAGCAAAAGAACAGGGAATTAACTATGAAAAATCTGTTTTCCCTTGGGCTGCTTCCGGTCGCGCAATAGCATCTGATTGTACTGCTGGTATGACCAAGCTTATCTTTGATAAAGATACGCATCGTGTTATCGGTGGCGCTGTCGTGGGTACCAATGCCGGCGAACTGTTAGGTGAAATCGGTCTGGCGATTGAGATGGGTTGTGATGCTGAAGATATAGCCTTAACAATTCATGCGCATCCTACACTTCACGAATCAGTTGGCCTTGCCGCTGAAATTTATGAAGGTTCAATTACAGATTTACCAAATGCGAAAGCGGTAAAACGTAAATAATTGATTGTTTAAATCAAGTTTGGAAAGGCGCTTTTAAAGCGCCTTTTTTATATCTGTAATTCGGCTATCAACTATCAGCTATCAGCATTTTATCCTTCCTACTTTTCTCTGGTTTTATCTTGTTTTTATGTTTATTAGATATATTATTTATTCAGTGGTGAAAGGTAGATATTGTTATGACTAAGTATAAAAAGCAATTCTACAGCCTTGTTATGCCGATGACATATTACATCTTAACTAAAATTTAATTGGAGATTGATTTATGAAAGGTATTTCTATAATTGCATTGTTATTGGTGTTTTTATCACCGAGTGCATTTGCGCAATGGCAGCTACAAAAGGGTGAATCAAGTATTAACTTTATTTCACTTAAGAACTCAAAAGTAGCTGAGGTTCACAGCTTCAGTCAAATAAATGGTTCAATCAATGACGCTGGCGAAGTGAGCGTAAATATTGATCTTAGCAGTGTTGAAACAAATATAGATATCCGTAATGAAAGAATGAAAACGATGCTATTTGAAACATCTAAGTTTCTAGTAGCAAAAGTGAGTGGCTCTGTTAACGTCGAAAAATTGTCAAACTTAAATGCGGGTGATTCTTATATTGAATCGGTTAAATTTAACCTATCTCTTCACGGGGTTTCTCATGAGCTTAGCTATGACGTTCAAGTTACCAAGCTAAGTAATGAAGGAGTGCGGGTTACTTCTTTAAAACCGCTTGTTATTAATGCAAATGACTATGGACTAGAAGAGGGAGTAGAGATGCTGAGTTCAGCGGCGATGTTAGCATCAATAAGCACGGCAGTACCGGTGACCTATAACCTTGTGTTTAAGAAATAAAAGAGCTAAAAAAGTTTGAGGTTGTAGAATAACTCACTCCTTATGGCTTTACGGAAATTAACATTCTTTCATCCATTTTTTAATAATAATTAATTTTCAGAAAAAGAATTTCTTCATAAAAGGGAGAAATTCTGCCGTCTTGTTATATTTCAAAGAGAGATGCATGCAGAATTCCATTCCAGAGTTAATTACCGAGAATTTATTTATCACCGTTTTAAAAGCGGAAGATTTTCATCTTTTAGCGGCTTATGAACGAAATAATCAACAGCATCTTTCGCAATGGGAGCCATCTAGAAATGATGGTTATTTTAGTGTTAATGAAGTTAAAAAACGCGTTGAAAGTCACTTTGCTAATTTTATCGCGGGTTCGGCCATTGCGCTTGTCGGTTTAAATAAGGAAAGATCAAAAATTATTTGTGCCTGCCATTTTACAAATATCGTACTTGGGGTCTTTCAAGCATGCCATTTGGGTTATTCAATAAACATGCAGGACCAGGGTAAAGGGCTGATGTTTGAAATGCTCAATGTTTCAATTGGTTATGTCTATGCACAATATGGTTTACATAGAATAATGGCAAACTATATGCCTGGCAGATTCAACGTTGAAGTGCATAACCGCTAAGCAGCTATAGCCACCATGTGTTCAGCCATTAATGTGGCTGGTGTTTTGTAATTTAGTTTCCTTCTTGGTCTATCATTGAGCTTCACTATTACA
>NZ_JBLIED010000054.1:0-18446 GCF_047632955.1 Psychromonas sp. | reverse complement strand
TGTAATAGTGAAGCTCAATGATAGACCAAGAAGGAAACTAAATTACAAAACACCAGCCACATTAATGGCTGAACACATGGTGGCTATAGCTGCTTAGCGGTTATGCACTTCAACGTTGAATCTGCCTCCTTCATTGACAGCCAGGCTTTGGAGCAGATATTGCCCCTGTTTTATCAGTCTTTTTTCACTATTAGGCAGACCAATCAAGGACAGGCCGTAGGGTTTTCCATTGATTTTACCTAAGGGTAAATGCAACTGGGGCAAACCGCATAAACTCGCCAGCGCTGTCATACCCAGTAAACCTTTACGATAACAAGTTAATGAATTAAATGATTTTTTCAGCTCGGGTGGTAACCCGGGTGTTGTTGGAAGACATAACCAACCGCCCTTGCTCTTTAATAAATAAATAAACAAAGTACTAAAGTTAGCCGCTTTTAGTTTCGCTTCAGCGTACTTAACTTTGGTAATATTTTTTGATTGATCAATGCGTCTGGAGACATCCTTAGCGACAGAGGTTTGATGTTCTTCCAGCCACACACGATGCTCTTGAATCAACTCGTATCCTTGAATAATGCTAAACCACTCCCCTAGCTCTTCAAAACTGACGGTACAAATATCAAGTAGCGAATCGGTTGAGACAACATAACGATTACGCGCCAGTTTATTTAATTTGTTAGTTAACTCTTCTTTTACTTGAGGATCCATCAATGCTAAAACACTTTTTTCGACAAAAATAAAAGCGTCTTCAAATTGTTCCACGGGTGATTGTTCAGGGAATAAAGCCGTAACCACATTGTCCATCACACTGATATTACGGCTGAGAATACTTGCCGTATCAAAACTTTTTGCCAACGAAAAGCTATGCTCCAGCGGCAATGCAGAATAAGTTGCCCTTAATCCAAAAAGTCCGCAGTAACTTGCTGATATTCGAATTTCACCGGCGGTATCAATCCCTAAAGCAAAATCACTATCACCGCTAATGATCGCTGCAGAGCAGCTTGATGAACCACCCGACTGGCATTTCGGTGCTAAGGAGTTGATGGCTGTACCATAGTGGGCATTAACACCATCAAAACCGTAAGCTAATTCAGATGTTTGTACTCGACCGGAGCAATATGCCCCCTGCTTTAATAATTGCGTAATAATAGGGGAGGTTTGAATCGCAGGCTGATGACTCTTTAACCAAGTTGGATTTCCCGCGCCTGTCACATAACCTTTGACATCAAACAGATCCTTAAAGACAAAGCGGTAACCTGAGAGTACACCGCGGATCTTGATTGCCGGAATGCTTTTAGGCCCTTGTCGACAATAAACACTTGTATCCATAATTGACCTTACCTAATAGTTGAAAATTTAAGACTGTTATTCGTCTCTTTGATAGAAAATAGAAGTTGCTCTGACGACACAACTGTTTTGTATTATACCCAAACTACTTTAAGACGAAGATTCACACAACAAAATAAATAATTAAGACATTTTTTATTCGTTGAAATTAATCAGAATAAAAACAATATGCATTTAACACGCCAATTTGTCTTCATTAAAATATTGGCAGGAATTAAATGCTTCTTTGTGTTTAACTGCTGAATCTGTAATGCGTTTACTTAATTTTTATAATTTTTATGCAAAGAATGACTTCAGTGATCGACACTTGCTTTATTGATAGTCAGTAGCGCAATGATCATGTTGCACCATTACGGTGCGGAGCAATAGTCGTCAGGTGCACAAACAACCCAAGTCGACAGTCTCGAAGATCTCTGCAGTCTCCGCGATATCGATTATAACAAAATTCAACGACTCTAAGATGACAGTCTTCGCGCCAAAATACGGCAATCTTGGAATAAAGATTTAATCCGTTAACAGGCTTAAATAATATACCCAGTCAAATCCATCGCCGGGATCGGTTTTCCTGCCCGGTGCTATCTCGCTATGGGCGACGATACGTTGTTTACTGATGGCCCGATAACGTTGTTGTATTTGTTGGGTCAAGATTGCAAGTGCTTGATATTGATCCTCTGTATAGGCGCTTTTATCTGTCCCTTCAAGCTCAATACCAATGGAGTAATCATTGCATTGAGCGACCTCTGCAAAGCTGGATACTCCGGCATGCCAGGCGCGTTTTTCAAAGGGCACATATTGCTCAATCTCACCATCGCGGCGAATCACACAGTGCGCCGAAACTTCAAGCCCTTCAAGAACGTTAAAATCAGGGTGAGCCTGGCAATCTAAACAGCCGCTAAATAAAGACTCAATTTCCGTGCCGCCGTAACAACCTTCGGGCAGACTGATACAATGAATAACTAATAAGCTGATCTCAATCCCTGCAGGTCTTTGATTACAAAAGGGACTGGTTATCTGTCTGGCATTTTGATAAAAGCCGAGTTGATTAATCACAATTAATGCTCCTTAAAAAAAGCTGACGGCTTCGAGCTGACGGCTGAATCACAGACAATAAAAAAGGCGCTAAAAGCGCCTTCCGTTAATAATTATTTAAATTATTATTCCCACTCGATGGTTGCAGGCGGTTTACCTGAAACATCGTACACTACACGGGAAATACCATCAATTTCATTGATGATACGGTTTGATACATGACCGATTAAATCATAAGGAAGATGTGACCAACGCGCGGTCATAAAGTCGATGGTTTCCACACAACGCAGTGACACAACCCAATCGTATTTGCGGCAATCACCCATCACACCCACGGATCGTACCGGCAGGAAGACCACAAATGCCTGACTGACTTTATGGTAAAGCTCAGCTTTATGTAACTCTTCAATGAAGATAGCATCGGCACGGCGCAGCAGATCACAGTACTCTTTCTTCACTTCACCCAGTACCCGTACTCCTAGACCCGGACCCGGGAAAGGATGACGGTAAAGCATCTCATAGGGCAGCCCTAACTCTAAGCCGATTTTACGCACTTCATCTTTAAACAGTTCACGCAGTGGTTCAACCAGGCCCATTTCCATATCATCGGGTAATCCGCCGACATTATGGTGAGATTTAATAACATGTGCTTTACCGGTTTTAGAGCCTGCCGATTCGATAACGTCAGGGTAGATAGTGCCCTGCGCTAACCATTTGGCATTTTTAAGCTTTTTAGATTCTTCATCAAAGATTTCAACAAAGACACGGCCAATGATTTTACGTTTTGCTTCCGGATCGCTTTCGCCGGCCATCTGCTCCAAGAATCGATGTTCAGCATTTACATGCTCAATTTTCAATCCGAAGTGATCACCAAACATATCCATCACCTGCTGACCTTCATTTAAACGCAGCAAACCGTTATCAACAAATACACAGGTCAGTTTATCACCAATCGCACGTTGTAATAACATCGCCACAACAGATGAATCAACACCGCCGGAAAGACCAAGAATAACTTCATCATCGCCAATCTGCGCTTTCATACGGGCAACGGCATCTTCGATGATTGAACTTGGCGTCCAGAGCGTTTCACAGCCGCAAATATCCACGACAAAGTGACGTAACATACGTTCACCCTGGCGAGTATGAGTCACTTCAGGATGAAACTGTACGCCGTAAAACTGTTTTTCTTCATTGGCAATAGCAGCAAACTGACAGGTAGCGGTATTGGCAATAGTGACAAAACCCTCTGGAATCGCTGACACTTTATCACCGTGACTCATCCACACATCTAATAGCGCATTGCCATTTGCTGCAACCGCATCTTCAATCAGTTTAAATAGTCCAGAAGCGGCTTGTACTTCAATCTGTGCGTAACCGAATTCGCCTTCGCCTTCACCTTTAATAACCGCCCCGCCGAGTTGCGCCGACATAGTCTGCATACCGTAACAGATGCCTAATACCGGGATACCCGCAGTAAAAACATATTCAGGTGCACGGGGAGAACCCTCCGCAATAACGCTTTCAGGACCGCCCGCTAAAATAATACCGTTAGGATTAAAATCTTTAATATCCTGCTCATCAACATCCCAGCTCCAAAGTTCGCAGTAAACACCTATTTCACGGATACGACGCGCGATTAATTGGGTGTACTGAGAACCGAAATCTAAAATCAGAATTCGCTGTTCATGAATGTTTTTGTTCATTGGATGGTCCCTTTTTATAAAAAATAAAGACGGTAAAAACCGTCTCCGTAATAATTCTTCAGTTATCTGTCATGAACAGTAACTGCTGATAATTCCCCCCTGCGGAGATTGCTCTTCTGCAGGGGGGAATAACTTAAAAAGCGATTAACCACCGGTACGGTAGTTTGGTGCTTCTTTAGTAATAGCAACATCGTGCACGTGGCTTTCACCCATACCAGCACTGGTGATTTTAACAAACATCGCTTTAGTATTCATATCATGAATAGTGGCACAACCGGTAAGACCCATAGAAGAACGTACGCCGCCCATCTGCTGATGAATAATCTCTTTTACTTTGCCTTTATAAGCAACACGTCCTTCAATACCTTCAGGGACTAATTTGTCCGCTGCATTATCGGACTGGAAGTAACGATCCGATGAACCCTGTGACATAGCAGCCACGGATCCCATACCACGGTATGATTTGTATGAACGTCCCTGATACAAAATGATCTCACCGGGAGACTCTTCAGTACCGGCAAACATACTGCCGACCATGACACATGATGCACCAGCAGCTAATGCTTTGGCGATGTCACCGGAGAAACGAATTCCACCGTCGGCGATAACCGGTACGCCGGTACCCTCAAGCGCCGCAACAGCATCTGAAATAGCCGTAATTTGCGGTACACCAACACCGGTAACGATACGTGTTGTGCAGATTGAACCAGGGCCGATGCCAACCTTAACCGAACTACAACCCGCTTCAACCAAGGCCAAAGCCCCGTCTCCCGTTGCCACATTGCCGCCAATGATATCTAAATCAGGAAAAGCCAGACGGGTGGCTTTAATACGATCTAAAACACCTTGAGAATGACCGTGTGAAGAGTCAATTAACAGTACGTCCACACCCGCTTCAACTAATGCTGCAACGCGTTCTTCATTACCCGCACCGGCACCCACTGCAGCGCCTACGCGTAAACGACCGAATTGATCTTTACAGGCATTAGGTTTCTGTTCGGCTTTACGGAAATCTTTTACCGTGATCATGCCGCAAAGTTTGAAGTTATCATCGGTTAATAATACTTTTTCGATGCGGTGGGCGTGCATTAATTTTTCAATTTCATCACGCGGAGTATTTGGTTTTGCAGTAACAAGATCCGCTTTACCCGTCATAACAGCAGAAACCAATTTACTTAAATCGGTTTCAAATAAAACATCACGACCGGTAATAATCCCGATTAACTCGCCCGAGTCTTCAACAACAGGATAACCTGCAAAGCCATGTTTAATGGTTAATTCTTTAATTTCTGCCAGTGTTGTATTGGGAGAAACCGTAATTGGGTTTGCAACCACACCACTTTCATGAATTTTTACCAAACGAACTTCTTCAGCCTGTAATTCAATTGACATGTTTTTATGGATAAAACCGATGCCGCCCTCTTGAGCTAAAGCAATCGCAAAACGAGACTCAGTAACAGTATCCATAGCTGCTGAAACAACAGGGATATTTAACGAGATATTTGGCGTTAGTTTAGTTTTTAGGTCGGCAGTATTTGGCAGTACAGTCGAATGACTGGGTACTAAGAGTACATCATCAAATGTTAATGCGTCTTTGACAATTCGTAGCATTGCAATATCTCACTTATAGTTGGGAGGGTTATTCAATATACTCAAATAACTGAGTATGATATTGCGATGGGATTTTAATCGTTCTGTGAGCTAAGTACAATTAAAAAATCACCTTAAGGGCAACTCTTTTTATCATTCCACGTAACTGTTAGAATCTAAATTAATTTTTACGGTTAACCCATAGCGATAAACCATGAACATTTCTAACAATAAAAATATTTACAGCGTCAGTTCCCTCAATCGCGCGGCAAAAGCGCTTCTGGAAACAGGATTGGGTGTCATTTGGTTATCGGGCGAAATTTCCAATCTCACTATTGCGGTTTCCGGGCATTGGTACTTCACTCTGAAAGATCACAGTGCGCAGGTGCGTTGTGCGATGTTTAGAGGAAATAATCAGCGCAGCGGTTTTACCCCCAAACATGGCCAGCAGGTTTTAGTGCGCGCCAAACTCAGCCTTTATGAAGCACGCGGTGACTACCAGCTGATTGTTGAAAGCATGGCACCGGAAGGGGATGGTTTATTAAAACAACAATTTGAAGAATTAAAGTTTAAATTAGCCGCCGAAGGTTTATTTTCTGAAAGTCACAAAAAACCCCTGCCGCAGTTAATCAAACGCATTGGTATCATCACCTCATCAACGGGGGCCGCAGTGCATGATATTCTCAGTATTTTAAAACGTCGCGATCCTCGCCTGCAGGTGATCATCTACCCGTCTTTAGTTCAGGGTGCGAGCAGTGCAGCATCGGTTGCAGCGCAAATTCAGTTAGCCAATGCCCGCAATGAATGTGATTTATTAATTGTCGGGCGCGGCGGCGGTTCACTGGAAGATTTATGGTGTTTTAATGAAGAGGTGGTGGCTTATGCAATATATAACAGTCAGTTACCTATTATCAGCGCCGTTGGCCATGAAATTGATGTCACTATTGCTGATTTTGTCGCCGATTTGCGCGCCGCAACCCCGTCAGCAGCGGCTGAACTGGTCAGTCAGAATAAAGCCTTTCACCAAACCCAATTGAATACCTTAACCACCCGCATCAAGCAGGCCATTCTGGCGCGCCTGCAGCTAAAATCACATCAACATGCTTTACTCAGAGAAAAATTACTCAATCTGCATCCTAAGCATAAGCTCCAGCAACAGACCTTACAGTTAGATGAACTCAGTCTGCGCTTACAGCATGCTTTTCAGGCAACCATGAATCAAGGTAAACAGGATCTGCAAAGACTGCAGAGTGGTTTATTTCAACACAGTCCGGAAAAGATAATTTCTGTAGAAACACAAAAACAGCAACAACTTCAGCACCGTTTAGAACATGCAATGCAGGTAACACTCAATCAGAAAATGACTTTATTACAAAATAAGAGCAGTCAACTCAATGCAATAAGTCCGCTGGCAACACTGGCTCGCGGTTATGCGATAGTAAAAGATAAGCATGGCAAAATAACCACCGATGCGGCTATGCTGCAACCCGGGGATAAAATAGCGGTACGTTTAGATAAGGGGGAATTTAAGGCTCAAGTGCTAGGCGACGAGCTGTAAGGCTACGAGATGCGAGTTGTAAAGCTGTGAGATGTGAGCTGACAACTGAAAGCTGTTATTTGCGATTACCGGCAATCGCTATTGACTCTGTATAACAGTCTTAGCGATTGCCGGATAATCAATTAGTTAAGGACGAACTAAGTTTTCACCAATACCAATCCACTTGTAGGTGGTCAGTTCTTGTAATCCCATCGGACCGCGCGCATGCAGTTTTTGCGTTGAAACGGCGACTTCTGCTCCTAATCCGAATTGACTGCCATCGGTAAAACGAGTGCTCGCATTAATATAAACAGCAGCAGAATTGACTACATTGATAAACTTATTCGCAATAGTAAAATCATTAGTTAAGATACCGTCGGAATGGCCAGAACTATGGTCGCGAATATGCGCAACCGCCTCATTGAAATCGGCAACTACTTTAACGCCTAGATTTAAACATAACCATTCACGTGAGAAATCACCAGCTTCGGCAAGCGTCGCGTTATCACCTAAAATGGCTTTAGCTTTTTCTTCTGCAATCAGCGTCACGCCCATAGGGGCAAGGTGAGCATACAGTTTAGGTAAAAATTTATCGGCAATATCCTGATGGACTAAAAGTGTCTCCAGTGCATTACACACTGTCGGTCTTTGTACTTTAGCATTGGCAATAATAGCTAATGCTTTTTCCTGATCAACACTTTTATCAGCAAACAGGTGACAGACACCAATACCGCCAACGATCACCGGAATAGTACTGTTTTCTTTACAGAATTTTTGCAGGCCGGCATTACCGCGCGGAATGATCATATCCACGTATTGATCCATTTTTAAAAGCTCGCCCACTAAAGCGCGATCTGTGCTGTTAATATACTGCACTGACGTTGTCGGTAAACCAACGGATTTTAAAGCCCCTTGAATCACTTCCACCAGAACGATATTAGAGCGAATCGTTTCTTTACCACCACGTAAAATACAGGCATTACCGGTTTTTAAACTCAATACTGCAATATCAATGGTAACATTCGGGCGCGCTTCATAAATCACCCCGATCACACCAATAGGCACACGACGTTTACATAGTTTCAAACCGTTTTCAAGGAGCTTACCATCAAACTCTTCGCCAACCGGATCGTCTAATTTAATCACACTGCGCAGATCGCTGACCACGCCGGCTAAACGCTCTTCGTCAAGCAGCAGACGATCTAATAACGCTTCAGTCAATCCCGCTTTTTTGCCCGCTTGAATATCTTCTTGATTGGCTGAAACAATCTTATCCTGGTTAGCCTCTAGCGCTACAGCAATCGCTTCTAACGCGGCATTCTTTGTTTTACTGTCAGTGATTGCAAGTTCATAACTTGCTTCTTTTGCTAACTTACCTAATGATTGTAAATTCATCAACTTTTCCTTAATCAAATATTAATTATCGTTTATAAGAGTACTAAATCATCTCGGTGAATAACCACCCGACCATGTTCAAAACCTAATACCGCTTCAATTTGCTCTGAATGTAACCCTTTAATTTTTTCTATATCGGCTTTTTTATAACGTACCACCCCCCGGGCCAACTCCTGGTCGGCCTGATTAACAATACTAACAACATAACCGCGTGAAAAATGATCGGTTGTTGCGACAATACCTTTTGCTAATAAACTGCTGCCGCCGTGTAAAATAGCGTTCTCCGCCCCCGCATCGACAATAATTTTACCACTGCAGCGCGACGCGGCAAAAATCCAGTTTTTACGCGCTTCTAAACGGCTATTTTCAGAGCTGAAACGCGTGCCCACGGACTGATTATTAGCGGCATTGATGATCACATCCTTTTTATGGCCCGAAGCAATGACCACTTCAATACCCGCTCGATTGGCAATGATAGCAGATTCAATTTTCGTCGCCATGCCGCCTGTCCCCAGGCCGCTTACACTGCCGGTTGCAAGACTATGAATTTCCCGAGTGATTTTTTGGATTTCGGGAATCAGCTGAGCATCGGGATTATTACGCGGATCACTGGTAAACAAACCCAGTTGATCGGTTAATAAAATCAGCTGATCAGCATCTGCCAATAAAGCCACAAATGCCGACAGATTATCATTGTCACCTACTTTAATTTCACGAGTAGAGACCGCATCATTTTCATTAACTAACGGAATAATGCGGTATTTCAACAGCGTTTTTATCGTATCTCGCGCATTCAAAAAACGCAGGCGATCATCTAAATCAGCACGGGTTAAGAGCATTTGCCCAACATGTACCCCGTATATTTTGAACAGGTTCTCCCACTCACGGACTAATTGCCCCTGGCCCACGGCTGCCAGCATCTGTTTATTTGCTATGGTGGGTTCAATATTATGCAGCCCTAAATGCTCTTTACCGGCAGCAATAGCGCCGGAGGTGACCACAATAATTTGATGTCCCTGTTTATGCAACAGGGCACATTGACGTACAATTTCAACCATATGTGAGCGATCTAACTTGGTCGTACCGCTGGTAAGCACACTTGTACCTAATTTTACTACAATGGTTTTTTTATTGATTTTCATGCTGGTTTCGTTTATTAAAAATTTCGTGGACGAAAAAAACAGCAACGCGCTACGCGTTACTGTTGATGATTATAACATTATTCAATTGAGGATAGTAAATATCGCTTTTATGCCTCCCGCCTTATCCTAAACTTAGCAGCATACTATTTCCCGATCATTTAACGGTAACTGAGTTTCAGTTTCAATTAAGACTTGCAACCGCGCTATGAATAACGCAAAAGAGTTATCAATTTGTTGCATATCCTTTTTAGGAATTGCGACGGCCTCCCAATCTCCGTTCAGATTGTAATGACCGTTAAAGCGTTCATAGTGAAAACTATCTTCATTTTTTGTAACAATCATCCACCAGCCCAAAAACTCCCTCTCTTCCGGCTGTTTTTGATCATCCAGGCAAATTTCCAAACAATCAAAAAAATAGGAGGATTCCGTTGAATTAAGGCGACGAAAATAAGGGCCTAAATCAGTGAGCAGTTTAATAATTCGGCCATGGGATGGTCCTTTTCTTTCGTCCAATGTCATAAATATATCTTCCTATTGTTGATAAATATTTAATTATTTTACACCTACTCAGCCAGATGTATTGTTAACCATTTGGCAGAATAACTTAAAGATTTTAAATATGATTCAAATATGGGAGGTTTATCAATAATGTGTGACTCTCCTTCACGACTGGCACGGGCAATCAACTTTAGATCTTGCTGGTTGCAAATTATATCATCTTTGTGGCCAATACTTAACAGAGGGGTTTTAATGCGCGTCCGTGCAAGCAACCCCTGTTTGATAAGTGAAAGTGGCACACAAAACTTATACAACAGCTCGGCGCTGGAATTGTTAATCTGCATACGTGACGCAAGACAATCTAAGAGCATTGGCGGTAATCTTTTGAAATTATCGAAATTGTCAAAGATACTGCCTACGGCAGCACCAACACAGACCACAGATTTAACGCAGTTCGGCTCTAAAAAGGCCAAACGAGCAGCAACATTCCCGCCAAAGCGCATTCCCATCAACGCAATACGATCGTGATCGACCCAGGGCACTTCTTTTAAAAAATGGCAAATGGCTTGATGTAAATTGGAGGAGTTTTGCTCCAGTTTGACATGTGAGGAAAGACCAATGCCAGGCAGGTCGACGCTGAGCATCGCAATGCCTGCCGGGGCAAGCTCCTTTTCAAACAAAGGTAATAATTCACACTGCAGGGTATCGAGTCCTCCGCTAATAATAACTACCGGGTGGATAGTGTCATCATTTGGAAGATGTAAATAACAAGTGACCTCTTTACCTTGAAATGGCACTTTAATCTCTTTTAAAATCATCTTGTTATTATACTTTGCTGACTCTCGGTAGTTGCTAAATGCTAACACTCGCGCCTGCAGGCTTAATTCATCACCTTTTAAATGAGGATAACCGGCAATGCTATAAAATTGTGATGCTAAATAATATGCTTTTTTAGCCTTTTCAGTGTCGTCCTGCTGGGCATATTTATTACCCTGTTTGTAATAAAACATGCCTTTTTGCGTCCATTCATAGCTCCAATTGCCCGAGTGAAAGCCGATGACACTGTCCAATACCTCTTTGTCACTACGCGCATGCGTTGATGCGGAAATACGGGAGATCACCTCATAACAGTCTATCAGGTCTAAACCTTGCCAGGACCACAGCATAAATTTTAATAAACGATACCAACCCGTCTGCTCTTCCCCCTCCATAACCACATTATTTTGTTTATGGTTTTTTTTAGTGGCGGAGTTAGCAATAATAGTTGATGTTTCCTGCACATTTAATTTATGGGTAAACAGCTTTTCAGATAAATTTTCCGACATAGAAGCACTCGTTTTGAAAAATAGCGTTAGCTTAAGAATAAAGTAAAATCAGGGATAAATCATGTTAAAAATGAGCAGTAATAAAAAACAGTAATAATAAGACTATTTTTCTTTCCGTTTGTTTTTATAGATTTTTTGTAGCGGTCACGTTGGTTACCAACCTAAGCCACTTTTCCCCAAACACTTATAGAGGCGTGGTAAAATATTAAGGTTTAAACGGGAACATCATAACACTTTCCAAGTAAAATTTTCTCGGCAAGTTCTAACCTGTCTTTATCTCCCTGCAGCAAAACCAGATCACCGACTTCAAAAAGCACTTTTTCAGAAATGTTCACCTCGGATCCATTTCCCCGATGCAGAGATTTGATAATAACGCCGGCAAGTTGAAACTCCTGCACATAACTCCCTATTTGCTCAGTGCCGGCAGTCAAGGTTACGGCATGCAGTTGTTCGATATGCCATGCATTTTTCTCACTCCGACTATCTTGTCCGTAATAAAAACCGTGCAGATGCTGGTACTTAATTTTACGTTCACGCTCTAAACGCTGCAAAATTCTTCGACTTGGCACGCCGGATAAAAACAATACATGTGCAACCAGCATCAAACTGCCCTCTAACACTTCGGGGATAACCTCCGTTGCACCCGCCGCTTTTAATAGATCCAACCCCCTATCATCCTTGGTGCGCACCAGTACTTTGAGGCTCGGATTTAGCGCCCTAATCTGACCCAACAAAGCCATTGAACGGCGTAGGTCATCAAAAGTTATAATAAGTAAATTGGCTTTTTCAATACCGGCAAGTAATAATATTTCCCTGCGGCTGGCATCTCCAAATTCAATCATTTCCCCTCCTTCCCGAGCTTCTTTGACCCGCATAGGATCTCTGTCTAAGACAATAAAGGGCAACGATTCATTTTTTAAAAATCGCGAAACAATTTGCCCGACGCGTCCATAACCACAAATAATAGTGTGTTTATTAAATTGCCCGGGCAGTGTTTTTTGAAAACGAAAAGCTTTGGCTGAATGGTGTAAGAATTCCCGGGAGATATTATTGCTGTATCTTACCAATAGCGGCGTAAGCATCATGCTAATCACCCCTGTTGCAATAATCAGGGAGGATAACTGCGCGTCTAATAATTGATATTTACTGGCCAATGCGACCAATATAAAACCAAACTCACCCATTTGTGCCAAGGCAATGCCGGTCCCCAGCGCTGTTGTCAATTTCTCTTTCATAATAACCGCCGCTAAAGTGATGGTTAAGGTTTTCGCCAGCATCACTCCTATTACGATTAAGATTAAGGTACCAAAATTATCGATTAATACCTGATACTGTAAAAGCGTGCCGATTGAGATAAAAAAAATGGCCATTAAAATATCTTTGAATGGTCTGATGTCGGCCGAAATCTGATGGCGATAATGACTTTCGCCGAGCATCATACCCGCCAAAAAAGCCCCTAATGCCATGGACAAACCCAGTAATTGGGTAAACCAGGCGGCTAAGATAGTCACAAACAGCGTTGATAAAATAAAAATCTCATCAAACCGCAGACTCGCCATTTCATCAAAAAACTTGGGCAATAACCACCGCCCGACAGATAATATAACCGCTACCGCTACCGCGCCTTTTACAAAAGCAAGCGACAAAGCGGTCACAATTTCACCTTCAAGTCCGGGCATGGCAATAATAGGGATAATAATTAAAAAGGGAACCACTGCAAGATCCTGGAAAAGAAGAATGGAGATTGCCAATCGACCTGTTCTGGATTGTAACCTCTGTTGATCGCTTAATACTTTAACAATAATGGCCGTTGACGACATGGTTAATACCCCGGCAACGGTAAACGCCTGCTGCCAGCTGAGATCAAAAAATTGGCATAACAAGTAGAAGAGAAAAAATGAAGTGGAAACCTGCAGTGCCCCAATGCCAAAAACAGCGCGACTCATTTTGATAAGTTTGTTGAGTGAGAACTCCAATCCCAGTGAAAACATTAAAAAAACGATACCAAACTCGGCGACCAGCTCTATTTCATGATAGGAATGAAGAAGATTAAGCAGCGAGGGTCCCAGAATAAATCCGGTAAAGAGGTAGGCAACAATATTCGACAATCTCAGGCGTTTAAAGATAAGTACGCTGACAATTGCAAAAAAAAGTAATAATAACAGATCATTAAGCACTTTTTCCGTTAGCTCCCTATGAATTTAACCGACAAAGTAAACTAAAATTTATTTTTAAAGTATAGCTAATCAGCAATAAAACGGTTTTATTGCTGTGCGCTAGCGCTTGTAAATATCAAAGAGCCGTTATTATTTGAATCTAAGTATTTTGCTATCAACCCAAGCTTTAAAATGCCCAACCCTTCTCTTAACGACTTGAATCCGATGAATTTTATTGACTGCTGCATTTTCTATTTATCGATGAGGATCTATCGATGGAGATGTATCGGGGATTTTTATAATAGACGGATTTGATTTGTATAATAGTTTTAAAATAAAAAATTATTCTATCACCCATTTACAATGGTAATGATAATCGTTATCATTAAGGAGTGTTTAATAATAACAAAAGGGCTCTCCAATGAAAAAAACAATGACTTTTGCAATATTACATTTCTCAGTCGCTTTTACTGTTACTTATTTATTAACCGGCAGCATAGTAATCGGCGGGACAGTTGCCTTAGTTGAGCCTGCGGTTAATACCGTGGTGTTCTACTTTCATGATAAAGTGTGGAAAAAAATAGAGTCAGAAAAGCTGGCTGAAGAAAATAAAATGGCGAGCATCGATCCTGTTTGTTAACTGTCTACGAATAAGAATATTAAACATAAACAACAGTCATCTGCAACGAAGCGGCTTAAAAACAATGCGAGTTATTGTTCACACTTTCCTACACTTGGCTTATCAATAAATAAAGGATCAATAGAGGCAGTCCGCTACTGATCCTTTAATTTTTACTTCAGGGGTTTTAACAGCGGCTTAATAACACTGCTCAGGCTGGCGAAAACCACTAATACGGCGACAACCGGTAATGTAAACCACATTAAAAGGTGTAAGCTCGGCTCCAGCTTAAACCCCCATTTTAGCAAACTAAAAACAATCGACTCGGCCCCTGCGACGGCCACCAAACCCGCGGCAATGGCCATCACGCCATATTCACCCCACAGGGTTTGACTGATTCTTTTCCTGCTCGCACCGAGTGTGCGATATAAGGTAATTTCACGTTGGCGCTGATTCAGGCTTAAACGTAATAAGGTAAAGATCAGTAATAGTCCGCTGAGCACGCCAACGCCCGCGAGCACCGTGAGAGACCAAGTAATTTGCCCTAAAATAGTTTGAATTTTGCCGCCCATAGTGCGCAAATCTAACAAACTGACCGTTGGATAATCGCGTCCAAGCTGATTCAGGAAGGGAATTTGTCGATCGTCAATACGAAAACTGACTAACCAGGTGGCAGGCAGATTCTTAACCACATCGGGAGTAAAGATAAGATAAAAATTCGGCTTCATACTTTGCCATTCCACTTCGCGTACTGAATTTACCGGTACGCTGAAGGACTGGCCATTAACGACAAACCCCAATTCGTCGCCAATCCTAATGCCTAAATCGGTTGCTAAGCTTTGCTCAATAGAAACCCCTTGTTGCGTTGTCCATTGCCCGGCAAGCACTGGATTATAATCGGGTAGCTCGGTTGCCCAGGTAAAGTTTAATTCACGATTTAAGGCGTGAATATTATCATCACCATTATCGCCATATTTCTTTGCATCTTCTCCGTTAATTTTTGCCAGGCGGCCACGAATAATAGGGTAAGCCGCAGATCTTTGGACCTGATTATCATCTAATTTTTTAAGGTATGCTTGTTGCTCCGTTGGCGCGATATTAATGGCAAAAACATTAGGCGCATCGACCGGTAAGGTATTCTGCCAATCGCCTAATAAGTCGGTTCTTACCAACCAGATCACCGCCACCAGCATCAGCGATCCCGACAATGCGGCAAGCTGCATCATAGTACTTTTTGCGGAGCGTTTAATGCGACTTAAGGCCAGAGACATTGCCGGCCCCCACTTAGCTTTACTGAGAAGATGTAATAAAACATAACTGACAGTGGCGAGCACCACAAAGAGTATAATTAATCCGCCAAAAACCATCCACACTAAGGTATTAGTACCGTAAATCAGTAAAAATGCAGCAGCAGGCACGGCAATTAACCACAGCCCTTTTTTAGAATTTTTTACAGCCTGAGCCTGTAATACCGCAATAGCCGATGTATCCAACAACCTTATCAGCGGTATGCCTAATGCAGGCAAACCGATCAACAACGCAACCGCGCTGCCAAAAACAAAAGGCTGCCAACCATAGCTGGGCAATTGATCCGGTAAAATACCCGCTAAGGGTAAACGCAGTAACAGTTCCAGCCCCAGTCCAATCAGAGAGCCTAAAATAATACCTGCCGCAAACATCAAAGTAACCTGGCTTAATAACCACTGACGCAACCAGCGTTTACTGGCTCCCATACTTTTTAACATCGCCACCGTACTGGTCCGACTGGTCGCATAATGCTGGCAGGTCAGTACTAAGGTGACCGCAGCCATTAAGATCACCATTAAAATGGTAAGGGACAGGTATTGTTTCGCTTTTATGATTAAATCGGCTGTGCGCCCCTGATTTTCCTCACTGATCCAACGTTCACCCGCTTGTAAGGGGTGATTTTTCTGGAGCTGCTTAAGGGCATTATCATTGCCCTTAAAAAAAGTCCTATATTGTACTCGGCTGCCTAATTGGATCGCACCGGTTTTACCCAGGTCCGCTTGATGAATAAACACAGTGGGCATAGTGCGAAAGGGGTTATAGGCAAGTTCTGGCTCCGACGCTATTTTCCCGGAAACCTTTAACTCCAAATCACCAATGGCAAGCTGATCACCAATTTTCACCCCTAATAAAGAAAATAAACGTTCCGCAAGCCATAACTCACCGGGCTGCAGGGAGCCTTTAGTGGCGCCATTCGAACCGATTAAAAGCAGATCACCTCGCAGCGGGTAACTGCTTTGCACTGCTTTAACGCTGACTAACTGCATACTGCTGTTAGTGCTGCTGGTATTAAATGCCATGGTTTGAAAACGAATTTGATTCGAGGTAGTTAAACCGAGTTGCTCAGCCTCAGTCAATATTAGTTCAGGGGTTGGGTTCGCGGAAGAGAAAACCAGATCGGCGGCAAGCATCGAACGGCCATTATCGGTCATGACTTTTTCAACACGAATGGCCAATGCGGATAGCGCAACCACGCAGGCAACGATCAAAGTCAGCGCGACCATCACCGGCCACAATTGCCCTTGCCAGATTTCACGCCAGCTCCAGCGTAATACCATTTTCCGGCCAGAAGCCATTTTACCTTTGTTCATTAGACCTCCTGCAACTCGCCGGCGTGAATAGACAGAGTGCGGTTGCAGCGTTTTGCTAAATTTGCGTCATGGGTGATTAATACCAACGTTGTGCCATGTTCACGGTTCATTGCAAATAAAAGTTTAATAATATTTTCCGCCGTGTGCTCATCTAGATTACCGGTCGGCTCATCGGCAAACAGGATTTTGGGCTGAGTCATAAATGCCCTTGCTAATGCCACTCGCTGCTGCTCGCCGCCGGATAACTGCGCAGGCAGATGGGTCTCACGACCGGTTAATCCAACGGATGCCAGTAACTGCTTAGCTTTATCTGTATTTTCACCTTCTCCGCGTAAAATCGCCGGTAAGGTCACATTTTCGACTGCGTTTAATGATGGAATCAGCAAAAAACTTTGGAAAACAAAACCGATAGATTCGCTGCGAATCTGAGCACGCTGTTCATCATCCAATTGTGATAAAGGTCGACCCAGTAATTCAATTTCACCTGAGCTGACAGTATCCAATCCCGCCAGTAAAGCCATTAATGTTGATTTACCCGCTCCAGAGGTACCAACAATTGCCACAGTCTCACCCGCAAATACTTCAAATGTGATATCTTTAAGAATAGATAATTGTGTTTCATTAGAAACGACGGATTTACTCACTGATATTGCTTTTATGATGGATAATGACATGACAAAAATATTTTCCTTGTGTTTCGCGCTGCTTTTTTGTGCAGCAGCCAACGGTCAAACACTGCTCATTCTCGGTGACAGTTTAAGTGCCGGTTACAATATGCCGATTGAACAGAGTTGGCCTTCTTTGTTAAGTGCAGAACTGCACACGCTGGATAAATCAACTACCGTTGTTAATGCCAGTATTTCCGGCGATACAACCAACAATGCCTTGGCCCGCCTGCCGGGATTACTGTCGTTACATAAACCCACATCCGTCTTAATTGAACTGGGTGCAAATGATGGTTTGCGTGGTTTCTCCCCGTCATTGGTAAAGGCCAATCTTGAGCAGATGATTAGCTTAATTAAAGATCAAAATGGCAATGCTATTTTGATGCAAATCCAAGTCCCCCCCAACTACGGTAAACGTTACAGTCAGGCATTTAGTTCACTTTATCCTCAATTAAGTCAAAAATACAGTACTCCATTAATTCCCTTTTTTCTGGAGCAGGTGATCCTTAAGCCGCAATGGATGATGAACGATGGATTACACCCGACAGCCGATGCTCAACCCTGGATAGCGCAATATATGGCCGAACAATTGGCTCCCTATTTGCGATAGTTGAAAGCAGATAGTTGAAAGCAGATAGCTGAAAGCAGATAGCTGAAAGCAGATAGCTGAAAGCAGATAGCTGAAAGCAGATAGCTGAAAGCAGATAGCTGAAAGCAGATAGCTGAAAGCAGATAGCTGAAAGCAGATAGCTGAAAGCAGATAGCTGAAAGCAGATAGCTGAAAGCAGATAGCTGAAAGCAGATAGCTGAAAGCAGATAGCT
>NZ_JBLIED010000053.1:0-20867 GCF_047632955.1 Psychromonas sp. | reverse complement strand
TGACGAGCGAGATTGCATCTAATTTAAATTCTTTTGAATATTTTTTACGTGTTGTCATTCTATTTCTCCAGTTAAGTTCATTATGTCCTAACTAGGGTGTGTGAATCTATTAAACCACGTCAAGGCGTTTAAACAGAACAAAAAAAAACAGTGGGTTACGTTTCGCTTCGCTACACATTATAACCCACCAATTTTAGCTCGCTTAGCGCGGCGTTGGTATTACAAAAGCATAGAGAGGTTAAATGGAAATTATGGTTTAACCGTTTTTACTCCTGATCCCCGATAGAGAAATAGTTCATCACATTATTTATAAAGAGCTTTGTTTAGGGAGATTACTTCCAGCTTTTAAAACTGAATATTTGCGAATTATTGAGTCTTTAGCTAGCCAGGGTGCTGAGGCTGTGATTCTTGGTTGTACTGAAATTGGAATGTTAGTTAACCAAACTGATACTGAAGTGGAACTTTTAGATACAACATATATTCATGCACAGAAAGCTGTTGAATGTGCAATATAACAACAGTTAATCAATTGAACGTATTACGGTTGTCATTGATTTGCAAAAGAAAAATCTGCAAAAATAACACCAACCTACTCGCCAGTCATTACGTATAGAGGTGGAGCATGAAAGTACATTCGCGGCAGCTATATGAAGCTGATTTTGAACAAATGAGAAAAATTCTACTCAGAGATGGCCCAAACCAATGGAATTACATTACAGATGAAAGCATTGATCTACAATTTCAGCTAATACGCGATGGAAAGGCAATTGCTGTTTTAGCTGAAGAAAATAAAATTACAGGGTTCGCGATTTTAATTTTTAAAGAGTCATGCCCTTCAAAACTAAGTCAATACTCCCATTTATCAACCATGGCATATATTAATGATGTGGTAGTTAACATTAATTATAGTGGTAAAGGTATTGGCAGTACGTTACTACAAAAGGCAATCGAATTGGCTCAAAAAGAACAATGTGAAAAGGTATACATTGAACGCCATGAAGAAAATTTAGCATCTGCAGGAATGATGCGAAAAGCATCTTTTCAAATTATTGAGACATTTTATGATCCAAAAAAACGAACTGCAGGTTCAAGAAATACATCGGTGCTAGTAATAAGTACATAACTAATAAGGATATGTCGTGTGAGCAACGCGACCCACGACTTAATCCTATTGTTGGACAAGCACGAGCGTTTATCTCTGCTATTAATAGTAAATATTTAAATCGGGGAACGAGGTGCTTAAATTCGTTGCTGGTGAAGGTTTTTTGGATCGAATTTCACCACAATCGTAGCGGTTACCATCTGCAATCTATTGAATTAAAACTGTTTTATTTTGCTATCTAATCTCTTTTTCGGATTAATACGCAATTCGCCACAACTCCCTTTGCTTGAACACTTCCTTGTTTTATATCGTGTTGCCGTTGATGATAAGACGCGCGCCGATGCGCATTAAATACAGCTGCATTTCACCTTGGCATTGCGGACAGCACACACTTCTTTTCTGTTTCGTCGGCACGCTTGGGATCCTGACCTTAAGTATCAACTTTAAGCGTTGCAGTGTTGCTTTCGCATTGCCGTGCAAAAAAACCGTAATTGCGTGCGCGTCGAAATCCTTTCGGCAGTACATGTTGTAAAACCCACCATAAAAAATCGACAGCGGGTTCGGTAATCGTTATAAACTGTTTACTTTTACTCTCTTTATAATGGAATGTTACCTGCCCATGATCAAGGCGTAATATGTTTTGCTCACTAATAACACTTCTGTATAGGTAACGAGCCAGATAAGTTAAGGCGCCATCTCCTCTGCCCACATATTTACAATCCGCGTTCCAGGATGTTGGCGTATTAGCAGGCAGGTAATAGCCCGCTTTGCACATTAATTCGATGAATTTACCCCTGAATACCTGCGCTAAATTATCTGCAACGAACAAATATTTCCCGGGTTTGCTCAGCCATAATGTTTTAGCTTTATTAAGCCCGCTCGCAGCACTATAAAATGAACGTGCGGATGAAATTCCATCTTGCGGGAATGAGTATGTAATACCCCAATATAACCTGCGTGTTCATCTAAATTTTCATGCGTTTAAAAAAGGCATTCAGTGTTTCTTTGGGAGCAATAAACAACGCTTGATAAGCCCACTTTTGGTGGTGCCAAACAAAGGTGCGAAGCTCTGCCGGCAGGGTAAAAATGACCAGATAGTAATCAACCGGCAATAATTTCTGACGTTGATAATTTAACCAGTCATTATTGGTGGTATGTTGGCACGCGGGGCAATGTCGATGCCCACATGAAGGAAATAAGGTAGTAGCGAGATGACAATTATCGCAGTGAAACAACATGGCGCCGGATTGTGATGTATGGCAATTGATGATTTTATTGAGGGCATGTCGGTGTGTATCTCGCACCTTGTGTTCATATTTATTAAGTAATTGTTGTTGATATTGCTTGGCAATAAAAGCGAGGTTAATCATGATCAACCTCCTGCCAATTAATGGATAACGAATCAATAATATCATTGAGCATCAACGCGCTATTTTGTGCTACTTCCTCGGTCATGCGTGTGTAGATAGCGGTGGTTTGGGGCAAGCATGCCCAAGAAACACCTGAATAGAACGCAAGCTGCAACCTCGTGCTAACATGTGAGTGGCAATCGAGTGATGAAGGGTATGCACGTGAACATTTTTGCTGATGCCGCATTCTTTAGCTCTGATTTTAATGGTTTTTTGTATGCCGCCTTTATCCATTACCATGGGTTTACTCTCGCGAATATGCGGCGGTTTTCCGCCTGGAAATATCAATGTGGGATGACGATGGGTTTTCCAATAACGACGTAGTGCTAATAAGGTGGCTTGAGGCAGTGGGACAAAGCAGTCTTTTTTACTTTTGGTATAACGCAGATGAACCCGTATCAGATGGCTGTCGATATCAGCAGTTGTCAGATTCAATGACTCACTTAAGCGTAATCCTAAACTGTAAGTTGTTAGATAATAAACCTGATACCTGAGTTGGCGAGTTGCATTGATAATGGCTTCCACTTCAGTGACCGATAACACATCTTGAATCGGCTGTTGCCTAAGTGGTTTAATAATATTAACCCAAACCCACGGGCGCTTAAGGACATGTTTGTAGAAAAACTGAATAGCGTTACGTGATATTTTAACCAAGCTCCAGGATTTATGCTCTACGAGGACTAGAAAGTAGATTTTCAGATCTTCTGTTGCTCAATGAAGGCAACGGCTGTGACAGTAGATTGATTAAGAGTTTTCACCTTGTAATGTCAATTCGTTGAGGTACGCTTGCTATAAATTATCAAAGCGCGCTTGTTCGAATGATTGCATAATAACCTGCAAATAAATCCACCAACATTGGCGGTTCTTTGTCTGTAGTCTCTATTGCGGTTCTGTGTTTTTTCTGCCGCGCTCGGTTTCGCTCAACAAGAAATTCAAACGGAAAAAATACAGTTAACTGTTGTCACTCCGTTCAATATTTTAACCAACTAAATTTTTCCGCTTATTTTAAGTATTATGTTTATTTTATTTCTCAATTTTCATGATTGATTAATTTCAATAAAACAACAGAGGTTCTTTAAAATGATTAACAAAGAAATAAACCTTGGGTTATATAAAACTTTATTAGAGTCCACTAATGCCATTCCATGGAAACTTGACTGGGCAACACAGGAATTTATTTATATAGGTCCTCAAATAGAGGTGTTATTAGGTTGGTCGCAAGATAGCTGGAAAACTTCTGCCGATTGGGCAGAAAGAATGCACGATGAAGATAGGGAGAAAACGGTCTCATATTGTGTTGGTCTATCCGAACAAGGTATTGATCATGAGGCAGATTACAGAGCGCCAGTAAAAGATGGTGGTTATATATGGGTTCGTGATGTTGTACATGTTATTAGAGAAAATGGTGTAACTGTCGCCCTTATAGGCTTTATATTTGATATATCAGAACGTAAAAAGCTAGAGGAGGAGGCACAAAGATTAACTATTGAACTTGAGAAGCTATCCCAGAGTGATCAATTAACCGGCCTTGCAAATAGGCGATTATTGGATGAAGTATATTTAGCTGAATTTGAAAGATCTAAACGTTATAACAGAAATTTTTCAATTCTGTTTTTAGATATTGACCTTTTTAAGAAATATAATGACACTTACGGGCACCAAAAGGGCGATGATTGTTTAAGGAAAGTTGCCGATTCATTAAAAGCAACAATGAGAAGACCTCTTGATTTAGTTGCTCGCTATGGCGGCGAAGAATTTATGATTGTATTGCCTGAAACGGATAACAAAGTCGCCGTTCAACTGGCTGAAAACTGTCGTAAAGCAGTCTACGAACAAAAAATCCCACACAAAAAATCAGAAAAACATAAATTTGTCACTATTAGTATCGGGGTACAAACCATTTCTTCTGAGCATACTGCTGTATCGTTTATTGAATGCGCTGATAAATTACTTTATAAAGCAAAGCATAATGGTCGAAATAGAGTTGAAAAATAAACATAACGAATAAGTAAAGACGAATTACTAAGAATTGCTGAATTGCTGAATTGCTGAATTGCTGGACCCCCATCTAATTGACTAACACGTAATTGAGGACCGCCAAATTTTTGTAGCTCTTCACATAGGGGAGGTTATAGCAAACGCATTAATAAAGTGATCATATTTACTATTAAAATTCATCCCGACGGCTTTGTGAGCGTAAATTTTTTTGCTTTGAAGCAAGTGATCATAAACTTAATGCTTTAGGTATTACACAGCTAGCCGTTAGGTAGCCAACCATAATTATTGCTAAAGTTGATAGCGCAGCGGTTATTAGTAAGCTTTATTTTCTGGCATTCGGTTTAACTTTATTGTTAGAGTTTCGCCCCTGATGGGGTGTTGGTTAGAAAAACAGGTGACATGGTTGTTGTTAAAAGGCACCCACAAACTTGTTGTTAGCCTCAAGTTGTTTAACTACTTGAGGCTTTTTATGGGAGCTTAAAATCAATCGGTTATATTGCTAACCTTTGAGTGTCCAGCCTTTCTTTATTAAAAGGCTTGCTCCCATCTTTTAATTCAGCGGTTTGTGTCGCTAATTCAATATATATTTCACGAAGCTTCATTGCAACGGTACCTGGTTTACCGCTGCCAATTTTTTTGCCGTCAATTTCAATCACCGGCCAGACAAAGGTGGTTGCTGAGCTGACAAAGGCTTCATTTGCTTGATAAGCTTCTTCTGCTGTAAACAGGCGTTCTTCTATTTTGATCTTTTCTTTTTCAGCAAGTTCAAGCAGTGCTTTACGAGTAATCCCATGTAAGATATCGTTGCTGAGAGGGCGGGTAACGAGGACCCCCTCTGTGGTTACAATATAGGCATTATTAGAGCTACCTTCTGTAATATAACCATCTTCAACTAACCAAGCATCGTCAACGTGTTTGTCCAGTGCACCTTGCTTGGCCATACAGGGAGCAAGCAGGCCAACGGTTTTGATATCACGACGTTTCCAACGGATATCTTCGGTGGTGATCACCTTTATCCCTTTTGTTGCTTTCGGGCTGTTAAGCAGATCTCGAGCCTGAGTAAACAGAACCAATGTGGGTTTAACATCAGCGCCTGGGTAGCCAAAATCACGATCACCCGCTGAACCACGACTTATTTGCAGGTAAATACCCCCTTCGTCAAGTTGGTTGCTTTTAATCAGCTCTTCTTGGATAGAGGTGATCTCCTCAACGGTTACTGGTAATGCAATCTGCAGTTCGCTGCATGAGCGTTGCAGGCGAAGCATATGGCCTTCATTTTCGATTAGTTTGCCATTGATCACCGCGGTGACTTCATAAACTGCGTCACCAAAAAGAAAACCACGATCGAAAATAGATATCTTGGCATCATTTTCGTTAATATATTGACCATCTAGGTAGACGATACGTTGCATAATTTATTCCTTGCTCTTATTAAATAAAGTCGCTGTTTTTTAGCCCCAAAGGGCATCTTGATAAATATTCATTTGACTGCCATTAAAGGTGATACATTCTTCGCGATCTTTGGCGAGTAATAAAGGACCATCAAGATCGACCACCTGAACATTCTGTGCCACCATAAAGGCAGGCGCCATCGCCAGAGAAGTCGCAAGCATACAACCAACCATTATTTTCAACCCGGCTTTTTCCGCTTCTTCTTTAAGCGCAAGAGCTTCTGTTAGACCGCCGGTTTTATCCATCTTAATATTGATCATGTCGTAGCGGCCGATAATGTGTGGCAAGCTGCGGCGATCATGACAAGATTCATCTGCACAGAGGGTGATGGGTCTGGGCAGGTACTTAAGCGCTGAATCATTATTTGCCGGTAGGGGTTGCTCGATCATCTCAACCTTTAATTTTACCAGTTCCGGTACTATCTCTAAGTAAAGCGCTTCATTCCAGCCTTCATTGGCATCAACAATAATACGCGCATCAGGTGCACCTTCGCGCACGGCTGCAACACGTTCTACATCGCCTTTGCCCGCAAGCTTTAACTTTAGCAGCGGTCTATAGGCATTTTCAATTGCGGCTTGTTTCATCCGCTCAGGCGTATCTAAAGAGAGCGTATAAGCGGTAATTAATGGCTTTGGCATCGCAACCGCTAGGCGCTGCCAAATTCGTTGACCGTATTTTTTACATTCTAGATCCCAATAGGCGCAGTCAAGCGCATTTCGGGCAGCACCTGCTGGTAATAAGGATTGCATCTGTTGCCGGGTTAACCCCTCTTCTATTTTTACCGCTAATGGCGCAAGCTCAGCGAGTACTGATTCGATGGATTCACCATAGCGTGCATAAGGTACGCACTCTCCCCGTCCAACATATTTGTCTTGAAGTAATTCAACCACAATAACTTGAGCGTGTGTTTTGCTACCTCGAGAAATCGTAAAGGTGCCGCGGATAGGCCAGCTTTCATCAAGTAGGTTAACCTTCATCATAGTATCCTTAGATTTTTTCTCGTTCTTTAACAGGTTTGCCGACAGCTGTTTCTGATAACAGAGCCAGTGCATCAACAATGCGGCCAACACCCTGACGGAAAGGATCAACAGCAGGTAGTGCAAATTCTGCTTCGATCTCTGCTAAGCATTCCTGTGCTTGCGCTTTAGTTAACTGTGAAGTATTTACTGAAATCGCAACAAAATGTGCAGCTGGATTAGTCAGGCGAGCGGCAGCAAGGCAAGCATCTATACATGTTTGTATTTCAGGCACTGGGTAAGTGGGTAGACCACGCATGTGAGTACGGGTTGGTTCATGACATAACACTAAAGCATCGGCTTGTGCACCGTGGATAAGTCCGAGTGTCACGCCGGCAAAAGAAGGGTGGAATAGTGAGCCTTGACCTTCAACAACGTCCCAATGATCTGCATCATTAGCAGGTGTTATCTGCTCTACGGCTCCAGAAATAAAGTCTGCAACCACGGCGTCAACACTTACGCCGGAGCCACTGATAAGGATGCCTGTTTGACCTGTTGCGCGGAAGCTTGCTTTTATTCCCCGTGCTAGCATCTCTTGTTCAATTGCGAGTGCTGTGTACATTTTGCCACATGAACAATCAGTACCAACAGGTAGCACACGTTTACCGCTACGTTTTAAGCCATTCGCAACCGGAAAAGATTGCGTTGGAAAACGTACATCAAACAGGTTGCGCCCTAAGCTATCAGCTAGCGTTTTAAGTTCGGCAATATCATTTAATTTATTATGTAAACCGGCAGCTAAATCCATACCTGCTTCAAGTGCCTGAGTTAAAATATCAATCCATTTATCAGAGATAATGCCACCACGGTTAGCAACACCGATAACCAGTGTTTTAACGCCTGCTTCTTTAGCTTGGGCAATATCCATATCGGTTAAACCGAGGTCTGCAGCACAATCAGGCATGCGGTATTGACCCGCGCAATATTCTGGATGCCATTGATTTATTCCCTGAGCGACTTTAGCTGCGAGTGGATCGTGTGCATCACCTAAAAATAACAGATAAGGTTTTTGAATTTCCATTGTATTGATTCCTATTAGTAGTAGATCTTATCTCATTGTTCTGGACTGGATGACTTACAGCCTGTTGTTAACATTGCGGCTTAGTGATCTAATCAGTAGGGTTGTTGATGAGACTCATCGTAAGTCTTAAATCTGATAAAGCAGATTTTATGCCAAAAAAATATTTCACTGTGTTTTTCTTGAGTGGTGGTGTTTATTTGATTAAATGCAGGATAATCGCCTAATGTGAAATTTTAGCTAACTTTAGATTATTATCCTGTTTTTTACCTGTTTGTTAGTTGCTTATGCTTTGGGTGCGATTGCTTATATGCTTTGCTAGTAGTTTGTTTTGCTTGGTTATTTTCTTTAGTTACTTTTTTTATATTTTAACTTGATCATTGAAAGCTCTTTTTTACGCTCTAGCTACGGAGGGTTCATATTGTTCGCTAATACTCTAATGCACTGTTTTGGTGGTCTATATCGTTATTTGCACTGCACTGGTGCGGTTACTTTTGTTTCGGCTTTTGATCTGTTGGCTACTTATTAATATTGCTGAATCGCATTGCTTCTATTTACTGTGAACAGTATTCGCTGGTGATTTATCGGCTCTTCGCAGGTATAGACCTTGTGCATGTGGTGATGTCTTTTATAGTGAGTTTATGCGAAAGCATCGTTTCACCAGCGGACTAAGCTTTGCTTGTCCTATATGAACTCGGGAGATCCAACTCGTTGTTGTTAAATAAACAGTTTATTGGCAAGCTTAATTAGCGTAGCCAATAAATATAACAGATTGGAAGTCAGACAAATTCATAGTAGTTTCGATACCTGTGAACAAAGCAGTGATGAAAATTGGTGTGGCTACGTTTATCGAAAGAAGGGGGGCTGAGAGGATGTTGTTCAGCGGTAGCATGACCATGACCCAGAGCCTGAATGAACCGCGGGAAGTTGTAATATTAACTTTACCCTTTTACTCAATGTAGGAGCCGCATGCGTTAGCTGAGTACGTACGGTTCTGTACCGGACATGTTTAACGATACGATGATTCGGCGGCTTTACGGCGATTAAACTTTCCACAGCTTAAATCCGACACCATTGGAAGCTCTATCAAGGCGCAGCTTATAAACCATCAAATTAGCTTATGTCGATGCTGGTCGCACACAAGTCGCACCACTAGGACTCAGTTCAGTTGTCGCAGTTTTTGCAAACAAAAAACTAACGGAAACGATAACAATCCGATAGAGTCAGATTGTTATCTTCTTGTTTTTTACTTTGTAATACCAAGTACAGGGTCATTATGTGCGTAATTCAGCTTTATTATATTGTATGTTATTACACTATATTGAGGTAAAAGATGATTTATACAGGTCATTGAGCAACTATTCTCGGCACCCGCATGGAGATTGCCGTAATAATTTCATAATTGACTGTGCTCTGTTTTTTTGCAACATCATCTACCGTGATGGTTTCACTGCCTTGGGTTCCGATAATACAAACCTCGTCACCTATTGATACTTTACCCCGAAGATGTGTTACATCAATCATGCACTGGTCCATACAGATACGCCCGACCTGCCTGCATCGCTCCCCAGCAATTAAAACGTCAATTTTGTTGCTGAGAGTCCTACTCAAACCATCTCCATAACCCATGGGAATAGTGGCAATAAGAGACGGTTTATCGGTGTAGTGCATATGACCATAACCGATTCCGACACCTTGTTCGACTTCTTTGATCAGTGTTATTTGGCTTATCAGGGACATGACTGGCTTAAGCTCATTTAACCCCGGCACCTTCATAGAGACAGACGGCTTTAGGCCATAGATTGAGATACCTGGACGAACTGCATCAAGGCGCGCTTCTGTTAAGGTAAACAGGGCCGCACTATTTGCAATATGATAGAGAGGGATATGATACTTTTCGGTCTTCTTCTTTAGCGCCGCGAAGGTATTGAACTGTGCCTTTGAAAAAGACAAATCGTTTTCATCGGCTCGCGGGAAATGACTGCAGATTCCGCCAATAATAATTTCAGGTTGTGATTTACACTGATCAAGAAAAGTCAGTATCTGGTCGGGTTTTACACCCATACGGCCCATTCCGGTATCTACTTTGACGTGTATTGTTATTTTTTTGTTTCTTTTTCTTGCTGCTTGGGCAAGTGCCTGCAACTGTTCCTGGCTACAAACTACCGGCTGAAAATCATAGTCAAGAAGATAGTCGCTATTTTGAGCAAGCGTTGGTGATAAAATAATAAAGGTAGCGTCAATTCCTTTTTCAACAAGCTCTGCAGCCTCACTTAGATGCGCGGTACATAAAGTGGTATAGCCCAAACTGATCAGATGTTTTGCAATAATTTCTGCATCATGACCGTAGGCATTAGCCTTGATAGCGGGGAAAAGTGGCCGCTTACCAGCCTGTTTTTGCAGCACTTTCATATTATGAGTCAAGTGGTCCAGATCTATCATTGCTCTGGTTAAATGTGTATTTCTATAATTCACAGTTTTAGTCGCTCTAATTCAGATAACAATAAAAAAAATTTGGCTTCCCTCTTTTTTATAGGGAAAAAATGCGAGCCCTAGACCCCGCATTGAAGATAACAAATGCATTAATCAACAATAATATTTACTCTGCCGTTTAACTAAAATTTTCCTTAGCGGACAGGGCAACATCAGCATCAGTGTCGTCTTTCTCAATAAATTTCTTTATTTTTCCTGATTTTAGGCGCGACATATAAGAGTTTAATTCTCTTTTTACGACAGGCATTAAGAAATACAAGCCGGTAATATTGATGATCGCCATAGCAAACATAGCGGCATCAGAGAAATCAATCACCGCCCCTAAACTGGCTGCAGCACCCACTACAATTAAGCCGCAATATAAAATTTTATAACTCATTTCTGTCGCTTTGCTTTCGCCAAATAAATAGGTCCATGCTTTCAACCCGTAGTATGACCAGCTAAGCATGGTTGAAAATGCAAACAAGACAACAGCGACCGCAAGCACGTAGGGGAACCAACTCGCAGTTTGAGCAAAAGCAACCGATGTTAAGGCGACCCCCGAAGTGCCGGAAGCGGTCAGAATCTGCCCATTCTCACCTATTAAATACAGGCCTGTATTGGCATCAATGAGTAATTGACCAGAAATAATAATCACCAATGCCGTCATGGTACAAATAACAACGGTATCGATAAAGGGTTCAAGCAGTGACACCAGGCCTTCAGTAATAGGTTCATTGGTTTTTACCGCAGAGTGAGCGATAGGAGCCGAGCCGACGCCCGCTTCATTAGAAAATGCAGCACGTTTGAAACCTTGGATTAAGGCGCCAACAATCCCGCCGGCCAAACCGACTTCGGTAAAAGCACCCTCGAAAATTTGAGAAAATGCCCAGCCAATTTTATCTGCATTTGTACCTAAAATAACCAATACCGCTGCAACATAAAGGACAGCCATAAAAGGAACCACTTTTTCACTTACGGTGGCGATAGATTTTATGCCGCCAACAATAACGGCAAAAATAATAACGGCAAAGATAACCCCGGTGATCCAGCCTGGATATGCCCCAGTAATATTGGTTATCTGAGCATGAGCCTGGTTTGCCTGGAACATATTTCCCGCGCCAAAGGAACTCAATACACAAAATATAGCAAAAATACTGGCCATTATTTTGCCTCCCGGGATCCCTCTTTCAGCAAAACCTTTAGAGATGTAATGCATCGGCCCGCCGGAAATGCTGCCATCAGCATTTACATTACGATATTTTACACCCAGCGTACATTCGGTAAATTTAGATGCCATGCCTAACAGTCCCGCCAGCACCATCCAGAAGGTCGCTCCCGGTCCGCCAATACTCAGTGCGATAGCGACACCTGCTATATTACCGAGGCCAACGGTACCGGAAAGCGCAGTGGTTAAAGCCTGAAAGTGTGTCACGTCACCTGCGTTATTGGGATCGGAATAGTCCCCCTTCACTAAATCAATCGCATGTCTAATTGCACGAAATTGAATAAATCTAAAGTATATGGTAAAAACAACGGCTGCAATAACCAACCAAGTGACGATCCAGGGAAAGTTGGTGCCTGGGACAGGCGCAAAAATAAGATTCACAAACCAGCCGGTTGCATTTTCAAAAGTCTCATTAACGGCACTGCCAATGCTGCCGTCTGCGAATGCCGCTTGGCTTTGTGTCAGGGTTGTTATAAATAAAATGAGTGTACATATTAATTTTTTAATCTTCATTGTACTGTCCTTAGTAAATGACTGAGTGTGCAAACTGGAAAAATATTTTTAGCAAAGACTTTATTGATTAAGTCATCTGTGCAAGCAGGGGTGACGATATTCTGCTTGGTATTCCCTCGAACGGTATTCATCTTAAATTTATTGTCAGAGATGCTGCTTTCTCCTTTGTTATCTTTGTGCTTTCCTGCATAAGTAACGGGGCACTGCGATTAAGTTCGATGACTGATATAACGGACATTTTTATTTTCCTTATTAATTTTATAAGCTAATTATTCCGATAATGAACACGTAAATTGGCTTGTCGGGGTGCATCGCGCGCTCTTATAGTGCATTTTTCACTGGAAAATTATGATTTTTGGTCTTTATCTAGCTTAATTATTAAAGGAGCATTAATTATGCCGTAATGTGAAATAGTTGCCTTTTGGTAGGGAATTAAATTTAATTATGCAACCAATTTACAGTGAGTCTAAAACAGCAGAGAGTGTCTGCTTCCAATATTTAACGGGCCATTTTTACGGGGATAAAGAAGATTAATAAATGCAAGTTTTTGCATTTATAATTTTGTAAAAAAAAGGAAAGTCACGATGAATCAGTCTTTTTTTATTTTAAATTATAACTAAAAACATATAAATTCATAAAAAATAACAGCAATAGGATTTGTTGTGTTTAGTTGGCAAAAATAGATGCTTTATTAGCGCAAATAAAATAAGCCTAAAAATAAGCCTTATAGCAAAAGGAATATCTATGTAGAAACAACCATGCCACCCATTTTTATACCCTCCATGCTTATAACCAATATGATGGCCTCTTTCAGCATTTATTGCGTTAGTCTTTGCTGATTATTCATACACCCCAATTAAATTTTTTCAAAAAATTGAGCTTTAGATTATGAAATGTGAGGAATATGGCGATTTTAAACCAGCAGAAAAAGCTTGATATCAATCAAACGGGGAAGTACATACTAATAATTGAAGAGTTGAGTCTTAAGCTCACAGCCAGCGTTGGCAGTTTGCTGCTCCTTGGCGCCGCTTTCGGTCCAAATGTCCACAGTATTTGGTTAGTGCGCTAAGGCGCCTACTGACCCTTTGAATAAATGACCAAATTCAGTGGTTATTTTAAGCCAGTTTTCAGCAGCAATGTTGAGTCTATTTAGGATATATTGACTGCTTAAACTAATGGCTCCGTGCTTACCTTGACGTATAATTCGGCCGGTATCTTCAACAAGCACAATGTAATCCTGCGCATTGAACATCAGCCCATTCGGCAAATTCGGACCTTCGTCTTCCACAAACGGCAGTAATTCAATTGGTTGTTGACCTTTTATGGCTGAGTGAATTCGTCGCTGGATGCTGGTATAACTATAATTTTCAGGGGATGTCGCAAGCTTAGCGCAATAGGGTTTTAATCAACGTAGGCCATACACACTAATAAGGCCGGCTCATCAAGTAATGCTTAGGATTTAAAACGTCCTTTCCACAAATTCATCGGGAATGGATTTGAACAGCTTTATCCGGCCCGAAGAGTGAGCGCATAAGCCAGCTACTATCAATTAAGCGATGACGATATTCGGTAATGCATGCGTTAATGGTTTTTAGCAGAAGTTCATTAAGGTCTCCACCTTTAACAAACTTCTGCGTCAGTACCGTACCTTTAAAACCTTTATGCCATTGAACCAGTACCTATTTATCTGTCCGGCTATTGGCTTTATCAGCATCCACCTTAACAACGATATGCAGGTGATTACTCATAACGGCGTAGGCGCAGATCTCAATTGCAAAGATGGTGGCAAGTTCAATAATACGTGTATCCACCCATTCTCGGCGATGTTCATGTTTTCACCTGTTGTGCTATCAATGCCACCCAAGCATGCTTTGCCAACAACACGTGAGTAGCAGTGGTAATACGACGTGTCATCTAAGCTCACTATTGTTTTTCTTGGCTAGCCATTATTCATTACCTGCAAGTAAATACAGATAACTAAAGACTAAAGCGGTGGTTTAATATTCGCCAATAATCTTGGGTGGCCAAGTTAATTCTTCATCTATTAGCGATGACAAAAACCTTCGTAAGTCTTTGTATTCGTGACATTATGGGTAACCAGTGTTTCGTTTGTCACGGAATAAAGGCCTACACCTTCTCAATTTCAACCTCAATCTCAATCTCAATTTTTGTGCCACCAATATCTAATCCTAAAATCAAAATATCAACCTTAAATATTTAATTTATGAGGCTGTGAGTAATAGCTATTTACGAAACCATAGTTAACTTTGTTGCATGCAAATTCAAATAATTATTCTCAATAATAACCCAGTCGTTTGTGCAAAAAATGCGCTAAGATCGAATCTGGTTTGAGCCGTTATCATCGAGTCTTCCATGGGCGAGACTCCGCCATGCCGGCGTGCGATCGAAGTAACCCCAAATGTGTAATGGTCCTGATTTGAACTTGTCCCTTCGGGTTGCTTAAAGGTTGCGGAAGAAAGGCGTAAATACATTTTAATTTTGGTCGGCCTAAGCTTGAGTGCTTTTAACCGCTGGAGACAGGGCCGCTATTTAGAGGACTACAAACAGCGTAAAACCAGAAAATATCAATGCTGACATTATTGCCGACATTATTGCTGAAATAACTAAATATTCAAATCTAGGTGTTATTCAGTAGTGCTTTTATTAACTGTCCATAGGGCTAATAATTCCACGCTCATGCAGGCCAACAACGTGCAGGTATATTTGTGTTGTGCTGATATCACTGTGGCCTAATAGCTCTTGGATATTGCGCAGATCTGTACCTGCTTCTAATAAGCGTGTAGCAAAACTGTGACGAAAAGTATGACAGCTTGCTTTTTTCATTATTTGTAATTTGCAAATAGCCTGTTTTATTCTGCGCTGCACTGATTGCTCTGAAATATGATGTCGACGAGTAATATCTGTACGCGGATCGACAGACAATGCATAGGCTGGAAAGAGGTATTGCCACTTAGCTTCAAACTCCGCACTAGGATATTTTCTCGCTAGCGCGTCAGGTAAAAAAACACTGCCAAAACCGTTAGTTAAATCTTGTTCATGCAATAATAAAGTTGATTTAACCTGGATTGTTAACGCTGTTATTAAGGCTTTAGGCAATAAAGTCCGGCGTGATTTGTTTCCTTTTGTTTCTCGTGCAAAAATACAATTTGACGAAAAATCAATATCTTTAATGCGTAAACGTGTCGTTTCAGAAATTCGTAATCCGCTGCCATACATCAATTGTGCGCATAACTTAGGTTTACCGGCAAGTTCATTGATAACAGATTGCGCTTCGGCGTGTGTAAAAACGGTCGGGAGTTGCCTAGGTCTTGTTGCATATTGAAATTTCAATCCGCTAATATCAATTTTCATAAATTCGCGATACATAAAGATCAAAGCATTTAGCGCCGTTTTTTGTGTGTTGCTGCTGACATTACGGCTGACAGACTGATATTCCAAAAAAGCTTCAATCTCATTATTGCCCATTGTTATTGGATGTTTCAGTTTATGAAAGCGGATAAAGCTTAGGACCCAATAGCAGTATGTTTTTTCTGTTTTAAAAGAATAATGACGGCTACGGATAAAGTTTCGAAATTTATCCATGAAGCGATTAGAATCTGCTGAGATTAAAGGTCGCACATCATACATAGTTAGCTCCATCATAAAAATATAACAGCTGATTTTACATACAGTAGTATGGTGCCATCTTGGCGATTTTTCCAGTGATAGGTATCACTCTGCAGGTTATATTTATGGGTAGCTAAATTTAGTTTATAAATTAATAGGTTAGAATCTATCTGAAAAATGGGATAGGTGGCACCTTAACACCTATCCCAAAGTGAAAATTTACTAAATTATCACTTAAAACATTGATTTATTGATGTTAAATAGATATTGTTGTGATTATTTGTTATGAGATAGGTATCGCAGCTTTTCGTGCACAGTGATGCCTATAAAGCTGTTATACAAAACCCCTCTCTGCAAACGCCCTCGTTTTAAAACTTATCTCTTCTCCTATTCACTTCTCCTTTATGTTAATGTGATTTTCCATATATTAATTTAATAGGAGTTTTACAATGGCAACATACTCAGTCCACTTATTCTGTGACGAATGTAGTCAAGTACATCCAATGGGAATACAGCTAGCATTGGATGACGGGCCAGCAGAGAAAGCTAGTATAGGTGACGTTTATAATGGGAAAGAAATTGACCCTCTTATAGTTAGCATGCAGGACAATTGGATTACATGCCCAGTCACTGGTAAATTGACAATGCAGAAAGATAATGATCAGGTGTTTCTAGTCCCAATTGGAAATTAATTAATTAGTTTTTCATACACTTCATTAGGTAGTATTGTATAACCATCTAGGTAAGGTAATATCACATCCAAGGATTCAAAATGGAACAAGATATCACCTTGCTTACGTGGAATTAATTGACAGTCACTTACACAAGGTTTTTTATTAAGGTTTGATTTATCTGCCTTACTAACATTACATTTGTTTAGTGCTTTCTCTTTGTCAAATACTAGACTATCTTTTTGTGTATTCTTATTAATGATGTTCATAATTTTACTCCTTCTATAAGGTTTATTTTATTTATAAACCTTTGGTTTAAATAACTACCGATATTGGTAGCTACAACTTTTGTATAACAAGTCGTTTAAAAGGAATAAAAACAGTGGAGGATAGTGGAGTATTATGCACCTTTCCATTTATGTTTTTATCCTCTTAACGAGGCGTTGGACATGCCGGGCTACGCCCAGAGAAGCCATTACCCATCGTCCTTTATATATCGTAAACTGGATAAATATACAGCTATAATTATACTGTATATTATGAATCAGTGGACGTTACAGCGATTATTTCTAGAATACCCACCCAATAAACTTGGTCTGAGGTTACCTTTGTATCAACTCAAAGCGGTTGATGCTATCACTACGTGTCGTACAGCTAAGATGGGAAGTCATGGACAGTATTGTGAACATGGGCATCTTTGTGGCGTGTATTACAACTCCTGTCGGCATCGAGGGTGTCCGCAATGTCAAAATGTTAAACGTGAACAGTGGCTTTCAGATTGGTCAGCCCGATTGCTTAATACTCCGCATCATCATTGGATCTTTACCTGCCCTCATGAATTACTACCGTTATGGCGGTATAACCGTTCTTGGTTTCAAGATTGTTTGTTTAAGGCAGTCAGTGGCACTTTAAAAACATTGTCTAAAGACGAGAGGCAGATTGGAGGCCAACTCGGATATCTGTTAGCGTTACATACTTGGTCAAGGAATTTAGGTGAGCATCCTCATCTTCACGGGTTAATAACCCATGGTGGTGTTGATGATAATGGACAATGGCGGGTGCCTAAGCTTAAAGGGTTATTACCTGCTGAAGTCGTAAAACGAATGTTTCGAGGTAAGTTTTTAGCATTAGTGTCAGGAGCGATAACGAATTGTTTATTAGTTTATCCTCCGGAAAAAGGAAAACAGTATTGGCAAAATAGAGTAAATAAACTTGGCCGAATAAAATGGCAGGTTTATGCTTGTAAACCCTATCGACACGGTTTCGGTGTTGCCCGTTATCTTGCACGATATATCCGAGGCGGCGCGCTAAAAAATCATCAAATTTTAAATGTTAAAAAAGGCTTAGTGAGCTTTAAATACCACTCACATCAAACAGGCAGAAAGGAAGTCAGGCATCTTAATGTTACCGACTTTGAAGCTCTGGTGTTAAAGCATATTCCGCTGCCTCGCCAACAAACAATCCGTTATTACGGTATATACCATCCAAGCCTAATCAAACGACTTAATACTATACGCAGTGAATTTGGCCAATCGGAATACAAGACGCCCACATTGCCAGACTGGCAAGATGTGATGGCGCTTTACAGTCTCACCATTGAGTGCCCGATATGTAAGAGCATACAGAATACTCAGATGGAATATTTAAAAACACATTAACGATGGAACGGAGAACTGATTACATCGAGGTCGGCAGCATTGTGGCGCCTAAAATAAAATAAAAAACCGATGTATAACAATGTGTTTTAAGTTATTATGTCAAATTAAACTGATTTATATGTGTACCTAAAGCAACAGGTGTTGCGCAAAATCCTCAGTAAGCGGATGTCCAACAGGTCGATGAACGATACAAATTTAAAACAGCGAAGATCGAGCAAAAAATACGATTATTTTTTGTGTTTTAAATTCGATCGTTATCTAAAGCGTTAGGCCTCTATTCGTAATTATGGAGTTAGAATGAGTATCACGATTAAAGAAATAAATATTCCAACAATTGAGTGTGATTATGAAAATATTATTATTCTACCTACCAACTTTACAGAGCAAGAAAACCACACATATCAATCAAGCTCATTATCATTTTATAAATATGCAAAGCAATCATTAGAAGTAGATTTTCTTAATACTCCTGAATTATTATTTGAACAGAATTCTGCTGATTGGTTTGGCCCTGTAATTTTAATCACATCATCGGCTTTAACCCAAAATCCAGAATTGATTTCTATAACATGTGGAGTCATTTCAAATTATTTAAGTGATTGTTTTAAAGGGAAAGAACAACCAGAGGTATCTTTAAAAATAGTTCATAAGGTAACAAAAACCACCAAAACCACAGAAATTTCGTACACGGGAAGTGGGGAAAACTTATCCGAGCTACGAGACGCCATTTTAGAGGTAGCTAAAAAATGAATACTGATGAAACTACGCTTGCAAAAATAGTTGAAAGTTATAAAGTTTTTATTGATTCATGTGCTGGCTACAATTTTTTTACTCGTTCGGTTCAGGGACAAAAAGAAAAAATTGAAGAATGTGTAGCTTTTATAACGTTGATTAAATCATGTAAAAAAAAGGCGATTGAGAGTGAATTAGAACAAAACGCGAATAATTTTTTTCATATGCAATGCATGATAAATGCAATGAAATCATCTTTAGAAATGTGGGTTAAGGTAAAAGAAAGTCGTTTTGAAGATGCATGGCGTTTACTTATTGATGCTCAAGAATATACGGAAGTCGCACTAAAGATTACTGATTATGAAGGAGTTCGTAAATTTGAATCATCTTTAAAAAGCATCGAAAGTTCAATTTTCCCTAACTGGGCTATTTATAATAGTTCGGGGCATACTGAAACTATTGGTAAATGTTCAATATGTCATAGCAACTTCGCTCTCTGCGAACATGTTGAAAATCAAGTTTACTTTGGTCAGCTCTGCCAAAGAATCGGTAGAAAAATTATAAAAGCAGATCATATTGCTCTTGTTAAAAAACCAAAAGATAAAAGATGTATTATTACGCAATTAACAAATGATGATGGGAAAACAATAGACTGTTTCACGAGGAGTGAGTGCGAAGATCAAACGTTGTCTTTAAATGCTGCCGATAATTCAATGAAAATAAAAAGTATTATTATGTCCACGCGTCCATTAGATTTTAATTGATTTCAAAGGCCTAACAAACAAGAATAGGTGTCGCGCAGCCGACACCTTATTCGGGTGTTGAACAAGCCCGATCGTGCGTTGCTTCTCTTTATAGTAAATAGTGATTTTGGGAGAGGATTACATTGATGATGTTACTTTTCTTTGGGCGAGTGTCCCTATTATACAATTGATAACTCAATTATATCAGTCTGTTATCTATTTTTGTTGAATGCCATTACACCTCTTTATATCAGATCTAATTCTGCTTTTTAAATGATCGCTAAAGATCAATCGTGATAACACATTAGCTTCTCAGTCGGTTCATGCCTATAAAATGCATCTCATGCTGGCAGCATGGGCAAATGCATATTGTATGCTTGCTCTTTTGTGGTGTTGAAACTGTACCGATATCACTTCCTAATAACTGCAAGATTTGTAGTCGTAACTGTTTCGCATTGCCTCTTAAGAACCCGTAATCCCTAACGCGTTGTAGTCCTTTTGGTAGCACGTGTTGTAAAATTAACCATAAGAACTTGAGCACGGGCAGTGTACGTGTTTTTGGCATATTTGTGCCTCCCTCTTTATAGCGAAACGTCACGTTTTCATTGGTTATATTGATGATGTCCTTATCGGGTAAAACCCCTCGATATAAATAACGCGATAGGTATTGTAATGACGACAATCCAAAACCCACCTTGCGGCAATCAACGACCCATTTTTTAGGGATGTCATTGGGCAGTTTTAATTCAGTGCAGTGATTAATCGCATCAATAAGTCTTGCGCGCCACACTTTTGCGAGTGCAAATTCATTAAAGAGATAAGTGCTATTACCCTTATTCCACTGCCTTTTAGTTACATCATAACGTCCACAGGGGACAACGATATGCAGATGAGGATGCAGTTCTCTCTTTCGGTCATGGGTATGTAATACGCTGGTAAAGCCTAAGTTGCCTTTATTCTCTCGCGTTGCAAAGTCCTTTAATAACTTTGATGTCACTTGAAACATAAATCGATACATTACTTTGGGATGTTGTCGAGCAAGCGCTCTGAATTGAAAGGGCAAAGTAAAAGTCACCATAAAATAGTGCACGGGTAACAGTTTGACGTGGTTTAATAGATTCACACACCCTAGTTAGGACATAATGAACTTAACTGGAGAAATAGAATGACAACACGTAAAAAATATTCAAAAGAATTTAAATTAGATGCAATCTCGCTCGTCAATGAG
>NZ_JBLIED010000052.1:0-21206 GCF_047632955.1 Psychromonas sp. | reverse complement strand
CAGTATCAACAACACGTTGAGTACCAGTGTAGAACGGGTGACATGCGCCACAGATATCTAGTGTTAAATTTTTGCCAGCTGTTGAGCCAACTGTAACTACGTTACCACATGAACAAGTCGCTGTGATTTCTTTGTATTCAGGATGAATAGCATTTTTCATTTGGAAAACCTCTATTGGGCCGCATCGCTGCTCTGCTTGAATGAATCATTTCATTCAACAAAGTACCATACGTATTTATCGTTAAATTTCTGGTTGCAAATTGTATAGCAATGTTTAATAAAAATACAACTATAAAGTGCATTCTAGGCATTATTTATAATAGATCCTGTCACTTTTCTCAAGTCTATGTGCTGACTTAGATGATTTGTGAATAAAGAGCCCTCACAGCCGAGCTGCTAATAACAGTTCATTATGTTTTTTAACGCGGCATCAAGCAAACTTTGCGGCGTATAAATCGTGTCTGTTATCTTTAATAATGTTGCTCTGCTGCTATTATTTTTCAGTTCACAGTAGTTAAATATAATACGATGTATCTCGGATAGATTATTAATAACATTAAGACTATTTATTTCTTTATTCAAATTATCATCCAGATAAGCAGAAAACAGATCGATGCTGCTAGTGTCGGTTAATTTTAAATGGGGATTAAATTTTGTATGGGATGCGATTGGGCAATAAGCGCCAAAATCGTTACTGAACCATCTATCACCCCACCAGCCAATTTTTTTCCCCTGTAAATGCTCACCTTTTTGGGTGGCATCAAAATAAAAACATACTTCTGCTTTAGCGGTTTTTATATCTGCGGCGGATGCCATTAAGGCCGCTGATCTAAAACAACTTTCATGTTCAATATAGTGGATGTATGAAGATGTTTTTGCGGTAAAAGCATTTAACAGTTGGAAATGAGCGTAAGCCAATCTATCGGGATAGAGTAAATGACACTTTGTGAGAGGTTTTAATTCCCCGACTAATAACTGTTCAAAATGTTTCCTTTTCAGGTGTTGCTCATACCTGTCTATAAGCACCATTTCTAAATTATCGTTATTATTGACCGTTATTATTGTGTTTTCCTGTTCATCATAGACGGCTTCCTGAGCAAAAACCTGACTAGTTAAGTTGTTGTTTTGTAAAAACAGGTAACCACTCCCAACGTCTGAAGTCAGCAATGTATAAAAACCTCTTTTATGAGCGAGATGAACGACCTTACCTTCAGTGTAAAATGACATTTGTTTTCCGTGAGTCACCTTCTCTTCATTTAAACGGCTAAAGTTTATAAAAATTTGGGCTAATTTATCAAGGTAAAAATAATATAACCTAGCCGATAGTCCCGTTGATTTAATAGATTCTTTAATGTTTTGGTTGGCTTTAATACTGCTTAGAATGAGCCTAAAGGCATTAATGTTTTTAAAGTTTGCCTGGGTAAAAACAGCATCACAAGCAGAGCACTTTTTTCTTTGCGTTCCTGCTGATGTATAACCATATGATATTGATTTAATGCTTTTATCAAAGACAAAATATTTTGCACATTTACGACAACCGGTTAATTTCCGGGCGAAGTTAACCTCAAGTTTTTCATTTATTATTTGTTCAACCAGCTTATTATTTACCCATGGCGGATAACTGCCACAAGATGTGCAGGCAATGGATAAATACCCTAACTGCCAACTTTTTTGAATGTAATCAGCACTGTTTTCCACCGCAAAATTTTGACAATGCACAGTCTTGCAACAGTTGAAATCTTTAGTGAAAGTAAACATCTGTTCCCCTTGCTACTCAAGTCATCTAATGATTCAGACATAACTCTATTGAAGTGGTTTGGTGCAATGCAAATCAGGCAATCCTGAGCCGCTCGAAGGTGATCCTGATTTATTGGAAATGGACCTATTTTAAAATTCCACACAATTTCATTTTAAAATGGGTTAAAAAACAAACGTCTAAATAGATATCAGCAGGGTAATCAATTAACCGCTACTTTTATGTGTTATAACCCACAAAATAGCCGTTAGATAGTAGCTTGAATTTAAAACAACAGATTATGTAAATAGGTAAAGTGAGATTAAAATATTCATTATTCTCTAGGCACAGATCACATTTTAAGGGGGCCTTAATAAATAAACTGCGCTCAATTACTTGATTCCATGAATCGTTTTTTATAAAAACAAATGAATCAAAAAACAATATTACGGCGCTTTATTTTTAATAAATACAAATTAAAAATTCATTTTATGGATAATAAATTAGCGCAATTATCCGGGCATAAAAGAGTCGTTACAGAGCATGGGACTATTAAAGCCCTTAGGGTATTAAATAAAAAAGCTGTTAACCGATAGCTTCTTTAAATTTTTTTTAATCAAATTTATAAATTGGAGAAACAAGATGGAAATTGTAATGGGCTTAGTCGGGATAATATCGTTAATGTTAATTGCGGTAATATTTTCCAGTAATCGAAAAGCAATTAACTTTCGAACCATAGGTGGGGCATTTCTTATTCAGGCGGCGATACCCGCTTTTGTGATATTCACAGATTCCGGCGCAAGCATACTGGGTAGCATATCCAGCGGAGTACAAGCGGTTATTAACAGTGCCAATGCCGGTATCAGTTTTCTTTTCGGCGGTCTTGTTTCCGGTAAAATGTTTGAAGTATTTGGCGGAGGCGGTTTTGTTTTTGCCTTTAAAGTACTGCCCATTATTATTTTCTTCGCTTCATTAATGGGCGTGCTTTATTACATAGGTGTAATGCAGTTTATTATAAAAATATTTGGTGGTGGTTTGCAAAAAGCATTAGGTACCAGCAGAACTGAGTCCATGTCTGCGGCGGCGAATGTTTTTGTGGGACAAACTGAAGCCCCTCTGGTTGTAAAACCATACATAAAAACCATGACTCGCTCAGAGCTTTTTGCCGTGATGGCGGGTGGTTTAGCGTCGGTTGCCGGTGCGGTATTAGCAGGTTATGCATCATTAGGAGTTAGTCTCGATTACCTGATTGCCGCATCGTTTATGGCAGCACCCGGTGGCCTGTTAATGGCGAAACTGTTGGAGCCTGAAACAGAAAAACCTGTCGACACTTTATCAAACGTTGAAATTGATGAAGAAGAGCACAAACCGGTTAATGTTATCGATGCAGCGGCAGTCGGCGCAGGAGATGGCCTTCACCTGGCAATGAATGTCGGTGGTATGCTAATCGCGTTCATCGCATTAATCGCATTAGTGAATACTATTCTAGGCTCTGTTGGTGGTTTATTTGGTCTGGAAGCCCTCACTCTGCAACAAATCTTAGGTTATGCTTTTTCTCCTATTGCCTATCTTCTTGGCATTCCGTGGTCTGAAGCAATGCAGGCAGGCAGTTTATTGGGCCAGAAATTGGTAGTTAATGAATTTGTTGCTTATATTGACTTTGTTAGCATTAAGGACACTCTAAGTGAACACACTCAAGTGATCATTACCGTGGCTTTATGTGGTTTTGCTAATTTATCTTCTATGGCTATTTTGTTAGGTGGTCTGGGAGTATTGGCCCCTTCTCGTCGACCAGATATTGCTCGAATGGGTTTGAAAGCGGTACTTGCGGGTACCTTATCTAATTTCATGAGCGCCACCTTAGTCGGTATATTCTTTGCTTTAAGTGTTGCTTAAAACAATAAACAATAAACAATAAAAAATACTTAGTAATGCACATGCGCATTACTAAGCAGCCTAAGCTTAACCGCTAAAACGAATAATTAATTTAATATTAAAAGAAGCATTCATCACCAATATTACAGGAAAAAATCATGAGCGACTTACAACAAGCATCCCGTTTAGCCATTCAATTAATGGATCTCACTACCCTAAATGACGATGATAACGATCAAAAAGTGATAAAACTCTGCCAAGATGCACATAGCAAAGCAGGTGATACGGCGGCAGTTTGTATTTACCCGCGTTTTATTCCTATTGCCCGTAAAACCCTCGCTTTGCAAAACACAGCGCACATTAAAATTGCGACGGTCACTAACTTTCCGCACGGTAATGACGATTTGAATATCGCTCTGGCAGAAACACGTGCCGCTGTTGCCTATGGTGCAGATGAGGTTGACGTAGTTTTTCCATACCGTGCATTGATCGCCGGCAATAGTGAAATAGGGGCTACTATGGTTAAAGCCTGCAGAGATATTTGTGGTGATAAAGTCACCCTGAAAGTGATTATTGAGTCAGGGGAATTAAAAACCCCTGAATTAATAAAAACCGCCAGTGAAATCTGTATCAAAGCCGGCGCTGACTTTATTAAAACATCAACGGGTAAAGTACCTGTTAATGCAACCCTAGAAGCCACTAAAGTAATGCTTGAAGCTATCAAAGCATCCGGTCTTAATGTCGGATTTAAAGCCGCCGGCGGTGTTAAAGATGCACAGACTGCCGATGATTATATGCGACTTGCGAGTAGCATTATGGGCGACAACTGGGTGAATAGTACACATTTTCGATTTGGCGCATCAAGCTTACTAGGCGCTTTATTGTCGGAACTAAATTTGGCTGATAAAGCCACTGCAACCGGAGGTTACTAATGAAACGCAGCATTATATTATTACTTGATTCTTTTGGTGTTGGCGGCGCAGCTGATGCCGATAAATTTATTGGCTCATTAGCAGACGGCAGTAAATTTGATGATATGGGTTCAAATACCCTGGGTCATATAGCCGAGCAATGCGCACAAGGTAACGCGAATGAGGGCCGTAGCGGTCCGCTTAATATACCAAACTTGAACAAACTGGGTTTTGGGCGCGCCTGTGCGGAAAGTTCATCTACTTTTCCTGCCGGATTAGACCCGTCAGTTGAGCCTATTGCAGCTTACGGTTACGCGAAAGAGATTTCCACGGCAAAAGACACCTCCAGCGGACATTGGGAGATCACCGGAGTACCGGTTTTATTTGACTGGGGTTATTTTGATAAAAAACAAAATAGCTTTCCGCAAGAGCTGTTGGATGAACTGGTAGAGCGTGCCGATTTACCCGGATATCTGGGCAATTGCCATGCATCGGGTACCACTATTTTGCAGGATCTCGGCGAAGAGCACCTCAAAACCGGAAAACCTATCTTTTATACATCGGCAGACAGTGTTTTTCAGATAGCCTGTCACGAACAAACTTTTGGTCTTGAAAGACTCTATAAACTTTGCGAACTAGCCCGTGAGTTAGTCAATAAATACAATATTGGACGGGTTATCGCTCGCCCCTTTAGCGGGTCGATAAGCAGCGATTTTATGCGCACCGGTAACCGCCATGATTATTCTGTTAAACCACCTTCACCCACCCTGCTTGAACGTATGAAAGAGTCCGGCGGACAAGTGGTCAGTATCGGTAAAATATCAGATATTTTTGCCGAGCAAGGCATTACTAAAGCGACTAAAGCAACTGGCTTAGAAGCGCTCTTTGATGCCAGTCTGGATGAATTTAAAAAGGCCGCGGATCAAACTATTATTTTTACCAACTTTGTGAATTTTGATGCGGACTTTGGCCATCGCCGAAATGTATCAGGCTACGCGGCCGCTTTAGAGTACTTCGATACGCGGTTACCGGAAATGCTGGCATTAATGACCGAAGATGATTTGCTGGTGTTAACCGCGGACCATGGCTGTGACCCGACCTGGAAAGGCACCGATCATACGCGCGAGCACATTCCGGCTATTTTCTACGGTCAGTCCGTTAAGCCTGGACCTATCGGGTTACGGGAAACCTTTGCAGATATCGGTCAGTCAATTGCTGATTTTCATAAGCTACCCGCGCTTGACTACGGTAAAAGTATTTTTAATTAACTAATTGAAAAATTTAACCAAACTGTACAGCTTAAAAATAAGCCGCACAGTGAATAGCTAAAATAACGGTATCTATTCAGTACCCGATTTAAAAAGAATACCTTAGATACAAAAATAAACAGTAAATGCTCAGGACTAAGCTATTTATGCTTAGTTCAAGGCGAAAAAGCGCAGTTTAGTCGTTTAAATGAGCATTTTTCAACGATGAAATAGGCTTAAATAGCGACGACCTGAGTAGTTACAAATAATGGAGAAAAAAATTATGCCAACCCCACATATTAATGCAGTAGATGGCGCTTTTGCTGAAACCGTTCTGATGCCCGGTGACCCGTTACGCGCAAAATATATCGCAGAAAACTTTTTAGAAGATGCTGTGCAGGTGACAGACGTACGTAACATGCTTGGTTTTACCGGTACCTATAAAGGCAAACGGGTTTCGGTCATGGGCAGTGGGATGGGTATCCCTTCCTGCTCAATCTATGCAACGGAATTGATCCGTGAATACGGCGTAAAGAACATTATCCGTGTTGGTAGCTGCGGCGCAGTAAGTAAAGACATCAAGGTACGCGATGTGGTCATCGGCATGGGCGCTTGTACTGATTCAAAGGTAAACCGTACGCGTTTTAATAATCATGATTTTGCAGCTATCGCCAGTTATGAGTTATTGGAAAAAGCCGTTAATTCCGCACGAGCACACGGCATTAAAGCCCGTGTTGGTAACCTTTATTCAGCGGATCTTTTTTATACTCCGGAAGATGACATTTTTGATGTGATGGAAAAATACAACATTTTAGGTGTCGAAATGGAAGCCGCGGGTCTGTACGGTGTTGCGGCTGAATTTGGTGCCAAGGCATTGTGTATCTGTACGGTTTCAGACCATATCCGCACCGGTGAAAAAACCAGCTCAGATGAACGTCAAAGCAGTTTTAATGAAATGTTACTGATTGCTTTAGATTCTGTTGTTGCCGAATAAAAGGAGGTAATCCACCTTGTGACGCTGTTAGCGTAACGAACAAGTGAATTACCTCAACGATTAAGACACATAATCACGTTACCAAAGTCCAGGGCATAAATAATTATATTTATGCCCCAGGGATGCTTTAACTTTAAAAAAGGAGATTTACTATGAAAAAAACACTTTTAGCTCTTAGCCTGGTGGCTGCAAGCGGTTCTGTATTGGCTGCCGATTACACCGATGGCGAAATACACAAAAATGATTACAAATGGATGCAGGCTAACCTTATGTATGTTTCGGACGAGCTTCCCGGTGAATCAAGTCATGACTACCTGGAAATGGAGTTTGGCGGGCGATCAGGGATCTTTGACCTCTACGGTTATGTTGATATTTTCAATCTCTTAAGCAGTTCAGATAGCGATAAAGCAGATGCTAACAGCAAAATCTTTATAAAGTTTGCTCCGCGTATCTCTTTAGATGCAGTAACCGGCAAAGATCTCTCTTTTGGTGCTGTTCAAGAATTGTACATTGCTTCAGAAATAGATTGGGATGGTGCAACCGTTTCAGAAACAAACCCATATGCTGTTAACCAGCAAAAAATCGGTCTGGGATCCGATGTGATGGTGCCTTGGTTGGGTAAAATTGGCTTAAACCTATACGCTAACTACGATTCAACTCAAAAAGATTGGAACGGTTACCAGATATCAACCAACTGGTTTAAACCCTTCCTTAACTTTGACAACGGTTCATTTATCTCTTATCAGGGTTACATTGATTACCAATTTGGCATGAAAGATAAGTATTCAACCGCAAGCAGCGGCGGCGTAATGTTTAACGGTATCTATTGGCATTCGGATCGTTTTGCAGCTGGTTACGGTCTGAAAGCATTCTCTGATGTTTACGGCATCAAAGACTCTGATGCTTTTAAATCAACCGGGTTCAGCCACTATGTATCGGTAACCTACAAGTTCTAAATAATAAAACTTAATTCCAAACTACTTACCACCTATAGCAAGTAGTTTGGCTCTTAGTCTGATTTTATTACTTAAGTTTCTTATCGAACGGGAATTTAAGCAATTGTTTAGATTCAAATAATAAGTGCATAACTGGAGCCTAAAAATGATATTACTGCCACAAGAAATTATTCGTAATAAACGCGATGGTAAAGTATTAACCAAGCAGGAAATCGATTTTTTTGTCAAAGGGATCACCAATAACTCAGTGACAGAAAGTCAAATTGCCGCCTTTGCGATGGCCGTCTATTTCCAAGATATGAACATGGATGAACGTGTTTTACTGGTCTCTGCAATGCGTGACTCGGGACAGGTTATAAACTGGCAGTCGCTAGATCTGGACGGTCCGGTGGTCGATAAACATTCCACGGGCGGGGTCGGAGATGTAACCTCACTGATATTAGGTCCGATGGTGGCGGCATGTGGTGGTTATGTGCCGATGATTTCAGGCCGAGGACTGGGCCATACCGGCGGCACCTTGGATAAATTAGATGCAATCCCGGGTTATAAAACCACTCCGGATAGCTTGGATCATTTTCGCAAAATAGTAAAAGAGGTAGGTGTTGCAATCATCGGTCAAACCGGCGATCTAGCGCCGGCTGATAAACGTTTTTATGCAACCCGTGATATTACCGCGACGGTTGAGTCTATTCCGTTAATAACCGCATCCATTTTATCGAAAAAATTGGCCGCAGGTCTTGATGCATTGGTGATGGACGTTAAAGCCGGCAGTGGTGCATTTATGCCTACTTATGATCAGTCCGAAGCTTTAGCAAAAAGTATTGTGGGCGTCGCTAATGGTGCCGGATGTCAAACCAGTGCTTTAATTACCAATATGGATCAGGTGCTTGCAAGCAGCGCAGGAAATGCAGTTGAAGTTCGCGAAGCAGTTCGCTTTCTTACCGGAGAATATGTTAACCCCCGCTTACATGAAGTCACCATGGCATTATCCGCTGAAATGTTGGTCTTAAGCGGTCTGGCTAAAGATAGTGCTGAAGCAGAAGCGAAACTGCAGGCGGTGCTGGATAACGGTAAAGCCGCAGAGGTCTTTGCCAAGATGGTTTGCGCATTGGGTGGTCCCGCTGACTTTGTTGAAAATCATGATAATTATCTACCAAAACCGGCCATTATCCGTCCTGTTTATGCGCAGCATTCAGGAATTGTACAATCCATGGATACCAGAGCATTGGGCATGGCGGTGGTGAGTATGGGCGGGGGAAGACGCAGCGCATCGGATTCGATTGATTATACTGTTGGTCTAAGCGGTATTATCTCTTTGGGTGAACAGGCCGGCTCGGAAAAACCGCTGGCAATGATCCATGCTCAAAATGAGCAGCAGTTCAACGAAGCGCAGCACACTATTCAAAGCGCCATTATTTGCGGCTCCGGCAGCGTTCAAGCTCAGATCCAAGTTTATCGCCGAATCCGTAGATCTTAAAATATCAACTAATATTGGACCGGAATTGCAGTTTCAACAAACCCAATTTGCATGGGTTACAAAGGAGTTAGCATGGAAGTAGATTGGGTAGAATGGTTTGGTTATTTAGCGTCCTTGGTGGTGCTGATTTCCCTCACTATGTCTTCTATTATCAAATTGAGAGTGATTAATTTCATCGGTTGTCTGCTTTTTGCAAGTTTTGCCTATTTTATTGATTCAGTACCAACCCTTTTTATGAATCTCAGCATTGCCTGTATTAATGTTTATTTCCTTTATAAAATTTATCGCACCAAAGAAGAGTTTAAAATAATTTCAGCATCAAAAAATTCCGAATATTTTCAGCACTTTATTGACATTAATCGCCGGGATATTGAGAAGCAGATAAGCCAGGAGCAGTTAAAAACCGCTGACACATTATTTTATATGTTGCGCGATAATAATCTCGCCGGGGTGCTTGCAGGCAAAAAGGAGGCTGACGGTACTTTTATCATTATGCTTGACTACGTGACCCCCAAATACCGTGATTTTAAACTGGGTAGCTATTATTACAAAACACATCCCGAATTTCTAAAAGAGAAAGGGATCACAGCGCTGCAAACAACCGCCGGCGATCAGGAACATTGTTTATATCTGAATAAAATGGGCTTTGTTGCCCAGCCGGAAAATCAATCACAAACCTATATAAAGAGGCTTTGAAATTATGCACAAAAACTATTTTACTGAACTTGAAAAACTGCTTGATAATGCTCAAGCGCCCTACTCAGGTTTTAATGTTGCAGCCATTGTGATAACCCGCAACGGGGATTTTTACAAAGGCGTCAATGTTGAATCAGCCGCGTACCCGACGACTATCTGTGCGGAGCGAAATGCTATTCATACGGCGGTCACCGATGGCATGAAAAAAGGCGAGGTTAAAGAAGTTCACATACTCGCTCGTAACGCCGCACAGGCGCTTATTAAAGCACACCCCTGTGGCGGTTGCAGACAAGTCATTGCGGAGCAATCCGGCAATGATGCCGTGGTTTATAGTTATGCTTCTGCAAGCCTAATAGAGCCACACACTATCAATGAGTTATTACCCTTTGCTTTTTTAGGTGCTGATTTATAACAGCCCAGAAGTTATCAATTTATACAGGAGTTTTATTATGTCAGATGTATTTCACTTAGGACTAAGCAAAAAAATGCTCGATGGTGCGAGCCTTGCCATCGTGCCGGGAGATCCGGACCGCGTAAAAAAAATAGCAGAATTAATGGACGGTGCAACTTTTCTGGCCAGTCATCGCGAATATACCAGCTATCTTGCTTATGTAGATGGCAAAGCAGTGGTTGTTTGCTCTACCGGTATCGGTGGCCCATCTACATCTATTGCTGTTGAAGAGTTAGCGCAGTTAGGGGTTACTACCTTTCTGAGAGTCGGTACGACAGGCGCCATTCAACCTCAGGTTAATCCCGGTGATGTTATTGTTACTCAGGCATCGGTTCGCCTTGATGGTGCCAGCCTGCATTTTGCACCTTTGGAATACCCTGCTGTGGCTGACTTTGAATGTACTACGGCTATGGTTGCGGCGTGCCGAGAAGCGGGTATTGAACCCCATATTGGTATTACCGCATCCTCAGACACCTTCTACCCGGGTCAGGAGCGTTATGATACCGTTTCAGGGCGTGTTACCCGCCACCTTAAAGGGTCCATGAAAGAATGGCAGGAATTAGGTGTACTGAACTATGAAATGGAATCATCGACTCTTTTTACCATGTGTGCTTCACAGGGCTGGCGAGCAGCATGTGTTGCAGGTGTAATAGTAAACCGGACACAACAGGAAATTCCGGATCAATCAACAATGAAGAAAACCGAAGTAAGTGCAATATCTATTGTCGTTGCGGCGGCCAGAAAACTGCTGTCTTAACTTCTATAACCCACTTTTAAAATAGAAGTGGGTTATATCATTCTGACGAAATAAATAGCGAATAAGCAACGCCCTGACACATTTAAAAAAGAGCGTCATAAAATAATCACCCCAACACCACAAAATAACGGCTATTCACCCACAAAAAATCAACAACAGAACAAATAATAGATTTTGTTAACTGAACAAATAATCATCATAAAAAAGCTATCCCGTCGACTCATATCTCATTTTATTACTGGCTCATTAAATAAACTCTCCATTTTAAATGAGACATTTTTACAAATATAATGATATTTACGCAACCCATTAGTATTATTAGAAAATAATTTTAACTTAAGGATAAAGTTCATGAATAAAAAAAATTTTGTACTCGTAAGCTTGGCGTTAATGATCACAGCAGGATGCTCTAATGTAGCAATGGTTAAAACGACTCCGCATGATTGGATTCAAGATAAAGACTATCAACTTACCATTCTTCATACCAATGATAACCACGGCAATTTCTGGCAGAATAAATATGGCGAACGCGGCATGGCGGCACGCGCCACTCTGATTAATAATATTCGTACTGAAGTAGAAGCCAAAGGCGGTTCACTGCTGCTGTTATCGGGTGGTGATATTAATACCGGTGTCCCTGAGTCTGATCTGCAGGATGCGGAGCCGGATTTTATTGGTATGAATATGATTGGCTATGATGCCATGGCTGTCGGTAATCATGAATTTGATAATCCCCTTGAGGTGCTGGCAAAACAAGCAGATTGGGCTGAGTTCCCCTTTCTTGCAGCCAATATATACAAAGACGGCAAACGCATGTTTGCTCCTTATAAAATCTTTAATAAAAATGGCGTAAAGATTGCCGTTATCGGTTTAACCACTGAAGATACAGCCAAAATTGCTAATCCGAAATTCATCAAACAAGTTACATTTACCGATCCAAAAGTTGAAGCAAAACGTGTAATTGCTGAAATCAAGGCCAAATATAACCCTGATATCATTATTGCAGCTACCCATATGGGGCATTATCTCAATGGGAACAATGGCTCAAATGCACCGGGTGATGTACAGCTGGCACGTTATCTTGAGAAGGGATCACTGGATATGATCGTCGGCGGTCACTCTCAAGAGCCGGTATGTATGGAAGCTGCAAATCAATATGCAGTCTTTAGCGCGGGAGATGAGTGCAAACCGGATCTACAAAATGGTACTTATATTGTGCAGGCCTATGAATGGGGAAAATACGTCGGGCGAGCGGATTACACCTTTAGAAACGGAACGTTCACGATGCAGTCTTATCATCTGATTCCGGTTAATTTAAAGAAAAAAGTTGAAAATGCTGAAGGTGAAAATGTACGTGTATTTATTGAAAAAGAAATAGCGCAAGATCAGTCTATATTAAACACACTACAACCCTTTCAGGAAAAAGGCCAGGCGGCGTTAAGTCTGGTGATTGGACAAACAAATGGCCTATTACAAGGTGAGCGAAATGTAGTGCGTAACAATCAGACTAATTTAGGCCGTTTGATTGCAACCGCCCATATGCAACGTGCTAAAGCCGATTTCTCAATTATGAATTCAGGTGGTATTCGCGCATCGATGGAAGCAGGCAAGATCTCTTATAAAGATGTATTAATGGTACAACCCTTTGCTAATACAATCACTTATGTAGAGATGACAGGTAATGAAGTTATTAATTACTTGAATCAAGTTGCCACCAAAAGCAAAGACTCCGGTGCCTATGCGCAATTTGCAGGTATTTCAATGACGGTCGCCAATAAACAGGTAACAGACGTTGTTATTGCAGGAAATTCACTTGATCTGAGTGCCACCTATCGTTTCACCATTCCATCATTTAATGCAGCAGGCGGTGACGGTTACCCGATTATCACAGCGAATCCATCCTATGTTGACAGCGGCTATACGGATGCTGAAGTATTAAAAGACTATATTCAGGAAAACTCTCCCATTGATATAGCTGATTTTTCGCCAAAAAATGAGATAACCTACCAATAAAATTCGATTAAATATTATTAAATAACCAAACAAAGCCCTCGTTATAATGCTTTTCCCGAGGGTAAATACACTAGCGGCTTGATGATGGATACCCTATTTATAGTGGTATTCGTCACCTTTTGGCAACGCCTGGGTATGTAAACGCAGCATTGCAACATTCCCCAAAGAAATAACCAATAATATCTGCCCTTTTCCATTCTTAAAAAGAAAAAACCTTAGATTATTAGCTGCATTTATTTGAGTCGCTCACTTTAAAAAGCGTTACAATAGATCTTTATTCTTAGCTGATTGAGTTTATGACCCAACCGACCATTTGCCGCATTGCATTAGCGATTCCTCTGCATAAACAATTTGATTACCTGCTGCCTGATTATCTGTTAAATACAGATCCCGATAATCTGGTAGGTTGCCGAGTGCGGGTGCCCTTTGGCGGCCAACGACAACTTATTGGCGTGATCTGCGAAGTGAACCCTAAATGTGATTACGCTATTGATAAACTAAAAAAAATCACCCAGTTGATTGATAAGACCCCTTTATTGGATAAAAATATCTGGTCGCTACTGCGTTGGGCAGCTTTTTATTACCAGCATGCTTTTGGGGATGTCTTTCAGCAGGCACTGCCGACTTCACTGCGCCAGGGTAAAGAGGCCGTTTTCAAGGGCCATGAACATTGGCAATTAACCACTAACCCTTTTAATGTAGATGATTTTAAGCGGGCCAAAAAGCAGCAGACGGCTTTACAAAGGTTAAGCGAGTCAAGTTTATCTAATAAGCAGTTAAGCGCAGAAGGCATAAGTCGCCCGACGCTTAAGGCATTACAGGAAAAGGGGGTTATTGAATCGGTTGATAGACAACCCGTCAGCAATCTTAATTGGTCAGCTGATTTTGAAGAATCGGCGCAAAAACCACAGTTGACCGTGGAACAAGCCATTGCCATCAGCTGCGTTAATCAGCAGGCAGGCTCTTTTAACTGCTTTTTATTAGAGGGCATAACCGGCAGCGGGAAAACCGAAGTTTACCTCAATATTATCAAGCCTATTTTACTCGCAGGTAAACAGGCATTAGTAATAGTGCCTGAAATCGGCTTAACTCCGCAAACCATTAAACGTTTTCAGGCACGTTTTAATGTCCCTATTTACCTTAAACATTCGGGATTAAACTCAACAGAGCAGCTGGAGACCTGGCTACATGCCAAACAGGGCAGCGGCGCTATTATTATCGGTACACGCAGCAGCATCTTTTGTGATTTTAAAGATTTAGGCTTAATCATCTTAGATGAGGAGCATGATGCCTCTTTTAAACAACAGGAAGGTTTTCGTTATCATGCGCGTGATTTTGCAATCAAGCGCGCCGCATTGCAAAAAATTCCCATTGTTTTAGGCTCTGCCACGCCTTCCTTAGAAACATTAAACAATGCGCTGCAGGGAAAATATCAGCATCTGCACCTTACCGAACGCGCCGGCAACGCCAAACCACCGACCAACAGTCTGATTAACTTGGCGGGTTTACCGCTAAAATCAGGACTGTCTCCGCAGTTAATTGAGTTGATGAAGCAGCACCTGGATAAAAATAATCAGGTTATTCTATTTTTAAACCGCCGCGGATATGCGCCGGTATTAATGTGTCATGAATGCGGTTGGTTAGTAAAATGCGGACGTTGTGATGCCTTTTACACTTATCATAAATCAGCTAATTACCTGCACTGCCACCACTGTGCCTCCACCCTTCCCGTACCTCATCAGTGCGCCGATTGCGGTTCAACACAACTAAGCTCAACAGGAGTGGGCACAGAGCAGTTAGAGGAGACCTTAAACGGCCTTTTCCCTAATCATTCGACGGTCCGTATTGACCGCGATAATACCCGCAAAAAAGAGAGCTTTAACCAATATTTAACCGATATCAACAACGGTAAATATAAAATTCTACTGGGCACTCAGATGCTTGCTAAGGGCCATCACTTCCCCGATGTCACGCTGGTCGCATTAATAGATGTTGACGGAGCACTGTTTTGTAATGATTATCGAGCCAGCGAAAGATTAGCACAGCTGTTTACGCAAGTGTCAGGTCGCGCAGGACGGGCTGAGAAAAAGGGTCAGGTGATCCTGCAAACCCATCATCCTGAGCACAGTTTACTGCAGGATCTTATCAATAACGGTTATTTTGAATTTTCCCGTAATGCGCTGCAGGAGCGCAAGCTTGCACAGTTGCCGCCCAGTACCTTTCAAGCTTTATTAAGAGCAGAGTCAGACAATGCAACGCTGGCCGAAAATTTTCTGTCTTTATGCCAGCAAACCTTACAACAAATATGCATCAACAATAACAACCTTGATAAGTTATTAATTTTAGGACCGATTCCTGCATCAATGGAAAGACGCGCCGGAAAGTATCGTTTTCAACTGTTATTACAAAGTGAACAGCGCGCCTTAATCACGCAGACACTACACCACGCATTACCCGCTTTTGATAATATGCCGGAAGGGCGAAAAGTAAGATGGTCTATTGATGTTGATCCTATTGATTTTGTTTAAGCTGCGAGTTGCGTGCTGAAAGCCGATAGCCGAGAACTGATAGCTGATAGCTGATAGCTGATAGCCGAAATCTGAACATAAAAAAACCGAGATAATTCTCGGTTTTTTTATTTTTTAAGCAGAGTACATAAGTTTACTTTACTATAGTCAGCGTAGGTCGCTTACTTGGTTTAGCATCGGTTTTTTCTGTTTTAGGTGTTTCTACACTACCGTCCAAAGCCTGATAGGCCGGCTCTTCAGGAAAGATGGTTCCGGCGCCATTCTCGCGCGCGTAAATACCTTCGATCGCATATAAAGGAACATACACCTGCATGGGCTGCCCTGAAAAACGGGCGTTAAATGCAACAGCATCATCATCCATTGAAAACTGCATCACTGATTTAGGCGCAATATTAAGGACGATTTTCCCATCTTCAACAAATTTCTGAGGCACTTCAACGCCAACTTGTGTTGCGTCAACAATGATGTGCGGCGTACATTCACTGTCAACGATCCAGTTATAAAATGCACGAAGAAGATAAGGTCGTTGCACTAACATGCTAGTCATTATGCTCCCACTCTAATTTCACGTTCAGTTTCTGTCATTGACGCCTGGAATGATTCGCGTTCAAAAACTTTTACCATGTAGCTTTTTATGCCGGCTACATTGTCAAAACCTAAATCGATATTTAATTCAGGTAAACGCCATAAAAGTGGCGCCATATAACAATCAATAAGGGTAAAATCTTCCGACATAAAGTAGGCAAAATGATCAAATACCGGCGCTACTAATAAAATAGCATCACGAAGTTTTGTACGCGCAGCATTCGCCGCATCGGTATTACCGTTCATGATAATATCAACTAATGGGTACCAATCACTTTCAAGACGCTGCATCATTAAACGACCTTTACCGCGTTCAACGGGGTAAACGGGCATTAATGGCGGGTGCGGAAAACGCTCGTCCAGGTATTCCATAATAATGCGTGAGTTGTATAAAACTAATTCACGGTCAACTAAGGTTGGTACTGTATTGTAAGGGTTTAAGTCTGCTAACTCTTCAGGCCAATTGTCTTCTTCAGCAAATGTAATTTCGACTGTGACGCCCTTTTCTGCCAGTACAATACGTGTTTGATGACTATATAAATCTGAAGCACCGGAAAACAGTGTCATTACAGAACGTTTATTTGCAGCTACGGCCATGAAAATCCCCTAAAATATGGATAAAATGTTGAATGTTTAAAAAGCAAAAAAGGCAAGAGTGGTAAATACCACTGCTGCCGATTAAATTAGGCAAGATAATAGCTAACGATTAATGAATGTCGCGCCAATACTCTTTCTTCAGTAAATAACTAAGAATGAATAGGATAACTAAAAACCCAATCACCCAAACACCCAGAGACTGACGCTCTAATTTGTTTGGTTCACCTGCATAGACTAGGAAGTTTACCAGATTTAGAACCGCTTTGTCATACTCATCGGAGCTCATTTCACCCTGTTGGTTACTTTCAAAACCAATGATGGATTTATGTTCAACACCTTCATGCATGGTTGTTTCATAGATAGCGGTAGGAACACCCTGCAACTCTTCCAATACATGGGGCATACCCACTTCAGGAAAAACCGTATTATTTACTCCAAATGGACGCGTCGGATCGGCATAAAAAGAGCGTAAGTAGGTATAGATCCAATCAGCTCCGCGCAGACGTGCTTCTAAGGTTAAATCTGGAGGCGTTGCACCAAACCATTTCGCACCGGAAACGGGATCCATGCTGTTTTTCATCAATTCACCAATTTTACTGTCGGTGAAAATCAAATTATCAGCCATTAAATTCTCAGGAATACCCAAATCTGTTGCTACCCGCTGGTAACGTTGATGCCCCGTGGAATGACACGCAAAGCAGTAATTCATAAACAGTTTGGCACCACTTTGCAGTGAAACTTTATCGCTTAAATCATAATCTGCTTTATCAAGGTGAACACTGCCCGATGCAAAAACCAGGCTTGGTAATAATGCCAATAAGGCAATCATTAATTTTTTCATTTGAATGTTAACCTCGTTGGTAGTGGTTTAGTTTTTTCATTTTTGCTGTATAGCCAAAGAGCAATAAAGAAACCGAAGTAACCGACAGTGCCAACCTGCGCAAGCATCGTTAATAAAGGTGTTGCAGGCAAAGCCCCTAGTACCCCTAAGACGATAAAACAAACAATGAATTGTGCAATATTCGCTTTATGAATCCAACTACGGTAGCGAATTGATCTTACCTTGCAGCGGTCTAACCACGGCAGGAAGAAAAGAATCACAATCGAACCACCAAAGAACATAACCCCAATTAACTTATCGGGTATAGCACGCAAAATGGCATAGAAAGGCGTGTAGTACCAAACCGGTGCGATATGTAACGGTGTTTTTAAACCGTTCGCAGGTTCAAAGTTTGGAGCTTCAAGGAAGTAACCTCCCCCTTCCGGCATAAAGAAAATAACCGCACAGAATAAGATCAAAAATCCACAAACCCCCATAATATCTTTCACCGTAAAGTAGGGGTGGAAGGGAATTGCATCGATAATATCTTTTTTGCCGCTGTATTGTTTGTGGAAAGTAAACTGGCCTTTTGCCTCAGCAGAAGCCGTTCCTTTTTTCACTTTAATCTCAATACCATCGGGATTATTTGAGCCCACTTCATGCAGTGCGACAATATGTAAAAAGACTAATACAACCAATGCCAGCGGCAGTGCAATCACATGCAAAGCAAAAAAGCGGTTTAGGGTTGCGCCCGAGATAACATAATCACCACGGATCCACAGGGTTAAGTCATCACCAATAATTGGAATTGCACCAAATAAAGAGATGATTACCTGTGCGCCCCAAAAAGACATCTGTCCCCAGGGAAGTAAGTAGCCCATAAATGCTTCTGCCATCAACGCCAGAAAGATTAACATGCCGAAGATCCAGATTAACTCACGGGGTTTTTGGTAAGAGCCGTAAATTAAACCGCGGAACATATGCAGATAGACCACCACAAAAAACGCAGAAGCGCCCGTTGAATGCATATAACGCAGCAACCAACCATAGGGTACATCGCGCATAATATATTCAACCGATGCAAAGGCTAAATCCGCAGAGGGATTATAGTGCATGGTCAGCCAGATACCGGTTAAAATTTGGTTAACCAGGACGAGCATGGCTAATGAACCAAAAAAGTACCAAAAGTTGAAGTTGACCGGCGTCGGGTATTGCGCTAAATGTTTGTTCCACGTTTCCGTCATCGGGATCCGTGCATCTATCCAATCGAGTGTGCCGGTGACTAATTTTTTAAGCATTAGGCGTCTCCTTTGTCTGAGCCGATAATAATAGTCGTATCACTCGTGTAATAATGAGGAGGAATGACTAAATTTAATGGCGCGGGCACACCCTGGAAAACGCGACCGGCCATATCAAATTTCGAACCGTGACATGGACAGAAGAAACCTGAATCAACTCCTTCAACTTGTTCAGAAAATGAATCCGGTAAATAACCGGGTGAACAACCTAAATGGGTGCATATACCAACAGCAATAAAAATTTCAGGTTTCAGTGAACGGCCGGTGTTTGTTGCGTAAACGGGTTGTTGCGGCTCTTCTGAATCAGGATCTCGTAACTGAGAGTCATGGGTTGCTAAATCATCTATTATTTTTTGGGTGCGGGATACAACCCAAACAGGTTTACCACGCCATTCAACGCGAATTAATTGTCCTGGTTGGATTTTTCCGATATCAACAGCAACTGGTGCTCCAGCAGCTTTTGCTTTTTCACTTGGGCTCCAAGATTTCACGAAGGGTACCGCTACTGCAGCCGCCCCCACTCCACCAACAACAGCTGTTGTTAATGTCAAAAACTTGCGGCGACCAGAATTAACAGGCGCATTGCTCATTTAACCATCTCCATTGTGAGCTACTTTCAAGCAGTTCTCTATACCAAACTGATAATGCATAACCATCAAACAGAAAGCTTAATGATGTATTACATAAAACTCGCTGAATTCTAAAGAAATACCACCTTGTTTACAAGTGATTAACATTGTTTTGCGACGGGGAATAGAGAAAAGCACAGCTTAATTGACCATGCTCTCATTAACCGTTGGGTACTTATACCAAACGTATCAAATGAGTGATCAGCCTTGTTGGTTAAAATCAACGCTATCTGCGTGATTAGTCTTATTCAGAAGGTCCTGTTCTTCAGCACTTCGTGGCCAGCTAAAACTTTTCAAAATTGTTCCATACAATTTTGAGAAGGGAGAATAACTGCTTCCTGCAACTCATGCCTTGCCAGTGCTAATTTTCTCACGCAAAACAAGATCGCATTTGCTATTAGCGATAATTCATAATAGAAATGTAAATATGCTAGCGAGAATTTATTCTGTACTGTCCATAATTGACGGTGCACCGGTTTTTGCTAACACGGCGAGATCTTTATCAATCCAGAATAGCGCTTTACCCTCTTCACCTACCAAATCAATTTTATCCAATATGCCTTTGAATAATTTTTCCTCTTCGTGCTGCTCGGCAACATACCACTGCAAGAAATTAAACGTTGAATAATCATGTGTGGAGAATGCAGCATGGGTCAATTCATTTATTTTTTTGGTAATTAAACATTCATGATCGTATGTTTCGGTAAACAGGTTTTTTAATGATTTATATTGATGGGGCGGCGCGCTGATTGTGCCTAGAATTGGCAATGAGCCTGTTTCACTGACGTAAGTGAACAAACGATTCATGTGCGACATCTCTTCTGTTGCATGCCCGCGCAGTAACAAAGCAGCTCCTTCAAAGCCTTTATCCTCACACCATGCACTCATTTGTAAATATAGATTGGAAGAATAAAATTCCAGGTTTATTTGCTCATTAAGTTTTTCAACCATTGACTCGGTCAACATAATATCCCCCTATATTAATAGCAAACGCATCAAATAAGTGATCAGTATTGCTAGAGTTGATTTACTCTGCGCAATACAAGATCACATTCTTAATACACTTGGTATAAAACTGATGTACAGGAAAGATAAGCGCAAAATGCTTAAATAACAAGCAAAAAAAAGCCCAGTATAAACTGGGCTTTCGCAACTCTTGAAAACGAAATATTAACGTTTTGAGAACTGTGGACGTTTACGTGCTTTATGTAGACCGACTTTCTTACGCTCAACTTTACGTGCATCACGGGTAACAAAACCTGCGATACGTAGTTCAGCACGAAGAGTTTCGTCATACTGCATTAATGCACGAGTGATACCCAAACGGATAGCACCTGATTGACCCGTAGTACCACCACCTTTAACAGTGACGTTTAGGTCGAATTTGTCAGTAACACCAACAAGTTCTAGTGGTTGACGAACAACCATACAAGCAGTTTCACGACCGAAGTATTCATCGATGTTACGTTTGTTGATAGTGATTTGACCACTACCTGCTTTTACAAACACTCGAGCTACAGAGCTTTTGCGACGACCAGTGCCGTAGTATTGATTTGCCATTGTTTTAATCCTATTAGATGTCTAAAACTTGTGGTTGCTGTGCAGAATGTTGATGCTCAGTACCAGCATAAACTTTC
>NZ_JBLIED010000051.1:0-21704 GCF_047632955.1 Psychromonas sp. | reverse complement strand
CTCATTGACGAGCGAGATTGCATCTAATTTAAATTCTTTTGAATATTTTTTACGTGTTGTCATTCTATTTCTCCAGTTAAGTTCATTATGTCCTAACTAGGGTGTGTGAATCTATTAAACCACGTCAGTTGGCTGCTTATTAGGTTTAGGTAATTTACTCATGACAACACCCTCATCGCAACTTGAATTTGCTGCTGTTGTTGATGCTTCAAATACAGCTTTAGATTATGCTTATTGAACTCAGGAAAAAGGTTGGATAAAGATTTTACAGCCGCCTTAGCATCTCCATTAAATTCACGCACAACAATAAACTCAAAAATGTTCAGGCACCTTCCCGTCGCACAAGGATCACTAGCGTGGTGAGAGTAGTAGCGGAGTTGCCCATCATTCCCTTCAAGTAAATGCACACCTGCCATTTTGCTTTTTGACTCTGGAGACAAGTAATGACGGCCTTGTTGTTCATAGCCATACTGTGCAAGCACGTAATCCCATGTATAGGACTGGTTAACCAAATCAATGATAGACACTTGCCCTGCTATTAATGACTCGCAGTATTGCGGTAATACCTTTTTCTTTTTTACTTCAACAACTGCCGCACAATCAGTCATTGAAATATCGTTCAACGTCATGGCTTGATCGAGCAATAACGAGCCATCAACCTGTAAAGCGTTTCCCTCCGAGATATTGCAGTCGTAAATAACACCCGGGAATAAGCTGGGCAGATACATAATTTGCTGTGATCGAGTTGCACAATCATCAGCAGCAAACAAATGACACAGATATTTTTCCAGCAAGGACCAAATATCAAATGATAATGCCGCAACTAACTCTATGTAGATACGGTAGCGATGGCTGCAACCATCTTGCATGTGACTAGCAGTTGTATGGACGATATATGACTTAATATCCACTTGGTCCAATAAGTCTTTGATCGCAGCGATATCAAATGGGCTGTCATCTAAATCTAAGCGCAGCAAGGTGAAGTTATTGTGCAGCATAACCGTCTGCTTAGTTTTATCTGTTGCATCATGAGCCGCAATAACTGCACAGCGGGCTTTTATCTCTTTTAAAGAAAAAGAGGATGCCTGTGGAGGGTTCTTAATTAAGCCAGTCAACTCAGACCAATTTAAGTAATTAAAATTATTTGTCATTGTAACGGACTGTGCATAAAGAAATTTCAACATAAATGTTGTATCCTTATAGTGATTGGTAGTTAGCGCTCGCCAAAGTTCAAACTACCAATGATTAATATGATGTGCTTAGCTTTGCTAAGCACGTTTATTTTTTAACGCTTTTATTTAATAAATCATCTCGATCCATCCACCTCCCCTTTTCCGTAAAAACCATTATATTTATTCCTTTTTGAAAAAAATTACACCACGTTTACGCCTCAAGTAACTTCAGCCCCCATTATTAGTAGGCATATGACGGTTGTTCTGTCCGTCGATTCACTATAAAAATTTTAGATCCTTAATATTTTCATAGCAACTCATATAGAGATTCGCCCTTGCATGAGCTTAAATATTTTTAGTTCCTGAATTTTTCGGCTTAGCTAGCTTAATTATGTGACACCCGGTTTGCCGAAAATCATATGATTAAAATTCCCATTCCATGTTTTTTTCATAGGTAGTTTATTATGCAAATATTGTTCATATAACCACTCAACACCATCCTGAGTAAGAACGGGTTGATAACGAATTTTTCCATTATCAAGTGAAAATATTTCTTGTTTAAAATATCGATCACGATAATAACTTGTCACTTTGTAACCACGAACCATCCTAATGAATACCCCTTGTGAAACAAGCGATGATGACACTTGCATGGAGTTAACCCCGTTGAATTGCTTACAGAAATCTGGTGCGGTTGTTCCCGCAGCAAACTGAGCCGTCATTGCATTACAAACATCTTGGAAATGGTCTATATTTCGCTGCGATGCTTCATTTAACGCCTTTAAGCTTTCTTTATCCTTCTCTAATACCAAGGTATGTTCAAGTAACTCAATCATACTAATAGGCTTCACCTGAAATAAACTATTTTTGCGTATCGCTGGCAACACATACTCACACACCCAATCTTGAAATTTTTCCGCACTGGTTAATTTGGACCGCATGATTAACCTGAACAGGTCTGACTCAGGAATGATTTTTTCATGATAACCACCCGCGTTTTTCAAGGTGTCCGTGGCACGGACACCTTTACAATTATCGACCAAAGCTTGCCGGTTATTTTTAAAACCAAGAGCAGCTGTTACATCTTTAGCCACAAACATCGGATTCCCGTCAACTTCAAGCCACCTAAGCGAGCCGAAATCATAATGATTAAATACTTCTAATTTCATTTTAAATATCCTTCTTTTGTTCAGGCAGTTGGCCAGCTAGCCATAATCCAAAAAGCGGCAAACAAACATATCCGCGCTTACCAACTTGCCTATAGCAAGTCGACAAACCTGGATATTTGTTCCGTTGCCAGAAGAGGCGCTTTAATTGAGTGTCAGTAAATTGAGGATACTCTTTAGCTAGCTGCCTTACCGGCCGCCAGTTTTCGAGGTTGGTAATGTGTAAATCAAGTTGATCTGGTTTAGTCGTGTTAGTCATGGTTTTGCTCCTAATACCGTGGTTGCATTCGGTACAAAACCAATAGTACTGATTTAAGTTGCCCCTCGTGCCCCACCAGGGGCAACTCTTTGCTGTTTGTCATCGATACTGTAATAAAAACTGTGAAACTGCTCATTTATAATTCAATTAGTTGAAAAATGAACAAGAGTATAACCACGCAGGTACTCGTTGATACCTTCAATAGATATACGATGCAGATATTTCGGTAACACTTATTTCCCATATAACAGACACGGAGTTTGAACAAACTGTAGAGAGGCAGTCTCATCCGTTAGATAGCGGTACGGTTACCTTGTGGTTTATTTGGGTTGGGTTGTATTCCACTTAAAATCCGTCAGGATAAACGTGCCATTAACAAAGCTGTTTATCTGGCTTTAGGCGTAAGCAGGGGTGGTTATGAGGATTTATTAGGCATAGGGGTATCAGAGGATGAAGATGTCGAATTATGATTAAATATGCAGACCAAACTGCAAAACCGTGGTGTGGAGAAAGCAAGACCTAAAGACTCTCTATAAGTGCTCAATACTGCCTATCCACACACGCAGACTCCGCTATGTAAATGGTTTATTGTGCTGTATGGATATGGCAAAAAATGGATAATACCTATTGGAGGTTATCAAATGGCCCTGAACCGTTTTAGATTGCATTCGAAGACCGTATTAAACTACGTTTAAAACCGCAGCTGCACCTAATTATTTACAGGTTTTATTATATTTTGTCTTATTCGCTTTATTCCAGGTACTTGGACAAAGTCACCTTGCTCTTCAAAAAATTTAACAAGCTTTGGACGGATCTGTTTTGCAACGTCAGGCTTTGATAGCGCTAATTTTTTATTCCAGATTTCATCGGCTAATTCTTGAGCTTTGTTCACCCAAATATCGACTCGCCTTTTACGTTCCAAACTATTCGCCTCCCTTCCATTATCCCCCCCAGTATTGGAATTATTAGCAACTTGCACATTTTCAGCTTGCTTCGCTGTCATTAACCGACATTCGTAATAACCACACTCTTCCATATTTTTAAGTGCAGAAAGATAATCATTATTATATTTCGCATAAGCTACATTAACAGCTGATTTCAGTAAGTTAGCTAGCCATTGCATTTCAGCACAATTATTATGCCCTCCATAAAGAAATAGGAATTCCGGAAGAGAAAACAAGCCGCCCATATATTCATATTTTGAAGCTACCCCCCCTTGTAACCCCTGATGTTCAAGCTCCCGGTAAATTAGACTCCAAGCAAACTCAGTTTGACTATTATCATAAGTTGGGATGTGGTCGATACACTCATCTACTCTATTAATAAAAAAATCACTGGCTGCTTCATGAAACTTTGTTGATAATTCATTTAACTCAATTACAACGATTTCATCTCCACCATTTTTCCCATTAGGCCGGGTTGTAGCCGCTTTATAGATCCCCCAATTGCCATCTAATAAATCATCAACGCAGTCATAATTCCTTGTTAACCTATCTACAAATATCTCATCCATTAATTATTCCTCCGAATACTCGTTCAGTTAAGTTTGCTTTATGTTCGATACAAAGGTGGCTGTAACGCTGCGTCATGGTGATTGATTTATGCCCGAGCACTTGTGCTATTTCAAGCAAACTAGCGCCGTTCATCGCTAAAAGGCTGGCACAGGTATGGCGTAAGTCATGGAATCTAAAATCAGTGATCTCCCCTGCCCTTAAGGCACTTTGCCAGTGGATATCAAAATTACGGAAATATATTGTTGGATCATTTGGATGCGGAAAAACATACCCACCTATGCATCTATATTTCATTAATTCAGTAATGACATCACCCGTTAAGGTTAAAATACGCTGTTCGCCATTTTTGGTGTTGGGAAGGTGAGCTGTTTTTGTTTTAAAATTAATATAATCCCACTCTAGCGTAAGCATCTCAGAACGTCTAGCCCCGGTTGTAATAGCCATTAAAACCAATAGAAACAACTGGTTCCACTTAGATTTTTTTACCGTAGCAAATAATATCGATAGCTCTTCGTCACTTAAAAAACGCGTTCTGGCATTATTTTCTGCATATTGCCGAATCCCTTTTACCGGGTTGTAATCGATATCGAATTCATCGGATAGGTAACGATATAAAGAGCCTAAAGCGGCTTTATAACGATTTAATGTGGCAGGAGCTTTATCATTAGATAAACGCTTTAACTCAGCTTTGACTTCTTGCCGGGTGACTTTACCAACCTTTAGGTTGCCAAAGACAGAAACCCAATAACGTAAACGCTGGTGTTTACTCGGATCTCGACCATTATCTTGATCTAAGAGTTTTTTTGCGGCATCAGAGAAGTTTAATGTGGTTAAAATATGATTTGTTAAACTATTAGCGAGATCATTATCCACCAGCAATAATGCCATGAATGTTTGAGCCTCTTTTTTAAGTTTAAATGATTTGGATATGCGCTTACCGTCTCGCATAAATTCAACACGATAGGTAATGCTTTTTTTGCCCTTGCGGACTTGAAGAGTTGCCATTTTTTTTCCTTTACGCCAAATTACGCCAAAAACGTAACCGAGTATCAGGAAAACAAAACCATTTTTCTTTTTAATACCTCTAACTAGTTGACTAGACTAGGAAAAAGTATGGTGCCCGAGGCCGGACTTGAACCGGCACTTCTTTCGAAAACGGATTTTGAATCCGTCGCGTCTACCAATTTCACCACTCGGGCATAATCTTTAATTTTAAATCAGAGTGTTGTTAAGACGCAGGGATTATACCTAGAGATGCTCTGCTGACAAGTGTTTTCTAACTGACTGATTGAAAAAGCATCATCTTTTTTAATTAGTCGCTAAATTCCTCTCCTTCTCTCATATTTTAGAACTTTTACCGCACATATAACTTTTAAATAAATGCCAACTGATTTTGCTTTTGCTACACTGCAGGCAGGTAAACTTAAGGAATCACTATGTCAAAGCATAACCACAAAAAAGTACAGACAAAAAGCCTGCAGCAACAGTATCAAAGTTGTCCTCGTGCTAATTTTTTGAAACGATTAGGCGCCTATATCTACGACCTGTTTGCTGTTTCTGCGGTGCTAATGTTAGCCGGAATAGTTGCGATTATAGTCGTGATTATCGCCAGTAGCACTGGCTTGATAAATCTTGATGCTTACCAAGATGTTGCAGACTTTCTCGCTACCAGTCAAATATTTGCATTATATCTGGCATTTATAGTCATTGGATTTTACAGTTATTTCTGGACGAGAGGCGGTCAAACAATCGGTATGAAAGCGTGGCGATTACGTCTTCAAAACAGCGATGGTAGCAATATTTCCTTTACCCAATCATTAATTCGTATGGCAACCTCAGCCTTTGGCTTAGGTAATTTTTTGGTTTTTTTTGGAAAGAAGAGTGCCTTTCAAGACCAGTGGGCGGAATGTGAGATGGTTGTACTAACAAAAGAGTTAAGCCATTGGAAAGGATTTAAGGGCATGGCATTTATGGATCAGGATAAAAAATAAAAAGTCATTCACAGCTCTTTTAGTCTGCTAAAAAAAATGCCGTGTTTTATTAATAATAAAAACGCGGCATTTTTGTTTCTTGTTTAGCTTTGCCGCCTAAGCAGGTAGATGGCAAGAGATAACACCAATAGACTGGGTAATAATGCGCCCAGTATGGGTGGCAGGTTAAAGACCAGACTGAAGGGACCAAATAACTCCCCGGAAACATAAAAAGTAAAACCGGCAGCGATACCAAAAATCAACCGCGTACCCATTGTTACCGTGCGTAGGCCACCAAATATAAAAGAAACCGACAGTAACATCATCACCACAATGGTAAATGGCAGGACAGCTTTACGCCAAAATATCAGCCAGAAACGCTTTGCATCTTGCTCATTATTTTCAAGGTAGACGATATAGTTATAAATATCACGCATCGACATTTTATCCGGTTCACCCAGAATGACTTCTAATTTTTTCGGTGTCAGCTTAGTCTGCCAAACATAATTGCCGATTTTTTTAACCTCTGTACTGTCTCCCATAAAATCAGTTTGACTGACATCTTCAAAGAGCCAATTCCCATCCTTAAATGCGGCTTTACGCGCCAGGATCGCATGATCAAGTTTTAAATTTTTATCAAAAAAGTACAGCTGCACATGGAATAGTTCATTATCACTGTTCATCCGTTCAATACTGATGAATGAATCCGCATCTTTCACCCAAACCCCGTATTGATTACTGACTTGTTCCTCTCCTTTTTTTGCCAGATAACGCATGGAGTAGGCTTCTTTATCAGTTTGCGGGGCAACAAATTCATTCAATACCATCACCGCGATCACCATCGGAATGGCCGTTTTGAGTACTGCGCCTGCGATCTGTAATTTTGATATTCCGGCGGCCTGCATAACAACCAGTTCACTGCTTCCCGCTAAACTCCCTAAACCAATCAAGGCACCAATTAAGGCTGCCATCGGGAAAAAAACAGATAATTCCACAGGAATTTTAAGAATAACAAAATAGGCCGCATGCCAGGCATCGTAGGTGCCCACGCCAATGCCTTTCATCTGCTCAACAAATTTAATGATACAGCTCAAGCCTATCAATACAAAGAGGCTCAAAAAAGTGGCTGCAAATATCGTTTTACCGATGTAGCGATCTAAAATACCCATAATAATAATTCCGTTTTAAATAGCTTAACCATTACCGCTGTAAGGTAACTTTAGTAACTTTAGTAACTTTAGTAACTTTGGTAAATTTTCCTAAACTTTGCAGATGCAGCATTATGCCCAACAGCAAAAAGCTGATTTGTACAATCCAGATACTGATAACAGGCAGCGTCCCCTCTTCAATCAAACTTTTAGACGTGCTGAGCAGCAAGAAAAAGGTTAAATATAACGCCAGGGCAGGTAATAGCTTTGAATAACGTCCCTGTCTCGGATTCACTTTTGCCAATGGAACAGCCATAAATGTCATCAATAATATTGAGACCGGAATGGCTATTCGCCACTGCAGCTCTGCCTGATATTTAAGATTGTCCGAAGCAAACAGTGCCGTTGTTGGTAATGCCTCAACGCCACGCGCCTTCTTTTGTACTTCTCTATTAGCGATATGCACCTGGTAGGTCGCGAACTCACTCTTTTCAAACTCATGTTGACCAACAATGCCGGCATAACGCTGACCGTCCGTTAAGGTCAGCCAGGTACCATCTTGTTTGGCATCCAGATGTCCCTCGGCTGCGGTCAATACAGACGGAGCCTGTTTACCATCTTCTGGCCAATGCGCCGCAAAGATTTTTTCTAAGATTTTGTTACCTGATTTCTCAACGTAAACCACACTGCCGTTATCTGAGGTTTTATGAAAACGTCCCTCAATAAGTGCCGCCGAACTGGTATTTGCTTGTGCGTCTTCGATAACGCTAACCATTTTATCTTCAGAAAGCGGCGCGATATATAAACTGTTATAGGCGGCAAAAGCGAAGGTTAAAAATGATAATAACAGGGTCGCTTTTAAGACATTATTAGGGCTATATCCGCACGAGGTCATGGCAATCATTTCACTGTCACTGTGTAACCTGCCATGGGCAAAAAGCACCGCAAGATAAAAACTGATAGGTAACATCAGGGTGCCCAATTGCGGTAAATTTAAATACAGCAGAGTCATCACCATATCTGCAGGGATTGCACCATTAATAGCGAGAGCAAGAATGGTTATAAATTTTTGACTGACAAAGATAAGCACTAAAACAAACAGAATACCGATCTGGCTTTTAAATGTTTCGAGCATCAAATAACGAAGAAGTATCACCCGGTTCTCCAGTGTAAATATGATCCTGAGAAAGAGATAATCGAACCGCTAACGGCTGAAATTACTTTTTCAAGTAGGTTAGATGTATAGCTAAGGCCCTTGAAAAAGAAGAACTTCCAAGGGCCTTAGCTATAAACTAGTGAATTAAGCAAGTAAATACGGTAAAATTACATTTTTATGCGTTGAGAAGAGCCTTCAAGCTCTACTTCCTCCTATAATAACTGTATTTTCTTAAGAATTGCACAGTTAATCGCATTATACATAGCCAAGAGCCAAGGATATATATGGAATTTTTCGTAAAAAGCGGTAGCCCGGAAAAACAACGCAGTGCCTGTATTGTTGTGGGTGTATTTGAGCCACGCCGTTTATCTCCTGCAGGTGAGCAGCTTGATGAGATTAGCGAAGGTTATTTAACTGCACTGTTACGCCGTGGTGATATCGAAGGAAAAGTAGGGCAGGTATTATTCTTACATAATGTGCCCAATGTATTAAGTGAGCGCGTATTATTAGTCGGTTGCGGTAAAGAGCGTGAACTGACCGAAACCCAGTACAAGCAAATTATAGCAAAAACCATTGCGACACTTAATGATACCGGCGCTTTAGAAGCAATCTGTTTTCTTTCTGAGTTGCATATCAAAGGCCGTGATATCTACTGGGCAGTACGTCAAGCTGTTGAAGCAACCCAGGATTGTTTATATAACTTCGATCAATTTAAAACCAGCAAAGAGAATACCCGCCGTCCGCTGCGCAAATTAACCTTTAATGTCACTAGCCGTAAAGAATTAAATCGCGCAGAACTTGCACTGCAACATGGTTTAGCTGTTGCTTCGGGTGCTAAAGCCTGTAAAGATTTAGCGAATATGCCACCTAATATCTGTACTCCATTATATTTAAGCGAACAAGCCAACGCACTCGGACAACGTTTTGACAAAATCACTGCCGAAATTGTCGATAGTGAACAGATGGCCGAGCTTAAAATGGACAGTTATTTGGCCGTCGCTAAGGGTTCAGCTAATCCTGCCTATATGTCCTTAATGCACTACAACGGTGGTCATGCAGATCAAAAGCCTATTGTACTGGTTGGTAAAGGTCTGACCTTTGATTCCGGCGGTATTTCCTTAAAACCAGGCGCAGGCATGGATGAGATGAAATATGATATGGGTGGAGCAGCCAGTGTTTTTGGTGCCATGAAGGCCCTTGCAAAACTTAACCTGCCAATCAATGTGATCGGCATCTTAGCGGGCGCTGAAAATATGCCGGCGGGTAATGCTTACCGTCCAGGTGATATTCTCACCACCATGTCAGGACAAACGGTAGAGGTATTAAACACCGATGCTGAAGGACGTTTAGTGTTGTGTGATGTGTTAACCTATGTGGAACGTTTTGAACCCGATTGTGTGGTTGATATAGCGACCTTAACGGGCGCTTGTATAATGGCGTTAGGTCATCATATCAGCGGTTTAATGACACCGCATAAGGGGCTGGCAAATGAGTTGCTGCATGCATCAAATCAATCGAGTGATAAAGCATGGCAACTGCCGATGGACGATGAATATCAGAAACAGCTGGAAAGTCCATTTGCAGACATGGCCAATATCGGCGGTCGCCCCGCTGGCACGATTACTGCTGCTTGTTTCCTTTCGCGCTTTACAAAAAGTTATAACTGGGCACATTTAGATGTTGCCGGTACAGCTTGGAGATCTGGAGCAAACAAAGGTTCAACGGGCAGACCGGTTTCTTTATTAACGCAGTTTTTAATAAACCGAAGTGAAAATGAAACAACAGCTGCAAATAGCTAAGTGAAACTAAGATAATGAGCCAGGTTGTTTTTTACGTTTTTGCCACAGAAGAAAAATCAAGCAGCTTGGCATTAAGTGCTCATTTTGCTCACGCCTGCACCATAGCGGCGTTTTTTTATGGACAAAATAAAAAGGTTTTCATCTATACCGATTCGCAACAGGATGCATTCGCGGTGGATGAGTATTTATGGCAGTTTGATGGTGACAGTTTTGTACCGCACAACCTGTTAGGTGAAGGGCCAAAATTTGGTACGCCCGTTGAAATCAGCTGGCGAGCACCGCTACACCCTCGTCCGGTTTTAATTAATTTAAGTGAAAAAGCGCCTGATTTTGCAATCAAGTTTCAACAAATAATTGATTTTGTTCCATATCCGGAAGCCGAAAAAATTGCAGCACGAATACGTTACAGTGCCTATAAAAAAATGGGCGTGACGCTTTCTACTCAAACCGTTGAAGATAGTTCAGCCACTGAGTCAACCAACAAAACAGAAGATTAACCCGATGGAAAAGATATACAACCCAAGCGCAATTGAACAAAAAAACTACCAAAATTGGGAAGAAAAAGGTTATTTCAAACCGCATGGTGATACCAGCAAAGAAAGCTACTGCATTATGATCCCGCCTCCTAATGTAACGGGTAACTTACATATGGGTCATGCATTCCAGGATACCATCATGGATACCCTGGTTCGTTACCAGCGTATGCAGGGGAAAAACACCCTATGGCAGATGGGAACCGATCATGCCGGAATTGCCACACAGATGGTTGTAGAGCGCAAGCTATTTGCAGAAACAGGACAAACACGTAAAGAACTCGGTCGTGAAACTTTTATTGAGAAAATCTGGGATTGGAAAGCGGAATCTGGTAGCAATATTTCCCAGCAAATGCGCCGATTAGGCACTTCAGTTGATTGGGATCGTGAACGTTTCACTATGGATGATGGGCTTTCTGAAGCGGTTAAAAAGACATTTGTGGATCTCTATAACGATGAACTTATCTACCGCGGTAAACGTCTGGTTAACTGGGATCCTAAACTGCACACTGCAATTTCAGACTTAGAAGTTGAAAACAAAGATGTTAAAGGTTTTATGTGGCATTTCCGCTACCCGCTGGCCGATGGAGTGCAAACAGCTGACGGTAAAAACTATCTGGTTATTGCAACAACTCGTCCTGAAACTCTATTAGGTGATACTGCGGTAGCCGTAAACCCTGAAGATCCGCGTTATAAAGATCTTGTCGGTAAAGAGATCCTTTTGCCTTTTGTTAATCGTCGTATTCCGATCATTGCTGATCAGCATGCCGATATGGAAAAAGGCACCGGCTGTGTAAAAATCACTCCAGCCCATGATTTTAACGATTATGAAGTTGGTAAACGCAATAAATTACCAATGATCAACGTATTAACTTTTGATGCCTGTATTCGCAGCGAATCCGAAGTCTTTAATAGTAATGGTGAAAAAAGTAATGATTATGCCAGCGAGCTTCCAAGCCAGTTCCAAGGGTTAACACGCGAGGATGCGCGAAAACTGGTTGTCAGTTCGCTTGATGAGTTAGGTTTATTAGATGAGATCAAGCCACATGATTTAACCGTGCCTTACGGCGATCGTGGTGGTGTGGTTATCGAACCAATGCTGACTGACCAATGGTATGTGCGCGTCGCACCACTCGCTAAAGTTGCCAATGAAGCAGTTAATAATGGCGATATCGAATTTGTGCCAAAACAGTATAAAAACATGTATAACTCTTGGATGAACGATGTCCAGGATTGGTGTGTTTCACGTCAGCTTTGGTGGGGACATCGTATTCCAGCTTGGTACGACGATGCGGGTAAAATTTATGTTGGTCATGATGAAGCGGAAGTACGCAGTAAACATGATTTAGGCGACGATGTTGCTCTTCGCCAGGATGATGATGTATTAGATACCTGGTTCTCATCGGGTTTGTGGACATTTTCAACCTTAGGCTGGCCAGAAAAAACGCTAGATCTTAAAACATTCCATTCGACTGATGTTCTAGTAACTGGTTTTGATATCATATTCTTCTGGGTTGCCCGAATGATCATGATGACCATGCATTTTATGAAGGATGAAAACGGCAAACCACAAGTACCGTTCAAAAAGGTTTATTTTACCGGCCTTATCCGTGATGAGCATGGCGATAAAATGTCAAAATCTAAAGGTAATGTGCTTGATCCACTAGATATGATCGACGGTATTGATTTAGAAAGTTTAGTTGCTAAACGCTGCGGTAATATGATGCAGCCACAGCTCGCGGCTAAAATTGAAAAAGATACGCGTACAACATTCGCCAATGGTATTGAAGCACACGGCACGGATGCACTGCGTTTTACTCTTGCAGCGATGGCGACGACAGGCCGAGATATCAACTGGGATATGACGCGTTTAGAAGGTTACCGTAACTTCTGCAACAAGTTATGGAATGCCAGCCGTTATGTATTAATGAGCACCGAAGAACATGATTGTGGCTTCTCGAGTAATACTGAGATGGAATTTAGTTTAGCGGATCGTTGGATTCAGGGACAACTGCAAACCACCATTAAAGAGTTCCGCCAGGCGCTGGATACTTTCCGCTTTGATATCGCCGCTAATATATTATACGAGTTTATCTGGAGTCAATTCTGTGGTTGGTACTTGGAGTTAACTAAACCAATCTTGTTCAAAGGCAGTGAAACACAACAACGTGGTACGCGTTTTACTCTGATTACTGTACTTGAAACACTACTGCGCGTTGCGCATCCAATGCTGCCGTTTATGACCGAAGAGATTTGGCAGCGTGTAAAAGTGGTAACCGGACAAGGCGGTGAAACCATTATGTTGGAGGCTTACCCAGAATATGATGCAAGCTTAGTGGATCAACAAGCGGTCGAAGATCTTGAGTGGGTTAAAAAGGTCATTGTTGCGGTACGTAATATTCGTGGTGAAATGGATATCAGTCCGAAAACACCACTTAACTTACTGATCAAAAACTCATCTGCAATAGATCAACGCCGTTTTGCTGAAAATGAAGCGTTCTTAGCGGCTCTTGCTAAACTCGAAAGCGTGACAATTATTCAGGAAGGCCAAGAAACACCTGTTTCTGCAACTGCACTGATTGGTGAGTTGGAATTATTAATTCCAATGGCAGGTTTAATTGATACCGAAGCTGAACTCGCTCGTTTGCATAAGCAACTTGAGAAAGCCGGCAAAGAGTTAGCAAAAATATCATTCAAACTCGGTAATGAAAAATTTGTTGCTAATGCGCCTGAAGCCGTTATTGGTAAAGAGCGTGCAAAGCAAACCGAGCTGCAAACAACTTGTGATAAGTTAAACGCACAGATCGAAACGATTAAAGCGCTATAAATTTACCGAGTTTCGTTAAAAAGGATCGTTTTGTTATAAAACGATCCTTTTTTTTGCATTTTTTTATGATGATATATTTTTTAATAGCCTATCCATAGCACGATACGCAAGGGATTCACTCAGATGATGACGCTCGACCTTTTCGCTTTCAGCCAAATCAGCAATACTCCGTGCGACTTTTAACAGGCTATGCCAGGCACGAATCGATAATCCCATTTTATTAATCGCCTGCTCAAGAAACTGTGCATCTTCAATACTCAACTGACAATAGGAAGCTATCTCCTGAGTTGATAATGCATGATTTAATTTACCCTGCCTTTGCAGCTGTTTTTCTCTTGCCTGTAATACTCGACTTTTGATTTGCTCACTGCTTTCCCCTTTAAGCACATGCCCGACCTGCGACGCTGCCAAAGTGCCTTGAGGTAATAGGGGCACCATAATAGAAAGTGCAAACCTGTCTAAGAACGGACCCGATAAGCGCCCTAAATAACGTAAAATCTGATCCGGCGTACTGCGTCTTAAATCTCCACTAATATGCCCGCAGGGACTTGGATTCATCGCGCCGATCAATTGAAAATGTGCAGGAAAAGTAACTTGATTGGCCGCTCTGGAAATAGTGACTTTATGGCTTTCAAGAGGCTGACGTAAACTGTCCAAGACTGAGCGCGGAAATTCCGCAAGTTCATCGAGAAATAAAACACCACGATGAGAAAGTGATATTTCACCCGGCTTAGGTTTCCCACCTCCTCCAACCAATGCAACAGCAGAAGCACTATGATGAGGGGATCGGTAGGGCGGCAGGAACCAATCATCGCGTTGCTTGCCGCAGACCGAATAAATAGCAGCGGTTTGCAGCGCCTGCTTTTCTGTTAATCTTGGTAATAGAGTCATAAAACGTTCGGCCAGCATGCTTTTTCCAGTTCCCGGAGGACCAACTAAAAGCAGATTATGTCCGCCGACGGCGGCTATTTCGAGGACTCTTTTTGCTTGTTCCTGCCCTAATACATCGCGCATATCCAGCAAATTTTTTGCTGGGGTTTTAGGGGCTGCCTGTGCTTCGGGTAAGCTTTGCTGTTTTTGTAAAAACGCACAGACTGCGATGAGATTGCGGGCAATATAAGCGGTTGCCCCGGTTAACGCACTTTCATGTTGATTTTCAGGGCAAATAATTAAATGACGACACTTTTCCTTGGCGGCTAAGGCACAGGGAATTAAACCATCAATGGGCCGCAGTTCACCGGATAAAGCGAGTTCTGCAAAGCACTCAAACTGGCCAATATCATCTCCTCTAATTTGCTCCGAGGCGATTAAAATACCGAGGGCGATCGCCAAATCAAACCGCCCTCCCTCTTTAGGTAAATTGGCCGGTCCAAGATTAACGGTGATCCGTTTGCTGGGGAATTTAAAATTACTGTTAAGAATGGCGCTGCGTACTCTTTCTTTGGCTTCTTTGACCGATGTTTCCGGCAAACCAACCAAGGAGAAACTCGGCAAGCCGGTGCCTAAATGTACTTCCACTAATACTTCAGGTGCATCTACCCCTAATAGAGCGCGGCAGTATAAACTTGCGAGTGCCATATATTGTATTGCCCTTAATGTAAGTTATAAAGATTTATAACAAATGAATTAATTGTTATCAGTATAGGCAAGGTTAAATATTAAAGAGTGTTTTACAATATAACTGCGCGCTCTGCGATAAAAAACAGTTACGCCGCGTGAGGCTACAAATTTTGCAGGTTAAGTGAAAGCAAATTGATGAATTGATAAACTTAAAAAAAAGCCAATTCGCGATGGAATTGGCTTAAAGAAACAGCATCCTATTTAAAGGATAAGGAAATACAGTAATGATTATTTTAATGAGGAATAATAAGCGGCCATATTAACCATATCATCATCGGATAGCGCCATTGCTTGTGGCGTCATCAGCATAGACATTCCGCCATTTCGTTGTCCCGCTTTGTAGGCTTTTAATGATGACAGCAGATAAGCTTCTTTTTGCCCTTTTAAATTAGGGTAAATTGCCGCGACTGAAATACCGTCAGCGCCATGACATGCGGCACAAACAGCTGATTTAGCTTTTGCCGCTTCTAAGTCTGCAGCGGACACCAAGGTTGGTGCAATTAAAAATAATGATGCGAGTAATAATTTTTTCATTAGTATTTCCTTTTTTAAGATATCTGTATTATAGCTCATTCTTTATTAAACAGCAGAGAATGGTTAAGACAATGAGACCTTAACGAATATGATATAAGTCATTGATCTTTTCTAAATTATCAAAATTCACATTAAGATCTTTCAGGCGACCATCTACCACGGAATAAATAAACCCGTGTACCGTCAAATCTTGTCCGTTTGCCCAGGCTTCTTGAACACAGGTTGTATGACAAACATTTTTTGCCTGCTCGATGACATTAAGTTCGGTGAGATAATCTAAACGTTGCTTGTAGGTCATTTCTGCTGTGAAACTATCGCTGTATTTCACATAGATATCCTTGATATTACGCAACCAACCATCAATCAGGTCAAAAGACTGCTTTTGCATCGCGGCATTAATTCCACCACAATCATAGTGGCCGGTAACTATAATATGTTTAACTTTTAATACATCCACGGCGTATTTGATAACCGACATGCAGTTTAGATCCGTATGTACAACAAGATTGGCAATATTACGGTGAACGAATATATCCCCGGGAAACAACCCTAATAATTGATTGGCGGGCACACGGCTATCGGAACAGCCTATCCATAAATATTCCGGAGACTGTTGATTAGCAAGCCGCGGGAAAAAAGTAGGATCTTCTTCATTTATTTTTGCAGCCCATTCTTCGTTATTTTTTAATAGCTCTTCTAATAAACTCATACATACCCTTCCATTTAATGTACATTAACACTTAAATCATTTGAGGAATATTTATGCTTATACCCTATCAGGATCTAGATTCAGATACAGTGCATAACTAACTCAAACATTTTGCTCTATTACTTGAGCCGAGAAGGAACAGACTACTGCGATCAGTAGCTCTCTTTAACCGAGAAAACAGTACAAGTAACTTGAGGAATATTTATGCTTATACCCTATCAGGATCTAGATTCAGATACAGTACATAACTTAATAGAACATTTTATACTAAGAGAAGGAACAGACTACGGAGAACAGGAGATCACTTTAGCCGAGAAAACAGCGCAGGTATTTGAGCTATTAAAGCGGGGCAGCATTGTTATTCTCTACTCCGAACTTTCCGAGAGCGTAACACTTATCCGTAAGGAACAATTGGCCCAACAACAGCAACAATAAACGATTAAAATACAACCGGTTAGTTAGATGAAATTCAAGCACTTTTCACTATAGCGATAATATAAAATTAATTAATATAAAATTAATTGGTTTTTTTGACAAAGATCTGATTTATGAAATAGGATAACAGCATAAATGTTATGGGCATCTCTTAAAAAGAGATACAATAAAATCTTATTCGATGCAGACAATTGTCATTATTGTTTTGGCGAATAAACTAAAACAAGAAATAGCGCATTAGCTATTCATACCTACTAAGGGAGATTTATGATAATAACCAAACCTCAAACCGATCCAACGTTGGAGTGGTTTTTATCACACTGTCACACACATAAATATCCAGCTAAAAGCATGCTTATTCATGCTGGAGAAAAGGCCGATACACTTTATTTCATAGTTAAAGGATCGGTTGCAGTTGTGATCAAGGATGAAGAAGGTAAAGAGATGATTTTATCTTACTTAAATCAGGGTGATTTCATTGGTGAATTAGGTTTATTTGACAAGCAGGAAAATCCAATTCGCAGTGCTTCTGTTAAAGCAAAAACCCCCTGCGAAGTTGCTGAAATTTCTTATAAGAAATTTAATCAACTTATCACGGTCAATCCTGAAATTTTAATGCGTTTATCAAAACAGATGGCTGATCGTTTACAGATTACAAGTCAAAAAGTGGGTAACCTGGCATTTTTAGATGTTACCGGTCGTATTGCAAATACACTGCTGGATCTTGCTAAGCAGCCGGACGCAATGACTCACCCCGATGGCATGCAAATCAAAATCACTCGTCAAGAGATAGGTCAGATTGTCGGTTGTTCACGTGAAACAGTGGGTCGAATCCTTAAAATGCTTGAGGAACAAGGTCTTATTTCTGCTCACGGCAAAACAATTGTGGTCTTTGGTACACGCTAAGCTCATCCATAACTTGCAAAAAACCGCTTAATTGCGGTTTTTTTAACAGTAAAATAGTGATACCCATGATACTTCAAGATGCAAAGTCAGCAAGTTCGAAAACCAGCGCTGCGCTGCACCAATCGAAAAGGGAATAACCATTACCTCATGTTGCGTCTTGCTCTGATCGAAGACCTTGCGCCTGACAAAGCGTTTTGAAGTAACATGGGTATATACTCACTACTATGCTAAACCGGCCTGCAGGAACTTTTTAACGCTGTCCTTTTGATTGCTATCGGTAAGTGCAGAGATAGTATCAATACGGTCTATAACACCATCATCGACAAAGAGATAATGTGTCGCTACATTGACAGCATCGGCGATATGGTGAGTGACCATTAACACCGTTACATTTTTTGTAGCAGATAAATCTCTCACAATAGTTAACATCTCTTCACGCAAAACAGGATCCAGGGCAGAAAAAGGTTCATCGAGTAACAAAAGTGGCTTATTTTGAACAAAACATCGTGCCAAGGCGACACGCTGCTTTTGCCCTCCGGATATTTGCCCTGGAAAACGCGATAAAAGTTTCTCCACTCCAACTTGTTTGGCAATATTCTGTACCTGTTCACGATCGAAGCTGCTTAATTTAAGACCGGGGTGCAGGCCTAAGCCAATATTATCGGCAACGGATAAATGCGCGAACAAGTTATTTTCTTGAAATAAAATAGCCACGGGCCGTAAATGCGGTTCAACATCCACAACCTCTTTTTCTGCTATGAAAATATCGCCACTGCGCGGGCGAATAAAACCTGCGGCTAAATTTAACAATGTACTTTTACCTGCTCCACTAACTCCCAGGACAGCGACAATAGCGCCCGATGGAATTTTCACATCAAAACTGAATTCCTCCTGCCGATAGTGATATTTAACATTTTCAAAGTTAATCATATTTACCTTAAGTCATTATTTTGGCTGCTAACCTGCTCGATTGCACTAAAAATACCAATACTCAAAATGAATAAAAATAGGGAGACAACTGCAGCGGAATCCATCTGATAACTGCCCAATAATTGTAATAGATACAGGGGCAAGGTTCTAAAATCTTGACTGCCGAACAGTGCTATTGCACTTAGGTCCCCCATAGACAGAACAAAACTAATGGAAAAAGCATGAATAATGGGCCGTTTTATGGCGCGCCATTCAATCAGATAAAAACGAGAAAACCCAAACATACCTAAACTTTCACATAACAGATCATATTGCTGAGCAACTTGTAACATCGGCTGGGCAAGCGTTTTAATCACATAGGGCAAAGCCATCAGGGCATTCACCGCGATTACGATGACAATAGCCAGACTAAATACATCGGTTATATTTCTCAGCAACAGAAAAAGACCGGTACTGATCACAAGTCCCGGTGTGACCAATATGATAGTGGCAATTAATTCCAGCCTATCAGCCTTAAAATCAACACCAACTAATCGCCAAGCACGACTGGTAAGGAGCATAAAGAATCCCGCAAAGAGAGCAATAGAAGCTGCAAAACTGGCCACTAACAGCGAATTTTTCAGCGCATCCCAAAATGAGGGCGAACTGATCACACTGATAAATTGGGCGTTAAGACCGTTGATAACAATCATCAGTAGAGGAGGAATAACCAGAAAAAGCACCAGACTTATCCATAATGAATCCCAAATTTTTGCTGCCCTATTATCATTAAATAAGTATAAGGCCTGTTTAGCTGCACCATTGGAAATAGGCACGGGCCGCGAAAAACGTTGAATGCCTATTGCCAGACTACCACACAGTAATATTTGCCATAGTGCTAACAGTGCCCCTGCTTGTAAATCAAAATCAAACTTAATCGCCTGGTAGATGGCCAGTTCAATGGTTGTTGATTTTGGCCCTCCTCCCAATGCCATCACAGTCGCAAAACTGGTAAAGCAAAGCATAAAGACCAAGCCACAAACGTGCGGTAACTGCTGACGTAAGCAGGGCCATTCGACTAATTTAAATTTATTCCAATGACAGATACCAAGATGTGACGATAGTTGGTGGTGTTCACTGGGTATAGAGTGCAAAGACTGCAGTAGTAAACGCGTTGCAAAGGGTAAATTAAAAAAAACATGCGCCAAGAGTATGCCGTTTAGGCCATATATAGAGAACGGGAGTTTTTGGTCTATCGTTGCCAATAATTGGACTATCAAACCACTATTGCCATAAATAGATAACAAACCAAAAACCCCCACTAATACCGGTAAAACCAGTGTGGTGGCAAATAATTTCAGCAAAAAAGATTTACCAAAAAAATGACGACGGGAAAGCGCATGAGCAACAGGAATCGCCAGACCAACGCTTAAGATGGTCGATAACAATGCCTGATAAAAGCTAAATTTTGTAACATGCCGGTAATAGGGATCTTGCCATAATAAAGCCGGGTTAAAATCAGGCGAGTAAAATAACAAAGCAGAGACAGAAGCCGTAACAAAAACGCAGATAAACCCGGCAATAATTAAACCGGGTAGAGTATGAGGCTTTGCAGGCATAGTGATCGACTGTTTAATAAATTAAAGAGCTCTGCCACTCTCTTACCCATGCTTTTCTATTATTGTCGACTTCTTCGGCAGTGAATGAAAAAGACTGTGAGGGGATAGTTAATTTGTCAAACCCTTCAGGCAGCGCGACATCAGTAACGGGATACATCCAATTCCCGGTGGGCATCAGTGATTGAAATTCGTCACTGATGATAAATGCCATAAACTGATCTGCAAGTTTTTCATTTTTGCTGCTTTTTACTTTTGCTGCAACCTCCACCTGCGTGTAATGGCCTTCGGAAAATTCAGCTGCTGCATACTGATTGTTGCCTTCAGCAATAATATGATAAGCGGGTGAGGTTGAGTAAGAAAGGACCATATCAGCCTCCCCTTTTAAGAACATACTATAAGCTTCAGACCAACCTTTAGTGACTGTCACGGTTTTTTGCGCCAGTTGCTTCCATGCATCAGCAACTTGATCGCCATAAACCCACTTCATCCATAACATTAAGCCCAGTCCTGGCGTCGAGGTGCGCGGATCTTGATAGATGACCTTAATATCCTGACGTTGTTCAACTAACTCTTTTAGGCTTTTAGGCGGATTTAACAGGGTTTCTTTATTATAAACAAAGGAAAAATAACCATAATCAAAGGGCACAAAGGTATCATTCGACCAACCATCGGCTAGAATCACTTTACTCGTATCAACCTTGTGCTTTGCTAGTAATCCGGTCTTTTTTGCTTCAGTCATCAGATTATTATCGAGGCCCAGCAACACATCTGCTTTAGTGTTTTTGCCTTCCAGACGCAATCGATTCAAAATTGAAACACCATCGTCCAATGCAACAAATTCCAAATTGCAGGCACAGTGTTTTTCAAATGCTTGTTTAACTTTAGGACCCGGTCCCCAATCCGAAGCAAAGGAATCATAGGTGTAAACGACCAGTGTATCAGCCGATACAGGCATTGAAACAATGAGAGAAAGGGTTATTAAAGAAAGGATTTTTTTCACTATGCACTCCATTTTTAGTTTGAAAGCATAGAATTGACACGCAGATCATAAAAAGTACACTGATAAGCTCAATTCCTACGCCAGCATTATCTGGTTCAGGTATACGGGTTTAGTTTCTCAGCCTTTTTAAAAGCACCCCGTTGGGAAAGGCCATTGTATACCCAAAAAACAAACTGAGGCACCTAAAGCTTTATTTTTTTAACCGAATAGCAGTTCAGATAATTTGCCAAAAGCAACTTCTGAAAGGTAATACTAGCTGCATATGGTTAACATTTTCATATGTTCGAGTTAGTCATAGTGGCAAGCGCTTAAACGAAAAAATCCCTGCTGACGTAGTCAACAGGGATTATTCGTTTATTAGGAGTCTAGCAATGACCTACTCTCACATGGGGAGACCCCACACTACCATCGGCGCAGCTGCGTTTCAC
>NZ_JBLIED010000050.1:0-21960 GCF_047632955.1 Psychromonas sp. | reverse complement strand
GTATTTCAAATTTGGCATGAGCGAACCCAACATGACGAGATAAGAGGGAAAATTCGAAAAATGATTCATTTTATTCTAAATGAGCACGTTAACAGCAACTAGTTGCAATAGATTTATAACAATCAAGGCTAGTGGTTGAGGTAAATACTGTTTTGTGTGGGTTACTTTTACTGATGACAACTTGGTTTTGTCGATATACGTCAGTAGCATACGTGGCTAATCTAGGATGGATAATCTAGGAAGGACAATGACAGCCATCATAAACCAACACAAAATCTAGCTGGTGCTGAAATGGGGATAAACCGAACGTAAGTGAGGGGGCGATCTCAACAGGTAAATAGTACAAAAATACTATCTCGCTTTGCCCCTTCGCGAGTTAGATTGATGAGGCCCTATCGGTCCATTGCCTTATAAATTAAAATCTGTGGCCAAATTAACTTAGTCATAACACTAATTATATTTGGTCAATTCAAGCTGACAATCAAATGTTTTTTGTTATTTGTGTTTTCACCGCGCGGAAAATTACAGTGTAATTAAATAATCCTGCATTTATCGTTTCACTTGGCAGATTCAACCTTGAAGTGCATAACCATTAAATAGTCACATATTAATCATAACGTTTTATTATCAACTTAATAATCTATAATAATTTTTAGTTTAGTGATGTTCGGCGTAATATTCCCTCATCGAAACGAATTACGAATCAATCAATAGTATTTTTGGAGTAAGTTATGAAAATGAATCACGTAGGTTTGATGGTTGGCGACATGGATAAAGCGGTTGAGTTTTACACTAAAGCGCTGGGTCTAAAAGTTGTAATGGGTAACACTAAGGTACAAGAAGAACGTAAAACGGCTATTGGCAGAATGTGTGTGGCCGTTTTTGGTGAAGGCTTTAAAGGCTTTAACATTGCACACTTAGTAACGACTGACGGCATTGGTGTTGAGATGTTTGAAATGGTCGATCGTCAAGAACGTCATGAAGTTGATTTTACACGTATTGGTATCTTCCACTTTTGTCTGCAAACAGATGACTTTGAAGGTGCCATTGCGCGTACTGTGCAATATGGCGGTAAAGCACGTATGGATATTACGCGCTACCACCCAGAAGACGACAATAATCTAACACAAATGGTGTACTTAGAAGACCCGTTTGGCAATTTGTTTGAGCTTTACTCGCATAGTTATGAAGAAACTTACGCTACTGATTACGAGTAATCGTTTTAATATAACGCGTGTTATAAGCACTGCTCGGAGGCTACCTAAATGGTGGCCTTTTTTGTGTATACAGGTAAATTCCCTAGGGCACTTTATGCCCCGTTGCTAGATAGATTGGTAACGCGCTACTTTAGTTGCATAGTCATTCTGGGATTCATTGATAGAATAAATGGCAATAAAGAGGCTTTATTTTAATAGCAAATAGATGAGACACCTCGGCAGCCGCACTCAAAAACGCCTTTTCATGTGCACACCTCAATAGCTGCACTCAAAAGCGCTATTATGAGTGTAAAAACGAATAATAAAAATCATTAATACGGAAACGGGACTGAGGTAGCGCAGTAGTTCTGGCCACTAATCTAATGTCAAAGTAGTTATTTTTCTAGGGTGCTTTGTACCCCTTTTCGATGTTGAAATTTCCTTTTACACTGATAATTTTCCCCCTTACGAATTGTTTTTATGAATAGCGATGCTTAAAGCTTATTACAGTAACTCAGTGATAGGAGTATGTTATGAAAGCTTGGAATAAAGGCAAACGGGTTGGTCAGAAAAAAGCGTTTAAATTAGAAGATATTTGGGAAATTCATATTCGTCTCGAACTACAAAATAATATCGAACCATTGCTCATGTTTAATTTGGCAATAGATAGTAAGCTACGCTCTAGTGATTTAATTCAACTCAAAGTACGTGATATATCCTGTAGTTCATTAATTCAATCCCGGGCCATAGTCGAACAAAAGAAAACTGAGCGTGAAGTCCAATATGAAATAACACCTAAAACTCAACAATGTCTAACTCTCTGGATACATAACCAGAACTTTACTCCCTCGGATTATTTATTCCCGAGCCCACGAAAGAAAGGTAGTCATATAAGTTATCACTATTATTCAGGAATAGTTAAACAATGGGTAACAAAATTAGGGTTAGATTTAACTCAATACAACACTCATTCGCTTAGGAGAACGAAAGCATCCTTAATTTATGCAAAAACGAAAAACCTTCGAGCAATACAATTATTATTGGGGCATTCAAAACTGGAAAATACGATTGAATATTTGGGAGTTGAAATCGAAAACGCATTAACTATTTCAGAAGCAACAGAAACGTAATTATTAATTATTTAGTTAGGCGAAAGATTGTTGCATATATCATTTTTGCCTCAATTTGATCAAACTCTAGACTAATTATCTCTGGCACTTAAGTATGACTTATTTACCCTTCGGTGTTGCATTTTCTCGATCTCCGCCGGATGGATATGGAGTTGTACTTGGCTAATTCCCCCTGGCCCAGGATGACTAGATGGACCTCTGCCTTTCGAACCACCAACTTTAGAGACCCCTTTAGAGCTCAAAAACCAGAAAGCATAGATAATTCTCTCCACCACTACGTCTAAATGTCAGTATTTTCAACAGTGGTGTGGTGTTATTTCAATCGTTAATTCAGAAGATACAACTAATAGTGCAGATTATATTTTCCATGACCTTAATTTTTCTTATAAATCATTAGGTTAGTTTGATTTTAAAAATAGTAATAGTATAGGTGTCGCCCTAACACCTATCTCAAATCAAGCTTATACTGAATTGTTACTGAAAATATAATTAAGCAACGAATTAATGATGTTTTAGTGTTGAAAAAAGCGGATTTAAGGGGATATCACCTCTGTTCATTTTATATTTGAAAGACTGCTATGAACAAGGTGTTGTCTCTCATGAATGGCAAAGCTAAAAAAGCAATGCAACGGAAAGAGTAATGGAAGAAAAAATGGAAAAAATACTGAAAATATTTGAGAAATACCTTGTTCTTTTTTTACTACTACTAATGATGCTCACAGTAGCGGCAACAGCAATTGAGCTGACGACAGTACTTTATACTCAACTGATGAAACCACCGTATCTTGCACTCGATGTAGCTGAGGCTATCGAGGTTTTTGGCTTCTTTCTAATGGTCTTAATCGGACTAGAACTCCTCGAGAGTATAAAGATTTATATTGAAAAACATCGAGTACATGCAGAGGTCGTATTTCTAGTTGCTATCATCGCGGTGTCCAGAAAAGTGATTATTCTGGACTACAGTGAGACTGCCCCGGAAACGCTTTGGGGAATATCCTCAATCATCCTTGCATTGAGCATTGGATACTTTCTTGTGCGACGATCCCAACACGAGAGTATTGGCAACTAACAAGGCGATCGTTCCTATGGAAACTACTCAGCGCTTTATTTTCGTCACACAGCTTGGTCTAGGCTTCAATGGTGATCCGCCTTTTAAAGGCGTTAATAACTCCGTCCGGAATATCTGAATTATGTTGAACATTTTATTTCTCTTAGCGGGTATAGCCTTACTTACATGTGGCGGTGAAGTATTGATTCGTGGCTCGCTGGCTGCCGCAAAGCGCTTGGGTGTATCACCTTTGCTAAGCGGTCTAGTTATCGTCGGATTCGGCACTTCAGCGCCAGAGTTAGTAGTCTCCGTTAATGCTGCAATAGAGGGGCGACCGGACATCGCTATTGGTAATGTTGTTGGCAGCAATATCGGTAATATTTTATTGGTTCTGGGCATTTGCGCGGTGATCACGCCGTTGGCAGTAAAACCATTGGTACTAAGGCGAGACGCTGCCACTGTAGTGGCTGCAAGCATATTGTTTGTGATTCTAATTCTGGTTGGCGGGAGTACCCTTGGGCGTACCGATGCCGCTATCTTCCTTGTTGCATTGGTCTCGTACTTAGTATGGGCATATTGGAGCGAACGCTTTCACGCCGCACCGTCGAGTGAGCTATACCAAGCTGAAGCAGAAGAACTTTCCACCGCTCCTAAGTCGGTATTCTGGACTATAATCGCCGTGGTGCTTGGTTTGTTGCTGTTGATTGGCGGATCACAAGTTCTACTGATTGGGGCTATTGGTATTGCAGAGCACTTTAATGTACCAGAGGCGGTCATCGGCCTTTCATTGGTGGCAATAGGTACGTCACTTCCCGAATTGTCTATATCGGTGATAGCAGCCATTCGGCGGCACGCTGATGTAGCGGTTGGAAATATACTCGGAAGTAATATATTCAACTTACTTGGAATTCTGGGAGTGTCATCATTTCTTCAACCACTGCCTGTTCATGCAAGAATATTACAGTTTGATCAATGGGTTATGCTGGGAACATCTTTACTCTTGTTTTTGTTTTTGTACACGGGAAGTCGCCTGAGCCGGCTAGAAGGCGGAATACTACTTGGCGGATACTGTATCTATATCTGGCTAAGTTTTACGGTATTCAGTGGTTAATAAGTTAGAAGCTAGTAAATAAACAAGTGGTTTTGCTCCTGCGTCGCTAATTTTACCCAACTATTTTATTGCCCGTTATTTGGGTGTTAATACAGTCACTTCGAAAATTTAGTTTAAGGATAAAAAGGGTTTTACGCTTGTTTGCAAGAAAGCGAGCGTAAATGGAGCAAAAGTTCTAAATCGCTTTGCCCCTTTGCTAGCCAGAATAGAAGCGTTCGACATTTTTTAATTGCTTACCTATCCATTAAGCCGACATGTCGGATTGATTGATAAGTTGTTACTGGTTTTACTTATATCCACCTACTTAGTGTCATTTAAATTTTACAGCGGGCTAAATCTGTTGCGAAATCTCCCGTATATTTACGGCCTAATTTTTCAAGTTCATCTACGCTCATAATAATTGATTTAGGCTCTGTACACCTATCGCTGTTATTTTGATTAGTTGCCGATGTTGCTTCTAAATTTTGTTGTACCTTACAAAACTGCCCCATAGAAAAATTGACCGCTCTTAAGTAATCACGAAAAACAGTGGCGCTGGTATTTGTGTAGCAGTTAACAATTGCTTCAATATCAGGGTTATCTATATTGTCGCTAACCACATTTATTGTCTTTGCCATTGCGCTTTCACCATTTGAAAAACCACCTAACTCGCCTATCGATTGATAAATGATGTGCTGTGCAGTGATGTTCTCGACTTCATTCTTATCTTCTGAGAAAAAATAAACACCCAAAACAAGAACAACTATAAAATAACCAAAAATAAGCAATGCAGTGCCAAAAACTTTCATGGTTTTAATGTTTTTCAAGATATATTTACCTCTCTTAATATGCTGTTCTGGGTTTTATTATATATCTTTTTAATTTCCTCTTTTTTTCCCACATATACAACCATCTTTACCTAGAAAACCGCAACAAGTGTGGCTAAAATTTAATACTAGTTATGATTGTAGTGGTATAGTGATCTTGGTCACTAATACAGAGGTAATTAGCTTATTTTCTAAAGCGCTTTGCTCCTAGCGAGCTAGGAAACTAAGTCGCTAATCGCCCCCAGGCTTCAGAAAACAAGCTTATGATTTATTGTTATCAAGATTAAAGACCAAGCACCATATGTTTATTCAAGTAACAGATAATCCAGATATTGAATATGCTTTAAGACTATTGTTCGTCAAATGTCTGTGCAACAGTTATTATTGACCTTTGACTTATCAAACAATTCTGATGGAGGGTGCTGTGCCAAATTACACTTCAAAAATGCTCTCAATTAAGTTAAATAATTTTCTTCATCGTATTGATTGTAAAGCGACAATGATAGAACTTGCGACTCAACATTGTTGTAGCTTAAAGCGTATCCGTCGTTCGAAAAATTGGTTACTCATGGGCAGCCAAAGTCAGCTTGTTGAGATAAGTGATAAATTACGGCAGGAAAAAGCATTGTGGATTGCAGAAGCCATTGATAAAGCGCTACCAAAACCAACCTTTAGTTTAACGTTGATAATGAAATCTAACCCTGCAATGACAGTCAATCGATTAATGGCCGAGACTGGTTGTACGTTAATTGAGGCTCGAGGTGCCATTGATACTGCTGAAGGTTTTATTTAATAAAACTCAGCAAATGCTCGAGCATATTAATTTTTAAAATAGGCTAGGTACTTGGTTAAATCGACCAATAATAAAACAGGAATGTGCAGAGCAGCCTGTGGTGATATATGTCTCCCGCTTAAGTTAGCCAACTCGCAAACGCCCCCAAAACTTACAAAACAAATACTGGCCAAATTCACTTTGGCATTACGGTGCGCGCTTTAGGGGGAAATCGAGCGTGGTATAGCTTATATTTTCACTCTTTGAGGCGCTGGGGGAAGGGGCTCCTGCCGGATTATACATATCTTCCCGTGCTAGCGGGTGGAGCCAAAATAAAAGCACTTTTTACCCAACCTTAATTATTTAAATGTTGAGAGTAGAATGGAAGGGATAATAACTGCTAACCATCTATCGCTGGCTTAGGAGATTCAGCCTAAATTAAGATTTTTTCTCGGTGTGTAAGCCTCTGTGTCCTCCGTGGTGAATGAATAAGGGTGAATTTTTATAAAGGCCGCTTATTAAAATCTTATTAAAATAGTTTTTACCTATCACATTGATATTTATAATCATCTATATCTATTGTTTTTTTAGCGTTATGATTAAAAAATTAATATTATTATTAACTCAAAGATAATTCAAACGGACGTTAAATTCCTGAATTTCTTTAGCTTATTAGATCATTAAAAGCGTTAGACAAACATAAAATAACAACACGACAGGGTGCTTTTATTCCTATGGGAAATATTGAGCCGCTTGTTAGTTTCATTTATACTCCGAGCCTGTGATACTGCGCTATTAGCTTTTTAAGTGTAATCATGTAACTCGAACTGCAGGAACAATATGGACAAACCCTTAGAAAAAAAACTGACCTCTTGGTTAAAAAAACAGAAAAAAACCTGCGGTTTTTATCTCAATTTAACAGTGATATTTGGCTTGTTAACCGGCTTCTCCCTGATAGTACAAGCCTACTTGATCTCTACTATTCTGCATGGCATTATTATCCTTAATCTTCCTAAGTCTCAATTCAGCAATGAATTTATATGCTTATTGGCCTTAGTTCCAGTACGTGCATTACTTGCCTATGCCCGTGAACGGAGCGGTTTCGAAGCCGGTAAACGGCTACGATTACAAATTCGCAGTGCAGTACTGGATAAAATCAGTGAGTTAGGTCCTTCTTTTATCAAAGGTAAACCGGCGGGTAGTTGGGCAAGTATTGTGCTTGAACAAGTTGAAGACCTGCACGATTTTTATGCCCGGTACTTACCGCAGATGATACTGGCCGGTTTTATTCCGCTTACCATTTTGGTTGTTGTCTTTCCATTAAATTGGGCTGCCGGACTTATTTTATTATGCACAGCACCACTGATTCCAATATTTATGATTTTTGTTGGTGAGGGGGCTGCAGATGCTAACCGTAAGAATTTCAGTGCAATGGCACAGTTAAGTGGCCATTTTATGGACCGTTTAAAAGGATTACATACCTTAAAGCTATTTAATCGAGGTAAAGCTGAAGGAAAAGATATTGAAGCCGCTTCTGAATCATTTCGTAAAAAAACCATGTCAGTGTTACGCATCGCCTTTTTAAGCTCGGCAGTATTAGAGTTCTTTGCCGCCGTCTCTATTGCATTATTAGCTATTTATTTTGGTTTTAGTTTCTTAGGTCATTTTAATTTTGGTGATTATGGTGCGGGATTTAGTCTGTTTGTGGGTATGTTTGTATTAATGCTTGCGCCTGAATTTTACCAGCCATTACGAGATATGGGGACCCATTATCATGCTAAAGCACAGGCGATTGGTGCCGCTGAAGAGTTGATGGAATTATTAGAATATAAGCTGGAGGAGAATGAGCAAATAACATTATCTGCTGAAAAAAACACAACGCTTAAAACCATAAACTGGGACGCTGGCCTTGAGATAGTTGCGTCTGATTTCAGGGTGAAGAGTCATTCGGGTATTACTCTGGCGGGGCCGCTCAGTTTTCAACTTAATAATGGCCAACATATGGCGGTTGTTGGGCCGAGTGGGGCGGGTAAAAGTAGCCTGTTAAATGGTTTGTTGGGTTTTTTACCCTATCAAGGTTCGCTGAAAATTAATGGTGTTGAGTTAAACGAATTAGCGGTATCACAATGGCGTGCTCATTTGGCATGGCTTGGCCAAGACCCACAGCTTTTTCATGGCACCGTGCGTGATAATGTGGCGATGGCTTCCCCTGACATGCACGATGAGACGGTTCGATCGTTATTAGCGAAGGCCAAGGTATTAGACTTTGTTGATCAACAAACCTTAGGGTTAGATTACCCCATTGGTGAGCAAATGGCCGGTGTTTCCGTAGGACAAGCGCAGCGTATTGCATTAGCGCGTGCGCTTGGACAGGAAGCGCCACTGTTTTTATTAGATGAGCCAACGGCGGGTTTAGACAGGCATAACGAACAAGCGGTACTGAGTGCATTACGTGATGCAATGATAAATTCATCCTGTTTGATGGTTACCCATCGATTAGATCAGTTGGTGCAAATGGACATGGTTTTAGTGTTAGATAAAGGTCTTATCGTTCAACAGGGCAGTTTTGATGAGTTAAACAACTTACCCGGGTTATTTAAGCAAATGCAGACAGATGATTCAGACGATCAAGAAAACAAGGAGCTTAACTTATGAGAACCTTACTGCCTTTTATTAAATTGTTTAAACATCAATGGCTAATGATGTTGATCGGTTTGTTTTTAAGTATTACCACTTTAGTCGCGGGGATCGGTTTATTATCACTTTCAGGGTGGTTTTTATCAGCATCTGCCGTAGCAGGGTTAACCTTAGTCGCCACCCAAGCGTTTAATTATTTTACGCCCGCTGGTGGCGTTCGCTTCCTCTCTATTATGCGAACCGCAAGCCGATACGGTGAGCGTTTAGCGACTCATGAAGCAACGTTTAAACTGCTAACGCGGCTTCGTGTCTGGGCTTGGCGTAAAGTGTTGCCGCTTAGTGCGCGTAATATGCAAAAGTTACGACAGGGGGAATTACTCAATCGCTTAGTGGCTGATATCGATACTCTAGATCACCTTTATTTACGATTGATTACGCCAATGATAACCGCATTATTAATGATTGCTGGTTTATATCTTTTTGTCGCCTGGATTGATGCACAATTAGCGCTGATTTTGTGTGGCAGCTTATTATTGATTTGGCTTACCTTACCTTGGGTTTTCTATTTTCTTGGCCGAAAACCCGGTATAAAAGAACTCGAAAGCAAACGAGTATTGCGCGTCCAAATACTGGAATTTGTGCAGGGGTTAGCTGAAATATCTCTGTTCGGTGCGGATCAGCGCTTTCGTGAAAAATTACGACTCTCTGAAGCAAACCTTTTAGATAGCCAGCGTGCAATGGTTAATGTCACGGGATTTAGCCAGGCCGCGTTGATCTTATGCCATGGCGTAGTGGTGGTGCTTATCCTTTATATTGCCGCTTCTGGTGTTGGTGAACATCAGCCGCCCGGGCCTATGTTGGCAATGATCACTTTTATGGTGCTGGCCTGTATTGAAATGTTAATGCCAATTGCGGGTGCCTTTCAGCATCTATCGGCTTGTGTCAACGCCGGTAAACGCGTTAATGAATTAGTTGAGCAAACACCGGACATTATATTTAACAATCAAAATCAAACCGTTGTAAAGCAGGGCGCATTAGAGCTTAAGAATATCGCCTTTTCGTATGAAAAGGGCGGTGCGCAAATACTTAAGGGAATTAATTTATCTATTAAAGCCGGCGAAAAAGTGGCGTTATTAGGGCAAACGGGCTGTGGTAAATCAAGTTTACTCTCATTGATTACGCGAGAATGGGAACCAAATTCCGGCAGTTTATTAGTTGATGGTCTAGCAGTTAATCAGTACAGCCAACAAGCCTTAACCGGCGGACTTTCCTTGGTGAGTCAACGTATTTATCTGTTTTCCGGCACATTAAGAGACAATTTGACCTTAGCGCAGCCGAATGTTTCTGAGTGTGCAACGGGTGCAGAGCAAAAAGCGGCTCAAGATATTAATGATAAACGTCTGATTGTTGTGCTTAAAAAGGTCGGACTGTCTGCATTAATAGAGGGAGGAAATTCTCTTGATGCATGGATAGGTGAGGGCGGTAGACAACTCTCTGGAGGTGAACAGCGACGGATCGGTGTTGCTCGAGTGTTATTGCGTGATGCGCCCTTATTATTGCTGGATGAGCCCACTGAAGGGTTAGATAAGCGCACGGAAAGAGAGATCCTTTCTTTGTTATTGGAGTTTGCTAAGAATAAAACCGTATTAATGATCAGCCATCGACTGACCGCCATGACAAAAATGGATAAAATTCACTTGATGGAAGATGGTCTATTACGTGTTTCGGGTTCTCATGCTGATTTATTAGCACAAGATGATTATTATGCAAGCCTGTATCAACAGTTACGTTAGCACTGCAATTTTCATCTGTAGAATAGATTTGTTTGGAATTCTGGTTTGGGCTGGTAAAGTAACAAGCCGAGCCTAAAGGCTCAGTTCCGGCAGTGTGTGCAGACTTTGTCTTTTGGAGCCGAGCCTAAAGGCTCAGTTCCGGCAGTGTGTGCAGACTTTGTCTTTTGGAGCCGAGCCTAAAGGCCGAGTTCCGGCAGTGTGTGCAGACTTTGTCTTTTTGGAACCGCGCCTTCAGGCGGGGCAATGTTTGGTAAAAACATCCTGCTGACAATTATTAATATGCTACTTCAGAAAAGCCGATCCTAAAGGCCCAGTTCCGGCAGTGTGTGTAGACTTTGTCTTTTTGAAACCGCGCCTTCAGGCGGGACAATGTTTGGTAAAAACATCCTGCTGACAATTATTAATATGCTACTTTAGAAAAGCCGAGCCTAAAGGCCGAGTTCCGGCAGTATGTACGGATTTTTCCTTTTGGGACCGAAGGGCAAGATTACGAATCATTTCAGGTTGGATTTACGTTCTTCATGGTGACATTCTGATTGTCGGGATTGAATATTTCCGACAATATCAGGAAGATTTAACGCCACCATAAACATCAATCGTTAACCCTCTTTCTTTTGCGTAAGTCTTCGGTGTTAAACCTATCTGTTTTTTCAAGTGACGGATAAGGTGTGGTTGGTCGCTAAAACCAAACTGAAAGGCGACTTCAACCCAATCAATATCGCTGGCACTACGCTGATAAAGAAATTCCAACATAGCCTCAAGTTTATTCATTGCCTGACATTGCTTCAAGGTCAGGCCTGTCACTCGACGAAAGCTTCTCTCTAATGTTCTTTGCGAACAGTAAAGCAAGTTGCCAAGCTCTGAAATTGGCGTGCAGTCTAATAATTGAAGCGCTTTTCGAGTGAGTTCACTGTGTTGATCTTCCTTGCATTTTGCAAGCCAGGGTAATAACAAATCATCTAATTGAGCGCAGCATAGGTTCTGATCATTTTGCCCTATTTCTAAGAGAGTTGGGCCGCTAAATTCAGGGCTATTTAATAGGCTAGAGAGGTCAATCTCTTCAACGGCATCCAGCATTGGGTGGGAGTAGTTTGACATGTCTAAGGAATAGATTGCTCCGATGTGAAACTTCACACCTAAATGAAGAAAAGGCTTTGAATGATCCAATTGCAACGTTTGATGATGTGGAAACAGCCAATGGCTTCCTCTGCCGCGGGCAATTCCAGAATCCGTACTGTAGTCATAGGTTTGATTTATAGGGGAGATGATTAAGTGAGCCGATGGATCAGGGTTTAACTTCGGAAATTCATAACTTTGAGTTTCCGGTGGTTTTTCTATGAACCAATAACATTCAATATATTTGGCTGCTTGTGGTGATTTGGAAGGTTGTAGCCACTGGATCATCGTATTCTCAACTAGTTAGGTTATGTGCATTGTTATTATATACATTGTTATTATATACATTGTTACTATATGCCCAATAACCAATAAATAGCGTTTTCTTATTAAAACTTACAGGCTCATCCCTATCCTTATTGTCGGTATGAGCCTGTAAGCAAAATTAAATTATGGGCGGTCGAAATCAAACTGAATGATTCGGTTTGAAGAGACCAAACCCGCCCGAGAAATTGCTTTTTGCGCGCCAGTGTTACTGCTTTGTGTTGAACAAATCGGTTTTAAACCTCTTATCGTTGCTTGGTTAATTAGCTTATTCAAAACGCGAGTAGCGATACCTTTTCCTCGTTCAGTTTCAGCAACGATCATACCAAGATCTGCATATTCAGTTTGATATTGATCGAATAATCGGCACTCTCCAGTCGCTAATAACTTGTCATTTCTCCAGTAGCCCCAAAGCTCTTGGCGTTGAATTAGGTTGCCAAAATACCCTAAGATCCATTGCTCGGGTGCACCAATATTGGTAGCCGCAAACGTAACGAACTTATCAAGTTGGTCCTGCTCGGCTAATTTCATATCGATAGGCTCGATAGTCTCAACCTGTAGAGATGCGTTTTGGTGATACATCAAGGCATTCACTTTAAATGATGACGAGTTGTCTAAACAAAGTGAAAGATATTCGCTTTCTGCTGTGCTAACAAATGCTCCGTTAACAGCGCCAATTACGGCACTATTTTGTTGTGCAATCAAAGTAAAAAGTTCTGCTGACTTGGTTTTAGCAACAGGTGAAAGATAAAACTGCAGCATGTAACCTTCATCATTGATACAGCAATATCCGACCAAACAACTATTTTCGTAAAAGCCGAAATGATCTGACATTGCTACAAAACCCAAATGCCACATCCCATCGAGTGGCGCAGTTGATTGCGAAAAGTATTGTTTTTTCAGTTCACTAACTATGCCTAATGACTCTATCTTTTTTATTTCTAACATGGTTCTTCACCTATATATTGATATAAACATTATTCTGTAAATAGGCACTTTCTTACTAAGTACAGTGCCGCATTTCGATGGGATAAATAGTAGGGGATATGGTGTTTGAAAGATTGAATAAAAACGACAGTTTGTCGGAAGTGATTCAAGCTAACAAAGGTTGAAAGAGCGCTAACGCCACCATTGTGCCTTAAAAAACATAAAAAAGTGGTCAGATTAACTAGACCACTAAAACTGAAAGAGTCGGTATTGGTGCTAAACTTATTTTAAACGTAATAAATATTAATATTCAATTATATAAACCATGTTCCATGTTCCATTTTATATTTAGACAAGACTCGCGTATCCAATCTGTTAATTATCCGTCAAAGACCTTTGTACATTTTCATTTACAGAAATTTAGAGGTTTAACTTTATGGACGATCTGAAAGAATTAAGAAAAGCGCTACTAGCCCATCAGATAGACAGGAATTTCCTCGAAGAATCTCTAGGAAAAAGATGTTGCGAAATCGCCAGTGAGTCTCTTGAAAACGGTTGTTATGGTGTAGGGGCCATCCTGGTCGATAAAAATCATAATATTCTTATTGAGGCGGGTAACGAAATATTCCTTGAGGGGTTTCACTCGTCAAGACATGCCGAAATGTTGGTTATTGACCGTTTTGAATTACAATATCCTCAATATGGTGATCGCAGCGGGTTAACTATAATGGTCTCTCTTGAACCATGCCCAATGTGTCTCACCCGTTTGCTGCTCGCCGGAATCGGTGAAATAGTCTATCTGGCGAATGACTATGCTGGTGGTATGGCCTCAAGGATCAACCAAATGCCGCCTGCCTGGATTAATCTGGCCAGCCTGCAAAACTGCAGATTAGCGAAAGTCTCCGAGCCCCTGGTCAGCCTGGCGACACGCCTGGCCAGTTGTCATTTAAGCGAGTTACGAAGCCGCCTTCTTACTAACATCCGTTAGATTTTTTGTGATACTCCTTTGCTTCTCAATTTACTGTGCCACTGCAGAAACGCAACCTGCCAGATAAGGAGCTGTGCGGCTTGTTGCAATTTAGGCGAGTTACGGAACCGCCTTCTTACTAACATCCGTTAGATTTTTTGTGATACTCCTTTGCTTCTCAATTTACTGTGCCACTGCAGAAACGCAACGTGCCAGATAAGGAGCCGTGCGGCTTGTTGCAATTTAGGCGAGTTGCGAAGCCGCCTTCTTACTAACATCCGTTAGATTTTTTGTGATACTCCTTTGCTTCTCAATTTATTGTGTCGCTGCAGAAACGCAACCTGCCAGATAAGGAGCTGTGCGGCTTGTTGCAATTTAGGCGAGTTACGAAGCCGCCTTCTTACTAACATCCGTTAGATTTTTTGTGATACTCCTTTACGCCTAAATTTATTGTGTCGCTGCAGAAACGCAACCTGCCAGATAAGGAGCTGTGCGGCTTGTTGGATGGGTGGCCACCGCGTGAGGAGTACCAGTGGCAACGATAAGGCCACCTTTGTCGCCGCCCGCCGGGCCGATATCGATCACCCAGTCGGCGGCGGCAACCACGTCCATATCGTGTTCGACCACGATAACGGTATTGCCGGCGTCGACGAGCCGGTTCAGCTGGGTGAGGAGAAGCAGCACGTCAGCAGGGTGCAGTCCGGTGGTGGGCTCATCGAGAACGTACAGCGTGTGGCCGCGGCGTGCCCGTTGCAGCTCGGTCGCGAGCTTGATGCGCTGTGCCTCGCCTCCGGAAAGCTCGGTGGCGGGCTGGCCGAGTCGCAGGTAACCGAGGCCAACTTCGCTAAGGGTCTCGAGGCTGCGCAGTGCCGAGGGCACGTCGGCCAGGAAAACCACCGCGGCATCCACTGTCAGCCCAAGCACTTCTGCTACATTCTTATTCCGGTATGTCACCTCAAGCGTCTCTGGATTGTAGCGCGAACCCTCGCAGTCGGGGCAGGGCGAGTAACTGCCGGGCAGAAAGAGCAGTCCAACCGCCACGGATCCTTCGCCGAGGCAGGTCTCGCAGCGACCGCCCGTCACATTGAATGAGAATCTACCCGCGCCGAATTTTCGGCTGCGCGCTTCCGGAGTGGCGGCGAACGTTGAGCGTACCGCGTCGAACAGTCCGGTGTAGGTGGCGAGGTTGGAGCGCGGTGTACGACCGATCGGCTTCTGGTCAACGCGTACCAGGCGGTTGATTGGTTCTGCACCGGTGATCGCCTCGACCGTGGTGTTTTCGATAGGTTTGGGCTCGAGCTGATCGTCCTTTTCCTCATTCGCAGCACTTGTGGATGCGGTGCTGTAATCTTGATCAGGGTGAAGGTGCAAACCAACGGCCTCGGCGAGTACCTGACTCACTAGGGTGGACTTGCCGGAGCCAGATACGCCGGTCACTGCGGTCAGCACGCCGAGCGGAAATTCCGCGTCGAGACCGCGCAGGTTATGGCGAGTGATTCCCGTCAGAGTGAGCCAGCTAAGTGGATGCCGTAGCTCGCGAGCGGCCGGAACCGGGCGCTCGTTGGCGAACAGAAACTCTCGCGTGATCGAGGCGGGCACATTCTTGAGTCCCGCCGTCGGTCCGCTATAGAGTACTTTTCCGCCGTGCTCTCCCGCGCGCGGACCAACGTCGATCACCCAGTCGGCACGGCGCACCACGTCCATGTTGTGTTCCACTATAAAAACGGAGTTTCCGCTGGATTTAAGCTCTTCAAGTACGGCGAGAAGCGGCTCGGCATCGGCCGGATGCAGCCCCGCAGACGGCTCGTCGAGAACGTAGATCACGGCGAATAGCCCGGAGCGTAGTTGGGTGGCGATGCGCAGCCGCTGCATTTCACCGGGAGAAAGCGTCGGTGTGGCGCGTCCCAAACTCAGGTATCCGAGGCCGAGATCGATCAGTACGTCAAGGCGGCGAGTGAGATCGTCGGTGATCGTGGCACTCGGGGTATTGGCGGCCGCCGGTCGGTCGAGCGCGCGACGGAGCTCGGTGAGCGGCAGGGCATTGAGTTCGGCGATTGTGCAACCGTTAAAGGTAACTGCGAGTGCTTCGCTGCGCAGCCCGCTGCCCGCGCAGATCACGCACGGCCCCGACTCCACATACTGCAGCACGCGTTTACGCACCAAGGCACTTTTCGAGTCAGCGAGGGTGTGCATCACGTAACTCTTCGCGCTCCAGAACTTTCCCTTGTAGGGCCGGGGGCGTTCCCGCTCGGGCATGATCTCGACCACGGGTTGTTCCTCGGTGAACAAGATCCAGTCACGGTCGGCGCGGGATAGCTGCTCCCAAGGTATGTCCACATCATGGCCGAGCACGGTCAGAATATCACGCAGGTTTTTACCCTGCCACGCGCCCGGCCAAGCAGTGACGGCACCCTCGCGAATAGTGAGTGAAGGGTCGAGCACCAGCGAAGCCTCGGTAACGGTGTGCGCTGTTCCTAGCCCCTGACATGTAGAGCAGGCACCCATCGCGGTATTCGGTGAAAAGGAGTCAGACTCGAGGCGCGGGGCGCCATCAGGGTAGATTCCTGTTCGGGAATAAAGCATCCGCAGGGAGTTTGATAGGGTCGTGACTGTGCCTACGCTGGATCGAGAGTTGGGCGTTCCCCGGCGCTGCTGCAATGCTACGGCTGGTGGCAGCCCGGTAATTTCATCCACCCTTGGCGTGTGGCCCTGCTGGATCAGACGCCGGGCGTAGGGGGCGACGGATTCGAAAAAACGTCGCTGGGCCTCCGCGAAAATGGTGCCGAAGGCGAGGGATGACTTACCTGAGCCGGACACGCCGGTGAAGGCGACTATCGCGTCCCGCGGCAGATCCACGTCGACGTTCTGCAGGTTGTTCTCCCGGGCACCGCGGACGCGCACGAAACCGCTGGGCGAGGATCGTGGAAGTTCGGAGGGTGCAGGGATGTGGCTCGAGGAAGTGTCAACAGGCGAATGAAGGATGCCGCTATTCTTTCTTTTTTTCATTATGAAAGACCCTTTGGTTGGTTTTTGTCTATAGGAGCAGGAACAATATAGCTAGACGTGGAACTATCACCCCAGGTTTTTCCATTTATTGCATGCAATTATATCTTGTTATGCGCCATTTAAAAATGTCTGCCTTGCATCTGATTTTACCCCTGTGCACAGATTGTAAATTCAGTCATATTGACGATCATTTATTGATTTTACTAACCGCGTCATTCCGGTTATTTTGATCCATTTCGCCATTTTTATTGCACATTATATGAATACTTTATGCACAAGCTTCACGTTTTTAATGCGTTAACTTATTGAAAATAAATAGTTAAATATTTATGGTTTGCATTTATAGAGATCTATATAAATGCAAATTCGTCATTTTTCCAATATGAAATATCAATTTACAATCATGCTTTGGGTCTATTTAACTGTTTTATAAGTCTGTTGTTATATAATTCTTAAAAATAAATGAAATTTAAAATGTGTATTAGTCTGCATCAATTGACCATATAGGGTTGTCGGATAACTTTACATGTTTTTGAAAAACGCATCTTAAAATAAATTAAAATGATTTATAAACAATTACTTATAAATATGGCACGTTTATTGCTTTTCTTAATTTGTTAATTCATTAATTATTAAATTTGGAGAAAAAAATGAAAAAAATAGCTTGTTTGTTGGTTGGTTTGACATTTATAGGTTCAGTTAACGCAACATTAATTGATAACACTGGTTTTTTTACTGATGATATTGCCAGTCTGAACTGGAGAGATATGTCGTACTCAGATGGGCTTTCTTACGATCAAGCCGTTGCATCAACTTTAAGCGGAGGTGTAAATGAAGGGTATCGTGTAGCAACCGGTACTGAAGTTTTAGGTTTATTCAACACTTACATCCCAACTGTATTAACCACATCTTCGAGCTGGGTAAACGTTGGAGCCGGAAATGGGCCTGCTGCAATATTTTATGACTTATTCGGTACTACTTATGGTGCTGGACCAGATCCTGATTACCAATCAATTATTGCTTATACATCATCTTTGTCTGGAAGTCGCCACTTGACTGTTCAATTACACGACTATGAAAATGGCGGTGATATTTTCTTCGGCTATGATCGATGGGGGTCTGCTGATTCTCAGGCTAGTAGTAACTTTGGAACATTTTTGGTTTCTTCAGCAACTTCAGTCCCAGAACCAGCTAGTATTATGCTATTAGGTCTTGGACTGGCTGGCATTGGCTTTTCACGTAAAAAGAAATCTGCTTAAGATGTTCACAGCTTAATTTATAGGGCCTCGGCAACCGTCGGGGCTTTTTTGTGCCTAGAAAAAAGCTGTAGCGGACCTGCGGCCGGTATAGCAGGCACGAATACATTAACTCTCAAACACCCCGTAACGAATTAAAGCAGATGCTAATTCATCATAATTCGCAATAAAAATTCAGATTAATAGTGGATAAAGATGTTTATAAGCAGACGGAAAATGACCTTTTTAACAAAACTACGAATAAAAAATCCTACCCCAAAGTCCTATCGATAAGGACTAGCGACTATTTAACTTAAACGTGGTGTAAATAGGGCTAAATAATAGTGAAACATCAGGCTGAAAGTGAATTCTTACGAATGCTTAAATTGATTTAAAACGCAGTCATCTTTGACTTCGAAAAGAATGTAGCGTTAAATTATCACTTATACTTTTGAAGGATTCAAATATGAATAAACAAGATTTTAACCAAGGACTTTTAGAATTTTTAGATGCGTCTCCCACACCTTTTCATGCCACTTTAAATATGAGCGTGATATTAGAGAATGCTGGATTTATAAAGCTTGATGAACTTCAAAAATGGGAGTTGAAAGAGGGTAATAAATATTTTGTAACACGCAACGATTCTTCTGTTATCGCTTTTACATATCCTAAAGACAAAAACCACACAATAGTGGGTGCTCATACGGATTCACCCAATATAAAACTAAAGCCCAAACCCGTTATTAAAGAGCATGGCGTGGTGAAATTTGCAGTTGAGCCTTATGGCGGTCTTTTACTAAATCCTTGGTTTGACAGAGATCTCTCACTTGCAGGGCGTGTTTCTTATCTTGATTCTAAAAATGTTATTCAAAATGTTTTGATTGATGTTAAAAAGTCTATTGCTATTATTCCATCACTTGCCATTCATTTGGATGAGAATGCTAATAAAGAGAGAACGGTCAATAAGCAGACAGATATCTCACCTGTCCTTACAACAAATAATTATTTTGAGTTTGATGATTTCTTGAAATTGCAACTTGAGAAGTTGGGGATTCGCAATGTTAAAGCGCTTTATGCCAATGAACTTAGTTTTTACGATACAGCGAATGCTTCATATGTAGGTTTAAATGATGACTTTATAGCGAGCGCAAGGTTAGACAACCTGCTTAGTTGTTATGTTGGACTGCTAAGTATATGCAGTGTAAATAATGATAAACCTATGATGTTTATTGCCAGTGACCATGAAGAGGTTGGCAGTGAGTCAACCAGTGGTGCAAGTGGAAGCTTTTTAGAAAATACTCTTAGAAGAATGTATAGCGATTATGAGGACTATATGCAGATGATAAGAGGCTCGCTTTTAATATCTGCTGATAATGCACATGCAATCCATCCAAACTTTCCGTCCAAACACGATGCTAATCATGCTCCACGCATAAATAAAGGCAGTGTTATAAAGATAAATGCAAATCAGAGATATGCTTCAAACTCTACAACTATTTCAAGATTTATGAATGTGGCTAACGCTGTAAATGAGCCGTATCAAGAGTTTGTAACAAGAAGTGATATGGGATGTGGTTCAACTATCGGTCCATTAACTGCGACAAGACTTGGGATTGATACGCTTGATGTTGGACTTCCTACTTTAGCAATGCACTCTATACGTGAGCTTTGTGGTAGTGATGATGCACACTCTTTATATAAAATAATTTTAGGATTTAGCAACTAATTTCTAAAATATGCTTATCTCATATTTCCCTCATTTGCCTCTGTTTTGATCGCTATGAGGGAGCGAATACTGGCATTAAACGCCTATTACTCAACTCTTTTACAAAATAACAGGTGAAAATGAAATTCTTTCCTGCCCCAAAACGGCCGATATAGTTCAACTTTGGACTGACGTTACGCACGCTTTTCCCGCAAGCTTGTGTCGTGGTGTCGAAGTTAATTTAGTCATTTTATAAGTTTTGATATATACGGCACATTTCTAAATTTATTTTCCCATGGTAATCTGTAACCGACCAGTAAATCATCGTTATCCATTTGATAAGCGTAGTGTTGTGTGAACGGGATATCGACCCGACCCGGTTTTACAAATAAGGTTGCGATTGAAAGTGACTTAACTGCAAAGTCGTCAGAGATAAAGGCAGCTAAACGCTTCATAGTACCGCCAGATTCAATGGCATCGTCTATGAGAATGACGTGCTTTCCTTTTATATCGATATTCTGGTGGAAAATAATCGATGAATTGTTACTACTGTCTCCTGGCGTGTGCGGGCAAGAAATATAGTCCATATTGATATCAAACGTAAGTTGTCTAACTAAGTCTGCAGTAAATAAAATCCCACCGGGAACAATGGTAATGACCACAACTTCTTCATCTTGATATTTGTGGTTAAGAATTTTTGCTACCTTTTCAACACCTTGTTGAATCTGCTGTTGGCTTAATACCAAGTTACCAATGTGTTGAGTGTTCATAAAAATCTCTTTGTTATAAAAATGTCCTAGGTTTTGCGCTATTACCTAGTCTGAGTAATTATAAATAATATTGCATAAAGATTAGTTTTTACTCTGCTATTTAATCGACTCAAAAATTTAATGCGCGCTTACCCCAATCGCAATCAAAATCACACCTCTTTGTAATTAACTGCGAGTGCATATTGATGCAACTTCGACAGTGTCCGTCTTTCACTTTTTTACTGAATCAGGTTTATGATAATACTGCCAAAGAAATAACGCGCCGATACTTCGCCATGGAGACCAATGACTTACCATTTCACGAGCCTGCTTAGGTGTCGGTTTATCTGCAAGTCCTTTTAACTGACCCAAGGCGACTAATATTCCCAGATCATCAGCCGGGAAAATATCCTGTCTCTGTAAAGAAAACATCAAATAGATTTCAGCACTCCAACGGCCAAATCCCCTCAATTTTGTAATCGCCTTGATTGCATCTTCATCACTCAGGCTGTCTAATTCATCTACATTAAAGCTGCCATCGACAATGGCTGCAGCTAAACCTTTTACGTATTCTATTTTTCGCCAGGACAAACCTGCATCGCGAAGATCTTGATCTGCAATGACCATAAGCCCTCCGGCAGTGACGTTCTGCATCAGCGCAACCACACGCGCCATAATGACAGTCGCTACTTTGGTCGATAACTGCTGGCTAACAATGATAGACAGGAAAGTCTCAAATCCCCGTGGACGTATTCTCGGCGGTGGTGGCCCTAACGCTTTAAATGCTTTTTCAATATTTTGATCGATCAGGCTAAGCGCCTGCATTCCACTCTCTATCGTTTTTTTATCCATAATTAACCCGTTCCTAATATTGAGACTTAAGCCTTTGCTAATTTATTGCGCTTCCACAACCTGCCATCTATAGCAGACAAGCCCAGTGCAATCAATAACATTCCAGCAAAATGGATAGCTTGCAAAGACTCATTTAGAAACAGTGAACCCAACAAAATAGCAGAAACAGGAACCAGCAATGTGACTAATAAAACGTTGGTTGCGCCGGATAATTCCAGTATTTTAAAATAAAAGACATAGGCAAAAAAACATTAGGCATATCGCCTAAAGTCTACCGAAATGCCGTTCGTATGCGCCATTTCAAGCACTCATTAAAAAAAGGTGATGGTGTGACCGATGCAATATATTCCGCCGGGTTTGGCGCTATTAACCGAGGGTACGGGCAGTCGACTCGTAATATCGGCATGACGACTAAAGCATATCGTTGGAGATTAGAGCGTAAAAGGATATTATTAGATAAGGCAGATTCAACGTTGAAGTGCATAACCGCTAAGCAGCTATAGCCACCATGTGTTCAGCCATTAATGTGGCTGGTGTTTTGTAATTTAGTTTCCTTCTTGGTCTATCATTGAGCTTCACTATTACA
>NZ_JBLIED010000049.1:0-22458 GCF_047632955.1 Psychromonas sp. | reverse complement strand
CAGCAGTGAAACGCAATTGCGCCGATGGTAGTGTGGGGTCTCCCCATGTGAGAGTAGGTCATCGCCAAGCGCCTAATAAACGAATAATCCCTGTTGACTACGTCAGCAGGGATTTTTTCGTTTAAGCACTTGATGCGATGACTACTCGAAAATGGGAATTATAAAAAGTAGCCACGCAGTAGCATTCCTTTCATGTGATAGTCGAGGGCGAGTAGTGCGGAAGCACTGGTTTACGAGCGGGGGAAGTCTGTGACCCCTGTTGTTCAGCGGCAGCTGAGTGTCACGAACGGGCTAAGCACTGCGTGCCCTGTATAACACCAAAAGAATTTAATTTGTGATCAGGTTGGCCCAATCTCTTTGGCAAAGTGATTTTACATGGTCAAATTAATGCCTAAAATTATTCCAACCTCGACTCACTTGATCAACTATATTTTCATGATTTTTGAATGCGAAGTTTGCTAAGTCATTTTCTCGCAACCAAGCCCATACTTATTCAATAGGATTAAGCTCTGGCGAATAAGGGAGAAGGAGCATAATGGATAGATTATTAAATTTAATAGCCGTCTTATTTAAGTGTCAGTTCGCACAATCCATTACAACAAGCGCATGCCGAACTGTGTGTGTCGCATCCAATATATGATGAAGAAAAAGTCGCGGATTTAAAAAAAATAAAGATTAAAACGATCACAAAGATCCCTGGCCACCTACCAACGGATAGGGTTGATATTTGGTTTCAAGATGAAGCGTGTATAGTGCAGCAAAATACAACAACAAGAATGTGGGCACCAAAAGCCACTCGCCCTGATGCAACTAAACAACAGCAATTTGAATATGCACATATTTATGGTGCGATATGCGCAACTAATGGTAAGACAGAATCATTGAACCCCCAAAATCTGTCTAAAAAAATAATGCTAGAGCACCTTAAACTAATATCAGATGCAACCGAGAAAGGACGGCATGCTGTAGTGATAATGGATGGTGCAAGTTGGCATATTGAATTAATGGATTAGCGTTCGATAATTTAAGTACCATAAAATTACCGTCTTACTCTCTACAATTAAATCTAATAGAACAAGTATGGAGTTGGCTAAGGCAACACCATTTAGTCAACCGATGCTTTAGTGAATATGAAAATATCGTTGATAGTATTTCAGATGCCTGGAATGACTTCCGTTCTATTAAAAACGGGTTAAAGATATCAGTCATATGTCGTGGTTAAATAAGGCCGTATGAGCATGCGCAATGTTATTAGTTGCTGTAGAGGGGGTGAAGTTACAGTGTTTATCGTTGCGTTACTGCATACAGAGTGCTGATACGTTTGTAGTGTGATAAAAAACTGATTATTCAGAATAATTTCCTATCGTAATGGGGTACTTAAAATTCAACGATGTTGTTGGCCCTAATGCTCTATGGATAGAGTAGTCTCTGAGCTGTTTGAGAATAAAATGCTAATTAATCCCTCACGTAAGGCTCCTTTTGAACACTGTACAAACGGGATAGCTAATATTTCAAAGAGTGCAATCAGTATTGAAAGTCCACTGGCAAATACTGGTTTTCTGGATGAGTTTAAACCATCAATATGTAAATTTTCAATCGTTCCGGATTTTAGGCACAATGCTTTGATCTGATATAAAAGCTGCAGGTTGATTTCAGCGCTTAATTTCTGTTTTTTGTTTATTTCCTGAACCGCTTGAATGGTGCCCGAGGCGCCCATAGTAAGCGACCAGCCTTGATCTAAATATTGTTGTACCTGTGGCTGTATTATAATTTTTGCATTTTCAATGGCATTTCTGAAATTTTCTTCATTGAGCTGATGATCGGGGAAATATCTTTTTAACCAGGTAACACAGCCCATATTCAAACTGTGAGCAATTTTTACTGTCGAACCCTCGCCTATTATTAATTCGGTGCTTGCGCCTCCTATATCAATCACCAGCAGCGGGAGTGAAGTGTTTTCAGTATATGCAACACCCTTATAAATTATCCGCGCTTCTTCCAGACCGGATATTAAGTTAATCGGGTGCTGCAATATTTTTTCTGCCTGATTTATAAAAACGTCTTTATTGTTCGCCAGGCGTAATGCAGCCGTGGCGGTAATAAGGACTTTAACCGGCTGTAAAATACTCAGCTCATTTTTAAAGTCGGCCAGACAATTCAGACCTTTCTGGATGGTTTCTTGATTGATGTTATATTGTTCATCTAAGCCGGCAGCAAGGCGTACTTTCTGCTTTGATTTAGAATAGACACTAAAACCATTATTGGTCTTTTCAACGGTCAGCATATGAAAGCTGTTTGATCCAAGATCAATGATGGTATAGCGGCTTTTGGTCATTCTATCGCTTATGAGTACGGTGGTAATTATCTTTACGGCTATTAGAGTGTGCTTTGTACTTCGTTACCTTCATGACCGGTAAAGAGTCCAGCAGTGCCTTTTTATCATATTCACTAACAGCAATAGAATGTTTAATATATTCCTCAATTGCCGGAAGATTAAATACATACTTTTCACAGGCGAAGCTGATAGCTAAACCTTTTTCACCAGCGCGTCCGGTACGACCAATTCGATGTACATAATCTTCACAATCATCGGGCAGATCGAAATTAAAAACATGTGATACTTTAGGGATATGTAAACCACGGGCTGCTACATCGGTTGCAATTAACATATCAATTTCACCGTCAGTGAACTGCTGTAAAATTTTAATACGTTTATTTTGAGGCACGTCACCGGTTAATAAGCCGGCTCGTAAACCATCACCCGCTAAATAACCCCATACTTTTTCACAGGTATGTTTGGTATTGGCAAAAACAATCGCTTTATCAGGCCAGTCGTCTTCTATTAAGCTTAATAAAAGTAGCATTTTATCTTTATTTGAAGGATAAAACAGTTCTTCCGTTATATTCGCAGATGTCATTAGTTCCGGTTCAATCTGGATACGCTCGGGATCATTCATATGCTCAAAAGCAAGTTCTTGAACTTTATGAGACAGGGTGGCTGAAAATAACATGTTAAGACGTGTTTTGGCCTCTGGCATGCGTCTGAACAGATAACGGATATCTTTAATAAAGCCAAGATCAAACATACGATCTGCCTCATCAAGGACAACACTTTGGATAGAACCGAGATCGATAACGCCTTGTTTAACAAAGTCGATCGTACGGCCCGTGGTACCAATTAAAATATCAACGCCTTTTGTGAGCTTAGTATGTTGAATTTCAACTTTTTCGCCCCCATATGCTAAACCTAAGCTTATGTTTGACATGTCAGCAAGGATCATTGCATCTTTGTGTATTTGGATTGCAAGCTCACGTGTCGGCGCTAAAATAATAGCCCGAGGTTGGTTCTTGCGGCGATTTTCAGGTTGTGCATTGGTTAATAGGTGATGAAATACCGCAGGTAAAAACGCAAGTGTTTTACCTGTTCCTGTTTGAGCTTGTCCTGCTATATCTTTCCCGGTAAGGGTGATCGGCAATGACAAAGCCTGAATAGGAGTACAATATTCATAACCTTGCGACGTTAAACCTGAAATTAGACTTTTCTCTAAAGGAAGGTCTGCAAATTTTGTTTGAGTTAGATGTGTTTTATTCATTTGCAAATGATAGCAGTTTATACTTACAATAAGTATTGAGTTCGATTCAAATATTAAAAATTAATTTATATAATAGTAATTAACGATTAGTAATTCTTTTCTGGAGATAAAAATGAGCGATAATATCGTAACGTTAAGTGATGCAAGTTTTGAAGACGATGTAGTTAATGCCGAAGGTCCTGTTTTAGTTGATTTTTGGGCTGAGTGGTGTGGACCTTGTAAAATGATAGCGCCTATCCTTAGGGAAGTTGCGACTGAATACGCAGGTAAAGTTACTATTGGTAAATTAAATATTGACCAAAACAGTGATACTCCGCCTAAATTTGGTATTCGTGGCATTCCAACCCTGTTGTTATTTAAAGACGGGAAAGTTGCTGCAACTAAAGTAGGTGCCCTTTCTAAAACCCAACTTATTGAATTTTTGGATGCTAATATCTAATAAATTGAATACAGATTGAACAAGTTGTGATTTGCAGCATGTTCAATCTGGACTCTCTGATATTTAAGTGCTACCCTTGAGCTCAAAATACAAACAAATCTATTCTTGACATCAATCATTTAACACTCACTCACTTCTAAGCTGCATACCTAAAAAACTTATGAATTTAACCGAACTAAAAGATACACCTGTTTCTAAGCTTGTTACGCTTGGGGAATCAATGGGGCTAGAAAATTTAGCTCGTTTAAGAAAACAAGACATTATATTTGCAATTCTTAAAGCTCACGCTAAAAGTGGAGAAGATATTTTTGGCGCTGGTGTGCTTGAAATACTGCAAGATGGTTTTGGTTTTTTACGAAGCTCCGAAAGCTCCTATCTCGCTGGCCCTGATGATATTTACATCTCGCCAAGTCAAATTCGTCGTTTCAATCTTCGGACCGGTGATAGTGTTGATGGTAAAATACGTCCGCCTAAAGATGGTGAACGTTATTTTGCATTATTGAAAATTATTGAAGTTAATTTCAATAAACCAGAAAATTCCCGCAATAAAATTCTTTTCGAAAACTTAACGCCAATTCATCCTGATGAGCGTTTTCGTTTAGAAAATGGTAGTGGTAGTACTGAAGATATCACCGCACGTATTTTGGATTTAGTCTCGCCAATTGGTAAAGGACAACGTGGTTTGATCGTTGCACCGCCGAAAGCGGGTAAAACCATGTTACTGCAAAATATTGCTCAAAGTATCAGTATTAATTACCCGGAAGCCGTATTAATTGTATTATTAATCGATGAGCGTCCGGAAGAAGTAACCGAAATGAGCCGCTTAGTGAGAGGCGAGGTGGTTGCATCAACCTTTGATGAGCCGGCAAGTCGTCACGTTCAAGTAGCTGAAATGGTTATTGAAAAAGCAAAACGTCTGGTTGAGCATAAGAAAGATGTGGTTATTCTACTTGATTCCATCACTCGTTTGGCACGTGCTTATAATACGGTTGTACCAAGTTCAGGTAAAGTACTGACAGGTGGTGTTGATGCTAACGCTCTGCAACGTCCTAAACGTTTCTTTGGTGCGGCTCGTAATGTTGAAGAAGGTGGCAGTCTAACCATTCTTGCAACCGCGCTGATCGATACGGGTTCTAAAATGGATGAAGTTATTTATGAAGAGTTTAAAGGTACCGGTAACTCTGAAATTCATCTAAACCGTAAACTGGCTGAAAAACGCGTTTACCCTGCTATTGATATCACTCGTTCAGGTACTCGTCGTGAAGAACTGCTTACCAAATCAGATGAACTACAAAGAATGTGGATTCTGCGTAAAATTGTTCATCCTATGGGCGAAGTTGGTGCCACTGAGTTCTTGATTGACAAGCTCGGGTTAAGCAAAACAAATGATGATTTCTTTGATGCGATGAAAAATCAAAAAGCAAAATAATCGGCTTTTATTGTTTAAAAAAACGCTACTTTTAAGTAGCGTTTTTTTTCTTTTTTTTTCCATAATAAATTGGATCCCTTATGAAATTTGATGATTTACGTGACTTTATCGGGCAATTAGAAGAACTGGGACTTTTAAAACGTATCAAACAAGAGATAGATCCTCATCTGGAAATGACGGAAATATCAGATCGTACTTTACGCGCCGGTGGACCCGCTCTTTTATTTGAAAACCCGAAAGGTTTTGATACCCCTGTTCTGACTAACTTATTTGGTACAACTCAGCGCGTGGCATTGGCGATGGGTCAGGATGATGTTGCCGCTTTAAAGGAAGTCGGTAAGTGGTTGGCTTATTTAAAAGAGCCTGAGCCACCCAAAGGCATTAAATCGTTATGGGAAAAACTGCCAATATTTAAGCAAGTGTTAAATATGCCGACCAAAAAAGTACGCTCACCTGCTTGCCAACAGGTGGTGATGGAAGGTGATCAGGTTGATTTAACCAAGCTGCCTATTATGACCTGTTGGCCGGGAGATGTTGCACCTTTGATTACCTGGGGATTAACCATCACCCGAGGTCCCTATAAAAAACGTCAAAATCTAGGCATTTATCGCCAGCAGTTGTTAGGAAAAAATAAGATAATCATGCGCTGGTTATCTCATCGGGGTGGTGCGCTTGACTTTCGCGAGTGGCAAGAAGTTAATCCGGGTAAACCTTTTCCTGTTTCTGTTGCGCTGGGCGCTGATCCGGCAACGATTTTAGGGGCGGTAACTCCAATCCCTGATACCTTGTCAGAATATGCGTTTGCGGGCTTATTACGTGGCTCGCGCACTAAAGTGGCAAAAAGCTTAAGCAATGATCTGGATATTCCCGCCACCGCCGAAATAATATTAGAAGGTTATCTGCAGCCGGGAGAGGAGGCGCCAGAGGGCCCTTATGGTGATCATACTGGCTATTATAACGAGGTTGACGATTTCCAGGTCATGACAGTGACCCATGTGACGCATCGCGAAAATCCTATTTACCTGAGCACTTATACCGGGCGTCCACCCGATGAACCTTCCATTTTAGGTGTTGCGCTTAATGAAGTTTTTGTTCCTATTCTGCAAAAACAGTTTCCCGAAATTGTGGATTTTTATCTTCCACCTGAGGGGTGTTCATACCGTATGGCGGTTGTTTCCATTAAAAAAAGTTATCCGGGTCATGCTAAAAGAGTGATGTTAGGTATTTGGTCTTTCTTGCGCCAATTTATGTACACCAAGTTTATTATTGTTTGTGATGATGATGTTAATGTGCGTGATTGGAATGATGTTATTTGGGCCATTACCACCCGCATGGATCCCACGCGAGATACCACTATGATAGATAATACACCCATTGATTATTTAGACTTTGCTTCTCCTGTTTCGGGCTTAGGCTCAAAAATGGGCATGGATGCAACCAATAAATGGCCTGGAGAGTCGGACCGGGAATGGGGTGTGCCTATTGAGATGGATAAAGAAGTAAAAGAAAAAATAGATGATCTTTGGAAAGATTTAGATATCCTGTCATAATCTAAATGTTATTCTTTTGTTACATTCCTGTTTTTCTGGAACCTATTCTATAAAGAGAAATTAATGCACCCTGTTACTTGTAATATCACTTCCATCAAAAAGTTAAATGCTTTTTTATATCGCGTATTTTTGCAACCCATTGAGCCGGTTTCTTTTAAGGCCGGGCAATATATTTCAATTGTGATGGGGGAAAATGATAAACGTCATTTTTCAATAGCGAACGCGCCGACAGGAAATCAGATTGAATTGCATATAGGGGCAACACCAGAAAATAGTTATGCTATGCAGGTTATTGAAAAGATGCAGGATGAAGGTCGGGTTGATGCTGAAATTGGCAATGGTGTTGCTTATTTACGAGAAAGCTCGAAGCGGCCCATCATTTTGGTAGCGGGGGGAACGGGTTTTTCATATGTAAAATCTCTGCTCGAGCAAATTGTCAATCTGCAATTAACAAATCCGGTTTATCTCTACTGGGGGGTAAAAGAATACTCACACTTTTATTTTGCAGACGAGGCTTGTGGTTGGGCGAACGATCATAAAAACATCCACTTTCATCCTGTGATTGAGCTACCTGAAGCACAGTGGCAGGGGCATCAGGGGTATGTACATCAAGCTGTTTTAAATGAGTTTAAAGATCTAAGCGCTTTTGATATTTATGTTGTTGGACGATTTGAAATGGCAAAAATTGCTCGGGAAGATTTTGTCAAACAAGGCGCCTTGCTGGAACATATCTATGGCGATGCATTTGCCTTTCTTTAATTTACCCTTTCACCCTCTTGTTATGGCCAAGCCATTTTAACAAGGATAAATGTATGGATTGGCTATCAGAAAAAAGAATGTGCATTAGCAGTCTGTTTTTCTTTTAGTCATCGTCCGAGTAGGTCTCTGAATCTGTATCTTCAAGTAATTTACGCATATCTTTTAGTATGAGCGATATGATTTTTTTGATATATCGCATTGTCATCAGCATTAAACCCTACTCATATTTAATTAAATTCGCTGAAGCCTTTAAAAGAAGGTAAAATGCGCCGATATATTTTATAGAGAGTATGAAAATGCCCAACGCAGTAGATAAATTTAGTGATATCCGTCCTTATAACGATGATGAAATCCAACCTGCCATTGAACGCATTATCAGTAACGATGAATTTATCAATGCCATTATCTGTTTCCGTTTTTCTAAAATTGCTAAATTTACGGGCTTTTTATTAAAACCGCTACTGCGCCGTTATTTTTTATATAAATGGGGCGGTATTAACAGCATTGATGAGATGCAAGAAGTGGTTGGCGGTTATATGGAACACATGATTGCATCGACGACAACCAGCTTTACCTATTCCGGTCTTGATAAGCTTGATCCTGCAAAAAATTACCTTTTTGTTTCAAATCATAGAGATATTGCAATGGATCCTGCTTTTGTCAATTGGGCTTTATATTCAGAAAAGTTTAAAACCGTGCGTATTGCTATTGGAGATAATCTCTTAAGTAAACCCTATGTTGCCGATTTGATGCGCATGAACAAAAGTTTTATTGTGCAGCGCTCTGTCTCGGGTATGCGTGAAATAATGAAATCACTGACCCATTTATCGGATTATATTTTCAGTTCTTTACAGGGCGAAAGTAATATCTGGATTGCGCAAAGAGAAGGGCGGGCAAAGGATGGTTTTGATAAAACTGAGCCGGCTATTATTAAAATGTTTTACGTCAACGGTAAAAAACAAAAAACAAGTTTCTCTGATTACATTAATAAACTGAATATTGTGCCTGTTGCTGTTTCCTATGAATTTGACCCCTGTGATCAGCAAAAGGCGCAGGAACTTTATGACAAGGCAGAGTTTGGTGAGTATAAAAAATCACAATTTGAAGATATAGAAAGTATTGTTCGCGGTATTACCGGCCAAAAAGGGCGGGTTCATGTGGCTTTCGGACAGCCGCTAAAAGGTGAATTTAGCGATGCAGAGACGGTTGCACAGGAAATTGATCGTCAGATTTATTCAAATTATCATTTACACGCTTCTAATTTTATTGCGGCTAAGCAAGATTTACCCTCTATTGCTGCGGCTGACAAAGCGCTCTTTAATACCCATTTACAGGGGGTTAAACCGGAGTTACAAGAAATCGTATTAAGAATGTACGCCAATCCGGTTTATAACCATATAAAGTGATCGAACATTCCTGATTTAAAAAATTATTTTTGTTATGCACATATCGGAAAATCCCTTATGTGCATTTTTTTGTCACACTTAATATATAACATATTGAAAATTAATGATTAAAATACATTAATTGTTACAGTCTAAATTATCTTAAAAACAATTAACAGAGTTATCCACAGCTAAGGCTGTAGAGAAAGTGAACAGGCACTTACATTCACCGGTAGGCATTTAAGTGTTTCCTCTACAATAATCCACCTGACGCGGAACAAATAGCGGTAAACTTATTAACAATGAAAATTTATCGGCCGGTTTTTTAATCACTCAAATGCTCATAGATTAAAACTTTCTCAGATGTATTTGCGATTACTTCTCGTGTAACCGCTACCCACACTTCCAAGTCGCTAACGGATCGGTATAATCAGAACCTATTTTTCTCATATATTGGTAACAATCCGATGGCAATTATTCCGGAAAATCCTTTTATCCTTGTGGATGGTTCTTCATATCTGTATCGCGCTTTTTATTCGCCTCCGCATTTGACCAACTCCGCAGGCGAAGCAACGGGTGCGGTTTATGGTGTGGTTAACATGCTGCAAAGTTTATTAAAACAATTTAACCCCAGTCATGTGGTGGTGGTTTTTGACGCGAAGGGGAAAACTTTCCGTGACGATATGTACACCGAGTACAAATCTAACCGTCCCAGTATGCCCGATGATTTACGCATTCAAATTGATCCCTTACATGCAGTGATCAAAGCCATGGGCTTGCCTATATTAACTGTTCCGGGTGTTGAAGCCGATGATGTTATTGGTACGCTCTCCAGACAAGCAAGTGCTCGGGGTATTTGCACCTTAATCAGTACCGGTGATAAAGACATGGCCCAACTGGTTGATGAGAATACGTTATTAATCAATACTATGACTAATACCGTACTAGATGTACCAGGGGTCAATGAAAAATTTGGTATTCCACCTGAATTGATTATCGATTACCTTGGATTGATGGGTGACAAGGTTGATAATATTCCCGGCGTACCAGGTGTCGGAGAAAAAACCGCTCTGGCTATGTTACAGGGGCTCGGCTCCATGGATGATATTTACCAAAACCTCGACAAATTAGCAGCTCTCGGCTTCCGTGGCAGTAAAACCATGGCTAAAAAGATGAGCGACAATGAAGCGATGGCGCGCCTTTCTTATCAACTTGCGACTATTAAAACCGATGTTGAATTATCGCAAAGTTATGATGATTTTAAGCCTAAAGCCCAAGACACCGATGCGTTGATTCAACTCTTTGGTAAGTTGGAATTTAGACGCTGGTTATCTGCGCTGTTAGACACTGGCAGTATGGTTAACCATCAAGGTGCTGTTTCCAGCGCTACTAGCTCGACCAGCACCGCTACTGCTAACTCAGAGACAACCTCGGGATTCAAAATTGATCGCAGCGGCTACAAAACGATTTATACGCAGGGGCAGTTAACCCAGTGGATTGCCAAATTAGAGGCGGCTGAGTTATTTGCCTTTGATACTGAAACAACCAGCCTGGATTATATGGAGGCCAGCATAGTGGGCCTCTCTTTTGCTGTGCAAAGCAATCCCGGCAGTAAAGAGGAAGCGATTATCGAAGCGGCTTATTTACCGCTGACCCATGATTATATTGATGCGCCCAAGCAGTTAGATTTAACCGCCACCTTAGAAAAACTAAGACCCTTGTTAGAAAGTGACAAATTTAAAAAAGTCGGTCAAAACATAAAATATGACCGCAGTGTTTTGCTCAATCACGGTATAGAATTAAAAGGTATCAAGTTCGATACTATGCTTGAGTCCTACGTTCTTGACAGCACCGGACGGCATAACATGGATACTCTGGCGCTTAAGTATCTTGGTCATCAATGTATTTCATTTGAAGAGATCGCCGGGAAAGGTAAAAAGCAGCTGCCCTTCAATCAAATCAGTATTATCGAAGCTGCTCCCTATGCCGCTGAAGATGCTGATATTACTCTGCGTTTACATCTGCACTTATTTGAGCAATTAGCAGCTGAACCTAAGTTGTTATCTGTTTTTAACGATATTGAATTACCCTTATTAACCGTTCTTTCCGACATTGAACGCGGTGGTGTTGAGATTGATAGCAACTTATTGGGCAAACAAAGTGCTGAAATCGGCAAACGTTTATTAGAGCTTGAAGAGCTTGCCTATGAAGAGGCAGGTAAACCCTTTAACCTGAGCTCGCCAAAACAGTTGCAGACCATTCTTTATGAGGAGCTGGAGCTACCGGTTTTAAAGAAAACTCCCAAAGGCGCGCCATCAACAGCCGAAGAGGTATTGCAAGAATTGGCTTTAACTTATCCTCTGCCCAAATTAATTATTGAGCATCGTGGTTTAAGTAAATTAAAATCGACCTATACCGATAAGCTGCCAAAAATGGTGAATGAAAAAACCGGCCGTGTTCATACCTCATACCAGCAAGCCGTCACCGTCACCGGACGCTTATCTTCGACCGATCCAAACCTGCAAAATATTCCCATTCGCAGTGCTGAAGGACGACGTATTCGTCAGGCTTTTATCGCCCAACCGGGATATAAAATTGTAGCTGCCGATTACAGCCAAATTGAATTGCGTATTATGGCCCATCTTTCCCAGGATAAAGGCTTGTTAGCGGCCTTTTCAGCGGGCAAAGATATTCATAAAGCAACTGCTTCAGAAGTGTTTTCTGTGCCTTTAGATGAGGTTACCACGGAGCAAAGGCGCAGCGCTAAAGCGATCAACTTTGGTCTTATTTACGGCATGAGTGCCTTTGGCCTCGCCAAACAGCTCAATATTGGCCGTCATGAAGCACAGTTATATATGGATAAATATTTTAATCGTTATCCGGGGGTGCTTACCTATATGGAAGACACGCGCAGCTTAGCCCATGAAAAATGTTATGTGGAAACGATATTAGGCCGTCGTCTGCAGCTGCCTAATATTAAATCTCGTAATGGGATGCTTAAAAAGGCCGCGGAGCGTGCCGCAATCAATGCGCCAATGCAGGGGACTGCTGCAGATATCATTAAAAAAGCGATGATTGACATGGCGGATTGGATAGCAGAAAAGAAACCAGGCAGCGTGCAGATGTTAATGCAGGTACACGATGAATTGGTCTTTAGTATTAAAGAAGAGTTTGTTGAATCTTATACTAAAGAGATTCAAGCCATTATGGCTAAAGCCGCTGATTTAGATGTGCCTCTGATTGCCGATGCGGGCGTGGGAGATAATTGGGACGAAGCACATTAACTAATATTTGTTTATAGCGTCATGAACTTTTTGAAATTACCGATGACTAATATTTGAAGTATGTAACTTCATAGTTGTTCCTTAGTTATTAAGATAGTTATTAAGATAGTTATTGTATAGTTAGTTGAAAACTTTAAAACGCCCTACAAATTTTTTGTAAGGCGTTTTTTTTTGCGTAAATTTTAAAAAATGATGTAACAGATCCGCTAGTTAATTTACTGAAAAAACTCAACGGCATAAGTTCGGTCATGCGGGGCAGGGGAGAGAATAAAAAATAGTGTACTTTGAGGAGAGAATTGATCTTTCTTAAAAATCCTATGAACTTAATTTAAATCGCGCTGACTAACCTTATGAATTAGTTATTTCATAGTGGTTAATTCATAGTTATTTCCTTAGTTTTCCCCGTTACAATTTTTTGTAGCGGGGTTTTTTTTTACTTTTAATTTAATGCCTTGGAGATTTAATGCGTTGGGTATGAGAGGCAAGGCATTGAGAATGGTAGCTCAAGGGTGCTGGCATTGAGCGCAGACTCCGTGAACTTCCAATACCTTATTGGTTATTTGAAAACCATATTGTTTAGCTTGCTCTGAAAATGCGTCATCTATCACCGGATCTGTTAACCCGATTATTTTACGGCACTTATCGCAAATCAGTAACTGCATTGGGTGTTCGCAGCCAAAATGAGCACACATAAGATAGGCATTTAAGGATTCAATACGATGAATAAAATGGTTCTCTAACAGAAAATCTAAAGCGCGATAGATAGTAGGCGGTTTAGCATTTGCTTCGTGCAGTTTTAATCGTTCAAGCAAATCATAGGCACTTACCGCACCTTTTTGTTCAGCCATCAGTAAAAATACCTGTTGGCGTATTGGCGTGAATCTGATGTGTTTTTGTGCACAGATATCGGTAGCGCGTTGTAATAGAGTTTCTTGCATAAAGATGCTCGCGATAATTAAATTTTATTTAGAATAATGCCTGATATTAACATAATCGGTAATATTTCTGTGTTGATTGGATAAAATTGTTTTTGTTTCTGAGCGGTCACTTTATTTAGGTGTCATTATTTAATTATCTTCTCCAATTCCCTTACTACTGAGGATCTTAATTCTCATTATTTTTTGTATCCTTCCCTTTCCTGCCTTTATCATTGAATTTATTTGTTCCAGTTTGCGCTAAAATAAAAGGAACTGTCATTGCTCGCAATAATGACAAAGGGAGATCTGCTGGTAATGTAAGGAGAGGGATAATGTTAGTTTATCCGCTCATCGTTATTATTCCCGCAATAGTGGTGGACGTGACTTTTTTGTTTCCGGTCATACACCCTTAAGTAAATCTTTTTTAAAGGAGCAGCAATTATTTATCGATACGGGTTGCGGACATCAAGTCAGTCAGGCTCGGCAGGATCCTCATTTGACTCTCTGCGAGTTTGAAAAAACACTATTAAGATAGTTACCATGTCCGAAAGAATGTCGAGATCATCAAGTATTCAGATTTAACTGTGAGGCATGACGCTAGAGTGGAGGGATACGCCGACGAAATGGACAGTGCTGACGAGCAATGGGTAAACGGCTTTAAATCGCTTTATTATTGCGTTTTTTCTGATTGATAACTGCTTATTATTTTAAAAACAAGCAGTTGCAGCGTTTTTGTTTCCGTATGTTATTAACCGGCCAGAGAAAATTTAAGGGATATTTCTTTTTGAACCTTAACGTAAGTTCATCTAAAAGCGTCCTGCGCTGCGTTATGCGTCGTTCACATAAATAACTATGTGAACGATGCGATGCATGCCTTGCTCGGAACACTTTTAGATTGAACAAAATTCGCACTCCAAAGGTCAACAGACCCTAGTATGGCACGACTTCAAAGGGGATCCTGTGCACTTTTAATAATTCAGCAATTTCTTTCGGCGGCGGCTGGTCGGTGATGAGCATATCTATTTCCGCTATATTACCAAGATTAACCATCGCATTACGCCCGAATTTAGTATGGTCAACCGCTAAGTAAACGCTGCGGCTATTTTCTATAATGGCTTTTTTAACCCGCACTTCATGATAATCAAAATCTAATAACGAACCATCGTAATCTATCCCGCTGATCCCCAAAATACCAAAATCTAAGCGGAACTGTTTAATAAAATCCAACGTTGCTTCACCGACGATACCGCCGTCTTTATTACGTACTTCACCACCGGCCAGGATAACTTTAAAATCCTCGTTACCCATTAATATAAAGGCGACATTGATATTGTTAGTCACAATCTGTAAATTTTTGTGGGTTTTTGCTAATTCTCGCGCAACGGACTCCGGCGTCGTTCCGATATCAATAAACAGTGTTGCTCCGTTAGGAATGTATTTAACTAGGGCTTCTGCAATGCTGTCTTTTTCGTTTAGCTGCATTGCTTTGCGGGTATTATAAGCAGTATTGATAGAGCTGAGCGGGGTAGTTGCGCCACCATGATGGCGGCGTATTTTATTTTCATCGGCCAGTTCATTTAAATCACGACGAATAGTTTGAGGGCTCACTTTAAAGCGTTCAACAAGATCGTCGGTACTGACATAGCCATTCTTTTGTACGAGATCGATGATTTTCTGATGTCTTGTAGTTTGCTTCACGAAACACTGCTCCTGGCTCTGTGATCTTAATTTCTTCGATTTAATGAAATAAGTTTACCGCGATGGTAATGAATAGCAATGAAAGAACAAGGTTGTAGAGTGATCTGATACTTATTAGTTTCGAATTGAAAAAAATAAGCATGCTTTTATACGAGCACTCTCGAAGTGAATATTAGTTATCTTTTCCATTTATATAATCCTAAATAGCTTTAGCGCTTTTATTCACTTTCTTGATGATGCAGTTCAGCCCATATCTGTGTACATTTTAGTGCACGCTTCCAGCCGTTATAACGTAGCTGACGTTGAGTTTGATCCCCATCTGGCGTGAATAAACGTTCGATAACGGTTTTATTTTCCAGCTCGCTAAAATCCCCCCAGTAAGCAATGGCTAAACCCGCCAGATAAGCCACACCCAATGCGGTTACTTCGGTAATAGCCGGGCGTTCAACCGGTGTATCTAATAGATCTGCTTGAAACTGCATTAAAAAATTGTTCGTGACTGTGCCACCGCCAACACGTAGGCTGGCGAGTTTAACACCGGAATCCGCCTGCATAGCCTCCAGCACATCACGGGTCTGATAAGCAATGCTCTCTAATGTTGCTCGAATGATATGATTGGCATTAACACCCCGGGTTAAACCAAAAATAGTACCTCGCGCATAGGGGTTCCAATAAGGGGTACCTAAGCCGGAGAACGCTGGAACAACATAGACTCCGTTGGAAGAATCAACTTTAGTTGCAAAATATTCAGAATCTTTAGCATCGTCCAGTAATTTCATTTCGTCACGCAGCCACTGAATAGAAGCTCCCCCCATAAATACCGGACCTTCGAGCGCATATGCAGCTTCGCCTCCCGGGGTCCGCAGGCTAAGGTGGTTAACAGACCATTTTTAGAGTTTACTTTTTCTTTACCGGTATGCATTAATAAGAAACAGCCCGAGAGTGTATTCAAGAAAACAAGATCCTCAAACAGATCACCAACCATTGTATTGAAGAAACCAGCGGGTTATTTATTACTTTAACAGAAGATGATCTGGATTTTCAACAGACCTCCATTACAGCCTGTGCAACGCAGTACTCGGTACAATCCAGATTTTTTCAGCTAACCCACAACCCTTTTGATTACTAGGTCTTAAGACTAATCAAACCCTCAATCCAATGCTTAAAGGTAAAGTGATCAATAACCTATTTTGTGCAGGTTCCAACTTAGGTGGCTATGATCCCGTCGCAGAAGGAAGTGGCAGTGGTGTGGCAATTAGTACTGCTTATCATGCTGTTAATCAATTCTTACCAATCACCAAGAATAGCCATTCAAAAAAGATCACCTGCGATAGTTTGCATAACGGAGAAGCACTATGGATTTAGTATCAACACGTTTTGAAAAATGCATCAAGTGCACCATCTGCACCCTGTACTGCCCTGTTGCAAAAGCTAACCCTAATTACCCGGGACCCAAAGAATCAGGTCCCGATGGTGAACGACTCAGGCTCAAAAGCCCAGAGTATTATGATCAAGCATTGAAGCTTTGCACCAATTGTAAACGCTGTGAAACCTCCTGCCCCTCTAACGTCAATGTGGGCGATATTATCGCAGTGGCACGTGGCAAGTTTGAAAAGAAAAAAATAAATCCTAAATTAATGCGTGATTACATTTTAAGTCACACCGATTTATTTGGATCATTATCAACACCCATTGCCCCTTTGGTTAATAAAATTACGGATTCAATCATTATCAAAACCATCATGGATAAAACCGTGGCTATTGATAAGCACAAATCCTTACCTAAGTATTCTTTTGGATCATTTAGACACTGGTATAAAAAACAAGCCGATGCCCAAGCTCAATTTGAGCGTCAAATCAGTTATTTCCATGGCTGTTATGTTAATTACAATAACCCTCAACTGGGTAAAGATTTAGTTAAAGCACTCAATGCCATGAATATCGGCGTTAAGTTACTGAAGAAAGAAAAGTGCTGTGGTGTACTGCTGATAGCCAATGGCTTTCATGACAAAGCCCGTAAGAATGCGCAGTTTAATGCCAAATACATGACCGAGGCTGTGGAGCAATTCAATACTCCTATACTATCCACATCATCAACCTGTGCGCTGGCTTTGAAACAAGAAGACCCCCATGTACTGAACGTCGATAACAGCGAGATTTCAAGTAAGCTTGAGTTTATTACTTCATTTTTATTACGCGAGTTTATGAACGGTAATTTACCCGAGTTAAAACCCGTCAATAAAACCATTGTCTACCATACCCCCTGTGATTTAGAGCGCAGTGGTTTAGCAATTTACACCATTGAATTATTACGTTCGATCCCCGGTTTAAATGTCATTGTACTTAACAGTGAATGTTGTGGTTCAGCGGGTACCTACGGTTTTAAAAAAGAAAATTACGGTGTTTCGATGAAGATTGGCTCAAACTTATTTGAGCAAATAAAAAACTCAAATGCTGATTTTGCTATTACCGATTGTGAAACATGTAAATGGCAAATTGAAGAGAATACCGATCTCAAGACTATTCATCCAGTGAGTTTATTCGCGCAGTGTTTACCTGCGTAGTGATGATCGCGACGCTTGAATAAACAGAGCAAATATCCATTAGTTTTTCTACTCTATAACTCTTTGACGTGGGTGAATCCATTAAACCAAGTAACCCATATTCAAGTAATCGGCTTAAGTCTTGATAGCTAGATCTTCAAGATCTAACGCGCTTAAAACCTGCTGTCATACAAAGGGTGTAACTGCTTATTTATTTGGAAGGATAAGTAGTGACGGATAAAAACCAAAAAACAGGTTTTTGATCCATGAATAACAAGCGGATGAATGGCTTTTAAAAGAGTTCTATCTTGCGCAGATGGATGCTCAAATGAAATCGACAATGCCAATCAGAAATTGGAAAGCGGCCTTCAATCACGATTGAAGACCGCGTATAAAAACCGCAGTTACGCAGTATTATTTCTTCAGTAGGTAGTTAACCAACTCCATATACTTATCTTGAGAGTTGATACTTTCATCTGGAGTAAGACGGTACTTGTTGTTCACAACCACTGTTGGAACACCTCTTAATTTTGCCTTTTTGAAATCTATATCAAAGCGTCTCTGCATAGAATCAACCACGAAACCATTAAAAGCCGCATCAAATTTCGCTGCTTCAACGCCGTTATCGATAAAGATTTGGCGCAATTCTTTGTCATTCTTAGGTGCATTGCGAAGATCGTGAATCTGTCTAAACATAACAGGAATCATTTTTTCTTCGACCTCTAGCACCACCATAGTGGCATAAGCTTTTGCCATTGATACACCCATCTTGCCACCCATAAATGAAACGTGAGTTTTCTGAAATTTAACATTTTCAGGAAGACGCTCTTTTACCTGTCCGATAAGCGGTTCAAAGTTGTAACAATGGGGACAGTAGAAGGAAAAGTATTCTGTCATTTCAGGCTGAGAAGATGCTTGGGTATCCAGTACCTGATATTGTTGGCCTGCTGTAAACTGAGCTGCGTGCGCTGTAAAGCTAAGCAGCAGAGTGATAATAAGTGCGAATTTTTTTTTCATTATGATTGTCTCTAAAAGTATTTTTATTACGATCTCAGCAACCAGAGATTCGATCCTGATTAGCTGAGCACATTGAATTAATTAGAAATGGAGACGTTATCCGATTGGAGGGCGGTACAATATTTCAGAGAATGAGTGCGGGTTTTCCATCGGCTCGTCTCTCATTAATGCCAGAGAGAATGCCTGTGTTTTGTGCAGTTTTGCAACTGCGGTTGCTGGAAATAACGTAATCACGTTTATTAAGCGCTCGCATTGGTGGAGCGTATTTGCATTAATATTGATGGCTTTAATAACCGCATTCCAAGCTTGCTGGCATTTTAGTCTGATTTCTAATTTATCATAGTATTCACAAGCAAGTACGGGTGCGGTCATTGTTAATATGGAACCGTTACTCATATTGGCATTAGTCATCTTATTCGCTGATCCCACCGCAAAGACAGATGTTAGCAGGGCAACTAAAAGTAGATAACAAACAAATACATTACGACGAACAAACGACATTAATTCACACTTGTAATAGTGGCAGAAAATGAGAGTTAAAAAGCCTCCAACAAAGGAGGCTTTTAGCTATTATTACTTATACTATCGAATCTGCTAAAAAGATTAAAGCGTTTTCACCTAGCGACTTAGCTATTAAACGCTTTCACCTGGCGATTGAACAATATTTTGTACCGATAGCATTAAGCCCCTTTGAATTGAATGATTATTGAGCTTAAGAGTCATTCATATTGTATGTTTACTGACCTCAAACTCTCGCCGTTTTTGAGGTTTTTTGCCCATTTTCGGGGCAATTCTTTCTTTTTGAAAGTCTTAAGCGCACGGTGTATGATCACCCCCTTATTTTTTGCAGTCACCGCTGCTTTTAAACGCAACATATACAGATAGAGAAACGAGTAAAATCAATGACAAACCCAAATAATACCAGTGTTTACCCAAGCAACCGTTTCTCCATTGCCCCGATGCTCGATTGGACGGACTTTTAGGTTAGACATGGGGTTCAGTATCTCTAGGCGTACTATGGGCGAACCTTATTCATTGTCATTTTATTTTTTCGATAAAAGGCGTACCGCACAATCCTTATTTTTTATCTTTTATTACCCCTCTAATTATTTGCATTCCTGATCTTCACCATCCTAATTCTAGTTTATTTACATTTCCTATATGGTACTAAAACAGTATCAAAATATGGTAGATACAAAAAAGGCCACCATTAGGTAGCCTTCAAAAAATGCGCGAAATGCCACTTATGTTAAATAACCGGAATTCCCCAGAAAAATAGCCTTTAAAATCGAATCCTGAGAAGTCTTAGTAAGTTCTTCTTATAATTGACTTTTTTTTCATTAAACAGCTCAGATTGTGACTATAAAATAATTATTTGACTGAAAGAGGTTTTACTTTTAAACACAGGGATAGTTACAGTGTAACTTTTTATTGATGAGTACGAAAATGGCCACTGGTTGGTAGCCAAAATTGGTGTGTTGCTTTGCTACCCGCACCAAAAAACGCCAAAATTGGTGCGGTACCTTGCTACTTGCACCAAAAAACGCCAAAATTGGTGCGGCACCTTGCTACTTGCACCAAAAAATGCCAAAAGTGGTGCAGTACTTTGCTACTCGCACCAAAAAAAGCCAAAATTGGTGCTGCATATTGTTGCCCTTTTAATATCAGATAAAAACAAGGATAATTATGAATGCCACGTATAGTTTAAAGCCATTGGGACAGCTCGGCGACTTGGAAAGTAAAGCCATATTAAAAGCAGCTGCGAAGGCACAGTATGCGTTAGGTAAGCTGGAAGGCTTGACTAATAGTCTTCCTAACCCACAAATATTACTCGCTACCTTGTCACTACGGGAAGCACAGGAAAGCTCTGCAATAGAGAATATAATCACGACACAAGATGACCTCTATCAAAGTAACTATAAAGTGAAAGAATTCGCAACGGCAGGAGCTAAAGAGGTTCACAGTTACGCAGCTGCACTTCTCGATGGGTACAACATCATTAAGCGCACAGGTCTATTGACCAACAATACACTCGTAAAGCTACAAGCACATATCGAGGGAAATAATGCTGGTTTTCGGAAGCAGGCAGGGACAGCGCTCGTAAATGAAGCCACACAAGAAGTTGTTTACACGCCGCCACAAACACACGATGAAGTAGTTAGACTCATGGCCGATCTTGAGGCGTTTATTAACGATGACACTCTTTCTGATTACGACGATCTTGTGAAGATGACATTGATCCATCATCGATTTGAAAGTATCCATCCCTTCTATGACGGTAACGGACGAACTGGACGCATCTTAAATATTTTATACTTGAGTAAACAAGGATTACTTGATGCCCCTATCCTGTACTTATCAAGCTACCTTAACCGTAACAAAGGCATGTACTATAAGCTATTGCAACAAGTTCGTAACACCAATGAATGGGAAGCTTGGATCTTATTTATGCTTGAAGGTATACGCGTCACAAGTCTCGAAACGTTGGACAATGTCAATGCTTTGCTAAACCTTATGGATAATCATAAACAAATAATTCGGAATAAGTTACCTAAGATTTATAGCTATGAGCTAGTGCTACATCTATTCACACATCCGTATACCAAGGTTGATATTTTCAGCGAATCCTTTGAATTACATCGCAATACGGCCCGCCGTCATTTAAACCAATTAGAAGAACTAGGCGTGTTAACAAAAGTAACGATTGGTAACGAGCACTTCTACGTTAATAGTGATCTATTCAACCTACTTGGAAACAGATGAAGTTTACAAAAGTATGGAATTATTGTGGAATTGACCAGGGAAGGGGGAATTAAAGTAACAGATCAAATGAGTTACAGTGTAACTTTACGATGGTGAGCAATAAATACAACTAAGTCCACCGATTGGTAGCTCTATTGTGAGGAGCGTAAATATGTCAAATTTCCCCTTTTATTGAATTAATACGTACCGGATTAAGAACACGGCACTAGTGTATCCACACTGAAAAAACTTATTTATATTCTGTCAAAGATCACATCGTTTCAAATCTATATTAGCCTCCGTAATGACTCTCTTTAAATTTGATATTTCGGTATTATTTAGCTTCTTTACGCCACGAAAGGATCGGGAACCTTGGTAAATAGGGGATTGGTGTAGGATTTTTTATCCGTAGTATTGCTAAACAGATTATTTCCCGTTTGCTTTTAAACATCCTTATTCAGTATTAACCTGAATCCTCATCTGCTCTAATTCGCTTTAGGGGCCTTAGCTAGTTATCTTTCTGAGGCGCAAAGGGGCACAAAGCGTATATGGACTCCACGTATTTTACAATATGATTTTTCATAAACATTAAGATGCGGTCGTATATACGGCTTTTAATGAAAGAGCTACTTTCTAGCCTATGATGTTTGCGCACCCGTTATCCTCTTCGCCTTAACAGTCTTAATGACTTTCGCTTTGGACAGGTTTTTAACAGGTTGGTCTTACCGTTTATGCTTCATCATTATTGTAAAAATTTTGCTTATTGTTGTTCTTTATCGTGTTTACTATATTACTAATAGTAACTGTTGCTCATATTTATTCTCATACCGTAACATTGCCCAGGCGGTTCTAACTGTTTTGTTAGCCAAAGCAATACAGGATCGTTTAATACCCGCGCGTTGAACCAGTTTTATCAACCATGCTTGTTTGGCCGTTTTGGCTTCATCTGGCAATCGGCATATATAAGACAGTGCGCCTTGGTATAAAGCCGATCTCAGTTCTTTAATTCCACCTGCACGATCAATTCCGGTCATAAATACTTTACCACCTGAACTATGCTGTTTAGGTGTTAACCCTATAAAAGCCGATGCCTCCCGCCCAC
>NZ_JBLIED010000048.1:0-22652 GCF_047632955.1 Psychromonas sp. | reverse complement strand
GCTCATAGGTCAGTTGTTTATATGTTTTCATTGTTGCATCTCTTGCCGGAGAAAAAGCGATTAGCATATATTCAGCTGACCGCTTTTTCTACCTATTCAAGTTATGCACTTATTATTTGAATCCAAGCCTTTTAATATGCGCAGTGAAAAACTTTTAGTTAAATTAGGTTTTGAAAAAGAGGGCGTTGCTAAATCATATTTAAAAATAGCGGGTTCATGGCAAGATCATGTTTTAACATCAAAAATCAACCCGAGTCAGATTGGTAAATAACAAGTTCTGCACTGGATAGTTAATTTTTTCTCAATAAAAAGATTGGCTGTCCAGCCGTTGCGTTTAGTATTTAGCCCGGCGTAATATTTTTTAATGTGTATTAATTTAGTTTCGAGCCTCGAGCTTTCAGCCTTCGATCGCATTTCAATAACTATTATTAGGATAAACAACATGAAATTTAAGGGAATTTTATTTGATTTAGACGGCACGCTTATTGACTCTCTAGCGGTCGTGGATCGCGCTTGGAGGAGTTGGGCTAAACGTAATGCATTAGATGCTGAACATGTGATGCAGGTGATCCACGGTCGTCCAGCTCGTGAATCTGTTATGGAACTGCTTAAAGGGGCAGATGCACTCAAAATAGAGCAGGAATTTTCCTGGTTAGAGCGTTATGAATCCGAGGATACCCAAGGCGTATATGCATTACCCGGAGCCGTTGCGCTGTTAAATCAGCTTAATACGTTACAGATACCCTGGGCAATTGTGACATCGGGCACCTTGCCCGTGGCAAGCGCTCGTATCAAAGCTTCGGGGTTACCAGCGCCTAAGGTTTTAATCACTCCTGAACAGGTAAAAAAAGGTAAACCGGATCCTGAACCCTTTTTACTGGGAGCGGAAAAACTCGGCTTTGCTGCTCGTCACTGTCTGGTCTTTGAAGATGCTCCCGCAGGGGTAAAAGCCGGTCATTTGGCAAATTGTGCAGTGATTGCCTTGCTGACCCATTTTAAGCCGAAGCAATTACCTGGTGCACAGTACTATATTGACTCATTAGAGGAGCTACTGATCCAAGAAAATGAGGGCGAATTTAGATTAAGTTTTACGCGTTAAAATAGGTCTATTTGAGAGGGGCTGTGAGCCATCATTTAGCTCATTACTAGGCTCCGTTGAGCCATAGGGGCTGCTCGAATATTCAGCTAAAAATGATATCCGCAATACCCTGTATCAAAAACGAATTTAGGTGTATGGTTTAATTATAAGCAATCTAAGGAGTTAAATGATGAAACATAATGTTGGTAGTCTTGATCGTTCCCTGCGTATTATTGTTGGACTTGTTGTTATTGCTGCGGGGGTCTATTTTCAGAGCTGGTGGGGCGCCGTGGGATTAATTCCGCTGTTAACCGGCAGCATCGGCTGGTGCCCGGCTTATTTACCTTTTGGCATATCGAGCTGTGCTTCCGTTAAAGATCAGAAGTGAATACTGACTTAGGGGGTGCTGAATAAGCATCTCCAAGCACCTAAAAGGCCTGATCTTTAACTTTGAGGGCTAAATATTTTAGTACGTGTTTATTGCTTAAGGGGGTGTAAAAAGAATTTGATGGGTTATCTTCTAATGTGTAAAGCAAACTGAATAATATAAGTACCTTCCCGTCAATATTAAAACACCCTGAACAACTTTTTATCTTTCTTTATTTGGCTGTTCAAAGAGCATGACTCGCGCAGCTAAAAAACTGTATTTCGGTTTCTCTTTCTTCAGTCGCCCTTGATAAAATACCCAAAGTAAAATTTAAATCAAACGCTTACAGGGCATTTATTTGTCTTGTTTTTATTTAGCCCGGTGGAATACCGGGCTAAATTATTTTACTTAATTATAAATTTCACATCTTGATCGCGTAGTAGATAAAGTGCAAAACACGCTGCCCACATTGGCCAGGCTGCAAAAAATAGTAAATTATTAAAGCCATCAATATATAGTGCGTATGCCAGTAATGTAGATGCACCATGCATTATAAATATCAAACCATAAGTAATGCGTTTCTTGATACCAGCCATAAAAGCAAGCACTAACAGTAATTGTAATCCGCCGCTAACATAAGCCATGATATCGGTTGATCCGCTAAAACCATAAAATGCTTCCAATATGCGTGCACTGTGACCTGGATTTACAAACTTATCCAGTGTCCACATTAACATTACGATAAAGACACCTAAGCGTAATGAAAAAAGAGACCATTGAAGACGGTTATTTAGATCCGATGAAAAAGATTGTGACATTTAAATTCCTTAAAAGGAGGGGTTGTTATAGAGTTTAACAAGACCCTTTCTTTTTCATTTTTATTGCACGGATTTTAAGTTTTTTCAATCAAGTCTTTGATTGTTAATTGAGTAATTGAGTAATTGAGTAATTGAGCTTCTAGCTTCTAGCCTCAAGCTTCTAGCCAGTAAACTTTCCTTTCGGCGTTCAAACGTTTTAGCCTTCCAGTTTTGTTTAGGTCTTTGCTTGCTGTGGTGGGTTTAACTTTGTATAGAAGCAAACTGTTGATACCATTCAACTTCACTGATTAAATCTTTCGTCGATTCTAATTGGTCAATAAAAGTTAAGCCATTCAAATGATCTAATTCATGCTGAAAAATACGGGCAATAAATCCCGTTAATTGTTTTTGCTGCTCATTACCTTGCTGGTCAAAATATCGTACGGTGATCTGACTATGCCTTGGGACTAAACCGCGCATACTAGGCACACTTAAACAACCTTCCCAGTCTTTTACCTTGTCACTGGAATAATGCAATATTTCCGGATTAATGATCGCTGTTGGTACCATTAATGGCGCGTCCGGGTAACGAACATTGGGTTTAGAGCACATAATAAAAATGCGCATACTATGATAAATTTGTGGTGCGGCAATACCGACACCACCGGATTCTGATACCGCCAACATCATTTGCTCAATTAATTGCTGGCATTCATCGGCCAGTATATTTTCAACCTCAGCCGCTCTTTGCCTCAATACCGAATGGCCTAATTGAGCAATGGAATATGTCTTACTTTTAGCTTGATTCATTTCGCTTTAGTCTTTTATCTTAATCGTTACTTCAATATTTTTACTGTCGCCAGCAAACCATTTTTGAACGTAGATAGATCCTAAAACAGGTGGAGACCCGTTTTCTGGTAGTTCTTTGTAGCGAATACTGTTTTTATTTTGCTTTTCAAATTCGAATTTAATTACTTTCTCAGACACAACTAGTTCACCTTTATTTAACGTTTCACTGCATTGTATAAGTGTTCATAAATAAATTCTAGTGTTCAAGGATTGTCAGTCAGATATCTACTTAACCGATGGCTGATAAACGTCTTGCTCAATCAGGTGGCCACTTTTATTGCAGATTATATGAACACTTGGTGCACAAGTTCCGCATACTTGATATTTTAACTTGTTGAAAATCATAAGTTAATTTTTTATGGCCTATATTTGTGGAGGTCTTAATAGATGCAAATGCATCATTTATCAACATTAAATATCAATTTACAATCATGCCTTGGGTCTATCTAACTGCTTTATAAGTCTGTTGTCATATCATTATTAAAAATAAATGAAATTTAAATGTGTATTAGTGAGAATGCAGATTAATACATTATTAGGCAGGAGAATACGTGATCAAACCTCATGATAAAAAGGAAGTAGCTGACGACGTTAGGAAAATCAAACTGTCGGTATATTTTACACTTCAGCATTTTTTACCTGCTTAGTATTTACTAATACTCAATTAAAACAATTCGATATAAGTATGGCACGTTTTTTGCTTTATAATATTTGAGCTCAATTTTTAACTTAAAGGGAATTTAAAATGAAATACACGTTTACAAAGAACAAGGGATTTAAAATGAAATGCTCGTTTACAAAGTTGTTGGCATTTGCGACCATTCTGGCCGTCTCAAGTACTGCTAATGCGACTCTGGTGCTCGACATTACTGACGCGGGAGGCAGCCAGACGCTATGGACTTTCTCAGGATCTGACACTATTGATAGCGGCGGGACAACGTCCAGAAATGGCTTCTGGTTCGACGAGAACAACACTAGCGGTTTTGATTCACTAGCGTCTTTTGGGGCCATCACCCCGACCTCTAATACCTTTTCTGGAGATGTTGCTGGCAATTCATTGTCTTTGCATGACCTTTACCTTGACACCAATAGATTCGGAGTCAGAACCTCTACTAGTCCAGGTTGGGATAACGGAGACTTAATCTCTTGGAGCGGTTCTTTTATGCTTAATGTGTCATTGTCTAACTTTAGTACAGGGACTTTTACCGGAAACACGATTGGCACGTCTGGTGACTTTCAGGTCATGCGTGAAGGTTTCGAATTTCGAGTCGGTCAGGTAGCAGTGCCTGAACCAGCATCCCTAGCATTACTAGCATTGGGCTTGGCCGGGATTGGGTTTTCACGAAAAAAGAAAGCCGCTTAATATAATATCTCGTACCAGTAAAAAGCCCAGTTAATCTGGGTTTTTTATACCTGTATTTTTAGTCTTGCAATACAGAATCAAAATCAAAATCAAATAAAAATCAAAATCAATAGAAATTCCCATAAAGTATACATTGTAGTACTTTCCACAGAACGGAAGAATGCTGCTTCGAAATGGGCTATGGGGTCTCCCATCTGCTTTTTTATCATAAGAAAGTAAGCGTTGTAGCCATGCGATTTTGTATGACTACTGCTCTTGGTTTTATAAGCCTCAGTAATTATTTAGTGCCAATATTAATCCAGTTCTTTGCAGATTTTTGTGCAACTTAACAGGTCTATGGTTCGGTTTTATTCAAACAGTTATGGCTTTAACCTTGGGCATATTTTTTTACAAAAAATTAAATGGTATCGTTCAAGGCTCAATCAGGTCTGATGGTTTTACCAACCCCATGTATAACTCATGAACGATGTCAAATTCTTAATGGCTGTAGGGTCAAGTCTTTCATTTTGTATTATCTTGTTTTTTTACCCACGGCTAAAATACGACTTACTGATGAATTATGTATTTTAAAATAGCCGTCAATCTATTTGATTATGTAACCACCTGATTGATAAGATTTGACGATAGCCTCATCGCGAGTCTTTGACTATGCAAAAAAGGCTAGCTGTTTGGTCAGAAAAAGATCTCTTTTTACTCTGCTAGCAGTTGATATCTAGGCAAAATTAACTTTTTTCGGCATTTTGTAAAAAACAAACGAATAGCCCATATACCGAATGTCTTCGATCATTTTTTCAGCAGAGCCGAGGCATGTTGATTCAGCTTTCTACGGCGGATTTTTATACACAATAACCGCCACTCATAAAAATTTGATGATAAAAAAAAGCGGTTTACCCCAAGCTTGATTGGTTTACAGACTAAAAAAGGATACTCTCCACTTTTTATTATATTAAGTGTGGTAAATGCTTCTTTCTGATCGTTTTATAGTACAGCATCAACATATGCTGCATATTGCACGTGTTGTTATCGCCTGTACTATTGCTCTCGTTATTATTCGTGTTTTTAATTTTCCTCACTCAAACTGGGCTCTGATCACCATTATTGTGATAATGGGTCCTATCTCCTATCTCGGATCAGTATTAACTAAAGCCAATCAACGCTTAGGTGGAACCATTATTGGTGCCGGTCTTGGGCTGGCACTTTTCCTGCTGCCTGCGGGATACATGATGCTGCATGACTTTCTGTTACTGTTAATACTCGCAATGTCCATGTATGCGGTAAAAGGTAAGTACTCATATGCTGCGGTTTTAGTCGCTTTAACACTGTTTTTAGTCGCCGGAGGGGGGAGTGGTGATATTGCCGTTGCCGAGTGGCGAGCGATTAATGTTATTTGGGGATCGTTATTAAGCATTATCTGCAGCCGACTTTTTTTCCCATCAAGGGCACTGATCCACTTCCAATTACTGGTCACTGAATTTTTACAGTTAAGCAGTGACTATTATCTAATGCACAATAAATACCTGCATAGCAATGTACAATTAAATGATCACAGTATAAAGTTTTTAAGTATTAACTTGGCAAAACAACGTGCACTAATGGTCCATATTTACAAAGAGTGGAAGGGTGACGACCAGGAAATTACCGATATTGTCGTTATGGAACGACGCGTTCTAAGCGTTTTAGAAACCTTAATTAATCGAGACTGGCACAGTCAAAATGCCATTCAAACAATCAAAGAAAATCCACAGCTGATCAAAGCGACCGGGCAGCTGTTTGATAGAATAAACAAACTAAGCATGCAGGTTGATAATGGGGAGGTAGAGCAGTTATTAACAAATGATATCCGTTTACTGGCAATTACCTATGAAACTTTTAGCTCCCTTGATAACAGTGAAAATATGAATAACTTTAATTTCTTTGGTTATTTATGGTTAAATCATGAGTTAGCCCATCATATTTCCTCTATTTCATTCAATTTAAGTAAAGTCTTTAATCGTGAACATTTTCAAATAAAAAAACACCCTATAGATGATTAATACAGTGCGACTCGTTTCTGGTTTTTTTGAATACCAATCCGATTATCGTTCTCTGCCATCGTGTTATAAAAGGTATAGCAAGATCAGAAATTATGCTCAGGGCATGGACCGAAAATTGAGCTATTGTGTAGTGAAGGGATAAAAATAGAAGATAATAAGGTAGTTGATTTTAATGCTATCCGCTTCAAGTTCATTTCTGAATAAATGATTTATAAGAAAAGAGAAGCAGGTCGTGCTCCTCTTTTAATTAAAGATATAACAGTTAAGGCGTTACATCTCGAACTAAACGTACCCAGTTATCAATTGAGATGTAATCCGATGCCATCTCTGAGGCCTGTTCAAAATCACTCGGGTTACCGGCTTTAGGATCACTTCGCTGAGCACCAGCACCATGCCAATCAAAAAATTCCGTTGCATCGGAGTTTTTCTTACTCCACGCCTGCGCAAAAGAAACATAATCAGCTGTCCATTTAAAGTCACCTTGAGTTGTGCTGGACCAAAAATAGTAAGCATCTTCAGGTGACTCAAATGAGGTCAATGTCGTATTAAAGTAGTCGGTATTAATCGCCGGAAATGTCGTTTTATCGTAATCAACAAGACTTTGCAGCTCTTTTGAGTTGGGTAATCGCCAGTCATTATGCCCTGCTAATTGGGATTTTTCTGCATATTCTAAGGCTTCAACCCAATCCATTTTTGTGCCGCTATCATTTTTCGCCCACATTAAAGCGGTCGATTTATCCGTCACCGTATCATCTGAATTATCAACATATTCCATATTATAAAGTGCTGTTGTGCCTCTTACCGCACGCACGAAACAGCCGGGAACAAACATCCCGTCACTTTTTTGAATCGTTGTTCCATCAAAAAACAAACCTGTTTCGTAAGATTTAATATGACCATCAGAGAAATTAAAACCAAATCCACCCTGTATTCCACCGTGTTTAGTAAAGTTTTGAACATCATTCTTTACATAAACAGTGCTTGACCAGAACTGACCGGCAAAGGCTAATCTTTCATCATATTGGTATTCGAAATAATCGGTATCTATATAGGGTTTACTAACACCTTGATCACCTGGTTTAATAAGTTGCCCATCGAAATCGGCAATGGAGTACAGCTCTTTTATTGTTGGCACTCGCCAATCCGAATGCCCCGCTAAGGTCATGCTTTTAACATAATCTGTCGAGTCTTGCAGATTGCGACGGGTAAAGTCATGGGCTTGCTGCCAGGTTAGCCCGGTATTTAAATCTGTGACAGTGCCGTCACCATTATCCTGATAGCGTAATGCATTACCCTGAATGGATGCATCCTGACCTGTGTATAGGCTGGACTCAGAAGCCGCCATTTTATTACCATCGATATCGTATTGAACAGATTGCCCGGTATCGGGTAATACTGGCTGAGTAACCTTAACAGCTGCTGGATTGACTTTAACAACCGCAGGAGTGAGCTTAACGGTTGATTCTTTAGTTGCACAACCGGACAATGCTACGGGTAAGACTAAAGCTGATAACACAGCTGCGCTTATAAAAGATGTTTTCTGGTTCATCTAAGTTAACCTCGAATGTTAATGTAAAAAAATATTGGTATAACTTACTCTGAAATAAAGAGGAGATCGTCCATTTGGCGTAGTTTGGACGTTTTTTATGAATTTTTCATAGGAATTGCAAAATATCTTCTTATAGCGAAAGTCTCACTCCTTAATCAGCTAACTTGTAAGACAAAAAAGTGCAGATTAAAATAGGAGCTATAAAATAAAGCGGAGTATATAAATTGTTGCTAGCAGAAGATATTGCCTGGGAAATCAGCATTATTGGTTTGACTCTTTGTATTTTTAGTTTAACCAATATAGCGACTCAGTCTCGTAAGCGGCGAACAGATATTCTTCTCTGTTGCTGGTTAATTATTCTTGTTCTTCCTCTCATCCATGCTGTGCTGGCTCACCTTGAACTCTCTTTTCCGCTGTTTATAATGTATACCAATCCAGCCGTGAACTTAATACAGGGGCCTTTGCTGTACTGTTATGTATTGCTATTAATCCGTGAGAAGGAAAGGTTTCAACCCTTCGACCTTTTGCATCTGTTACCTTTTACGCTATTTTATGCGCTCTTTATATCAGCTTCATATACCGCGCCCATGCTTCCCAACCCTGAGCAAATGAGTATGCCCATCACCGCAATGGGAGAAGCCTCTTATTTTATGACTATATCTAAACCTCTTATGATCAATTTTGGTTTAGTGCATACCTTTTTCTTTTTTAGCTATTCAATATTAACGGTGGTTCTATTAGTTAAACACCAGAAAAGGATCGGTGTGTTCTTTTCTCAGAACGACAATCAAATTAACTTGAAATGGATCTATCTGTTACCAACTTCATTCGCTTTTTTAGTACTGATCAACATCGCCAATGAAAATAATGCGGCATTTTCTACCCTGATTAGCCCACTAACGTTACATCTGCTTTCCTATTTATCATTTATCATTTTACTCTGCTTTTTTGGTGTAAAGCAGAAACCGGTTTTCAATTTTGATAAACCTGTGAAGCAAAATCCAACCTCTATTCCAGAGAAAAAAACTCGACAATCAGCCCAATTAGTAAAGACCGACAGAAATGAGCTTAAGCAAAATGAACCGGTTTGTGAAGATACGCCAGAAACTTCCAACACAATGATAAACGAAGCATTACTATCTGAAATCATAACTAAGATGCAGTTCCATATGGAAAACGATAAACCCTATCTGGAAGCTGAGTTCTCCGTTTATCACCTTGCTAAGACGCTGAATATACCAAGGCGCACATTATCTTATGTATTAAACAACGGCCTCTCTAAAAATTTTTTCCAATACGTTAATGAGCACCGGGTTGAAGAGGTTAAAATACGCTTAAAAAGTCAAGAGAGTAAACAATCAACCCTATTGGATATTGCTTTCGAGTCGGGTTTTAAGTCAAAATCAAGTTTTAACAGCCTTTTTAAACAATACTGTCATGTCACGCCTTCTCAGTATCGGAAAATGATTCAAGAAAAGAAAACCCCCGCTAAAAACGATCTATATGAAAACTGAAGAGAAGACCAAGGCATATAATTCACTCGGTCAAAAATATTTTCTATTGTGTAACTCCACAAATACACCATCATCTTTGGTGATAATGTGTATTTTTGATTAACCTGTTTTTCAAGAAAAACATTGACTGTTCAGCCTTTCGGTTTGTATGAATATAACTCCAACGTCATATAAACAAAAGCAATCATCGATCTGCCTTGCTCAATAGTGGCAGACTCATAGTTTGAATTTTGTGCAAACAATTTAGTAATAGACGGAAAATTTATGACGTGCTCCTCGATGGAGATGGAAAAGGTAATATAGGCAAAAAGTAGATGATCTGTATTTCACCTATAGCGCAGTCTTTGAGTTAAATTAGTGATGTTTTTGCCTGTTTTCAGAGAGCACACCCTATTCAAAATTCACAAATGATATTGAACATTAATTTATATCAGGAAAGGCCGTGAGTAATAAAACGCCATAGATGGACAACCAGCAAGATGATAATAGCGAGCGTTTAGAGCTTGTTATTAACGCTACCGGCGTGGGTATATGGGATTGGCAGATTCAAACCGGGGAATTAACATTTAATAAACGCTGGGCAGACATTATTGGTCATAGCGTTGATGAATTATATCCTATTCAATTTGATACCTGGTCTAATAACCTTCACCCCTATGATTTAAAAAAAGCCAAAAGTCTACTCGCACAACATTTTAATGGTGAACTCGAGTTTTATGAAGTTGATGTGCGCATGAAGCATAAATATATGTAGGTACTGGCTTCGGGGAAACTAGTCGAAAGGGATGACCTAGGTAAGCCAAAGCGAATGATCGGTACGCACTTAGATATTACGGAAAGAAAGAATAACGAAGAACGAATGATTGTAACCAGTGAGTTGTTAAATGAATCACAGCAGTTGGGGCAGTTAGGGGGATGGAGATTAGATTTAAAAACAGGTGATTTTTTTGGACCGATCAAACCTACCGCATACATGAAACGTCCCCATAAGAATTTAATCCTACGGTCGATGCCGGTGTCGATTATTTTTATCCGAGTCTAAAAAGATTATTTGTAAGGTTCTAGATGAGGCAATCTATAATGGAATAGGCTATGACCTTGAGCTACAAACCTATACCGGCAAGGGTAGAACAATAGATGTCAGAACGACATCTATTGTTACGCAGGAAGACGGCGTCGCCGTTCGCCTAACGAGTTTTTTCAAGATATTAGTGATCAGAAAGCCAATCGGAGAAAATTAGAAAAAAATAATCTTGATTTGGAGAATGCAACACTAAAACTATCCGCGCATTACGAGCCGTTAACCAGATTATCTAACCGAAGTTTATCAGCCGACAGGATTCAGCAGGCGGTGGTAAAAAGCCTGCGTAATAAGAAATTTGTGGCCATTGTGTTTATTGATTTGGTTGGATTTAAAATTATTAATAACAGTCAAGGCCATAATGTGGGTGATGAATTATTGAAAAAAGTTGCGCACCAATTAAAGCATGTGCTGCGAGAGGCAGGTACTTTATCTCGCATTGACCGCGATGAATTTGTGGTCGTCATTGGCAATTTATCAGCTCCTGGCGACAGCAAGTCGGTAGTGTTGCGTATGCTTGACTCGGTTTCTGCTACACTTGTGGTTCAAAAAAAATTATTGAAGATTTCAGTCATTATAGGGATTACCTTTTATCCGCTAGACAGTGTCAGCCCTGATCAGTGTTAAGGTATGCGGATCAGGCTATGTATATGGCTAAGCAGCAAGGGAAAAATAGCAGTTATATTTTTGATATAGAAAAAGATGTGACACTAAAACACCATAATGAATAATTATAAAGGATAGTCGAAGCTAATTCGCTGGAATCATCCAGACAGGGGCTTGCTCCCGTTCTATTTTTACCCGCGGTTAAGCATGATATATTAGATATTGAAATAGGAAAGTGGGCGATCAAGACTGCCTTTAAGCTGTCACAAATCTGGCTATCTTCGGGAAATGATATTCCAATCAGCGTGAATATCAGTTCCTTGCATTTATAGCACGCTGAATTCGTGAGTGAATTGAAGGAGATGCTTGTTCAGCATACTAATCTTAAGCCTGGAAGTTTTGAGTTTTAAATTATAGAAAGCAGCGTACTGCAAGACATCGGCTTAGTTTCAAAAGTGATGGAAGATCGTAACCAGCTCGGAGTAGGTTTTTCAATTGATGATTTTGTACAGGTTATTCTTTATTAACGTATTTAAAGCGTTTACCCGCCGAGACGTTAAACATAGATCAATCATTCGTCAGAGACATGCTAATAGATGCGGATGATAAAGCCGTTATTCAAGGTATCATTGAATTAGCAAAAGTATTTCATCTTAAGGTGATTGCAGAAGGGGGTGAAACGCCTCAGTATGGATAATTATTGATCTCTAGGGGCTGCTATTTTGCACCGGGCAATGGTATCCCGAAACCTATGCCTGAAAACGACATATCAATTTGGTTAGTTAAATAGGGATAAAATCTCTGCCTAGTTGGTGGCCGGGATTAATAGGAAATTTATCGATTTCCAGTACATTTTGCAGGTTAAAACCCATGCTAGTTTGGTGATTTATTTTGTAATTAGAACATCTGGTTACTGTAATAAAGAGTTTTCTTTCATGGGCTTTCCGGTACCTAAATAGATCACCTGATATAAGTATAACAACCAATAACACCTCAACCTATCAATGAGTTAGATAACGCGTTTCAAACGTCAAGCTATAAAGAGTAAGCGTATGAAAATAATAAACCAACAATATAAAAACATCCAAGAGTTGCGTGAAAATCTCGATTTATCAGCGATTAATGTTGAACAAACCCTCATACAAATATTCAGCGGTTTTATTTTAAAAGAGGAAATCCAAGCGATACAACAAATTTTCGAAGAAAAAAATAATAAGGCAACATTTATCGGTACTACCACTGCCGGTGAGATTTTTGCAGGTCGAACAGCCAAAAAAAGTATCGTTGTTTCAATCACTGAATTTGAACAGACTCGAGTAAATCATTATCATTTCTGCAATGACAGTGATTTGCAATTAGGTATTGGAATAGCGCAATCAATGAATCAGGCTGATATCAAAGCCGGCATTCTTTTTCTCAGCGGTTTAACCCTTAATGCTACCCGTGTTGTTGAGGGGATCCGTAGCGTCAATGCAACTTTACCTATTGCCGGAGGCGTAGCAGGTGATAATGGTTTTTTAAAAGAAACCTTTGTTTTTAATCAACAATCAATTTATAACAAAGGGGCTGTTGTGGTTGCATTAAACAGTCAAATACTTCGAGTGTTCAATGATTATCAGTTAGGTTGGCAGCCGATAGGGCCGGTAATGACGGTAACAAAAATAGAAGAAAACCGTCTCTATGAGCTTGATGGCATTTCTGTCGAGAAAGTTTACCGGAAATATTTTGGCGATCGCATTGCCGATAAATTACCGTTTTCCGCTACTGAGTTTCCGCTCATAACAAATGACGAAGGAATGCAGTTCTGCCATATATTCACGCATAAATATGCTGATGGTTCAATGCAAATAGCGGCTAATTTTGCAACAGGAGACAACGTTAGGTTTTCATTTGGAAACGTTGATTTAATTATTGAGCGATCCAAAGCGGCCATTAAAGAGTATGAAAAATTAAAACCTGAAGTTATTTTTAATTTTAGCTGCATTTGTAGAAGCACCTTTTTACAAACAAAAGTCTCCTTAGAACTTGAACATTTTAATTTTATTGCCCCAACCTGTGGTTTTTTCACCTATGGTGAGTTTTTTCAAAAAAACAATAATTTATATCTATTAAATAATTCATTAACGGTTTTAGGGCTTTCTGAAAATAAAATACAAACTCAAGTCAATGACCTTGAAGAGTATAAAAATTATAATGTCTATGATAATAAACATTTTATGATTTTGGATGCATTAACGCATTTAACCAATAGGGTCATCGCGGATCTAGAAGCCAGTAACAGTGAACTGAAAGCAATCCAAAATAAATTAAAAGAGCAGGCGAATCGAGATTACCTTACAAATCTTTATAATCGGCGATATTTTAATGAGATAGCAAATGATTTTATTGAACTGTCAATTAGAGATAAAAAACCTATTAGTATCATTATGTTAGACATTGATAATTTCAAACAGATTAATGATAAATATGGGCACGCCGTGGGTGATGAAATACTTAAATCGCTGGCCTTGATATTGCTTAACAGTACCAGAAGCAGTGATGTTGTGTCTAGATTTGGTGGCGAAGAGTTTACTATTCTGTTGCCTTTAACCGACATTCACTCTGCATTTAAATTGGCAGAAAAATTAAGGTTGGCGGTGCAAAATACTCAACTATCATGTAATTTTGTCATTAATGTCACCATCAGTTTAGGCGTCAGTCAATTTGATGTAAAAAATGATAAAAGTATATTAGAAGCCTTGGAAAGGGGTGATAACGGGTTGTATCAAGCCAAAGATAATGGTCGAAATAAAGTTGCAATGATCTGATTTTTTGACTTGGCATTTTTTCGATAAAAAATCGAAGCGCAGTGTCATAGTTCGAGGGAATCCTGCTCTTTCACCCGTATTGATGGAGGCAGGCCTTTAATCATTATATTTAAAATTAAAGGCCTGCCGCAAAAATAACTTGTTTGCGCTTACGGTATCTGCGCCACATTGTCAGTGACAAAGGGACGATCACGTACAATAAACCACAAAAAGCCACCGCTAAAACCGACCACGGCCTGAATAGTACCAAGGTTTTTAATGAGACTGTCGGGGTCGAGTGAGACCAGGATCATACCAACCGCACCCATAATCATTCCAAAAAATTGAATAAGCGCTGCAGCTGACCCAGTATCCCCCTGCTGTTGTTCCAACATAAGGTTGGCACCGGGCACGCGCATGATGATTACAGTCACGGTCGCCGGCGCAACGGTAAATGCGAACAGCCATGGCGATAAATGCCCAAAGGCAAAGATAATCAGACCGCAACACATCATCAGTGCGAAACAGCAGGAAACAATATTTTGTGTCGAGACGTAATTGGAAATTCTTATATAGAGCGTCGGGCCAATAATGGCAAACAGGGCATTAAATGCAAAAATAAAGCTGAACTCCTGCTCGGTTAGTCCAAATCCATCAATATAGATATAGGAAGCAACAGCCAGAAAAGACATTATTGACATAGACGCCATAGAGAAGATAACCAGCAGGGTGACAAAATTCGGATTTTTTAAAACCACTGCCAGTCTTCCCCAAGAACGCAGCATAGATCCCGAATACTTTTGTTCAAGCGTTTCCTGATATAAACATGCAAAAATGCTTGATATCCCTCCAAATATTGCCAGAACAACAAATATCATCTGCCATGATGATACTTTTAATAAAAACGCCCCCAGCACCGGCGCAATCATAGGTGCAATAATCACCAGTGACATCACCGTTGCCATAATTTTCTCTCTTTCGCGTCCATCATAAAGATCTTTGACAATAGCGGTTGCAACAACAGTGACCGCACTGCCACCAAACGCCTGTAACATACGAGAAAATATTAAAAATTCAATATTCATAGAAAATGCACAGAGAATACTGCAAATAATATAGATACCAAGGCCAGTGAGCAGAATGGGTTTACGGCCGAATTTTTCACTTAAAGGCCCCCAAAAAAGCAGGCCTGCAGCATAAGTGATAAAATAAACAGTGAGCGTCAGATTGACCATGCTTTGGGTGGTCGCAAAAGTGTCGACCATATGTGGCATCGCCGGCAGATAGATGTCTGTTGTTAACGGGGGAAAGGCACTAATAAGCACTAAAAACAGTAATGTGCCTCTTTTACCTAGAAAAGGTTGCTCTTTTTTCACATTTTTCTCCGGGAATATTGACTCAAGCTTGGTAGTAATAAAGATCTTAGGGTATGCGAAATAGCAATGCCAGATAAATTAATGATATTAAATGATTTCTTATAAAATGACTCATATCTTCTCTATCGGCTTGTTGGCAAATTAAAGTGCTTCTATGCTTCATTTAGCATAAAAAAACATTGAGTCATCGTTTTGGCAGGTTAAATTTGTATAACGCCAAAATATATCAGGCTGAAAGGGATCAATATGAACATAAATAATAGAAGGTCGATTTGTATCCTGATAACCGTTTTAATCGCTCTCATATCAGGGTGTGCCGGACAACGTACTGCAACAAAAAGTAGCGTTGTAGATTATCTATACCCGCAGGCGTCGAAAACCGTCGTACAACCCTCAATACCAACACTTAATATCCCTATAAAAGTAGGAATCGCTTTTGTACCAGAGCAGTCCTCAAGGTCTCGAGGAGTCAATATGTGGTCAGGTGTTGCGGGCGGCAGTGCACTGACAGAAATCCATAAATCAAACCTCCTTGAGAAAGTGGCGAATAACTTTAGAGGGCTTGATTTCGTCAGTGATATAGAAGTTATTCCATCTGCATACCTGACGGCGGGCGGTGGTTTTGCAAACCTTGAACAAATAAGAACAATCTATGGAATTGATGTGGTAGCCCTGGTTTCATACGATCAGGTGCAATTTACCGATGAGGGTTTATGGTCATTAACCTACTGGACTCTGGTTGGTGCATATGTGGTTTCAGGTGAGAAAAATGATACAAGCACTATGTTGGATACTGCGGTGTATGACATTCAGAGTCAGAAAATGCTCTTTAGAGCGCCTGGCACCAGTAATGTAAAAGGCCGATCAACCCCGGTAAACTTGAGCGAAGAGTTACGACAGGACAGTATTAAAAGCTTTGAACAAGCAACCGACAAGATGGTTGTAAATCTCAATGCACAGTTACAAAAATTCAAAGAGAAAATTAAACAAAACCTGGAACAGGTTAAAGTGGTTCACCGGGAAGGTTATTCAGGTGGCGGCGCTACTGACCCCTTTACAATGCTCATTTTGATGCTTTTGGCGGGTGTTTTATATCGCCTTAGAAGAAGGGCATTAAACTCTGCTTCTTTATCTTGATTGTACTGCTGGCGTATGAAATCTGGAAAAGAAAAAAGGCGCGATTGGGCATTACCTCAAGAAAATCAACATAGACATGGATGTTAGCGACGCGCTGAACTGAGTCGCTAAACATAGCAACTAAATATAAACTACCGTGGATTATATTGTCAGCAGACAGGCTGATAAATGCCTTAAAGCATAGCTCTGTGAAGTAAATGACTAACAAAGTGTGATTTTTTACTAGAGGGACGTTAGACTATTGGCCCGAAGTGAGGACGACCTCACCGCGATAACATTGATTGGGGACGACCCCTTTATGTTAAAGGGGAAATAAAATGGCTTGGGTACTTCTTGTTATTGCAGGACTGTTCGAGACCGGTTGGGCGATCGGTTTGAAATACACTGAAGGTTTTACCAGATTGTGGCCTAGTATTGGGACGATTTTGGCGATGATTATCAGTCTTTGGCTGTTGGGCATTGCGCTCAAGTCACTGCCGGTCGGCACCGCTTACAGCATCTGGGTGGGGATCGGCGCCGTCGGTACCGTGATCCTTGGAATAGTACTGTTTGAAGATCCCGCCACTGTGGGGCGGCTGTTAAGCGTTGCGTTTATCGTAATCGGTATCATCGGTTTAAAACTTGTCTCACCGGCCTAACAAAAATAGCAGGTAGAAACAGCTCATTTATTATCATTAATTTGAGCTGTTTCTTAGTTCATCTTTACGTCCATTTTTATTGAAATGAACGACGTGAATTAGGGTAGTAAATCACTCAATTTATGTCCTCCACTTTATAGTGATCTTAAATAGCTTTAAATTTCTGGCAAATAAAATCAATTAATACTTTTAATCGTGCGGGCTGATAACGATTGTGGTGATAAAGCAGAAAAAGTGGTACGTCAGGCGAATGCCACTGTTGTTCAGGAGACATAGATATCAATGCGGGTGCCAGCATATTGTCATTAATCTCACCTTCACAATACAATTTGGGTAAACGTACAATCCCATTGCCATTCTTGGCTGCATTAATTAATGCGCGTCCACTTTTACAACTAAAGTTGCCTTTGACATTGATCTCTAAGTCATTAGTTGGCGCATTGTTGTGTTGTACTGATTTTTGATGAAAGCGCCAACGTTTGATACTGCCGGTTAAGCAATTATGTTGTTCAAGATCTTTGGGGTGTTTAATGGCAGGGTGCTTGGCTAAATAATCAGGACTGGCTAAAACTTGCACCTTAATATCAGTGAGCTTTCTCGCTACTAATCCTGAATCTTCTAATTCCCCCATACGCACGACTAAATCAAAGGCTTCTGAAATCAAGTCAACACGCGGGCTGCTAAAATCCAACACAACATCAATATCAGGATACTGTAAATTAAAATCACTGATAATGTTCGCCAATATATCCTCTCCAATTGCTCCGCCGACACAGTTTACACAAATGCTTCCTTGCAGTTGCTGGGTATCATCCTTAACGGCAATTACGGCTTGGTCAATGCTTTGTAATGAAGTAAGGCATTGCTGAAAAAATTGTTCCCCAATCGGCGTAAGGCGCTGCGCTCGGGTGGTACGGATAATAAGTTGTACGCCCAGTTGTTGTTCGAGTTGGGCCAGTTGGCGAGATACATGGGCACGCGATGACTGTAATACTTCTGCTGCTTTGGTGAAGCTACCTTGCTGTGCAATGCAAACAAAAGCGCGAATGTCAGCAAGAGAAGAACTACTTTGCATATTTGACCTATTGGGTAAATTCAAACGAATCTAATTGTAGCTTAAAGCGTAACAGTTATGTTCTTTATTGTGTATATATCAACAATAGCCATTTCTATATACTCTCTTCATCCACTCAGGAGCGCTTAGATCTAATGCTAATCGCTAAGATTAAAGCCACTGAGTATGCAGCTTAATAGTTGCAGTTTAATATTAAATTTTATCAATAGAGAGAGTATATAATGAAAAAATTAGTTGTGATCACAGGTGCAAGTTCAGGTATTGGTGAAGCTGCGGCAAAGCGTTTAAGCGCGGCTGGTCATCCATTATTATTAGTAGCTCGTCGTATTGAAAAACTGGACGCGCTAGACCTGCCAAACTGCTTATGTGAAAAAGTAGACTTAACAGTACATGCCCAGTTCCATGCTGCACTTGCTAAAGCAGAAGCGCTATACGGTCCTGCTGATTTATTAGTGAACAACGCTGGCATGATGTTACTAGGTCAAATTGAGACTCAGCCTGCGGAAGAATTCAAAACAATGTTCGACGTTAATGTCATTGCATTATTAAACGGTATGCAGGCTGTTTTAGCGCCAATGAAAGCACGTAACAGGGGGACCATTATTAACATCAGTTCAGTTGCGGGTCGTAAAACATTCGGCGCTCACGCAGCTTACTGTGGTACTAAATTTGCGGTACACGCTATCACGGAAAATGTCCGTGAAGAAGTTGCTACATCAGATGTGCGAGTGATCACTATTGCGCCGGGTGCTGTTGAAACTGAATTGTTGTCACACACAACATCAGCAGAAATTAAAGCGGGTTACCAAGAGTGGAAAGCAACAATGGGTGATATTCTTGCACCCGATGATGTTGCACGTTCAATTGAATTTGCTTATGCACAACCACAAAATGTATGTATTCGTGAAATTGTAATAGCAAGTACACGTCAACAACCTTAGTTCATACATACGCACCGTCAACGTGCCAATTTATCGGCTAAACAGCTTTTCTGTTATTGATAAAATCAATATCTGCAGGGATTTTGGTCGACTGTTTGCTTATCTCATAAAGTCTGAATCTGAAAACCACGCCCGAAGGGCGTGATTGTAGTTTTTAATAGAGCAGTGAAATGCCATTTTTATCAAACAGATGGGTTTTCTCGGGATCGGTTTTAAGGTAAATCACCTCCCCTTTGTGTTTGCTGATAATGCCCGGCAATTTAACCACTAACGGCTGTTTTGACTCATTGCTATCAAGATGTAGCAAGGTTACTTCACCTAATGATTCGACAAAGATAATTTTACCCGACAGCATACAGCTGCCTTCATCGGCCAAACGGAAATCTTCCGGACGCACCCCAACCGTCAGGGTTTGATTTTCAATCTCCTTCGAGCTGACAATAGGAATATCAAACTCATTACCATTTTTGGTTTTAATACGTGTAACTTGTCCTGCCCGCAGCGACTCAGCATTAAAGATATTCATTGCCGGCGAACCGATAAACTGCGCGACAAACAGATTAGCCGGTTTGCCGTATAGCTCCAGTGGTGTACCCACTTGCTCAATTTTCCCGGCCGACAGCACCACAATGCGGTCCGCCAGTGTCATCGCCTCGACCTGATCATGGGTGACATAGATCATAGTGGTGTCTTTGAGGCTATCTTTTAAATTAGCAATTTCAATGCGCGTTTGTACCCGCAGTGCCGCATCAAGATTGGAAAGGGGTTCATCAAATAGAAATACTTTTGGATTACGCACAATAGCTCGGCCAATCGCCACCCGTTGGCGTTGCCCGCCGGAGAGGGCTTTGGGTAAACGATATAAATAATCGGTTAATTGCAACATCGTAGCCGCACTCGTCACGCGCTTTTCGATCGTGGCCTTGTCCTCTTTGGCAATGCGCATGGAAAAGGCCATGTTGTCATAAACCGTCATATGCGGGTATAACGCATAGGATTGAAAGACCATGGCGATTCCGCGCATCGCCGAGGGGATATCATTGACATTCGCACCTTCAATAAAAAGATCGCCACTGGTTATATCTTCAAGACCTGCAATCATGCGCAACAGTGTTGATTTACCGCAGCCCGAGGGCCCAACAAAGACGATAAATTCACCCAATCCAATATCTAAATCAATGCCGTGTAAAACCTCTGTTTTACCATAGGCCTTTTTAATATTTTTTAATGTTAAACCAGTCAAACGAGTCATATCATGTCCTTAAATTCTTATTATTTTACTGAGCCGGAAAGTAATCCGCGAACGAGGTAACGCTGCAATGTCCAGAACACGGTTAACGGCACGGCAATGGAAACAAAGGCGGATGCGGTTAATATTTCCCAGTTACCTCCTCTTGAGCCCAGTAACTCTCTTAAGCGGCCCGTTAATACCAATTCATGTTCGCCGTTACCAAGAAATACCATAGCGACCAACAGATCATTCCATACCCAAAGGAATTGGAAAATGGCAAAAGAAGCGAGTGCCGGAAATGACAGGGGCAGTATAATTTTGACAAAAATTTCAAAGTCATTGGCACCATCAACACGAGCCGATTCGATGATCTCTTTGGGTAGACCTGAAATATAATTTCTTAATAAATAAATTGCCAAGGGTAAACCAAACCCGGTATGCGCAAGCCAAATGCCGAGATAGCTTTTGGCGCTAACGCCAAAGAGGTCTCCTATGGTGTTGTAAAGCTGTAACAGTGGAATCAAAGACATCTGCAGGGGCACGACCAACAAACCCACCACCAGAGCAATTAATACCCCTCGCCCGGGTAACCGCATCCAGGACAGTGCATAGGCGGCAAAGGCGGCGATTAAAATCGGAATAATAGTGGCTGGTATGGTCACCGTCAGTGAATTAATAAATGACTGGCCAATCCCTTCCGAGCCTAATACTTCCTTATAATTACTTAGCGTGAATTTAGGCGAAGCTAATGCCGTGTAAAAGATGCGATTGCCGCGACTGCCCTTAAAAGGGGTAGGCGATGCCATGCTATATTTACCATCGCTGGCAACGGTTAAGGTGCCGCCGTCTCTCATCTTCGCAACTGTTCCTGCTACATAGGCTTCCGGCTCCATTGATGTCCAGCCAAAGCGTAAAATTTCATTCTTAGGATTAAAATCCTCAATTTGTCCGGATAAAACATACTGACCATCAAGTAACACTTGTTGATCCGGGCCATCTGTTCTGCCAATTAAGTTTTGTTCCGAGGAAGACAGTGCTTCCCACCAGCCACTTACCGCCAGTTGATCTTTATCGCGGAAAGAAGATATCAACAATCCCGCTGTGGGAAATGTCCATAACAGCACTAGAAACAATACACTCAGGTGCACCAACAGCATGAGTGGTGAACGCCTGAGGTGTTTCAACCCCTTCATGACAGGATTAGACTTGTTACTGGGTATAGATTGCATGATTAACGTCCCTCCATTTGTGCATTTGCCTGTCTAACATTCCAAACCATTACAGGAATAACCGCAATCATTATAATCACCGCTATCGCCGCACCGCGGCCAAAATCACCACCGCCCCTAAACATCCAGTCAAACATCATGTTGGCTAAAACTTGTGTGTCCCATTGACCATTGGTCATGGCTAAAACGATATCAAAGACTTTAAGGACTAAAATAGTAATAGTCGTCCAGACCACGGCAATCGATCCCCAAATTTGCGGAATAAGAATTTTGAAGAAAATCTGTATGCCATTGGCCCCATCTAATACTGCAGCTTCCACGGTTTCCTCGGGAATACCACGCAGTGCAGCCGATAAAATTACCATTGCAAAACCGGTTTGGATCCAAATCAAAATCACCATTAATAAAATATCATTCCAAAATGGTATGGTTATCCAGGCTTGCGGCGTGCCGCCAAAATACTCAACTACCGCATTAAGCAGACCAATTTGGTCTGAGCCTTCGGCGCGGTAATCATAAACAAACTTCCAGATAATTGAAGCGCCGATAAAGGAGATCGCCATGGGCATAAAAATAAGACTTTTGGCAATATTTCCCCAGCGAATGCGGTCGGTGAGCGCCGCAATAATTAAACCAAAAAACGTGGATAATGCAGGAACAATTAATAACCACATTACGTTATTGATTAAACTTTCAAGAAATTCATTGTCATTAAATAGCCATTGATAATTCGCTAATCCAACAAAATCCTCACCATTTCGGCCATGTAATGACAAAAGCACTGAATCAAAAACAGGATAAACAAGGTATAACCCAAGAAAAAACAGGGCGGGACCTAAAAACAACCAAGGCCGAATGGACGCTGCCCGGCGAATGTTATGTGCCATTTTTTCATTGGAGACATGATTAATTGGGAAGATCACACCCAACAACCAGTTACTGCCAAAAAAATAAAAAACACAACCAAAAACGCCCAGTAGCACGGCCAGTAAGGAGTAAGTT
>NZ_JBLIED010000047.1:0-22748 GCF_047632955.1 Psychromonas sp. | reverse complement strand
GCAATCCAGCCACTGACTAACATATCAAACCATTGTTCTACTCCACTGCAGGCGACAACAATATTTCCATAAACAAAAGAGCCATAGAAAAGCAGATCATCTTCACCAAGTGATGCCGGATGGAGAGTTTGATGGTTAATATTTGCACTGCCATCCCGCCATGCTTGCTGCGCTTTTTTTCTTGCAAATTGCTCAAACGGAATGGTCCATTGATTAGGATTGCCAAGCGAAGCTTCATAAAGAATTGCATCTTCAAAGCTTGATTCCCAAGGTTTTACTTGCGGATCCATAATCACGATATGAAGCTCTTTACGATTTGTTCTATCAAAAAGTCGCTCTATTGATGGCGTTACCAACTCCACTGCATCAATTGCTAGCTGTTTATGTGTTATCACTTTTTCATCCTCTTTATTTCTAATATCGTTTAATTCTATTGTAATACTTTATGATGTAAAACTATTGAGGTTGATAATGTTACACAGCTCAAATTACAGTGATTAATTTTGCGACTTAGATCTAATAAAAAACTTATGAGCACTGCTTTCAAATAAGTCAATGCCACTTATTGGAGGTAAGGGCGATCAATCAGGTTAAATAAATAACTGTAGCCTATAAGCCTGACGCTTGCCTAAGCAGAGGTTGTTGTGCAATCAAGAAATACCTCGGCCGAAAAAATTAGCGTTACTGAATTATTGAAGGCTATCGTCGTTGTCGTTTAAAGAGCATTAGGCGATATATTTAGGCGTAAAAGAAATAGATGGAATCAGGGGGTGTGTGTCGCTGGCATGCATTTAAAAGCGCATAAACGAACAGAAAATCAACGGATTTAGTCAAAGAGGTTAATGCTATTTTTATTGGTTTATTTAGGCGAACAGGGCTTGTTCGAAGATCTCAGAAGGGTATAAGGAGTGTCTTTAAAATGGCGTGAACTGGAATTTTATCAAAGGGTCTAACGGCAGCAATGAACCTTACTACAGTGTGACTTCTTAGCAGCCTTAATACTGTAGCAGGGTTGTATTCGCATTATTTATCGAGGTTGAGGAAATAATCAAAGATTTCCGGAACATTACCGTTGCCCATGCCTGCATCAACAGCGGCTTTGAGGTTTGAAGAGGTGCCCTCGGCAATCTCTGCCCGTGTACCCAAATCCTTAACCATCTCGAGGAAATAACCTAGATCTTTGTTGGCATTAGCGATTGAGAAGCCCAGATCGCTGACGCCGTCCACCGCATATTTTTTACAAAATTGCATGAATGGTGAATTGGAAGGGCCAGTCGACATGATCTCGAAAAGCTGCTGACGGTCTACACCGGCACGGTCAGCCACTGCAAAAGCCTGCGACATGGCACAAACTGTGGTCATGCCCATAAAGTTATTGATCAGCTTGGTTGTGTGACCCGCACCGAGTGCACCCAAATAAAAGACATTTTCGCCTTGCTGTTCAAGAACAGGCTTTACCTTATCGAAAGTCTTCGGGTCGCCTGAAGCCATAATGTTAAGTAGCCCATCTTTAGCATGTGCCGGGGTACGGCCTAGCGGAGCGTCGATCATACCCGCGCCTTTTTTGGCAAGCTCTGCACCTATCTTACGCGTAGAAGCCGGGATCGAGGTTCCGAAATCAATTAACACTGCGCCTTCTTTGATGCCGGACAAAATGCCATTTTCGCCATAAACTAGCTTTTCAACAACAGAAGAAGTGGTCAGGCAAAGCATCACAATGTCACTGGCTGCGGCCAGTTCTGCGGGTGAAGAGGCTTCGGTAGCACCGCGAGCAACAACTGCCGCAACGGCTTCCTTGTCGAGATCCATTACAATCGGCTCATAGCCTTTTTTTTGTAAATTTTCAACCATATTGCCGCCCATAAGGCCGAGACCGATGAAACCGATGACAGGTTTTGTCATATCTAACTCCTGAATATATTAGTTTATGTGTGTGTTTATATTATTGTATGATTATACTAAAGTAAAGGATATAAGCCAGTGTGTATTAATTAATCATTAAATAACTTAAAATTATCGCAAGGATTAAGTTATTTAAGCAGTTCAAAACTGCGTTTTGTTTTCTTATCGTCTGCAGGCCGTCAAAGGCGAAAGGCTGATAAGAGAAATTAAAGCAAGCGAAAGCTTACACCGAACCAACCGCCTTCATCGCCACTACGGCAAAAAACTAAAAAACGCGCACTAAAACAGATATAAAGACTTGAGTGCTGAGCAGGGTAATGACAAGGATAAAAAATTTAGGTTATTGTTTAGCTTTATAGGGAGAATCCGATAAGAGACCGGGTTATTCACCACCGCTTTACTGCGGCTATTTCAACGACAATATCAAACGCGTAAGCACTTAAGGGGTGATCAATTTGACATTTCTTTACAACGTACTTATTGAGTTAAAAATAGTTCTGTGGTATAAAGCGCATCGAGATTGTAACATCAATTATTCGTAACAAATCTCACTAACTGGCGCGGACTTTAATTGTTTGTAAATTCACTGGTTGAATTCATCGATTTAAAGACGCTCTTCAAATAACACACACACATCGACACGTCACTCGGGGTGCCTGATTTCACTAATTTGAAATTTGGTCGAGTGTATGGGATGTGTGGAGGCCTAACCCCTTAAAAGGAAATTCTCATGGCAAATGTATCAATGCGCGATATGCTACAAGCAGGCGTTCACTTCGGTCACCAAACTCGTTACTGGAATCCAAAAATGAAACCTTTCATTTTCGGCGCTCGTAACAAAGTTCATATCATCAACCTTGAAAAAACTGTTCCAATGTTCAACAGTGCACTTGACTTTTTAGAGCAGAAAGCTGCTAAAAAAGGTAAAGTTCTATTTGTTGGTACTAAGCGTGCAGCTTCAGAAGCAGTAAAAGAAGCAGCTATCAGCTGTGACCAATTTTACGTTGATCACCGTTGGTTAGGTGGTATGTTGACTAACTGGAAAACAGTTCGTCAATCGATCAAACGTTTGAAAGACCTTGAAATTCAAAGCCAAGACGGTACTTTTGATAAAGTAACCAAAAAAGAAGCGTTAATGCTTACTCGTGAATTAGCGAAACTTGAAAAAACTCTTGGTGGCATCAAAAACATGGGCGGCATCCCTGATGTAATCTTCGTAATCGATGCAGATCACGAGCACATTGCAATAAAAGAAGCGAACAACCTTGGTATTCCAGTGATTTCTATTGTTGATAGTAATTCATGCCCAGACAACATCGATTTTGTTGTACCTGGTAATGATGATGCTATCCGTGCTATCAAATTGTACTTAGAAGCAGCTGCAACAACGATTAAAGCAGGTCGTGAGCAAGATGTACTAGTACAAGCTGAGCAAGACGGTTTTGTTGAAGAAGTTAGTGAATAATTAGCTTTTCTAAGCTAAATATCTCTTATTAATCAGTCTATGATTGATTATCTGGGGGCAATAGCCCCCTTTTTTAATTAAAACAATAGGAATTAGATAATGGCTATTACTATAACAGCTAAGCAAGTTAAAGAACTTCGTGACCGCACTGCTGCGGGTATGATGGATTGTAAAAAAGCATTAGTTGAAGCCGAAGGCGACATCGAACTTGCAATTGAAAACATGCGTAAATCAGGTGCAGTTAAAGCCGCTAAAAAAGCGAGCCGAGTTGCTGCTGAAGGTGTGATTTTAGCAAAAATTGAGGGTAGTATTGCCCTTATCGCTGAAGTAAACTGTGAAACAGATTTTGTAGCAATGGATAAAAGCTTCCTTGCTTTTGCAAATAAAGTTGCAGAAATCGCATTAGCCAATAAAGTGGTTAGCGTGGAAGCACTTAATGAATTAGCTTACGATGATGAAACTGTTGAAGTTGCTCGTGGTCATTTAGTGTCTAAAATTGGTGAAAATATCTCTATTCGTCGTTTATACATCGTTGAAGGTGAAAACCTTGGCGCTTATGTTCACGGTGGAAAAATTGGTGTTGTTACTGTGCTTAAAGGTGGCGATGCTGAACTTGCAAAAGATCTTGCAATGCATGTTGCTGCAGCTGCTCCTCAGTATGTTAAAGCTGAAGATGTACCCGCTGACGTTGTTGCTAAAGAGAAAGAAATTCAATTGGCAATCGCAGTAGAAAGTGGCAAGCCTGAAGCTATTGCTGAAAAAATGGTTGCTGGTCGTATGGCTAAATTTTCTGGTGAAGTCAGCCTAACGGGTCAACCCTTTATTAAAGATCCTTCGATCAAAGTTGCCAAGCTTCTTAAAGATGCCGGCGCTGAGGTTGTCTCATTTATTCGTTTAGAAGTGGGTGAAGGCATCGAGAAGAAAGTTGAAGATTTCGCTGCTGAAGTTGCTGCGACAATGGCTGCTTCTGCTAAATAAGTAAATAAGTAATTGTTCTGAACAATAAGCTTTGTTTATGGTCTTTAAAGAACCGCAGCTACGTCTGCGGTTCTTTTATATTCAGAATATGGTCTGCTAGCAGTTTTAAAATTTTAAAATTTATACCTGTTAGGTTAATAAATTACGTGTAAAATTTATTAACCTAACCGGTATTAAGTCTACATTAAGGAACTAGCATGAGAACAAAACCAAAATCTGTATATCGCCGCATTTTATTAAAATTAAGTGGTGAGGCTTTGGTCGGCGAGGAGGGCTTTGGGATTGATCCTAAAGTGCTGGATCGCATGGCGCTTGAAATTAAATCATTAATAGAAGTGGGTGTACAGGTTGGGTTGGTAATCGGTGGCGGTAATATTTTCCGTGGAGCAGGCCTCGCAGAAGCCGGCATGAACCGGGTTGTTGGCGATCATATGGGCATGCTGGCGACGGTAATGAACGGTCTTGCTATGCGCGATGCTCTGCACCGTGCGCACGTTAACTCGCGTTTAATGTCAGCGATTCCTTTAAGCGGTGTTTGTGATGATTACAACTGGGCTGAAGCAATCAGACACCTTACACAAGGGACCGTGGTGATTTTTGCCGCAGGAACAGGCAATCCGTTCTTTACTACCGATTCAGCCGCTTGTTTACGGGGTATTGAAATAGAAGCCGATGCGGTTTTAAAAGGTACAAAAGTGGATGGCGTGTTTGATGCCGATCCTGCTAAAAATCCCGATGCAAAATTATTTAAAGAAATCGATTACCAATTAGTATTGGAAAAAGAGTTAAAAGTTATGGACCTTGCTGCATTTACCTTAGCGCGGGATCATAGTTTACCGATACGCGTATTTAACATGAACAAACCCGGTGCGTTAAGCCGTGTTGTCTTAGGCGAAGATGAAGGTACAACGATTAAACATTGCACGACAGTAATCGAAAAAAACGAATAAGTTTATAACTGAAAATTAGGGAAATTGTTATGATTAATGAAGTTAAAAATGATGTTCAAACACGCATGAATAAAAGTGTTGAAGCATTTAGAAACCAACTTGCAAAAATTCGCACAGGCCGTGCACACCCCAGTTTATTAGATGGTATTATGGTGCCTTATTACGGCAGTAATACACCGCTTCGTCAAGTCGGCAATGTCTCAACTGAAGATGCCCGTACATTAACCGTAACGGTTTTTGACGCCTCTTTAATTAAAGCGGTAGAAAAAGCTATCATGGGTTCAAACTTAGGTTTAAACCCGATGTCTGCGGGTACTGTTATTCGTATTCCTTTACCGCCGCTAACCGAAGAGCGCCGTCGTGATTTAATTAAAATTGTTCGTGGTGAAGCTGAAAATAGCCGTATTGCTATTCGTAATATTCGTCGCGACGCAAATAACGATTTAAAAACACTGGAAAAAGATAAAGATATCAGTGAAGATGAACAACGCGTTGGCGAAGAGCTAGTACAAAAAGTCACCAATGATCATATTAAACAGATTGAAGATCTGCTTGTCGTAAAAGAAGCCGAACTGCTTGAAGTTTAATTACATTAGTTAGCGTATTGCGGTTTTGAATACGCTAACTAATGTTCCGCTGTTTATCAATTCATCAAGGTTGATTGTGACCAAGTTAAATGAAAATTCAAAATGTGCCAGACACGTCGCGATTATTATGGACGGCAATGGTCGCTGGGCACAAAGTAAAGGTAAGCATCGTGTATTAGGTCATAAACACGGTGTTAAATCTTTACGTAAAGCAATTGTTTTTGCCAGTGAGCAAAATATTGAAGCATTAACTCTGTTCGCATTCAGCAGTGAAAATTGGCAACGCCCGGAGCAGGAAGTTAATATGCTGATGGCGCTTTTTTTTACGGTATTAACCAGTGAAGTCAAAAAGTTACATAAAAACAATATTAAACTTCAAGTGATTGGTGACCTCTCCGGATTTAGCGAACGGTTACAAAAAAAAATCATTGAAGCTGAAATTACGACCCGAAATAATAGCGGTCTAGTTGTCAATGTTGCCGCAAATTATGGTGGACGCTGGGATATTACCCAGGCAACCAAAAAATTAGCTACTTTAGTGGCAGCAGGCAAACTCAAGGTCGAAGATATCAATGAGCAGCTTCTTAATGATGTTATCTCTTTGGCTGGATTACCGCCGGTGGATCTTATGATCCGTACGGGGGGCGACCAACGTATTAGTAATTTTATATTATGGCAACTGGCTTACGCGGAATTTTATTTTACCGATGTTTTGTGGCCGGACTTTGACGGTTGCGAATTTCAACAGGCGCTAGATGTATTTTCAAGTAAAGAACGTCGCTTTGGAAAAACCGGTGCACAACTAAGCTAATAATTGATTTTACTGGACTTTTCAGTATAAACGTATTTAACAAAGGTGTTTCTGTGCAACAACGAATTATAACTGCTTTAATTTTAGCCCCCATTGCCATCGCTGGTATTTTCTTTCTCCCGTTAAAGTTTTTTATGCTTTTTAGCGCCACCCTTTACCTGCTTTCCAGCAAAGAGTGGGCAGGATTCGTCAGTAAAACCCCTTCCAGTCTGATTCTATTTCTTTTCGGTTTGGTGTTGGGGGCAACATTATTATTAATCCCCGCTGAACAAATCTGGAGTGCCGATAAGGTCAACGGTTATATTATCTATGGCCTGCTGGCCGCCGCTATTTGGTGGTGTATTTCTCTACTGATGGTGATGAGTTACCCAAAATCAGCAAAATTATGGAAAAATAGTAAATTTATCAAATCTATTTTTGGTTTGTTAACTCTGGTTCCGCTTTTTTGGGCAATGGTGGTTCTGCGTTCCATTAATATTTACCATGATTTTTATTTTGGTGCTGAACTATTAATGTACGTTTTCTTTCTGGTTTGGGCTGCCGATATTGGCGCATACTTTTGCGGGAAAAAGTTTGGCAAACACAAGTTAGCACCTAACGTCAGTCCCGGAAAAACCCTAGAAGGCTTTTTAGGCGGAGTAGTGAGTGCCATGCTGGTGGCAATGATGGGCTTAGACTTCTTTGTTATTCCTGCCGATAAGATGGCACTCTTTTTGGCAGGCTCTTTAATCACTATTATGGTTTCTGCATTAGGTGACTTAAGTGAAAGCATCTTTAAACGGGAAGCCGGCCTGAAGGACAGCAGTAATTTATTGCCCGGTCATGGTGGTATTTTAGATCGCATCGACAGCTTAACCGCTGCAGTGCCGGTCTTTACACTTATTTACCTATTCTGGTTAAGTTAGAATATGAAAAAATTAGCGATATTAGGCGCAACGGGCTCGATAGGCGATAGTACACTTAGCGTTTGCCGGAGTAACCCCGAGTTATATCGAGTAACCTTATTAGCTGCCTCATCCAGTGTTGATAAAATGTTAAGGCTGTGTCGGGAATTTACGCCATTGTATGTGTCAATGAGCTCTACAATAGCGGCTGAAAAATTACGCAGCCTATTAAAAAGAGATAATTTATCCTGTCATGTACTCGATGATGAACAAGAGTTATTACAACTGCTTGCAAGTGATCAGGTTGATTCTGTGATGGCTGCCATCGTCGGAGCCGCGGGTTTAAAAACCACACTGGCAGCGGTCAACGCAGGTAAAGAAATTTTTTTAGCCAACAAAGAAGCGCTGGTAATGTCCGGCGCACTGTTTATTGATGCCGTTAAAAAGTCCGGTGCCAAACTTTGGCCCGTTGACAGTGAGCATAATGCTATCTATCAGGCGTTATCACCCCAGTTGCAGAATACTATTGGTGTTTGCGATTTATCCGGAGAAGGTGTCTCTAAGATACTATTAACCGGCTCTGGTGGTCCCTTTTTAGAAAAACCTCTCACTGAATTCGCCGCTATCACCCCGGAACAGGCAGTCAAGCATCCTAATTGGTCGATGGGTAAAAAAATATCCGTAGACTCGGCTACCATGATGAATAAAGGACTTGAGTATATTGAAGCACGCTGGTTATTTAATGCCAATAAAGAGCAGTTGCAGATTATCATTCATCCTCAATCAGTCATTCATTCCATGGTCCAATATAAAGATGGCAGTGTGATAGCGCAGATGGGCAACCCGAATATGCGTATTCCTATTGCTTATGTATTAGGCGGTGAGCAGCGTATACAAAGTGGCGTAGATTTTTTAGATTTTTTTGCAGCGCCTGATTTTAGTTTTAGCGCGCCTGATTTTGACCGTTACCCTTGCCTGAAATTAGCCATCGATGCTTGTTTTGAGGGGCAGCAATCAACCACTATTTTAAATGCGGCCAATGAAATTGCGGTGGAGGCTTTTTTAAATCAGAGCATAAAATTCACTCAGATATCACAACTTGTTGAGCGTGTTTTAAATCAATATGAAAGTGCAACGATTGAGTCAGTCGATCATTTGTTAGAGATTGATACACAGGCAAGGTTAAGTGCCAGTGAGATTATTAAACGGGATTATCTATGCTGAGTAGTTTATGGAATTTAGGTGCGTTTATAGTCGCATTAAGTATTCTGGTTGCGGTTCATGAATTTGGACACTTTTGGGTGGCAAGACGTTGCGGCGTAAAAATTCACCGCTTTTCTATTGGCTTTGGTAAAGTATTATTTAAATGGTTTGATAAACAAGGCACTGAGTTTGCCATTGCGGCTATCCCGCTTGGTGGTTATGTTAAAATGCTCGACAGTCGGATCGACGAATTAAGCGCTGAGGATGAAACCTTTGCATTTGATAAAAAAAACGTTTGGCAGCGCATTGCAATCGTTGCTGCAGGACCGGTTGCTAATTTTATACTTGCCGTTATTGCCTTCTTTTTTATGTATATGATCGGCGTGAACAGCGCTAAACCTATTATTGAAACCACGCAGGTCGGCAGCCCAATGAGTGTTTTACAAGGCGAAAAACACTTTCAAGTGGTCGCAATTAACGACCAAAAAGTTGGAGACTGGGATGCGTTGAACTTAGCTTTAGTGAATCAAATTGGCGAAAATCAGTTTGAGATCACTGTTCAGCCACTAAAAGACGACAATCCTAAACTCTCCAGTGAACCTACAAAAAGTTTCACTGTCTCATTGTCGAATTGGCAGTTTGATCCCAAAACAGAGTCAATTATTAGCAGCTTAGGCTTTATACCTTATACGCCGGCTATCTATTTAGAAGTTGCACAACTGGTTGATGGCGGGGCGGCAGACCAGGCAGGTTTACAGGTAGGTGATAAATTATTGAGCATTGATGGTGATAAATTAACCGATTGGCAACAATTTGTTGAACTGATCCAACAAAATGCCAAGCAAACGCTGCAACTTGAGATCCAAAGAGGCACAATAACTCGAACAGTTGCACTGACACCGGCTGCCAAAGAGCTTGAATCTGGATTTTATCAAGGTCACATTGGGGTTTTTCCGGTTATCGAAACCTATCCGGAAGAATACCGGGTTAAGCTTAAATTCGGGCCATTAGCGGCACTGGATCGCGCGGTTGAACAAACCGGGCTGCTCACCAAGCTGACTTTTAATACCATCATAAAGCTGGTTAGCGGTGATATTTCGGTTAAAAATCTCAGTGGACCGGTGGCGATAGCTAAAGGCGCAGGTATGAGCGCCAATTATGGTATCGAATACTTTTTGGGATTTTTAGCGTTAATCAGTGTCAACTTGGGATTAATGAATCTAATTCCTCTGCCGGTATTAGACGGCGGACATCTGCTATATTATTTGGTCGAAGTTGTGACCGGAAAAACAGTCTCTGAAAGGGTTCAAGAGGTCGGCTTTAGAATAGGCGGGGCTATTTTAATAACCCTGATGCTGATTGCTATACTGAATGATTTTGATTTGTTATAGCATATCAATGACCTCCGGCCGGAGCGTTTAAATAATGATTGTATTGAAACTTCGGTCATTAGTTTATAAACTCGCATCTTTTATATCGGTTACATATTCCTGCTGTTTAAGATTTACTTAAGAGTAAAATCGGCAGTTTCTTGAAAAATGATGTGCTTAGTGAGTACAAAAAACACGCGATAAGTGTGGTAAAGGATTAGCTAATAAAATGATTAAGAAATTTTTACTTACTGGTGCACTGATAATTGGCAGCTGCATTTCCGGATTTTCGTTTGCAGAAAAGTTTACCGTTTCTGATTTGCAGTTTGAAGGACTGCAGCGGGTGACTTTAGGTGCAGCGCTGCTCAGTTTGCCTATTCGGGAAGGGGATACTGTTGACGATTATAAATTAGGGCAAGCCTTAAAGCAGCTCTATGCGAGCAGTTATTTTGAGTCTATTGAGTTATTCAGAGAAGATGATGTTTTAATCTTCAAAGTAAAAGAACGTCCTACCATCAGTAATGTAGAACTTGCCGGAAATAAAAAACTCACGGAAGAACAAATTTTTGATTCGCTTAAATCATCAGCGCTGAAAGTGGGCGAATCTCTGGACCGAACAACCCTCTCGGGAATTGAAAAAAGTCTTGAAGATTTTTATCATAGCGTGGGTAAATACAGCGCTCAGGTTGAGACCGTGGTGACTGCATTGCCACGTAATCGCGTCGCCATTAAATTTATATTCAAAGAAGGCCGTACGGCAAAAATCGAGCAGATAAATATTGTCGGTAACAATATTTTTTCAGATGAAGATTTATTAAAACGTCTTACCTTAAGTGATTCCGGCGGTTGGTGGGATTTTTTTGCCGATGATGGTTACCAAAAACAAAAACTGGCGGGTGACCTTGAAGTTATCAAAAGTTATTATTTAGACCGTGGTTATATCCGTTTTGCTATTGATGAATCGCAGGTCGCATTAACACCCAATAAAAAAGGGGTTTACGTTACCGTTAATATCAATGAAGGGAAAATATACCGCGTTGCTGATGTCAAATTTATCGGTAATTTGCTCGGTTATGATGATGAAATTGCCACGCTTGTCCCTTTTAAACGCGGTGATACTTATGCGGCTTCCGATGTCGCCTTTACAGAGCAAAGTATTCGTAAATACTTTGGCCGCTTAGGTTATGCCTATCCGGAAGTTACCACATACCCTGAAGTTGATGATGCGACAAACACCGTTGTTATTAATTTTTCTGTCGATCCGGGTTCCCGTGGTTATGTACGGCAGATCAATATCTCCGGTAATACGACCACCAAAGATGTGGTTTTACGCCGAGAAATGCGCCAAATGGAAGGGAGTTGGTTATCCAGTGAAAATATTGAAGCATCTAAAACTCGCTTAAATCGTCTCGGGTTTTTCTCAAAAGTTGATATTAATACCGAAAGAATCAGTGATGATTTGGTGGATTTAAACCTTAACGTCGAAGAGCAGGCTTCCGGTTCATTTACTGCGGGAATCGGCTATGGTACAGACTCCGGAATGAGTTTAAGTGGAGGGGTGCAGCAGAGTAACTTCTTGGGCTCGGGTGATAAAGTTGGTTTTGAGGTGAAATTAAATGACTATAGTCTCAGTGGTAATGTGAACTATACCACGCCTTATCTGACTAAAGATGGAGTTAGTGGTGGCGGTCGAATTTTTTATGAAAAATTTGAAGCCGGCGAAGCTAATATCGTTGATTATACCAATACAACCTATGGTGTGCGTTTAAGTAGCGGTTTTCCGGTAAATGAAACAAACCGTTTAGGCATGAGTGTCGGTTGGGAACATAATGATATTACCCAATTAACCTCCTATGCACAAATAAGTCAATTTTGGAAGATTTATGAATCAGAAGTAGATGACGATGGCGCTGCAACATTTCAAAATTTTGATGTGTCGATGAACTGGACAAGAAACAATTTAGACAAAGGACAGTTAGCGACGCAGGGTACTAAGCATACTTTATCGGGGAAAATAACGGTTCCCGGCTCTGATTTGCAATATTTTAAAGTTAATTTTGATATTAGCCATTACCAGCGTATTACCGATTCAGGCGACTGGACTACTTTACTGCGAGCCTCGGCAGCATACGGGAATGGTTATGGGGAAATTGATGGTAATGACCAGGTTTTACCCTTCTTTGAAAATTACTATGTCGGCGGTTACCGGACTCTGCGTGGTTTTTCCAGTAATAGCGTCGGTCCCCGTGGGTTGTATGCCAGTAATGGCAGTGTCTTATTAACAGATGATTCGGTTGGTGGTAACGCTAAATATACAATGAGTGGCGAAGTAATTTTCCCCGTTCCATTTTTAGATGAGGCCTATGCAAGGCAGGTGAGATCAAGTTTATTTATCGACGCAGGTGAGGCATGGGACACTGAATTTGATTATGATTCTTACAATGAGTTAGGCTGCACATATAATTGTGATTATTTTGGTGATTACTCTAAACCGGGTAGGATTCGGGCTTCAATCGGTACACAAGTTACTTGGGTATCACCAATGGGGCCTTTAGTATTCACTCTGGCGTGGCCTTTAAAAGAGTATGAGGGAGATACAACGGAAATATTCTCATTTAATATCGGCGAAACTTTCTAAGCATTTTATAACAATAACAATAATATTCACATGGCTTGCAACAAGTGACGTGAGTTTTCAAAAATTTTAAATTATCTAGGAGTGAAAAGATGAAAGCATTTTTTAAAGTAGTTACATTAGCCGCAACACTGGTTTTCGTTCCCTATACGAACGCGGCACAGGCAGCACAAAAAATTGCCGTCGTATATCCATCAAAAATCATGCAGGAATCCCCGCAACGTGACAAGATCATCAAAAAATTAGAAAAAGAGTTCAAGGGCCGTTATCAAGCTTTGCAGCAACTTGAAAATGATATTAATAAATTAGAAAAAACCCTTAAGCGTGATGCTGAATTGTTAGGTAAAGATAAAGTAACCGCTATGAAACGTCAGGTTGAGGTTAAAGTCTCCGAGTACAAATTAAAACGTAAAGCCTTTGAAGAAGACAACCGTCGCCGTCAGAGTGAAGAGCAACAAAAAGCATTAGCTGTACTGCGTGACGTTATCAATACCATTGCAGTTAAAGATGGTTACGATATTATTCTTAACGGCGAGCAAATTGTTTTTTCTAAAGCAACACTTGATATATCAGAGCGCGTCATCAAAGAAATCAGCAAAAAGTAGGTTATCAAGTATGGGATACAATTTAGGGCAATTAGCAAAACAACTCAATGCCCAACTGGCAGGGGATGCGGATCAGGAAATTCATCGCCTGGCCACCTTTGAAAAAGCCGCACAGGGCGACATTACTTTCGTCTCTGATAAAAAATTATTAGCCAGACTGGCGGAATGTAAAGCCAGTGCGATTGTATTACCGAACTCTTTTAAAGAGGATTATCAAGGTAATGCGCTGTTTATGGAAACCCCCTATGTGGGTTATGCATTATTAGCCAGGATTTTTGATACAACACCAAATCCGCTATCTGCTATTGCCGACTCAGCGCAGATTCATAAAAATGCAATCATAGGTCAGAACGTCACTATTGCTAATAACGTGGTGATTGAAGAGGGAGTCGTGATTGCTGATAACTGTCAAATTATGGACAATGTTGTTATCGGGCAGTACAGCAGATTGGGAGAAAAAAGCAGAATTTACCCTAATGTGACTATTTATCATCGAACTGAGTTGGGTAAACGCTGCATTATTCACGCCAATACTGTGATCGGTGCCGATGGTTTTGGTAACGCACCCTACCAGGGTACTTGGATTAAAATTCCGCAAATAGGGAAAGTCATTATTGGTGATGATGTAGAAATTGGCGCTTCAACAACGATTGATCGCGGTGCGCTATCTGATACTATCATTGCCGACGGGGTTAAAATTGACAATCAATGTCAAATTGCCCATAACGTTTCCATTGGCGCACATACTGCAATAGCAGGCGGCTCAAATATTGCGGGCAGTACCAGAATCGGCTCAAGCTGTATTATAGGCGGGTCTGTGGCAATGAATGGCCATATAACGATTGCAGATAACGTCGTTATTACGGGGGATAGCATGGTCATGCGTAGCATTAAAGAGCCAGGTATTTACTCTTCCGGTGTACCGGTACAAAAAAATAAAGCATGGCGTAAAACAACCGCTTATACATTAAAGATTGATGATCTATTTAAACGTGTGAAAGCACTTGAAAAACAACTACAAGATAAAAATTAAGGAATAATCGTGACCAACGAATTAAACTCACTAGACATCAAAGAGATCATGGATCTTTTACCGCATCGTTACCCATTTTTACTGATCGATCGCGTGCTTGATTATGTACCAAAAGAAAGACTGCATGGCATTAAAAATATCTCTTTTAATGAGCCGCAATTTACCGGTCACTTTCCGGGTACGCCTATTTATCCCGGCGTTATGATTCTGGAATCATTAGCACAGGCAACCGGTGTACTGGCCTTTGCAACGTTTGGCAAACCCGCTGCAAATGAACTGTATTTTCTGGCGTCAATGGATAAAGTTCGTTTTAGAAGACCCGTTGTACCGGGTGACGTATTAGATCTTGAAGTTATCTATCTTAAGGATCGCCGCGGCATGGGAAAATTTGAATGTGTTGCAAAAGTGGATGGCGTAATCGCTTGTGAGGCGATGATCATGTGTGCAAGAAGGGAGATTTAATGACTAAAAAAATAGCAATTATCCACCCAACCGCGATTGTGCATGAAAATGCCATGATCGGAAAGGATGTAGAAATTGGACCCTATAGCATTATCGGCGATCGCGTTGAAATTGGTGATAATTGCTGGATCGGCCCGCATGTTGTCGTCAAAGGTCCGACTAAAATGGGTAAAGGCAATAAAATTTTCCAGTTTGCCTCAATCGGTGAAGATTGCCAGGATCTGAAATATAACGGCGAAGAAACTTTTCTGGAGATTGGCGATAATAATGTTTTCCGTGAATGTTGTACTATTCACCGCGGAACCGCTCAAGATAACGGCACCACACGCATTGGTAATAATAATTTACTGATGGCTTATGTGCATGTGGCGCACGATTGTGTTCTCGGCGACAACATCATTTTATCCAATAATGCCACCTTAGCCGGCCATACTAAACTTGCTAATAACGTCATTATAGGCGGTCTTTCTGCACTGCATCAATTTACCCGTGTGGGTGAGTTTGCCATGATTGGCGGCTGTTCAGCGGTGAACAAAGACATTCCGCCATACTTTATGGCGACCGGAAATTATGTGGAAGCGCAAGGTATTAACTCCGTCGGTTTAAAACGTCATGGTTTTGACAGTAAAGCTATTATGGAAATAAAACGCGCCTATAAAATACTTTGCCGTGAAGGTAATACGCTGGAGCAGGCCAAAGTTAAAATTGCAGAAAAATTAGAAGGCTGCCCGGAATTACAGATTTTATATGATTTTATCTGTGAACAAAGTCGCGGCATTGTCCGTTAAGCATTTTGTGCGGTAGTTTTATATTTAAAATTGGCTCATTAGAGCCTTTTTTTTTAAGAGCGAATTAAGATATGAATAAACCATTAAGAATCGGCTTAATCGCCGGTGAAGCTTCCGGTGACATTCTCGGCGAAGGTTTAATTAAAGCATTAAAAGTACATTATCCCGATGCGATTTTCGAAGGGATTGCCGGACCAAAAATGATCGCTCAGGGCTGTACTGCTTTACACCCGCTGGAAGCGCTATCGGTGATGGGATTTGTCGAAGTGCTGGGAAAACTAGGCAGTATTTTGCGTATCCGTAAGGCTATTATTAACCATTTTATCGCTAACCCGCCGGATATTTTTATCGGTATTGACGCGCCGGATTTTAACCTGACGGTTGAGCTTAAGTTAAAACAGCAATCTATTAAAACCATCCATTATGTGAGTCCTTCGGTGTGGGCCTGGAAGCAGTGGCGTATTCATAAAATTGCCAAAGCCACGGATCTGGTGTTGGCCTTTTTGCCCTTTGAAAAAGCTTTTTATGACCGCTTTGATGTACCTTGCCGGTTTATAGGCCATACACTGGCGGATCAACTACCGCTAAAACCGGAAAAACACCAAGCCCGGCAGCGCTTAGGCCTTTCGGGCGATGCTAAATTACTGGCTATTTTACCCGGTAGCCGAAAAGCCGAAGTTGAAATTTTAGGTCCCATATTTTTAAAGTCGGCAGCGATAATCAGCAGGGAATACCCGGATTACATATTTATTGTCCCGATGGTCAATGAGGCACGTAAAAAACAGTTGTTAGAGCTGCAACAGCAATATGCGCCGAATTTACCCCTGCAGATTTTTGACGGTCAGGCCAGCGCTGTTTTACAGTCAGCCGATGTTGTGCTGCTGGCCTCGGGCACGGCCGCATTAGAGGCAATGCTGGCAAAAGTGCCGATGGTGGTTGCCTATAAAGTGAACCTTCTCACCTATGTTATCGCAAAATCCCTGGTTAAGGTTAAATATACTTCACTGCCTAATTTAATTGCCGATAAAGAGATTGTAAAAGAGCTCAGTCAATATGATTGTACGGTGGAAAACATCGTCGCAGAATTAGAAACATTGTTAAGCCAGGATAACTTTGAGATGATCAATACTTTTATTCGTTTACATAAGTTGATTCGTTGTGATGCCGACCGGCAGGCAGCCCAGGCTGTGGTTGACGTAATAAATAATAAATAATAAATAATAAATAAATAAACAGCAATAGAGCATAATATGAGTAAATTAAAAATTGATTTTCCGGCCGTTGTCTATCCCGATTTTACCTTGATTGCCGGCGTTGATGAGGTCGGGCGAGGCCCCTTAGTTGGAGATGTGGTGACCGCCTGTGTTATTCTGGATGTTAATAATCCCATCTCGGGTTTAGCCGATTCGAAAAAACTCAGTGAAAAAAAACTGGCTTTGCTGTTTGATGAAATTAAGGAAAAAGCCCTGTTTGTTGCAGTGGGCCGCGCTTCTCCTTTGGAAATAGACGAGCTTAATATTTTGCAGGCGACTATGCTGGCGATGCGCCGTGCGGTGGAGAATCTCAGCATTCAGCCGGAGTTTGTCTTTATTGACGGCAACCGTTGTCCGCAATTGTCCATGCCCTGTGAAAGTGTTGTTAAGGGGGATTCCCGTGTTGCCGAAATAAGTGCCGCGTCGATTATTGCCAAGGTCACTCGGGATCGGGAAATGCGCGAATTAGATAAACAATATCCACAATATGGATTTGCCAAGCATAAGGGTTATCCAACCAAGGCGCATTTTGCAGCAATCGAAAAATATGGTGTTACACCCGAATATCGGAAAAGTTTTAAACCTGTTCAAAGAGTACTGGGTTTGTTATAAAATCAGTCCCTACTGTTAAATTTTTAAGCCGTTAAACAGCAGCGCACAGGTTATTCGAAAATAGTAAAGTTATAAAATAGAGATCGTATGTCAGTAGAGCAAAGCATGAGTATTTCCACTAAAAAACCAAAGTTTATTCACTTAAGAGTGCACAGTGATTTTTCGATGGTTGATGGTGTCACTAAAATAAAACCCTTAGTAGCTAAAGCAGCCGCGTTGAATATGCCTGCATTAGCGGTTACCGATCAGACTAATTTTTGCGGATTGGTTAAATTTTACGGTGCCGCCCATAATGCCGGTATCAAGCCGCTTGTGGGTGCTGATTTTTGGGTCAAAAGTGAGTTGCTTGAAGGTGAACAGTTTCGCATTACTGCACTGGCAATGGACAATCAAGGTTATAAAAATCTCACCGAATTAATCTCTAAAGCTTATTTACGGGGTCATGTTGGAGGGCGAGCCGTCCTTGATCAAGACTGGTTGATTGAGTATAACCTGGGCATTATTTTGCTTTCCGGCGCTAAAGATGGCGATCTGGGTAAAGCATTATTAAAAGGCAACCATGATCTCGCGGTTGAAATCACGCAGTTTTATCAACAATACTTCAGCCAGCGTTATTACATCGAATTAATTCGCACCAACCGCCTTAATGAAGAAACCTATCTGCATTACGCCTTAGATTGGGCTGAAAAGTACCAGCTGCCGGTGGTGGCAACCAATGAAGTGGTTTTTGCCGATAAAGCGCTTTATGACGCCCATGAAATACGGGTTTGTATTAACCAGGGTTATACCTTAGGTGATAATCGCCGCCCTAAACAATACAGTGAAGAGCAATATCTGCGCAGTCAGGAGGAGATGTGTGAACTTTTTGCAGACATTCCCGAGGCGCTTGAAAACAGCGTTGAAATTGCCAAACGCTGTAATGTCACACTGCGCTTGGGTGAATATTTTTTACCTGATTTCCCAACCGGTGACAAGTCCATAACGGACTATTTTTGTGAAGTTTCCTGGAAAGGTTTAGAGGACCGTTTAGCACTTTTGTTTGATATAAATGGGCCTGACTTTGCAGCCATTCGCGCCCCCTATGATCAGCGTTTACAAATTGAATTAGACGTGATTAACAGCATGGGGTTTCCCGGATACTTTTTAATCGTGATGGAATTTATTCAGTGGAGCAAGGATAATAAAATTCCCGTCGGACCCGGACGGGGCTCTGGTGCAGGCTCATTAGTCGCCTATGCACTTAAAATCACCGACCTTGATCCGCTCGAGCTGGAATTGCTGTTTGAACGATTTTTGAATCCGGAGCGTGTTTCCATGCCCGATTTTGATATCGATTTCTGTATGGACAGACGTGATGAAGTCATCGATCACGTTGCAGAACTGTATGGGCGGGATGCAGTATCACAGATCATCACCTTTGGTACTATGGCCTCGAAAGCGGTAATACGTGATGTCGGGCGGGTATTAGGACACCCCTATGGTTTTGTTGACGGCATTTCCAAGCTTGTTCCGCCGACGCCGGGCATGACCTTAAGCAAAGCCTTTGCAGAAGAGCCGCGTTTACAGGAACGTTATGACGGCAGTGAAGAGGTGCGGGCATTAATCGATATGTGTCGCCTTCTGGAGGGGACCATTCGTAATGCCGGTAAGCATGCCGGTGGTGTGGTTATTTCACCCACTACTATTACCGATTTTGCGCCTTTATATTGTGACGAACTGGGTCATAACCCGGTGACTCAATTTGATAAAAATGATGTTGAAACCGCAGGTTTAGTTAAATTCGATTTCCTCGGTTTACGTACCCTGACCATACTTCAATGGGCGTTGGATATGGTCAATGCCCATAAAGATGCGCGTGGTGAAGAGCCTGTCTTCATTGAAAAAATCAGCCTTACGGAGCCCGCTTGTTTTGAGTTATTAAAACGTTATGAAACCACGGCGGTCTTTCAGTTAGAGTCGCGCGGTATGAAGGATCTGATCCGCCGTTTGCAGCCCGACTGCTTCGAGGACATGATAGCCTTAGTGGCACTGTTTCGTCCCGGGCCCTTGCAATCGGGCATGGTTGATAACTTTATTGAACGTAAGCATGGCCGTGAGGCGGTTTCTTACCCCGATGAAAAATGGCAGCATGCCTCCTTAGAAGAGATTTTATCGCCGACCTACGGCATTATTCTCTATCAAGAACAGGTCATGCAGATTGCGCAGGTGTTATCGGGTTATACCCTTGGCGGGGCGGATATGTTACGCCGTGCTATGGGTAAGAAAAAACTCGAAGAGATGGCCAAGCAGCGTGAAACCTTTGAGCAGGGGGCAATTGATAACGGGATCGATGGCGAACTCGCTATGAAGATCTTCGATTTAGTTGAAAAATTTGCGGGATATGGTTTTAATAAATCGCATTCTGCGGCTTATGCGCTGGTGTCATATCAAACCCTGTGGATGAAAACTTTCTACCCATCATACTTTATGGCCGCTGTGATGTCCGCGGATATGGATAACACCGAAAAAATTGTCACCTTAGTGGCGGAATGTCAGAGTATGGGACTGGATCTCGGTCCGCCGGATGTCAACGAAGGGTTATTTAAGTTTAATGTCGATCCGGATCTGCGTATTGTTTATGGTATCGGTGCGGTTAAAGGCGTCGGCGAAGGACCCGTTGATGCGATTATCGAAGCGCGCACAGCGGGCGGTAAATTTGCCGATCTGTTTGATTTTTGTAACCGAATTGATCTTAAACGCTGTAATAAACGCATTTTACAAAAACTGATTCTGGCCGGCGCACTCGATAAACTCGGTCCGCACCGTGCCGCTTTAATGGAAACGCTGCCCAATGCCCTGCAGTCTGCACTGCAATATAAAAAAGCGGAATCCTTTGGGCAAACGGATCTGTTTGGAGTGTTAACCACGGACAGTGACGAAATCGCGAGTAAATTTTCTTCGGTAGATGAATGGCCGGAGAAACAGTGGTTAGCCGGTGAAAAGGAAACCCTGGGTTTATATCTGACCGGACACCCGATTAATCAATATGAACAGAATCTGCGCGCTTTTCATTGCCTGAAATTAAGCGGCCTAGTGGCTAACCGCCGCGGTCAGAATAGCCGTGTTGCGGGTCTGATTTTAAGCATGCGCATTATGGTCACTAAAGCGGGTAAACGTATGGGCATCATTACCTTAGACGATAAAAGTGCGCGTATGGAGATCACCGTGTTTGCCGATCTATTGGATCAATACGAAGAATTATTAGTAGCCGATAGTGTTGTCGTTCTACAGGGGCAGGTCAGTGAAGATTATTTTAACGGTGGTTTAAAAATGAATGCCCGTGAAGTGATGAGTATTGATCAAGCGCGTGAGCGTTTTGCCTCTAAACTGCGCTTAAAAGTCAATAGCGCTAATATTGATGCTGATTTTCAAGATCTGCTAAAGCAGGCATTACTGCCTGCCAAAGGGGGCTTATGTCCGGTGCATATGGAATATACCAATTCACTGGCCAAAACAGAGCTGGCATTAGCAAGGCAATGGTCGGTCACTCCCAGTGATGATCTGTTATTTTCATTATCCAGACTGCTTGGTCCTGAAAACGTCACTTTGCATTTTGATCATGTTAACTAGTGCTGATGTTAACTAATAAGGATCGAAAATGAATAAAGCTGATTTATTGACTGCATTTACAGCGCAACTAAACTCGATCCTTACTCCGCAGCTAAGCTTTGATCAACATTTCCATATCGCACTCAGCGGGGGATTGGATTCCGTGGTGCTATTGCATCTGTTTTCACGATTGCGCGCATCGGATAAAAGAACTTCTTTTTGTGCCCACCATATAAACCATGGTTTAAGTGAAAATGCCGCAGACTGGCAACTGTTTTGCCAGCAGCTATGCACTTCATTAGACGTTGATTTTTGCTGCTCAGCGGTGATTTTAGAGAAGAAAAATCGCACCAGTCTGGAAGCGCTGGCAAGGGACAAACGTTATGCTTGTTTAACCGGCGGACTAATGGAGAACAGCTATTTAATCACCGCACATCATCAGGATGATCAGCTGGAAACGGTTTTGCTTGCCTTAAAACGAGGGTCGGGCAGTACCGGTTTACAAGGTATTCAAAAAAAACAAAAACTGCACAAAGGTTATTTAATTAGGCCTTTATTAAACTTTTCGCGTGATCAGTTAGCTGCCTATGCGCAGCTTTTTAAGCTCCAATGGATTGAGGATGAAAGTAATCAGGACCGAGCTTTTGACCGTAACTTCATTCGCCATGGGATCACGCCATTATTAAAAAAGCGCTGGCCGGGGATCGGCAAAGCCGTTGCGCGCAGTGCTAATATTTGTCAGGAGCAGCAGCAGCTCTTAGATGAAGTGGCTCTGGCTGATTTTAATCTGAGCGTTGAATTTTTACTCAATCAGCAAGTATTACCCGTTGAAAACCTGGCGGCACTGAGCATTGGCCGGCGCAACAATCTATTACGCTTTTGGTTTAAAAAAAATAACTTAGACTACCCCTCGGCAAAACAATTACAAACACTCTGGACAGATGTCGCTCTAGCCAACAATGACGCACAACCTGTTCTGCAGTTTAAAGGCAGTTCAGTGCGCCGCTATCGCAATCATCTTTATCTGGTTAATGATAATAAAATCGCCGCAGGTGTTGATCACAAGGTTGAATGGCAGGGACAGGAGAAAATAGTGTTACTGGATGGCTTGGTTGAATTGTCCTTTACAGTGGAGAAACACAATAACGCTACTGAGCATTTACTCAAGGTCAGTGATAATACAAAAGTTGAAATCTGTTTCCGTTCCCAGCTCCCCGCCAATTTAACCTGCCAACCCCTGGGCAGAAAGGGTTCGCGCAGTATCAAAAAACTCCTGCACGAATACCATGTTGCTCCCTGGTTACGGGATTTAGTGCCCTTTATTCTGCTCGATGGAGAGCTGCAAATGGCGGTCGGGTTATGGTCTTGCCAGTCACCGGAAATGTCTGCCCAGCGCCGTTATTTAAGTATTTCTTTTGTTTAAACTGTTTATCTTCTGACGGCTATCTGCTTTCAGCTATCTGCTTTCAACTATCTGCTTTCAGCTATCTGCTTTCAGCTTTCAGCTATCAGCTATCTGCTTTCAGCTATCTGCTTTCAGCTATCTGCTTTCAGCTATCTGCTTTCAGCTATCTGCTTTCAGCTATCTGCTTTCAGCTATCTGCTTTCAGCTATCTGCTTTC
>NZ_JBLIED010000046.1:0-22870 GCF_047632955.1 Psychromonas sp. | reverse complement strand
TTAGAAGAGCTTAAATTATGATCATTAAACCCAAGATTCGTGGCTTTATTTGTACAACAACTCACCCAGTGGGCTGCGAAAAGAATATACAGGCACAAATCGAATACACTAAAAAACAGGGAAAAATTGCAAAAGGCCCTAAACGTGTATTAGTGATTGGTTCTTCAGCAGGTTACGGTATGTCTTCGCGCATTGCCGCAGCATACGGCAGCGATGCTTCAACCATTGGGGTGTTTTTCGAAAAACCGGCAACGGAAAAGAAACCCGGATCTGCAGGTTGGTACAACAGCGCAGCATTTGAAAAACAGGCAAAAGCGGATGGTTTATACGCTAAAAGTATCAATGGCGATGCCTTCTCCCATGAAGTAAAAGCTAAAGTGGTTGAATTAATCAAGCAGGACCTGGGTCAAATAGACGCGATTATTTATTCAGTTGCAGCGCCGGTTCGTAAATTACCCGATACCGGCGAAGTGATTCGTTCAAGCTTAAAACCAATCGGTGAAACCTACGCTTCAACGGCCATTGATACCAATAAAGATGTGATCATCAATGCCACCGTTGAACCGGCAACAGAAGCAGAAGTGGCTGATACCGTGACTGTAATGGGCGGACAGGATTGGGAACTATGGTTAAGTGCACTGGGCAATGCAGGTGTATTAGCTGAAGGTGTTAAAACCGTTGCTTACTCATACATTGGTACCGAGTTGACCTGGCCAATTTACTGGGATGGCGCATTGGGTAAAGCTAAAATAGATTTAGACCGTGCATCAACCGCTATTCAGGCGCAGCTTGCCCCCCTTAAGGGTGAAGCTTATGTTTCGGTACAAAAAAGTGTGGTCACCCAAGCAAGCTCAGCTATTCCTGTTATGCCGCTGTATATCTCCATGGTTTTTAAAATCATGAAAGAGAAAGGGCTTCATGAAGGTTGTATGGAGCAGATTTATCGTTTGTTTACCACCCAACTTTTCAAACAAGACGGCAGTGCACCGGAAACAGATCAAGCTCGTCGTATACGTCTTGATGACTGGGAACTGCGTGATGATGTTCAACAGGCTTGTAAAGCATTATGGCCGAAGATCACCACGGAAAATTTGTTTGAGTTAACCGATTATAAAGAATATAAAGAAGAATTTGTGCAACTTTTCGGTTTTGCTCTAGATGGTGTTGATTATGAAGCTGACGTTGATACTATCGTTGAGTTTGACTGCCTTTCAGTTTAAGCAGACGCCAGATTAGACTAAAAACAGCCGCTATTGTGGCTGTTTTTTTTAGTGTTTTATTCAACAGGCAGGTAAAGCTGAGCTGCTAATTAAAAGATGCCGATAAAGTAGGGGATTCTTAAATTGCCGATCTTAGGTTTGCAAAAGTTCGGGCTCTAGTCTGTGCCGTTCATCATGCTTGATAAACGTTGTAATGAAGACAACATAAGGTTTTGTTCCCAAGGCTCCAGCGACTGAAATTGTTCCAGAAAGCCAGGTTGTAATATACCGGGCGCTCCCGCTAATATTTTATTACCGGATTCGGTGAGCTGCGCTTGTACTTTACGCTTATCCAGCTGATTACGTATACGTACTACCCAGCCGCGCTTTTCCAGACGATCGAGAATACTTGTTGCCGTTGCCTGGCTCATATTGGTTTTTTTCGATAATTGACGAATGGTGACATTATCATCGTATTTAATCTTACGCATTAAGAGCAATTGTGGGCTGGTCAGGCCAAAATCTTTACTGAGCTTTTTGGAATGCAGATCGCTGGCACGAATAATTTGCCGAATAGCCACCAATACTTGATCACTTGTTTCCATGGAAAACTCCTCTTCTTGAAAACAGAGGCTAGCGCAGTAGCCTCTGTATCTTTACTTTCTCTAACTATTTTTTATTTTATTAATTACTAGCAGATGATGATTACATTGCCGCTTTTTTGGCGCTTTCAATCCAAGCGTCAAACTGTTTCTGATGGGCTTTAATCCAACCATTGGCATGGGCTTCAATATCTTTTGGTTTATTAGCGCCTTTAGACATCATCACATTTTCAGCACTGATATCATTGATATTGAGTTTCATAATAGCAAACAGTTTTGCGGCTGCAGGGTTTGCTTCTGCAAACTTTTTGTTGGCGACGATATGCATGGTATTCATTTGGAAACCGTAATTTTTTCCATTAGATAGCGTGGTATCAACATTTTTTCGTTCGCCAGGAAGTGCTGAAAATGGGACTTCTAACCACACTACATCTTTACCCGGGACCAATACACCACTCACCCAGTAAGGAACCCAAGTGTAGTAAAAGATAGAACCGCCTTTATTATAACGGGCGATAGTATCGGCGATAATAGCCGCATAGTTACCCTGATTATGGGTTACTGTTTCACGCAGGCCAAAAGTATCAAGCTGGTGTTCAATAACCCCTTCACAACCCCATCCCGGATTACATCCGGTTAAGTCTGCCGTGCCATCGTCATTGGCATCAAAGAGTTTGGCAATTTTTGGATCTTTGAGCTGCGCGATATTGGTAATGTTATATTTGTCGGCGGTTTTTTTATCAATTAGATACCCTTGTCCGGCACCCGCGACGTATTGACCTTCGCGGTAAAATTTTTCATCGCCGCCTGCAGCTTCGTATTTCGAAGTGTGCAATGGTTCCCAGTCGACGGCTAAATAGGTGGCATCACCCGCTGCAATCGAAGTGAAACCGACGTTATAGTCAACCTCTTTAGTGGCTTCGACAGTATAACCAAGTGCCTGCATTGCTTTGTTGACAATTAAGGTCTGAAAGGTTTCTTCTGAAATAGTGGATTGAATAGGCTGAACGGTGACACCGTCGCCTGGCAGTTGTTCAGCCCAGGCTGCGGATGAGAGGGTTGTTGAAACAGCCATTACCGTGGTCAGTATTGTCTTGTGTATAGACTTCATTTATATTCTCCTAGTTTGCGGCTTTATTGTGGGTGATTTTTTTCAGTAATAAATAAATCAGTGATGCGGGGCCAGTTTGATACCAGTGGGTTTTTTGATCGCGATTGTTTTTACCTATAGTTTGGGTAATACGGTCAAGCAAGATGGCAAGAATAACAATCCCGAGGCCACCTACGGCTGCCAAGCCCATATCCAGTCGTCCTATTCCGCGTAACACCATTTGTCCCAGACCGCCTACGGCAATCATAGAAGCTATTACTACCATCGACAGTGACAACATCAGTGTCTGGTTTACGCCGGCCATAATTGTTGGCATCGCCAAGGGCAGTTGAATTCGATAAAGCATCTGTTTGGGGCTCGCACCAAAGGCGTGTCCTGCTTCGATCAGCTCTTCCGGAACTTGCTGAATCCCAAGAATAGTCAAACGGACAATGGGCGGTAAGGCGAAAATAATGGTTACCACAACACCCGGAACATTACCGATACCAAAGAGCATCACAATGGGCACTAGATAGACAAAAGCCGGGGTGGTTTGCATCGCATCAAGCATCGGGCGAATTATTTTCGCTGCTGATTGACTGCGCGCCAACCAGATCCCTAGGGGTAATCCCATTAAAAAACAGAAAAATACCGAGGTCATGACCAGCGCGAGCGTCACCATGGCCTGTGACCAGGCTCCGACCAGACCAATAACAATCAAAGATAAGAAAGAGGTAACACCCATGCGTGGACCGGCCAGTTGCCAGGCAATCAAGGCTAGAATAAGCAGCATGATCGGAGCGGGTGTTGACACAAGTGCACTTTGAAATGAAGTGAGAATCAAATCAATAGGAACGCGGACGGCTTGAAATATCGGGCGGCCGTGAACGACCAACCAGTTAAGACCGGTTTCAACCCAGTGATCAAAAGGCATAATAGCCTCCTGAAAGGGATGCAACCAATCGAAGGGCTCTACTTGGGTGGTGGCGCTTAGCCAATCATTTGCGGTCGAGGCTGCAGAGGAGGCTGTCGCCCAGGGATCGGCCGGAGCTGCTGCTGCGGCAGTGGCCCAGGGATCGGCTGGAGCTGCTGCTGCGGCTTGAGTCGTTGCTTCTATTGCCATGATTATTCCCTATCTAAAATTTGTAATAAGCGTGATTTGGTGATCACCCCGTGGTAGGTGCCATCTTCAGCAACAACGGGGACGGCGTAGGACACCGCGGCCACTTGACCAATTAATTCGCTGACCGACAGATCCGGTTTGATGGTGATAGTATTTTCAAGCAGTGCACTGCTGAGTGTGTCGTTATTTTTCTTGGCGATACGCAAAGAATCCGTCGACACAATGCCGGTGAAGCGGTTGGTACGGTCAAGGACGACTCCGTAGTCACGTTCATTATCAAGCAGCAACTGCATTGCCACGGCGGGGCTGTCATTGTCATGTTTCTTAAACACGGCAGCCGGGGTTTTTTTGGCGATATCCTTAGCAGAAAAGACGGTTGCCACATTGACTCCACTGAAAAAGGAGCTGACATAATCATTCGCAGGATTCTGCAAAATATCATCGGGCGTACCAACCTGAACCACTTCGCCGTTTTGCATAATAGCGATACGATCGCCGATGCGCATTGCCTCATCCAGATCATGTGAAATAAACACAATGGTGCGTTTATCGTCATTTTGCAGGCGGATCAGTTCATCCTGCATCTCGCAGCGAATCAGCGGATCAAGGGCTGAGAAGGCTTCATCCATCAGCAGAATATCCGGGTCATTGGCTAAGGCGCGCGCCAAGCCGACGCGCTGTTTCATGCCGCCGGAAAGTTCATCGGGGTAGGATTCACAATGCATTTCAAGACCCACGCGGGTTAGCGCGTCACGTGCCGCTTGATGGCGATCTTTAATGGCAACGCCACTCAGCTCCAGGCCAAATGCGGCATTCTCAATAACACTCATGTGCGGCATTAAGGCGAAGTTTTGGAATACCATAGAGATGTGCTTGCGACGCACTTGACGCAGCTCTTCTGTAGAGATACGGGCAATATCTTTACCTTTAAATAATACTTTACCACTGGTGGGTTCTATCAAACGGTTTAAAAGGCGGACCAGTGTGGATTTTCCGGAACCGGACAACCCCATAATAACGAATATTTCTCCTTCATTAATGGTTAAAGAGACATCTTTAACACCGACGGTCAGCCCGGTCTTTTCAAATATTTCATCTTTGCCGAGCCCTTGCTCAATCAAAGGGAAGGCTTCTTCTGGAGACTGCCCAAATACCTTATAGAGGTTTTGGACTTCTAACATAGTTGGCATGAATAACATCCTTTATGGAGCATCATCAGGTGATGGAATAGACTGTGAAATTGTTAGTACTCTAATCATTTTTCCTGCAAAACTCAAGTTGTAATAAGAAAAACATCAAATAATCACCTAATTTTGTTTTATTTTTCAGATTTTTAAGGTTGTTTTTGTTTCGTGATGAAATGTTTAGTGGACGATAAAATAAAGTTAAATCAACTATCTGGAGGCATTTTTCATATGAATCTTCGAGTTTGTTTATCAGAGCTTAACGTGAATGAAAAATCAGGGGAATTGATTACAGCTGAAATTATTTTAAGGAATAACTACAACAAGTAAAATGTCAGCTTGCCTTGCAGTTCAATGGTAGGTATCACTATTTTGCAAAAAATAATAAAGTTGTTTTTATCTTTGCAAGCATGCTTTTAAGCTGATTTTTAGAGCGGATATTCAACGCTTTTTAATGGCACTATCGGTGCTAATTTTTTCTGTTAAAATACAACCACAAGCGTAAACTTAGCTGAAATAATCTCGAGGTTTGTATATGACACAATTTACTTTATCAACGTCCCAATTAATGAAAGAAGTGCGCACTGTATTTGATGTACAGAGCAAAGCATTAACGTCCCACTGTCAGCGCCTGGGGGACGAATATCTGCAAGCGTTAGCTTTAATGAAAAACTGTAGCGGTCGGATCATCGTCTGCGGAATGGGCAAATCAGGGCATATTGGTAAAAAAATATCAGCCACTCTGGCATCGCTAGGCACGCCTTCTTTTTATATGCATCCCGGCGAAGCTTTTCATGGTGATTTGGGTATGGTCACTAAAGATGATCTGCTTTTGCTTATCTCATACAGCGGTGAAACAGATGAATTGCTTAAAATTATCCCATCAATTCAGAACTCCGGTAATAAAATCATCTCTATCACCGGCGGTTTACATTCTACCCTGGCTAAAAATTCCGATGTGGTTTTAGATGCCAGTGTGGAAAAAGAGACTTGTCCGAATAACTTAGCGCCGACAACATCGACCACCCTAAGTTTGGTGATTGGTGACGCGTTGGCCTCGACCTTAACCCTGGAGAAAAACTTCACGCCAATGGATTTTGCACGTTTTCATCCGGGAGGCAGTCTTGGTAAGCGACTGCTCACTTTTGTTAAAAATGAGATGCGCACTGAAAAATTACCCTTCGTCCAGCTAAAAACCTCTCTGACGGATGCTCTAATGGTGATGACAGAAACGCGTACCGGTCTCGCTTTAGTTATCGATGAGGGTAACCTGCAGGGGGTGATCACCGATGGTGATGTGCGTCGCTTCCTGATTTCAGGTGAAAGCGTTCCAGACTGTACTGCGCAGCAATTAATGAACAGCTCGCCCTGTTTTATCTCTCCGAATGCGCGTTTAACCGAAGCTGAAGATCTGATGCGTGAGAAACATATTAAGTGGCTGGTAGTGAGTGAAGACGGTAAAAAAGCAAATGGTATTATTGAGTGGGTGCAATAGCCCTTTTGAGCGCTCTTTGTAGCAGAACGTTTTACTTTTTTATTTTTTTTAGCTATTGCGGGCTGCTTTTCGGCAGTCCATTAGTTAACGCCAATGAACTGCCGCAAAGCAAACAACAGGAAGTGTTTTTTTTAACCTGGCTTCCTCTTCTTTCCGGTAGTTTAAAAAGTTTCCAAGCTGATATTCACTGCCCGCAAAATCAGATTAGCGATATTCGAGTAGTTAAAGAAAAAGACAAGATCAACGGCTCTATCGGCCTTATTGACTGGGACTTAAACTGCCAATCCTCAAATACACCGCAAAATTCAGCATTAAGCCTAAAAAAACCTCAAATTGCGGCTCAACTCGCCCGATTCTTAACCTTTTTGGCGCGTTTGCCCGACACTGAGATAGTGGTTAAATCGGTTAAATTAAAATCCGACCAACTTAATAAAAAACTGTCCTTTAATGTGCATCTTAATAAAACCAAACAAGCGCTGTTTATTCGTTTATTCAATGAATCCGGGCAATTAACGCTCAATGTGGATCTTTTAAAGAGAGATTTTCACTTAAAAACAGAATTTAAATCAGAAAAATTGCTTCAATATATAAAACTGCCCGAAGCTTATCGTCCGTTAATCAATGGATCATTGACCTTTAGCTATGCAGGCGATTTAAATAAATGGGAAGAGGGGCAGTTTGTTTTAACATCTAGCGGCGAGATGACTCCTTTAGCTGAAAAAACAGTGCTCAAACTGGCCGGTGATATAAATATTTTAAGCCAGCAGCTGAATTTACAAAAAATGGACATTGGTTTAAGCAAAGTGAATTATGCGCTAACCAATAACAGTCTATTAAAAGCACCCTACGTTCAGCTGACACTGTCAAAATCTGCGCGCATAAATTTATCTAAGGTTATAAATATTCAAACGTTGCCTGTAGACCTGCGCATCGGCGGCGGCTCTGTGCAAACAAAAATTGAGCCGGCTAAAAATCCGGATATAAAATTAGGCAGTCGAACTCATACGCAAAAATTTCCCGCGTTGCGGGTTAAGATAAATGCACTGGGTAATATTAATGATCTGCATGCCGACTGGTCTGCCTCTTTAATAAACAGCGCTATTGCCGGCTCTCTTAAGTATAAAGCCAACAACCTCACGGTTAACATAAAAAAAGGACAACTTTCAGCTCCCGCTGTTATTGACGGGCTGCAGACTTATCTGCCTGAAGTGCAAAATTGGTCCGTTGATAAGGGAACAATTAATTACCAGTTAAATGGCGCATATAATTTGCAAACAAAAAGCGGTTATCTGAAAAGTTCACTGCAGGGACAGAATATCGAAGGACAAAAAGACACTCTTTTATTTACTGGTTTGGCGTTCAACAGCACTAGCGATTTTGAACTTAAAAATGCAACCGTGCATATCAAACAGGGAAAACAGCAGTTGACGCTGGATAATTTGTTTGTCGGCGTACCCATCGAGGCGATTCAGATAAATGCCCATAGCAGCGCCGGAGTGACCGTTATTGATGATTTTAAGGCGCGATTATTGGACGGAGAGGTAACCCTTGAAAATCTTAAATTACAACCTCAAAGCAGCAGTGCGATACATTTTTCCGGTTTAAGTTTGAGTGAAATAATTAAATACAGTGCCTATCCGGCGATTTCCGCAATCGGGCTGCTTGACGGTGTTTTACCGTTAACATTAACTTCCGAAGGAGTTAATGTCGAAAAAGGGGTGGTTGTTGCGCGGGCACCCGGTGGATATATTAAGATACCGCAGGATGACGTGGTGAAAAAGATGGCCCGCACCCAACCTGCATTTGCCTTTACTTTACGGTTATTATCTGATTTTCAGTTTGATAGCTTGCAGGGAAGGATAGGTTATACTGCAGATGGCGAAATGGATATTAACGCTGAAATTCACGGTATGAGTCCCGATGTGAGTGGAAAACAACCGGTTAAATTTAATTATACTCATAGTGAAAATATTTTAAAATTATTAGAAAGTTTACGCTTCTCTGATCAACTAACGCGTCAAATACAGGAGAAATATTAGTGTTAAAACGACTTGTTATTTTATTTCCGTTGATTGTTGTGGTGTCCGCATGTACACCGCGCGTGGAGCTGGCAATGCCGAGCGAACCTATTACAATTAATTTAAATGTAAAAATAGATCATCAGATTCGGGTTAAAGTTGATCAACAGTTAGATGATATCTTCAACGATGAAAGTGGCCTGTTTTAGACGTAATTGATAATAAATTAGGAATGAAAATGAAAAAAATTATTTTGATGCTCACCCTGATGTTGAGTTTCTCGGTATTTGCTATCGAGTTGTCCGATGCCAAGCAGCAGGGATTGGTCGGTGAACAAATGGACGGTTTATTGGGCGTGATTGAGGCTTCTCCTGAAGTGAAAGAACTGGTCAACAGTATTAACACTCAGCGCCTTGCCGTGTATAAACAGATAGCAGAAAAAAATGCCATGAGCATTGATCAGGTCTCGGTGCTTGCGGGAGAGAAAGCCATTAAAAAAACACCTAAAGGTCAATATATTCAAAATACTGTCGGGCAATGGGTAATAAAATGACTTAGCTAACGCAGCTTATACTTGCTGTTAAATGATCAATATTGTTCAATATCATTACCAGACTTTTTTACTGGGTTATATTAACCCTTATAGCTTTTTCTAAAGGGGTGCAAATGAGTAAATCAATCCATGGCCATCAAGTGATGCAGATGATGGCAGACAGTGGTAAAACTTATACAAGATCAGAATTACAATTACAGATAGCACTTAACTTTGGCGCCGATGCGCGTTTCCATACTTGTATGGACAGTGATTTGAGCAGCGCAGACTTAGTTGGTTTTTTAACCGCTAAAGGTAAGTTTGTAGAATCAGAACAAGGTATTAGCCTAGCAACAGAAGATCTTTGTTAATTATTATCTGCTTTCCATCTGCTTTGATTAATTCTATTTTTCCTGAAAATGCGCCGTCAATAATTGTATGGCGTGAATGATGGAAATTAATTCGAGCAGAATATAACTGCTGCTTATCCGCTAAATGGAAAAACAGCATAGCCATCAATAATATATCTTTCCGATGTTATACAACAGCCCTGTTTATCCGCGCACATAAAGTTGATAGGACACTTGTGCAGTGCTTTTCTCTTTTAACAGCTGCCAATTTTCGGGCGCGCTGAAATCCGTCGACAGGGTTTCTTTTTCAATATAGATCAATGCCTTTTCAGCCAGATAAGCATTTGTCTCCAAGGCATTGCAGCAGGGTTGAAGTAATCCCTTAAAAAACGGAGGATCAATAAAAACAATATCAAACTGTTGACTGGCGGCTTGCTGTAAATAGTGAATAGAATCAGTTTCTATCAGGGTGGCATTATCCACTTTTAATGTTGTTAAGTTTTCACGTAATTGACTCGCAACTTGATTATCTTTTTCCAACAAGGTCACATTTTTCGCATAACGAGACAATGCTTCAAAGGCTAGGCTGCCGCTACCGCTAAAACAATCCAGACAATTTGCATCACGAATATCCTGCATTAACCAGTTAAATAAGGTTTCTTTAGTACGATCCGTTGTCGGGCGTAAACCCTCTTTATTTTGTACCGGTAGTTTCTTACCGCGCCATTTTCCGGATATTAATCGAATAAAGCCGTCTTTAAGCGATTTTGTGCTTTTTTCGTGATATTTAACCTGATGATTTCTACCCATATAATTTTTAGTCCGACGATAAGGTGTTAATATAGAGCCATAAACTACTTGAAAACATTTATTCCGGTAGTTTAAGAATTTCTGAGATGCTGCTATTTTAGCAGCCTAAATTGGTTGTGAGTAAGGTTTTTAATTAATGACAAAAAAGAAAGGTCTATTTTCCTGGTTCGAAAAAAAAACACCCCAAGAAATAACGCAGGATGAAGATAAAGCACGTCTTGAGGCGGAAAAACTCGAAGCGCAAAGGTCAGAAGCTCAGCAGCTTAAAGATCTAAGGCTCAAAGCTAAAAGGTTAGAGGCCGAAAGGGTCGAAGCCAAAAGGCTAGAAGCTGAAAGGTTAGAAGCTGAAAGGCTAGAAGCTGAAAGGTTAGAAGCTGAAAGGTTAGAAGCTGAAAGGTTAGAAGCTGAAAGGTTAGAAGCTGAAAGGTTAGAAGCTGAAAGGTTAGAAGCTGAAAGGCTAGAAGCTGAAAGGCTAGAAGTTGAAAAGCTCGACGCTCAACAGCTCGACGCTCAACAGCTCAAAGCCGGGAAAGGATCAACTGAAAAACAACAATCGGAACACAAAGCACCCGGTTTTTTCGCACGATTCAAGCAAAGTTTAACCAAAACTCGATTAAGTATCGGCAGTGGTTTGTTCTCTTTATTCCGAGGGAAAAAAATTGACGATGATCTTTTTGAAGAGTTAGAAGAGCAACTGATCCTTGCCGATATTGGTGTTGATACAACATTAAAAATTATCGATAAATTAACCGCACAAGCAAATCGTAAACAACTTAAAGATGCCGAAGCATTATATACACTGTTAAAAGATGATCTTTCCAATATATTGCAGGAAGTTGAACAGCCGTTAGTGATAGATGAAACTAAATCGCCCTACGTTATACTGATGGTCGGCGTTAATGGCGTGGGTAAAACCACCACTATCGGTAAATTGGCTAAAAAATATCAACAGCAGGGAAAATCAGTGATGTTAGCCGCGGGTGATACTTTTCGCGCTGCCGCCGTTGAACAATTACAGGTATGGGGTGAGCGTAACAATATCCCGGTTATTGCGCAGCAAACGGGCTCCGATAGTGCCTCGGTATTGTTTGATGCAATGGATGCGGCTAAAGCACGAGGCGTTGACGTGTTAATCGCAGATACTGCCGGTCGCTTACAAAATAAAGACCATTTGATGGATGAGCTAAGCAAAGTGGTTCGTATAATGCGTAAAAAAGACTCCAGTGCTCCCCATGAAATTATGCTGACTATTGACGCAAGTACTGGCCAAAATGCGATAAGCCAGGCTGATTTGTTTAATAAAGCAGTGGGCATTACCGGTATAACCTTAACTAAACTAGACGGAACAGCAAAAGGGGGGGTTATTTTCTCAATTGCCGATAAGTATAAACTCCCTATTCGTTACATTGGAACAGGCGAAGGAATTGACGACTTAAGGGAATTTAATGCTCGTGAGTTTATTGATGCTCTTTTTTCGAAAGAGGAAGAGACTGAACAAGGTAATAAATAATTATGATTTTATTTGAGGACGTCAGCAAGGTCTATACAGAGGATTACACCGCGCTTCACCAGGTGGATTTTCATTTAAAACAGGGTGAGATGGCGTTCTTGACTGGACATTCGGGATCCGGGAAAAGTACTCTACTAAGACTGATCAGTTTAATGGAGAGACCAACGACCGGGCGTATTGTTTTAAACGGTAATGACCTTAGTCATATAAAAGGCAACGATATTCCTTACTTGCGGCGGCACATCGGTATGATTTTTCAGGATCACCGTTTGTTAATGAATCGTACCGTACTGGAAAATGTCGGATTACCACTGGTGATTGAAGGCTACAGCCGTTACGAAATTAAACGCCGTAGTTTGGCAGCCCTTGATAAAGTCGGTTTGTTAGGAAAGGAAGAAAGCTTTCCAATTCACCTTTCCGGTGGAGAGCAGCAACGGGTCGGGATCGCGCGAGCAATTATTAATCAGCCGCCCTTATTGCTTGCCGATGAACCAACGGGTAATTTGGACCCCAAATTATCATTAGAAATCTTAGATTTATTTAAATCACTCAATGAATATGGCATGTCAGTCTTAATCGCAACCCATGATTTAGGATTGATTGCAAAAATGCGCTATCGCACTCTAACCCTAAAAGAGGGCGAAATGATCAATGATGGATTATTGAGACAACGAAATGATTAAGCAAAAAAAGCTAAATAAAGTCTTATCCGGCTCACCGCGCATTAATAAAGTGTCTTTTTGGGGACGGGTATCAGCAGTTATTCATCAACATACGGATCAGTTTTTCAGTAGTTTCCGTGAATTATGGAAAACTCCTTTTTCATCATTAATGACCATTTTGGTGTTAGGTCTGGCGTTATCACTGCCGAGCATTTTTCAGGTGGCTTATAAAAATGTTGAACGTGTGAACGGCCAATGGGACAGTGCTTCGGAAGTCAGTTTGTTCCTGAAAAAAGGGATATCCGAGCAACGCGTGCAGGTACTCATTAATAAACTCGGGTTATATGACGAAATTGAAACAGTTACCTATATTACCAGTCATCAGGCTTTGGAAGAGTTTAAAGCGATGTCAGGTTTTTCTAAAGCGCTTGACTATCTAAGTGAAAACCCGCTGCCCGGTGTACTGGTGGTTGTGCCCACCGAAAAAGCCAAGAATAGCGCGGGCAGCAAGCTTTTAGTGGCTAAGCTGCAACGCGAAGCGGGAATTGATTTGGTTAAGGTGGATACCGATTGGGTCGATAAACTGCAGGCTATCCTATCACTGGTTGTGGATATTGTTTTTGCAGTGGCGGTGTTATTACTGATGGCGGTATTGCTGATTGTCAGTAATACTATTCGTTTAAATATTTTAAATCAAAGAGCTGAAATCGAAGTACTAAAATTAGTTGGAGCGACCAACAGTTTTATCCAGCGTCCCTTTTTATACGCAGGTGCCTGGTACGGTCTGTTGGGGGGTTGTATCGCACTATTGCTTACTTTTGCCATGGTGCAGTGGCTGCAGTCTGGGGTGGAAAACTTAGTCGGGTTATATCAAGGTCAATTTGATATTTTGATGTTAAATCTGGAGGAAACTATTATTTTAATTGGACTCTCTGCATTTCTTGGTTTCATTGCTTCCTATATTTCGGTGAAACAGTATCTGGTTAAAATAGAGCCTAAGTGAATCTAAAACCTATTAAATAAAAATGTTAATCGCTAATTAAGCCTAACATTTTGACTAAGCGATGCTGATAAAAAACTTTTCACAAATTTTTTTTTGATAATATATAATAGATGCTGATTTAAGCCTTTTATTATTGTGTAAAGATAACTATTTTATATTAATTAGTACATAATGTTTGATGTACAGGGCAGCGTAAAAAATATTAAGGGTAACAATGAATAATACAAATAATTCAATGAGTTTAGTTCCTCAAGGAAGTATTGGAGCTTATGTTCAGTCCGTAAACCAATTCTCTATGCTCAGTGCAGAGGCAGAAAAAGAACTTGCTGAACGTTTGTTTCATGAAGGCGACTTAGAAGCCGCAAAAAAACTGGTCATGTCACATTTACGTTTTGTTGTTTATATCGCGAAAAGTTATGCAGGTTACGGTCTGGCACAGGCGGATTTAATCCAAGAAGGTAATATTGGTTTAATGAAAGCCGTTAAACGTTTTGACCCGTCAGTGGGAGTACGTTTAGTGTCTTTTGCTGTGCATTGGATCAAAGCCGAAATTCATGAATATGTTATTCGTAACTGGCGCATGGTGAAAATTGCCACAACCAAAGCACAACGTAAATTATTTTTTAATCTGCGCAGGGCAAAAAAACGTCTTGGCTGGTTTAGCCACGATGAAGTTGCTACGGTGGCTGAAAATTTAAACGTCAGTACTAAAGACGTTCTGGAAATGGAGTCACGCTTAAACGGACAGGATCAATCCTTTGATTTGAGCGACAGTGATGACGATGAAAGCGGATTTGCACCGGTGCAGTACCTTGAAGATAAAAGTGCCGATGTTTTTCAGGTAGTGGAAACTGAGAATACACAGCAGTACACCAAAAACAAACTTTATGCGGCACTTTCAACCCTTGATGAACGCAGTCAGGATATTGTCAGCTCGCGCTGGTTAAGTGAACCGAAAGCAACACTGCACGACCTGGCGTCCCGATATGGTATTTCAGCAGAGCGTATTCGCCAGCTGGAAGAAAACGCAATGAAAAAGCTACAATCTAATATGGATTTAGCGTAAAAAATAAAAGGTAAGCATCATGCTTACCTTTTTTTTGTCGGCTCTTTTTATAGCAGTTAACGTTAAAAGAGCTGTTGAACAGTCTGATTTCTCTTATTACTCGCCGGTGCCCCATGCCTAAAATTGCGACCCTTGGTCCTAAAGAAACATTCTCCGATTTAGCTACCCAGCAATTTTTACAAAATCAGAACAGCGTCTATGAAATTAAATATTTTAATAGTCTTTCTGAAACCTTTGCTGCGATCGGTACTGAATGTGCAATGGGGGTGTTGCCAATAGAAAACCTTTCCGAGGGATATGTTCAGGTTGTATTGGATCATCTTTTTGATACTAAATTAGTGGTTGTTTCCGAAATTTTATTACCGATTAGATTTTCTTTTGTCGCAGCTTGTGCAGAGTTGTCGGAGCTGACGGATCTTTATGTGCAGTTTGTTGCCCATGGTCAGTGTTCTGAATTTATTGATAAGTTAGAAAATATTAAAGTGCATAATACTCAAAGTAATATTGAGTCTCTGCTACTTGCACAAAAGCATGGTCAGGGGGCTGGGGCGATCATTCCCCAACATGCTTTAAACCTGGCTAACAAGCAGACCCTTATCAGGGAAAATGTCACCAACTACGAGAATAATCAAACGCGGTTTCTGGTCTTAACCGATAAACCTCAACCGCGCTTACCTAAGCAACAGTATAAAACCAGTTTAGTGGTTAAAAATGAAAAGGACTCTCCCGGTGTTTTGGGCAATATTGTGGCAGCCTTTGCAGCGCAGAAAGTCAATCTTACCTCGATTATGTCACGGCCAACCAAATCAGAGTTTGGTAAATATCATTTCTTTATTGATATCGACGGACACCAGGAAGATCCTAATGTCTATCAGGCACTGCAACAAATAATGTTGCAGCACCCGGTTACCGTCATTGGCTCCTATATCAAAGCATAAACAGCGAAGCAATTGCCTAACCTTAGCGTCTCACTAAATAAACACCGGCTTCCATGTGCTGGGTATAAGGGAATTGGTCAAATAAAGCAAAACGTTTAATATCATGGGTTTCGCTAAATACTTCCAGGTTGCTCGACAGAGTGTCCGGATTACAGCTGATATATAAAATATTATCGTAGTGCTGGACCATTTTGACCGTTTCATCATCCAGGCCGGATCGAGGCGGATCGACAAAAATAGTATTACATTGGTAATCGCTTAAATTGATATCTTTTAAGCGATAAAATTCACGTTCTCCATTGATTGCCTGAGTAAATTCTTCGGCGGACATACGAATAACAGTGACGTTCTTGATGTCGTTTTTGGCAATATTAAACTGCGCTGAATCAACCGATGGTTTTGCTATCTCAGTGGCTAAGACTTTATTAAAGTTTTTCGCCAGTGCCAATGAGAAGTTACCATTACCGCAATACAGCTCCAGTAAATCACCCTGGCTGTCGCGGGTACAGTCAACCGCCCAGTGCAGCATTTTTTCACAGACCCTGGCATTGGGTTGGGTAAAGCTATTTTCAATTTGTTGATAAAGCAGTTTTTCACCATCAACTTGTAATTCTTCGATCACATAATCACAATCGAGTAATATTTTTTGTTTTCTGGCACGGCCGATGAAGTTGATATCAAACTGCTCTGATAATTCAGCTTTAATGCGGTTAGCTTCTACCAGCCAGTTATCGTCAAGTTGCTTGTGATAAAGCAGGCTTACAATGACCTGGCCGCTTAAGTTAGATAAAAAATCGACCTGGAACAGTTTAAAACGCAGCACCGGAGCAGATTTTAATGCTGCAATCAAGACCGGCATTAAGTCGTTTATTAATTCACTTGCCGGGAGGAACTGATCCACACGGAATTTTTGTTTGGTCTCTTTATCAAACATGATGTAATAAAGTTCATCACCATCATGCCATACGCGAAACTCAGTACGCATTCGATAGTTTAACTTGGGCGATGCAAAAGCTTCCAAAGCAGGCGGGTTAAAGGTAGCAAATTGTTTGTTAAGCAGCTCTTCTTTAGTGGCTAACAGTGTTTCATAATTCTCAGGATCAACAAATTGCAGACTCATTTTTAACCTTTTAGTAACAGACATAATGTTTGAATTTTAAAGTAGCACCACTAACTTGACCAGATAAATTCATTTTATTTCTTAATTGCTTGATAACAGGTTAAAATAGACCGGTCGATAAAATTTAAATGGATCAATAATGTCAGTAAAACAGGTACTTATCTTTGACTCCGGCGTAGGGGGGTTATCTGTCTTTGAACAGGTGAGAAAACAGTCACCGTCTATAAAATACTTCTACCTATTTGATAATGCTTATTTCCCCTATGGCGAATTAGAGCCTGATTTTCTTATCGGGCGGTTAATGTATTTACTAAGTTCATTTGTGGACAAACACCAAATTGATTTGATTGTGATTGCCTGTAATACCGCCAGCACCGTTGCATTAAAGTCTTTGCGTGAACATTTCTCTATTCCCATCGTGGGTGTGGTACCGGCAATCAAACCCGCCACATTTTTAACAAAAAATGGAGTGATTGGCTTATTAGCGACTCCCGCAACTATTCATGGCAGCTACGCGGCGCGACTTATTGATGAATTTGCAGCGGATAAACAGGTATTAAAAATTGGTTCAACTGAGTTAGTTAAACTAGCGGAGTTAAAGCTGCACGGGAAATTAATCGCGCAGGCCGATATTGAAGCGGCATTAGCAGCCTGGTTAGTGTTAGAAAAAATGCCCGATACGGTAGTCTTGGGCTGTACTCATTTTCCTTTGTTAAAAGCAGAAATTGCCGGCTGTTTCAAGCACAAAATTAACTTAGTGGACTCGGGCAGTGCGATTGCGCAGCGGGTCACCCAATTGCTTGGAAAAAATGACACGGCAATAAAAGAAAATAATCATCAAGCTTACTTTACTAAGGCTTACCGCTTTGATGAAGCGGCTCATTTTAGCGCCTTACAGCGCAGTTTTTTAGCTTATGGTTTTAACTCATTAGCGCTTTATATTTAATCATCATAAGCATTTTACAGCAGACCTAAACAAAAAAAATCCAGTAACAGAAGCTGCAACTGGATTTTTTAATTATATTTAAATAATCCCAAGTGTATTAAATATGTGATATTAACCAGCAAGGCTGATCACTTATTTGATGCGTTTGGTATAAGCTACTCTTGAGTCGCTTGCTGTTCCTGTTCAGTCTTTTCTTGTTCTTTCTCTTTCTCTTCGTGGTTAGTACCACCACATTGTCCACAACAGCTCATAACATTCCCCTTAGATTAATAGTAAATTTGCTAATTTTTTATCGGTTTTTCTAATAATATATCTTACACTCGAGCTTTAATTAAAATCGGGAAATAGAGTGTCACAAAGCTGCCATAAGCAATAACCCAAAATCCCACTGCCATGGAAATAACCTGGTTATAGTCACTGATCCAGTAACTGCCGAAAACGCGAATCACAAAGGCTAAAATGATTGCTATAAAAGCCATGGTCATCACTTTACCAACAACAATATTTCTGCCGGTATGTCCTAAAGAAACCCGTGAAATCATCGCCAGAAGCATGCTCGCCATGGCACCCACGGTTAACGAGTGAATCGCCTGTGAGTGACTGACCGATGTTGTTAGCTGCGACAAACCATACATAAACAGGCCGATTGCAATACACCAGTAGCTTAAATGCAGAGACCAAACTAAAGGTGTTTTAAAGGTTACCCATATTTTCCAGCGAAAGGCGCGTAGTGCATTGGCCGCACTGGCGACAAAAAAGATAACAGCAATCACAATTGCGGGTAGTTGGACAAAATTAAAGACGCTTAATACCGCTAATAAGGTACTGCCCAGTACCAGCTTCTCAAGCCAACCGATGGCGTTTACCCGCGGTGTTTTTGTTCCATTTGCGGTGAACATGGGAAACACTCTTCCGCCCATAATACACATTATCAGGGTAATCAATAAAACCATTGCAGTACTTGCGGTGCTCATTAATTGAGGATTTTGCGCAGCGATACTGTAATGCATCATCGCATTAGTGCCGGCCATGATTAATAATATCGGAATAAACAGAAGATTGCGCCACAGCTTAACTTTGACTATCGGATAAGCGAAGAGCAGTGCCGACACTGGCAGAAAGGCGATATCGACAATGGCAATAAGCGAATGAGAAAGGCTATCGGGAAAGAAAAATAGTACTCTGGCGATTAGCCACAGAGCCACTAAAAGCATTAATCCTTTACCGTTTATGCTGCGCACGCCTGTCCAATTTTGAACCGCCGTTAATAAAAATCCAACCATAATGGCTGTCACAAAAGCAAATAACATTTCATGCATGTGCCACCAGAGTGAACCACCATAAAGATTAAGCGATAGGTTTCCGGTTAATATGCCATTCCAGACTAACAGGGCAAAAATGCTAAACAGGGATGCGAGCAAGAACAAGGGGCGAAAGGCGAATTCAAAAAATGCCATCTTTGGTTTAGTGGCTGAAATATTGCTTTTAGCGTTTGAAATATTGATCATAATGAGGGTCTCAACGTAATAGAACGGGTAATACGATTGGTTTCTTTCAGGCTATAAAACATCAATAGCCAGTAATTCACCTAATTCAGTTTGTCTTTTAACAGCCACTAAATCCGCTAATGTATATTTGTCCAGGGTGTTAAAAAAGCTTCCCTGCGCTTCGGCAAAAATACTCTTTAATTGGCAACTTGGGGTGATCACGCATTGGTTATTATCACCAAAGCATTCAACTAATTTGTTGCTCACTTCCATTTCCCGTACCAGGCTGCCGATATTAATATCAGCGGGGGCGCGATTTAATTTTATGCCGCCATTTTTTCCGCGAATCGCTAATAAATGGCCCTTTACATTAAGTTGCTGAACAATCTTCATCAGATGATTTTTGGAAATACGATAGCTTTGGGCTATTTCACTGATGGTACTGAGCCGCTCATTATTGATTGCTAAATAAATCAGAATACGCAGTGAGTAATCGGTATAACGGGTAATGTGCATTTTCAATCACCTTGTCAGCTATTAATATAAAGATGCATTTATTTTACATCTTTTTAAGTTTATGTAAAATAGTTTTCCAAAAAAATGCAATACTGGACATTATCGATGCCAAAAATGATCCGTGAATAGTGTGATCTTCTTTACTGTTTTCGCTAATAATAGCTTTCAGCAGTGATGCTCTAGAAATATAAACCGTCGCGCTGACAATAGGATAAATAGCAATATATGATCAAAACATATTTTTAAAAAATACCGGAGGAGAATCGATCTCACCAGAAAACCATTGTGCAAAATTTGATGGTCATGATTAGGGGAATTGATTGTGATTTACCTGCTTACAATATTCAGTAAACATAGTTATGAAAATTTACAAAATAGCTTATTTTAGTTGCTTCATTTGGTGCAACTGCCATATAAATCTATGGTGCTCCACAGGCTGAATTATCTCAGCCCATTAACCTGTTGAGTGAATATTATTTCTGTGGCTATCGATGTATTAACTTATAAATATTTCCCCTTTGACACGACCCTATTGGTAGCACTGGCTTTTTCGCTTTTCATATCTACTCTGTATTTTATCTGTACCTTACACTCGCCTGGTGCTACGCATTAATAGCGGTGCAGAAGTACACCATCAAGGCTACTTATTTATTATCTTTCCAATATTGAGTAGTGCGATAATCTTGCTATTCGTGACGCTTGTTATGAATAATACCTTAGGTAATCCACAACGACATTACCCAGGGTATTGGTTTTATTTATCAAAAGGTTAACGGCGCCCTTACCCTTAAAGTCGGTATCTAGCAGATCTATGTCGAAGGAGCAGTTTTATATATAGCTCAATAAAACAACAATTTTTTTAGCATATGGCAATCAGCTATAGATTTGCCTGCTATATTTAATAAATTGGTATTAATTCATTTTTATTGATTGGGAGGTTATATGAATTACAAAATAGAAGAGATAGAAGGTATTGGCGCTGTCACTGCTGCAAATTTGGCAAAAGCAGGTATTAAAAAAACAGGGGATTTACTCAAACAATGTTGCGATAAGAAGGGACGTAAATCTATCGCTGAAATTACCGGCTGCTCAGAAAAGCAAATTTTAAATTGGACCAATATGGCCGATCTGATGCGAATTTCCGGGGTGGGTGAAGAGTTTTCAGAATTATTGAAGATGTCAGGTGTTGATACTGTTAAAGAGTTACGTAACCGCAATGCCGAAAATTTAGCCGCTGCAATGAAAGCTACCAATGAAGAAAAGAAATTGACGCGCACCGTGCCAAGCACTAAGACGGTACAAAAATGGATAGATCAAGCTAAAACTCTTGATCCCATTATTACCCATTGAAATGTCAATTGAAATCCTCACTAATTGTCGTGAGCAGGAATTAAATCTGCTGCAATTAAACTATTGTTACAGAGAAAGTTATGGCTAATAAATCCTTTATTGTCGGTTACGCTAAAGACGCAAAACAGCCCCAAATAAGGCTTGAATTGAAGCTTGCCAATCGCCATGGTTTAATCGCAGGCGCAACGGGAACAGGAAAAACCGTTACCCTGCAAGCCTTGGCTGAAAGTTTTTCTCAGCAAGGTGTGCCGGTTTTCCTGTCTGATGTGAAAGGGGATCTTTCCGGTATCTGTCAGGCTGGTAAACCTCACCCTAAAGTAAATCATCGCTTGAAATTACTGGGATTACCGGAAGATACTTGGGCTGCTGTTCCAACCATCTTTTGGGATGTTTTTGGTAAACAAGGTCATCCGATCCGGGCAACGGTTTCTGATATGGGGCCGCTACTTATTGCGCAGCTGCTTGATTTGAATGAAACGCAGGAAGGCATACTTTCTATTGCTTTCGTGGTCGCCGATGATCAAGGTTTATTATTGTTAGATCTGAAAGATTTAAAAGCCATACTCCAGCATATTGCTAATAATGCAGCACAACTGAGAACAGTTTACGGTAATATCTCAGCTGCTTCGGTGGGTGCAATTATGCGCCGCTTGCTGGTCCTTGAACGCGCCGGCGCTAGCCAATATTTTGGTGAGCCCATGCTCGAGTTGGATGATCTGATGCGCAGCACCGCTGATGGGCAGGGATACGTCAGCATCTTAGCCGCCAATGAGCTGATCCACAATACTAAAGTATATTCAGCTTTCCTGTTATGGCTGTTGTCTGAACTGTTTGAAAATCTCCCTGAAATAGGCAATCCGGAGATCCCTGTACTGGTATTGTTTTTTGATGAAGCTCACCTGTTATTTAAAGATGCCCCTAAGGCATTGGTCGATAAAATTGAACAAGTCGTCAGATTAATCCGTTCAAAGGGAGTTGGCGTTTATTTTGTAAGCCAAAGTCCCAGCGATCTTCCTGATTCTGTACTTAGCCAGTTGGGTAATCGTGTGCAGCATGCGCTGCGCGCGTTTACTCCAAGGGAGCAAAAAGCAGTTAAAGTTGCAGCCGATACTTTCCGTGCTAACCCGAGGTTTAAAACGCGCGATGTGATCACTGAACTTGCCGTTGGCGAAGCGCTGGTTTCAACGTTGCTCGAAGATGGTACGCCAAGCATTGTTGAACGTGTATTAATCAAGCCTCCCTATTCGCGGATCGGTCCCGCAAAACAAGCTGAACAAGCAAAAGTACAAATGCACAGCCCCTGTACCGATAAATATGAAAAAACTCTCGATAGAGCATCTGCCTACGAATTATTAACTAAACGCGCCGCGCAGATGGTCGAAGAAAGTACGCATGAGACGGATAAAACGTCACCTGTTAAGGAAGCGCCTTCTAGGGTAAAAACGAGTGGGCGAGGGAGACAGAGTACCAGTGAAGCTTTTTTTAAAAGCATTGCGAGGAGCATCGGCAGCCAAGTAGGCCGAAAATTGATTCGTGGACTCTTAGGTTCGTTATTCAAAGGGTCTTAATAGGCAACATTCTATACAGTAGGAGGTTAACGTGGATTTAATGAAATTAGGTGTATCACTGCTTTCTAAGCAGTTTTCAGGCTCTGTTAGTGAAGACCAGGCAAGTAATGCATTATCGGGTCTATTGGGAGATAACCAGGGGGGATTGGATATTGCCGGGTTAGTTGGAAAGTTGGTTGGTAACAGTGAACTTGCAACTATTGTGAGTTCCTGGTTGGGTGACGGGGAGAATAAAAGTATTAATCTGGCGCAATTAAAGGAAGTTTTTGGAGGTGACAAACTTTCAGAATTTGCTGGAAAT
>NZ_JBLIED010000045.1:0-24034 GCF_047632955.1 Psychromonas sp. | reverse complement strand
TAGCGGATTAATGTATCTGCGGCCCAAAGTAGGCACGCGAAAAAAATAAAGATGATACCTGTCATTACATTTCCTAAACAAAAAAGGATAGAAGGACAGAGCTTGGAAAGAACATAATTCAGTAGGATCAGAAAAAGCTAATCACCAAAGAATAAAACAAATAGACTCAAATTTTTACAGCACAAAAATCCTCGTATTGCTTATCGGTCGACAACATTACCACTGGTGCGTATTTCAACTTAAAAGGTCTTATCCAAAAAATCGAATCGCCTACACCGACTGGTATTATGGGGCACAGCCGATCAGATCGTTAACATCGATTCCTCTGAATATTTCGCCTCCAACATTCCGCTCTCAAGGCTGCAATTGATAGAAAAAGCCGGACATTCTCCACAACAACGAGAAGTCCCTGCACAAGTCGCAACCGCCATTATTGAATTCATACAAAGCAGGAAAACTGACATGATCAAATCAACTAAGCACCACCCCCCGCACTGACACAATTCCACAGATGGTATCAGCTCTACGGGGGATAATTGTCAGCTGTTAGAATTAACAATCAATTTAGCCATATTTTGAGGGGCATCAGTAGAAACTCTCTAAGGCGTAATCGTCCATAACGAGTAATAAAATTAAAAAATCGAAGGTCATTTTTTGAGAGGCAACTTATTCCATCATTCAATTGCTTTAGCGTGTGTTTTTCAATCCAAATCAGCCTATCAACCGGGCGATCATTGACTTTTATTTTAGATTATATAAAATAAAGCTCAGCAACAAAGAAAGCCTTTTTTACATTCTCCTACGTTGTTTTATTGATAACACCTCGCTTTGTAGTTTTTAAGTTCTAGTCTTTTTTTACGCTATCTAAGCCCTTAAGGGCAATCTCACATTAAAATTACAGGTTATTATTATGTCTAATAAAGAACAAGGAACTGTTAAATGGTTCAACGAAGCTAAAGGTTTTGGTTTTATTGAGCAAGTATCTGGCCCAGATGTCTTCGTTCACTATAGTGCTATTGCAAGCGAAGGTTTTAAAACTTTAGCTGAAGGCCAAAAAGTAGAATTCACCGTAAGCCAAGGTCAAAAAGGCCCGCAAGCAGACACTATCGTAGCGCTTTAATTTGCTGCGATATTTTAGCTTTGTCAAAGAGCGAATTTAATATTAAAAAATGGTAAACCTTTGCGGGTTTGCCATTTTTTTTGTTAAGCTGAAATGGAGTAAACGTAAAATCAATAAAAGGAGATAATAGTATTAATTCAGAAATACCCAAATACAGCTCTAAAGAGACATTGGTTGAAGCATTTGCAGAACATATTTATGAACATGGATACGTCTGGGAAACTTTTAAATTTTTAGACGAGGGTGGCCGCAGCTCCGGCAAATCTACCGCATGTTCCAGGACTAGGTATATGCTCCAATTTATTGATCAACACAAGGTGGATATACTTGGTCTTCCGCAAGATGCACATTGGTGTATTGGTGGTAATGCATCGTTCGGATATGCTTAATAACAAAAAAAATTTTTCCCATTTGGTAGGTTTCCCAATACTAAATGGCTAAATTAGGTAATTAGGTAATTTAGTTTTTGCACACTATTGGGATAATTTTAGCAAGAGCTATTTAGTGCTTGGTTTCGGGAAAAACGAGCGTGGTACAATAGTCTCTTACGTTAGAAAATAAGCAATTTGGTAGATGTAAAAAGCTGACAAAAAAACAACCATTTGAGTAAGTAGCCTTCATACCGGTGTTATAGTAAATTTATAGATACTTACAACTCGCCTTTGTCATCAAAGCAATTTAGAAACCTATAAATACGTAGCCAATTTGACGTGACCGCTGCCATCTTCACCTCATACCCAGAGTCATCAGTCAAAAAAATCAACTTCTCACGAGTGGTACCTCTTACTCTTTAGTGCATCCAAATACCGAGTTTCATTGTGTGGCTTACCATTTTTCCAGTATCTATAAATGATTCTAATCCATTTAAGAACCTGTTCCCGAACCGCCACTTGATGGATTCTTAGTTTAGAATTTATCCGATCTCATACTAAACTGATACGGATGACGTGGTTTAATGAATACGATAGCCTCTCGCTTGTCTGTATTAAGATAAAGCTATCTACAGAGGGTTGATTGGTCAACATTGAGTTGTTTAGATGTCTTTATTATTGTATCTCTAGCAGGAGAAAAATCGATTGACAACTATTCAGGTGAACGGCTTTTCTATCTATTCAAGTTATGCTCTTATTATCTTAATCTAAGATATATTTGATAATTGAAAATCGGTATTTAGTTAAAAAGCAATACCGATCACCTAAGTGAACGGTATTACAAAAATAGAGGGCTTTATTTATTTGCAGTATATTAATCGTGCTGATTAGGATCCAACAACTTTAGTTTTATTACGTTTATCATGATAAGGAAGATACCCAAAAGCAATGAACTGCGCGCCACTGTAAAACATATAGACTCCAACAGTAGCAATACACAAAACGATTTTTTCAAGTTCTCTTTTCAGATAACGACGATTAGTCATCACCCTGCTATCGGTAGAAACCACTTTCAAATGGAGAAAATACCTTGATAATGAATTCCCCAATAGCTTATAGCAGAGCCAATGATAACCAACATATATACCAATAAACACCAATAACGCGACTACAGACAATAGCAGTAATATTGGCAATGCCATCCAACTTTCAGGAGAAAGGGACAACCCAGCCCCTTTACTAAAATAAGCGACAACACCCAAATAAATATCAATGCCGACTTGAGCAAACATTCTGACGATTGCTAAATCGATCATGAATGAACCTATCCGTCGATATTTGAACCCAATGTTCATTATTTTCCTAAACGTGAGTTAATTTGAGTTTTATAACCCGCAGCTTGTGCACCGTAAATTGCCTGAATACCAGTACCGCCAACTTTAACCAAGGCTTTTGCACCTAGTTGAGTTATCCAATAGTCATTATCTTTAACCAGAGAACCATCTTTCACTGTGATACGCAGACGTGTGATACATGCGTCAACATCGACCACGTTTTCTTTGCCGCCTAGCGCTTCAATCATAGCATCTGCCATTGCAGTGTCACCGCCACTCGCTTTTGCTGCATGAAAATCTTTTTTAGAGATAACCGCAACTGCACTGCCTTTGCGACCAGGCGTTTTAACATCAAATTTAAGGATAAACCAACGGAAAGCAAAAAAGTAAATAAACGCATACACGACACCAACAATTGGAATATAGAACCAGTTATTATTGGCACCCGTTACACCAGGAAGAATACCAAACAAGCTGAAGTCGATAAAGCCGCCACTGAAGGTCATGCCCACTTTAACGTTCAGAGCATCCATTAGTAGAAAACTAATACCCGCTAGAGGTACGTGAATTCCGTAGTAAAGCGCAGGTGCTAAGAACAAGAAGGTAAATTCGATAGGTTCGGTGATACCGGTTAAAAATGCAGTTAATGCGATGGAAAATAGTAGACCACCGGCTGCACGTTTGTTTTTATCATCAGCTAGTGTATACATTGCGTAAGCAGCTGCTGGTAAACCAAACATCATGAATGGAAATTTACCTGTCATAAAGTTTGTAGAAGTGAATTGAGAAAAGTCACCATTAGCAAGTGATGCAAAGAAAATATTCTGTGTTCCCTTAACCAGTTCGCCTGCAATATTGGCAGTGCCACCAATATCAGTCTGCCATAGTGGCAGATAGAAAACGTGGTGAAGACCGATAGGGATCAATGAACGTTCGATAATACCGAAAATGAAAGAAGCAATGTAGCCGTAACCAGATGTTGTCAGGTCACCTAATGCACCGCCAACCCAGCCGAATAGCGCACCGATAAATGGCCAGATAAAAGTTAACGCAATACCGTAGAATAGTGCAGAGAATGCACTCACGATAGGAACAAAACGTGCTCCACCAAAGAAACCTAAGTAGTCTGGCAATGTCACATCATGATATTTATTATGCAGAACAGCAGTGAAAGCACCCGCGATGATACCACCAAATACCCCCATACTTAACGTACCATCAATACCAAGCGTACTGGTTAATAGGCCATTGTATGCCGCACCAAAAAGAACAACGGCACCACCTTTAACTAACCCGCCCACAACCAGTGTTTTAGCAATCGCAACGTTCATCACTAGAAATGAGATTAATGCAGCAATCGCTGCAGCTCCTTTTTCAGCTTTTGCAAAGCCAACTGCAATAGCTAAAGCAAACATAACGGGTAGGTTGGCAAAAACGATACCACCAGCAGCAGTCATAATCTGCAGAAAGCTATTTAACCAAGTACCACTTTGCAGCATTTCAATTTGGTACGCATTTATCATTGTTTCATTGGTGAAACTACCACCAATACCAAGCATTATTCCGGCTGCTGGTAATAAAGCTATCGGCAACATCAGTGCCTGAGATAGCTTGCTAAAAAAACTATTCATTTTATTGCGGTCCTCATTAAGTAATAGAATGTCGAAACCTAACCGCTTCTATGGGATGTGGCTAGATATTGAATGTATGAAAAGGCAAGGAGTATATACCGGACAAAGTTAATTTTCGAGACCAAAGTCTCACTTTATCTTCGTGCAGGCTTGGTTTTTGCGATTAGGATCTCATTTTATCTTCAAGTTAGACTTTATTTTTGTGATTCTGATCTTATTTCATCTTCAGAGTACACTTCACAGGAAATTCTCATAGTCTTTCATTTTGCATTACCTTATTTGACAAGTAGCTAAAATACAACTTACTGATCAATAATGTATTTTAAAATAGTCGCCAATCCCTTCCATTGTGTGAACCCTCCGATTCATATGATTTGATGGTAGCCTCATTGCGAGTTTCTGACTGCATTAGAGGGCTATGGATACCGGTCTTTTAAATACAAAAATTCCACTATAAATAGTGGAATAATGTAAAACGAAAGACCTACTCCTCATGATGAAAATTTAAAGATCATAACTAACCTTTAAACAGACTAAGCTGCTTTGACTAAGGCGTTTTTAGGCTTATGTTGCACCATAGTACTTGCAATCACCAAAGTCGCAGCGCCAATTAATTGCATTTCTGTCATAGCCACACTTAAATATAACCAATTAATAAAAATAGCCGCAACAGGGAAAAACATTTCAGCTAAGGTCGCCCAATGTGCAGGAATCCGCTTTAAACCTTGGTAGTAAAAATACATACCTATTACTCCGGAGAGCAAAGCGAGTATTGCGATCTTTTGTAAAATACTTATCTCTATAGTGGTTATTAATGTTGGCGTCATAAAGGCAAAAGGCAACATACCTAACAAACCAAAACTAAAACGGCCAGCCATTAAATCCACACTGTCTAAACCTTTAGTGCTGAGCTTTTTACCAAATACTGTTGCACAACCCCAACTAACCACTGCAAATAAAGCAAGTCCATAACCCAGTAATGCATTATTGTTATGCTCAATATTGCCCTCTTGAAAGCTAGAGGAGAGACTTTGTAAGTCTGGCCAGATAAGTAGCAGGCTACCTAACAAGGCAAGCCCTAGCCACAAAAAGAAGCGTGGATTTATTTGCTCTTTCAATAGGACACAAGCTAAAGTCACTGCGACTATAGGCTGCAGCTTCTGCAATAAAATAACAACGGTTGGATTAGCAAGATAGAAAGCTTCGGTAAAGGCAAGTGTTCCAAGCGCAGAGCCAAAGACGCCAATAACAATAAATGGCAATAACGTCTGACGACTTAAAAAGTTAGGTTTACGACGCTTAAATACAAAAATACCAATGAGTACAGCAACTAATATTAAGTGTTCAAATAACACTATTTGTTGTGCACTGGAGCCGCTAAAAAGTAAGGGGTAGCGGATTAATGTATCTGCGGCCCAAAGTAGGCACGCGAAAAAAATAAAGATGATACCTGTCATTACATTTCCTAAACAAAAAAGGATAGAAGGACAGAGCTTGGAAAGAACATAATTCAATAGGATCAGAAAAGCTAATCACTAAAAAATAAACAAATAGACTCAAATTTTACAGCACAAAAATTCCCGCATTGCTTATTGAGTGCTTACGAGGTCCTTTATTGCTTTATTAAAGACGGGTATTCAGTCGTCCACTACTTTAAATAACTCACTAAAGTTAGCTAAATAATCAGCGATATTATGACTATTATTAATACGAACATCAGAAATAATGATTCCTATAGTCTGATGACTCTTTAATATCTTTTTAAATCTATTTGCTATCGATCTTCTTCCATCCGGACTATCACCGTCGGCTTTGGCGTCTCACCAAATCTGCTGACCCTGGTTTTATTCAAAAAGTTAAATGAATAAAACCAGGCGCTCGTGGGCTCTTTTACTAAAACATTACATTCTGTAAAAATACCACCGGTGGGGAATTACACCCCGCCCTGAAGTCGAGTTAGTTTAATCACTTTTAAAAAGTATTATTAAACTAGTGACCATTTTAATAATGTTTTTTTTAAAAACAAGCAAAATGACAAAGATCACACTTTATTTCTTCTAGGCATATGAGTAGATTGGCATTGTTAAGAATGTGCGGGTTAGAAATGAAGGGTCATTAGGAGAGTATGATAGTTATAATTCGATACTAAGGGGCTATGGAATCAGGTCTTTTAAATACAAAAATTCCAGTATAAATAGTGAAATAATGCAAAACGAAAGACCTGCCCATTATGGTGTTATTTTGTGAACTCAAATTTTGTTAGCGTGTCTTTTCTGATCTCTGATTTTTCTTGTGCAGATTTTTTATACCATGCCCCACCACCGTAAACAGCCGCTTCCCAAGCACCATAAACTGGATTTGGAATGACGATAAATTTATCTCCAAAGTTAGCTCTATTGTCTTCAACCGCTTGATTTCTGATTGGCATTTTATCGGCATTAAAAGCAGTATCAAAATCAGCTAGGTTATCGCCCATCAGTAAAACTATTCTATAGCCCATTTGAGTAACACTATCTCGACGCATCTATTTTTGTGAGGAGTCAGTTCTAAGCATCATGTGTTTATCGTCAATTTGGGGAAAGCCCAGCGCTTTTAAATTTTCCATTGTGGCTTCTTTTAGATCGATGTTTTTTGCCGGTATCGATTTTCTATTTGTTACATAGAAAACATCACCTTCGGTTTCAACAACGTAATTTAAAAAGTCAACTGCGCCAGGTATAGCGGTTGCACTTTCATCTTCGCCCCAAGCTTTCCATGTGTCATTGCTGTAACCGTAGTCTTTACCGATTAAACCTGCATTGAAAGGACTGTTATCAATAATGGTTTCATCTACATCTACGACAATCGCTTTTTCACCATCCTTTTTATCCATATCCCATCTTAATTTAGCAATGTTGAATGCTTGATAAGAAAGAGCGGTAAACTCTGCTGAATTTTGCAGCCATGAAAGCGCTAATACTGATTCATTATTTAATTCTTTAATTCTTTAATTCTTTAATTCTTTAATTCTTTAGTTCTTTAGTCGTGAATTTACTTTCAACAGCAAAAGATGCCGAAGTTAAAGCAATGATCATTGCAAATCCGAAAAGACTCTTGGAAATATTTTTCATTTTTTCTCCGGTATAGTTTATTTTTAATAAAGCTTCGGTATATAACGATTTATTTAGGTGCCATTAGATAGTGAATCCACTTTAAAACACGAAAATATAGCTTAATTATTGTTTTTATTATGATTTTTTCGGTAAATTTGTAATTATTTTTTGTTTATTGATCGCTTAGATCTTACGTAAAGAAATATTTTTCGAGTTTATTTGCAGGCTATCTATGCGCTTATTAATGACAACTTTAAAGATGGCCCGCTCGGCAGTTTGACAGCTTAAAAATAAAACTGAAGCGGTGGATTACAGCTTCAGTCACTGTGATTTAATTGCCATTATCCGGTATCAATGTCGATCGTTAAACAATGGCTTGAATAAGCCACTGCTGAACACCTATTAGCTCCTTGGTATTAGCAGGAAACTCAATTATCACCTGCTCAATACACGTCTGAACATCCTTTGGTTGATAGGGGACCCCTTGTAATTGCTCAGATAAACGCTCCAATGGAGCCGGATCTAAGCTATCGGTAAAAATTTTAATATCACTGATATGTGCGTTTTCTACATTAAAATGCAACTCTACACCGCCCCACTCAAAACGCTCAGCAAGCGAATAGGTAAATTGCGGCGTTTTACCATAATTCCACTCCCAACTTTTTTGTAGCGCAAATTTATCAGGAAAATCAGGTAGATCAGGCAATTGATCCGGCGAAATATGCTCCACTTCGGCGGTTTAAGAAAAATATCCACAGAAGGATTGAACGATCGCTTTACATACTATCTCATGCTCAATGTCAGGATTAATGGTGTTTAGATTAGCAACCCGAGAACGCACAGAGCTAATACCCTTCGCCTGCAGTTTTTTAGGATCAGGATTAAGATAATGGGCCAATTGGCTCAAATCAGCATTAAGCAGCAGTGTGCCATGATGAAAACCCCGATCAGAGGTTTCTCGGTAAGCCGAGCCTGAAAATTTACGGATCCCGTCAGCATCTTTGATCACCAAATCATTGCGCCCATTTCGCTCTCCGTTAATACCCAATGTCTGCAACGCATCCAAAACAATCTGTGTAGAGACTGCTTTATTGTATTCCGGTTTACCTGCCATAAAGGTAAAGTTAGTATTGCCTAAATCATGGAAAACTGCCCCACCACCACTCTGACGACGCGCTAATTTAATACCATCTTGCTGCATTTTTGCAGTATTACACTCTTTCCATGGATTTTGTCCTCGGCCAATAACAACCGTATTAGCATTACGCCATAAAAAAAGCACACGATGATCAGCCGACATCGAACGGAAAATGCATTCTTCCACTGCGAGATTAAACCAAGGATCATTTGATGTAGAAAATAAGATGCGTGTTTTTGACATGAGCGAATACCTAAAATAATTGCAGATGCGCTAATATAGCAAATGATTTGCTCCCTTTATCCAAGAAATTTTAAGAGACCATTATATTCGCTCAAGTTAAGCTTGTTTATTAAGACTGGCAAACTACCTGAAGATGCCGTTTCAGATTCAGCGCGTTGTCTGGATGCGGAATAAGGTAGAAATGATAAAACGTTTTTTTTGGAGTAGGAAACGCTTATATGAATAATTATATTGCATGGTTTATTCTCATGGAAAATGAAGAGTCTAATAAAAATCGCTATTGGCTTAATGAAGCAATTATCTGAGGCCAACCCCCAAATGGAACAGAGCCCCTGACTTTATTTTAATATGTAAAATAAAGTTAATACGCCAGGGCATTGTGACAAAAGTAAATTTTTCCGTTTTGTTATGGCACTAAATCTTGATAGCGCATTTTTTGTTTCTCGTGCTGCAATCCCATTTTTAAAGAAAACGGAAGGTGGTTCAATCATCAACTATACTTCGAATGCGGCGTGGAATGCAGGGGGTCCTGGAGCTGGAATTTACGGCACATCAAAAGCAGCCGTTCATACATTAACTCGTGCACTTGCTAAAGAGCTAGCGCCTGGTATCCGTGTTAATGCAGTATCACCTGGTACTATTGATACGCCATTCCATGCGCAAATCAAAGAAAGCAAGCCTGAAGTCTTTGCTTCTTGGAAAGACAGTATTATGCTTGGTCGTATAGGTCGACCTGAAGACGTCGCGGGCGTGATCTCCTTCTTAGTAAGTAAAGACGCTGCATTTATCACAGCTGAAACGATTCAAATTGGCGGGGGTCAAGCTTTAGGTATCTAGGCCGATATAGATAGAATAAACATCCTTTTATGCAATATCTAAAATATACTTACCTCATATTTTATGATATTTACCTCTTTTTTCATCGCTATGAGAGAGCGAAAGACTGCCATTAACGCCTATTACTCAACTCTTTTACAAAATTACAGCCGCGCTTTGCTTCAGCTTCCCCCTAAATAATAATGACTCCCAACCCAACAAATAACCAAATCTGGTGATATATTTTTCGCTGCGCCTAAAGAAAACACCCTTTTATAAGCCCACTGGTATTTTCAAACGTGTTAACGTATCTTAAACTAGCAGACAAATTTAAACCTACACTAGGAGTTGAGGATGATTACTTATTTTTACTGGGCTGTTGTTATCGTGATAATGGCTGGATTGGGCTTTCTATTCGGTAAGAACAAGAAATGGAAATCAGCCATGATTGCATGTTCCATTGTATTTTTTATTGGTTTGATGGCTTACTATTTTCATTTTCAGCAACTTTTTGTAAAAAATTATGGGGGCGTGATGTCAATTACTGTACCGAATGGTCACAAACATATTACCGCCACCTGGAAAGACGATAATTTGTGGATCGAAAACTATAATCCAGAAACCAATACCTGCCATTTTAACGAATATTCTAAGGGCAACTTGTTACAGGGGAAAGTGACGATTAAAAATTGTTCTCCCATCGCTTTGAAGCAAAGTGTGCAGGAATCAGCACAATAAAATACTGATGACGTTCTTAATTTTGCAGAAAAGACAGTACGTAAGAAAGACCGGACATTAATACTTTATATTCTTTTAAATCATTATATTAAAGGAAATATCATACTCGAATTAAGCACTCACAAATATGACACAGTGCATCAGTTTAGGTGATATTTTCTTTCTAACCACACAGCGCCAACTGCTCCATAGTAGCGTACAAGCCCGTTAGACACACTGAAATTGATCATAAGCATGGGCTGATTTATTTGTCGAATCGGCATTAACAAGCGCAGATCTAATTAAAGATGAATGATCATACTGACCTTGGTGAAGCAGTTTAAACAGCAAAATTTAACAGGGAAAAAGTTTCCCTGGGTTAGTTTCAAAACACCTCTTTTACGACCTGTCCTAAGAGGATTTATGCAATTAATATTTTGGAGAAAATAAAGATGTCAGAAATAAATAAGTATTCAAAAACAGTGACTTTAGACGAATCACAACCGGCTTCACAGGCCATGCTTTATGCCATTGGTTTAAAAGAAGAGGATATGAAAAAAGCGCAAGTTGGTATTGTTTCGACAGGATGGGAAGGAAATCCATGCAATATGCACTTAAACGAATTTGCTAAAGACGTGAAAAAAAGTGTTACCGCGGCTGATTTGGTGGGATTAATCTTTCACACAATCGGAGTGAGTGATGGTATTTCAAACGGGACTACCGGAATGAAGTACTCTTTAGTGTCACGTGAGATCATTGCTGATTCTATTGAAACGGTTGTGAGTGCGCAATTTTATGATGCGATTGTTGCCATCGTAGGGTGTGATAAAAACATGCCCGGCGCAATGATCGCATTGGCGCGTTTAAATCGTCCGGGAATATTGGTTTATGGCGGCTCTGTAAAAGCTGGAAAATGGAAAGGCGAAGACTTGAATATCGTTTCTGCTTTCGAAGCTTATGGAAAAAAATTACAGGGTGTTATCTCCCATGAAGATTATAAAGGGGTGATTCAAAATGCCATCCCCGGTCCGGGTGCTTGCGGTGGCATGTATACGGCAAATACGATGTCTTCAGCTATTGAAGCTTTAGGAATGAGTTTGCCTTACTCTTCATCTAACCCGGCGGTTAGCGATGAGAAAAAAAGAGAATTAACCACAGTGGGTGAAGCCGTTAAAAACCTGTTGGAAAAAGACATCAAACCAAAAGATATTATGACCAAAAAAGCATTCGAGAATGCCTTAAGAATTATTATGATTTTAGGGGGATCTACCAATGCAACTTTGCATATGATTGCAATGGCGCGAGCCTGTGGTGTTGACCTGAGTTTAAATGATTTCCAAAAGATGGCAGATAAAACACCATTATTGGCAAACTTAAAACCTTCCGGGGAATTCCTAATGCAAGACTTGCATGCAATCGGAGGGATCCCTGCCGTAATGAAATACTTATTAGCTGAAGGTTTATTACATGGGGATTGTTTGACCGTGACAGGTAACACCATTGCCGAAAACTTAGCTGATTTACCCGGCCTTCCTGAAGTTCAGGACATTATCAGACCTTTATCTAACCCCTTGAAAGAAACCGGCCACTTACAGATTCTTTATGGAAACTTGGCACTTGAAGGCTCAGTTGCAAAGATTACAGGTAAAGAAGGCGAAGTATTCGAAGGTCCGGCAAGAGTTTATGAAGATGAATTTTCAGCCATAAAAGGTATCGGAGACGAAGTGCAAAAAGGTGAAGTTATCGTTATCCGTTATTCAGGACCCAAAGGGGCTCCCGGCATGCCAGAAATGCTAAAACCAACGTCAGCGGTAATGGGAGCGGGTCTTGGAAAAGACGTGGCATTAATTACAGATGGCAGATTCTCCGGTGGCTCTCACGGTTTTGTGGTTGGACACGTGACGCCAGAGGCTTCAGAAGGTGGATTGATTGCTTTGGTTGAAAATGGTGACATGATTCGAATTGATGCTGTTACTAACCAATTGGAACTGCAAGTCGATCAGGCTGAAATCGCTAAACGTAAAGCTGCTTGGATAAAGCCTGCTTACCGAGCGACAAATGGTGTGTTAAGAAAGTATATCGCCACGGTAAAATCTGCATCTCTAGGCTGTGTTACCGATGAAATAGACGAACTGTAGCCTCTAAGTAATATTGGTTATTAATTTTTCCATCTCGACAACGCGGGAAGCCTCAGTATCTTAAATAGATGGGATGACTGAGGTATCCCAAAGAGCGAAGATCCGTTACGCACGGTATTCGTAGAAAGCGAGTGGAAATGAAGTAGTTCAACAGGTTAATAGAGCAAAATTTCTCAGTCGATGTATGAACTTAGAACAGGCGCTAATTATTAAAAAGACAAAAAGAAAGACCCGCTGGCTACTAGGTATTTTGCACATAGCATACTGAATAAATGGATAAGTTTAACAGTCACCAAATGGGAACAGGTAAAAAAATTTTTAATTCATTTAAAATACTTATTTGTGATAAGTTAAAGTTTGTTTAGTTTTAAGTCGAATTTAGATGAAATTATTATTTGTCGTTTTAGCATTAACCACTTTTCTAGCTGCTTGTGATAATGATGCTGGAAGAGAAAGAGAAGAGACTATAAGGCATTTAGAGGACGAGCTTGCCATAATTAATAGAGAGCCTGTAAACAGAAATATGCTATTTAGTGCAACGAAGTATGCAACACTTTGTGATTTTAAATACAATATTAATTGGTGTGAAGGATATTTTACAGCAGTTTATGCCAGTATAGAGAATAGTGGTTCTGAAGTTTGTGCCCCGAGACATAAGCGGTCTGACAGAGTTGTTTTTGAATCTGCGTGGACAATTGTAAAGGAATCATTGTCTAGGTTACCTGAAAATTCCAAAGTGAATTTTTATGATTCAACTGTTGCCGCATTAACGAAACGTGACAACTGTGATGACTGATAAGTAACACAAAGTGCTACAGTTAACACCCATTAAACACAGCAAGCCTCAATCATTTCACCACAGAGTAGAAAGTTAAATTTACATTATCTTTTGTTAATACCAGCTCGGACAGCAATAGATACTTACTCCACATAGTGTCTCTGAAAAAAAATCGAACTAACAACTAACAGATTAATAACAATTTAACTAACATCACGATCCAATCAAGCATCGGAAATACAGTGAAAGGATTTCTTGGAAAACTGCTCTCAAACATTGATATCCTTTGTTATATTCGCATGTATTTGTAAGTTGCATACTCTAATACTCATTTGGATATACCGCCATAGAAACTAACTCGCAAACGCACCCACAGCGCCCTACAGAACTAAAAACCACTACTCACGATAATGCTTTTTTTCGGGGAAAATCAAGCATGGCATAGCTGAAATTTGCACTATGAGAGGTACTTAAGGCACCAAGCCGATACTTTTTATCCTCTAACATCAATTTTATCGGCCAATGCTTTAAAAGAATAAAAAGGTTGGATGGCCCGCTTTTCCATTGTTCATGCTTCTAAATCTTTTCTCTTTTTTTCGTATTCTTCTTTGTCTATTTCGCCGTTAGCATAACGTCGTTTGATTATCTCTATTGGGGTTTCTTTTGTTTCTATTCGACCAGATGATTGAGTAGTCATAGATTTCACTAATACAACAATAATTATGATTATGATAATCCAAAAAACAATCATTCCAATACCTCCTCCCCATCCCATCATATCTGGATACCAGTGCATCATGTCCCTTCTCCTTGTTTACTTATGCCATCTAACGGCAAAACTCAACGGCGACAATGGAGCGCAGCAGAATCACCGTCAGGTGCTACTCTTTGATACTATCTTATCTAAATTAATCAGTACAACACCTGTGTACTCAATTAAAATCAATATGTTACATTAAAAATCAGTAAAATAAAGTATCGCGTTTTCACTTCTCCCACATGTATTGTTGGTGTTGCATCATTTGTTGCATCATCATCTGCTGCATGGGCACGTATTGATCCATCATGTACTGCCGCTGTTTCAATTGCTCCGGTGTGAGCTTGGAGTAATGGTCTTCCATATGTCGCCACCCCCTCATCATACGAGGCCCCATTTTAGAACCTTGCATACAGCAGCCTATTCCGCCATCTAGGCTCCACATGTTGTGCATCAACTGCATATTGTTCTGCATTGTTGCCCAGTGTTCCTGAAGTAACTTTTGTCGCTCCAAGGGGTCTTGGGTTTGACGAATATTATCCATCTGCTCCTGCATATTATTCATATATTCCTGCGACTGTGCCATCTGCTTGTCAAAGTCCTGCACGTTAGGTGCAATCTGTTCCACTTGTTCGCTTTTATCTGCGGATTCAGCTGACTGAACCAGAACGGGTATTCCAGAAAACACCGCGATGAATAACACGGTTGTCAAGATCGCCTTTTTCATATTAGTTCACCTCATTTTTGATACACAACACAAGGATAGTATAAAAATACACCACTGCTTATTCTGCAGTCTCCAGACCACATCAATCCATTTTGTGATATAGACGGAAAAACCTGTCTCAGTAATTTCACGATTTAAACAACGTATTAACTTAAAAAAACAATGATATGAACTTAGGTCTGTTGGCACTAGTTAAAAGATAGCGAGGCTTTTATGCGAGCGAGGAGAATTTGAAATAGTGTCATTTCAAAATTTAAAAATTTAAAAATGCCATGGCTATCATTGACGATTTTTTGTTTTTAATTGCTGGTCATCAAGTAGGGAAAAGACAAGGTAGAGTCGAACCTCGAGCAAGAAAACGGAGAGCTTCAGCTTATAGCTTATTGATGTTAGCAAGACATCAGGCCCGAGCTGATGTTTTAAAAAATGGCCATCCATCGAAGCAGAGAAAAAATACAGGAGCCAAGGGTAGAAAAGCTTAATGCGCTGCCATTAATACCTGATAATCATGACCCCTTTCAAAATAAAATACTCTCATGGCCCATGAAATATCAATTTACAATCATGCCTTGGATCTATCTAACTGTTTTATAAGTTTGTTATTATATAATTATTATCAAAAAATGAAATTTTAAATGTGTATTAGTGAGAATGTAGACTCATACACTGTTAGGCATTCTGGATAATCATGCTCGTTTACTATTTCACAAAAGCTGAATTCGCGATTGCGAATCTTAAAAAGGCAGATGGGTGACTGGTGCGTATTGATATCAACATTGTGATTTTTAAGTGTGTATTAATAAGCAACAAATTAGCGGTTCATATATATTTTAATACTTGGTAAAAAGTACCAAGAAATTTGACACACTTGCTTGACCGGAACTTACTAATGGGTGACCCCATAACCCCCGCTGATGATGTTCAAGGTTCCTTTTTGTATTCTGCCCCGTCCAGCGATCTGCAAATCGATAATACAGATTATCTGTTTGCCGTCATCGCTAAATAAAGCAAGCCGCTCAGAAAGTTAGGATATTAATAAAAAAGGTGAAACAGATGCAATCACATTTACGACGACTCAACATAATCATTTTAACTGGAGTATTATTGGCTTTCTGGACATTGTTCGTGTTTGCAGCCGATGCTCAGGACGACATAAAGAAATCTAAGCAGCGCAGAGGGCCAATGCAACCGGCGCCGGCTGCTGTGCCTTATCAGGCTGTCGATCTTATCCTTGGACAGCCAAGCGCAAACTCAGTGATCTTCAGCCTGTTGCGTTATGATCGCGATGCACCGGCTGTATTGTTGTATGGTTTACAGGCAGATACGCTTAACCAGCGTATAGATACTGCGCTCCTTAATAAAGGGATCCCGAGCGAATTACAGTTGAGCTCACTCACTGCAAATACGCAATATTATTATGAATTAAGAGACACAGACGGCAAACAATTGCTGGCTGTTGGCGCTTTTCATACCCAGCGTCCGCCGGGGAGTACGTTTACCTTTACTATCACGGCAGACTCGCATCTAGATAACAATGCCGATACTACACTCTATCGGCGCACCTTAGCGAATGTTGCTGCTGATCACCCCGATTTCCATATCGATCTCGGTGATACCTTTATGACTGGCAAGCATGCCAGTCGGGAAAACGCCACTCAACAGTATCTGGCACAGCGTTTTTACTTTAGCCAACTACGCTCCCCCCTGTTTCTGGTGATTGGCAATCACGATGGTGAAGAGGCTAAGCAGCGGAAAGGAGACTCTGACAATCTCGCCATGTGGGCTGGTGGTATGCGCACGCGTTACTTTCCCAACCCGCAGCCAGATAACTTTTATTCGGGAAATAATCAACCAAAGCCTGATCTTGGTTTGCTAGAGGATTATTATGCTTGGACATGGGGTGATGCCTTGTTTGTTGTGCTTGATCCCTACTGGGAAGCGGCTTCGAGTAAAAACGCGGGGCGTTGGCAACTGTCCCTCGGAGAGCGTCAATATCACTGGCTACAAGAAACGCTGGCTAACAGTCAGGCAAAATATAAAATGGTCTTTGTGCATCAACTGATTGGCGGACAGGATAGCCAAGGCCGAGGCGGCGTATCGGCGGCATCATTTGGCGAATGGGGAGGTAAGAATGCCGATGGCAGCGAGGGATTTAGCTCACACCGATCCGGTTGGAAACTGCCTATCCACCCGATGCTGGTCAAATACGGCGTGAATGCCGTTTTTCATGGTCATGATCATCTCTTTGCAACCCAAGAACTTGATGGCATTGTTTACCAAGAAGTACCACAGCCTGCGCATCTTGGTTTTGCTGCGCCTCGTGATGCGAAGGCTGATGGTTATCTTAGTGGTACTATTCTTGGTGGCTCCGGACACATACGGATCCACGTTTCAGCTAAGGCTATCCGGGTTGAATATGTGCGTGCGGATCTCCCTCGTGACGGTCATACCGATAATAACGAGCAGGTGTTGCATCACTACAGTATTCAGAGCACAGAGTCCCAGCCTAAGCCATGATCGCAATCAGGTCTTTAGTTATAAATTTTTAGAGTAAAAAATCGAAAAAAACGGAACAAATATTTTGATAAATAAATAAAACCGATTCGGCTAGTGTCTTGCTTTCCGTTTACGTTTTTCTTGGCTGAAAAATGACTTTAGCGAAGGAAATCATGGAGCGAATTAAACGCCAGTTCAGGTTTATGAGCAGACTAGGCCTAGATTTCATTCGGCTTGGCTTAGCACATGGATGATGAGAGTTGAGCCGGTGCGTTAAAAAGTTATTGAGCAAACAAGATAAAAAACGTTCGGAACGGTACTGTGAGTTATGCGTCAGCGTAATGGCACGAACAAAACTCTCTTTATTTTTCTTGCTGTTGAGAAGCATAACTCCTTCAAACTGCAAAACTGCGTTTCGGTTTCTCATCGTCTATACACCGTCAGGGCGGAACTCCAACAAAGAAAGTTGAACCAAGCAATCACCAATGGAGGCCTACAAATAATCAGGGCGCTATCAACATTACCATGCGGGCTAAATCTTTTTAAAAAAAGCGAAGCCTTAAAAACAACCTATACAGCATTTGCATTACCACACCGAGCGCGGTCTCTTGATCACAAGTATTCAAGAGACAGCGCAGAGCGTGGGAACGAGGTAATTGAATTATTTAAAGCGCATTTAGAAGCGTCTAAAAGTGAATCTAAAATCAATTAGAAAGTATCTATTGGTAGATTTATTACACATTAAAATAGGTAAAACGGCAGTTTTCTATGAAACTGATAATTTATACCTATTTTAGTGTTTTTTACTGCATCAAAGTAGATTATTGTAACTAACCCACTCAGATATACATCTAACTGAGTCACCATAACTAATCTAATAACGCTTCTTTACCAAAGAACGTATGGTTAATAGTCAGCCAGATTACCAATATAGCTCCGGCACTGATAACCCCTACCGTTCCAATCGTTATAATTTTATCACTCCAATTAAAGGCAATCATCCACATAGAGAATGCTCCGATCATAAAATTGAAAAAAACCATTAATGAAGATGCTGAACCGACATGAGTATTAACCTGCTCGAGAATGAGGTGGTTGCTCGAGGGGCGACTAAGACCAAAACAGAAAGAAGCGATCATCATAGGTGCAGCCAGTCCCCAAACCCCTGGAAAAACTTCTGTTAACATTATTAAACTACTTATCAATATCCCGGAAAACGAAAAAGTTAACATCGTTTTAGTATCAAAATATTTTTTCAGACGTCCACAGGTAAATGCGCCAGACATGATAGATAACGCATTCAAAGCAAAAAAATAGCCGAACATCTGCTCCGATAAACCAAACCGAGTAATATAAATATCTGCGGCACTGCCGATAAATGAATAATGTACGAGAGCTGAAAAAGAAAACAATAATACCAGCCTGATATATTTCTTATTTCTAAACAATTGCAGGTAAATCATACCAACCTGACGAATTTTAGAATTGGATACGGTTTTTAACGACTCCTGCATACGAAACACACCAATCCAAGCGATGCTGCCAAGCATAGCCTGAGCAACAAAGATCCATACCCAAGAAAAATAAGTCATGATCCAACCACCAATAACTGGCGCTAACATAGGTGCCAACGGCATTATCACAGCTACAGTTGCTAGTATTTTTTGCCGTTCGTCACCTTCAAATAAATCTTTAGTAATAGCCAGAGCAAGAGCAGAACCCGCTGCGGCACCAGCCCCTTGAAGAGCACGCAAAACAATCAGGCTTGATACATCATCAGCAAATCCACATAACAGACTTGCAATAATGTAAATGCCAATTCCGATCAACAGCAGCGGCCGGCGGCCAAACCTGTCAGAAAGAGGTCCATAAATTAAAAGACTCACACAATAACCAATAAAAAAAGCGACAAGCGTCAGGTTAATTGTAGCAAGAGGCTCTTGCCACATATCTTTAAGCAGTGGTATTGCCGGAAGATACATATCAGTAGACAAAGGAGGGAAGACCGACAGGAGTGTTATCAGTAATATTAATTTTCTTTTTTTAGCATTTACCATTTTATTTTTCACTATTACAGGTAAAAGAAGGAACAGCCCTTTTTCCGATTTAATCGTTAGCACACTAACTATGAATTTAAAAAATTAACGTTCTAGATTAATAGTGATTTTTTTTACGGTACGCTTTAATAACTCAATATCGTCATTAGAAATACCCTCGGTCATCTGTTTAATATTTGCTTTTGCCAGAGGGATAAGCGAATTTTTTATTTTACGTCCTTTATTGGTCAAATAGACGCGATTTGATCGAGCATCGACTGGATCAGGATGGCGAACTATCAAGTTATTTATTTCCAGTTTTTTAATCAAATTAAGTACAGATACTTTGCTTATCGCACAAAAACCTGCAAGAGTCTGTTGAGTTATACCATCCTGCTCGGCCAAATAGATAAGAAGCATCCACTGTTCTGAAGTAATGTTACAACCACTTTTTGTGAATCGAGCATTTAGCGTCTCTCTCATATATTTTACACAGGTGGACATCATCATCGGAAAAGATTCATCTACAATATATTTATTATCAAAGTCAGTCATATATCAACATTAAAATTAAAGTGTAGTTAGCATGCTAACTATGATTTATTAATGTGTCAATAATTGAGGTTAAAGAAAGTGAGCTATCGTAACTGAGCTGTAATAATTACAAAAATGGATTGGGTAATACGCTGAAAGATCATCTGTTCAAATTGATATTAAATAACAGAAAGCTAAATTAAAAACATCCCTAAAGTGAGATAGAACTCAAGATTCCTTTTCAGCGACAAATAACCAAGGTGGCAGCAACAAGGTAACAACAAAGACGACCTTAATCATGGTTAAAGCTTGTCATTCTACACAGCCTAAAGCTACCGCAGTGTGAGTGTCACCAACTCAAAAACTGAGTAATCATATTGAATCAGCAGTATTGATTCTAATACTGAAGCTATTTAGAAAATTTAGCCGCGTTTTAAGCTGTCTTTATAAAATTTTACTATTTACAAATGAGAAGCCTAAACTTCGACATAGCTTTGCTGAATGAGACACACGATGAGATGAAATAACCTGCTCAAATCAACCTTGACTGGGGTTTTATTCTCCCTATACTCAGCTTTGGTACAAAGGTTACAAAATGCCATTACTACAACGAAGGAGATTAAATATGTCAACCGTTAAAGGTAAAACGAAAGAAGAGGAATTGGCTGCCAGTAAGGAAGCTGTCTCAAGTGCCTACGATAAATTAATAGAGGCTAAAGAACATTTTAGATTGGCTGCAGAAGCGGCTGGTGTCGACATGAAAGAAGAGGCAACCGAACAATTACAGAAAGGTAGGGCCAAAACCGAAGAACTTGGTGAGCAGGCCTCAGTTTTCGTCCGCGAAAAGCCACTGGCGACCTTGAGTATTGCCTTTATTAGCGGTTATGTCCTATCACAATTGTTTTCTCGTAAATGATCGAGAACTCTGAATCAGCAAGCGCAGGTGATAAAGCTGAAAAATCCGAGCAGTTAGAAGATCTGCAACTGTGGGCCAGCTGGCTGCAGCAGGCAGCGACTATAAGCACTGATATTTTTCAATTAGTACAACTTGAATTGCGACTTGCGATTTCCGATAGCAAACGCCTGTTGGTGTTGGCACTGTTGTTTGTGCCAATACTGATACTGTCCTGGATTAGTTTTACTGTGTTGCTGGCCTGGTTGGTTTATCAGATCAATAGCTCAACGACTTGTGGTTTACTCGCTTTTTTTGTTTGTCAGATATTAGCATTACTGGCTATTTTTTGGGGCTGGGGGCATTATAAAAAAAGCCTGAGTTTGCCGCTGACCCGAGAGCATATTCAGCAATTTACCGCGGGGAAGAACCATGACTCGTAAATCCTTGCACCATCAAATTCAAACGGTCAATCAGCGCTTGACCTTACGTCAGGAAAAATTTCACCGCACTAGCGAGCAATCGATCACTGCACTACAAAAAATGCATCCTTATTTATTGATAGGTACAGGTCTGGTTGCCGGGGCAGTCGCGAGTACCATGGGTTGGTACAAGGTTTATACTGCCGCTACTGTTGGTCCCCGTTTTTATTCTTTTCTGATAAGTCGCTTGATGGGTATGAAAAATGATTGATACTGATTTGGAGCCCGTTACCATAAAAAAACCATTAAAGACCTACTTGACTCCGGATAGTACCCCCCGGCGCTCTGCTTTAACGGTGGCCGGTTACTGCTTACTCGCACTGGCACTGCTATATACCCTGTACTTCGCTAAATCGTTGCTAATTCCTATCGTAGTGGCGCTATTTTTTTCGTTATTACTCAGTCCCTTGGTAACATTATTTAAGCGTTTTTATATTCCCAGAGCAGTCTCGGCTATTTTACTACTCACAATGATTGGTGGCCCCGTTACTATATTGGCCATCGAGCTGGCTGGGCCTTCGCAAAAATGGCTGTCAGAACTTCCCCAACTCTCGGCTCATTTGACTGAAGAACTGGATGATATTAGCCTGGCGATGAGCCCTGAAGTCGCTTCGGTGAAGGTAAAATCATTGCCACCTAAAGAAAAAAGTTCCGGTTTATTTGGCTTTTTCAGCAGCGATGCAGAGCCGGAAGCCGCGCAGGAACAAGTCATACAGGAACCAATCACGCCCGGAAAGAGTGCACTATCGGCACGGGTGATGCAAGGAGGAATAGAAATAATTGTCTCGCTTCTGGGGCGCGCACCCGTAGTCATTGCCCAGTTTATTACCTTCATCATTCTGGTGCTGTTTCTACTTATTTTTGGCCCTGGGTTATATAACAATTATCTGCTTATTTTCCCGTCTGGCGCAGATAAACGCCGCTCGGTTGACCTAGTAGGCAAAGTCCAGAAAGAATTATCGCGTTACATCATTACCATTTCCATTATTAACATGGGGCTGGGAATGGTGACTGCCGGCGTATTTTGGTTTATGGGTGTAAACGATGCATTGCTCTGGGGGGCTCTGGTTGCCTTACTTAACTTCGCCCCCTTCGTTGGTCCCATTATCGCTATTGCTATACTCAGCCTTGCAGGTATTTCGCAGTACGGTATGGAGCTTGTTGCTCTGATACCAGCCGGCGTCTTTTTTGGCATCAATCTGCTAGAAGCACAATTTATAACCCCGGCTGTATTGGGCCGTCACATGCGAGTTAACCCGTTGATATTAATCATATGGCTGCTTATCTGGGGCTGGCTTTGGGGACCTATGGGTGTGCTGTTGGCGGTTCCGCTCTTTGTATGTATCAAGCTTGCCACCGGGCAATTGACGAAAATGGCCCCTTGGGTAGCGTTAATCGAGACCAGTGACTGAGCTTGTATCAGTTATGGAGGAAATAAAGAGAAGGTTTACGGAAGCCTGACTATCTTGAAAAACAGCGACTGCAACCCGATAGATAAAATGCTTAAATCCTTGTGGTTATTGCCACCAGCATGTCACAGTAATGACCGCAAGTAATATTGCAATCAGTCACCTTGCTGGAGAAAATATTTCAACGGCTTGGTATTTTGAGCTCAACAGTATTAATCCACCTTGTATAATTTTCCGCTATTTTGGGATGGTTTTAAGCATAAATTATCTGTTAAAATTGTTATTGCCATGATACTGATTTTTGGCGAAAATATAATGCATTACCATCATGCAGTTGAAAAATAACACTCAAAAATTCAACACGCTATAATAGTTAAAAAACCGCAGTAACGAAAGCAAAAATGCTCGCAGGTAAGGTAAGTTTCTGAAAATAGAGAATGAAACCTTTAAAATATTCTGCGTCATTTAGCTAACTGTATCAATTACTTATAACAGAGAAATACATGTCGAAAAAAATTGAAATCGCATTAGAAACAACCATTTTTAAAAGTCGTTGGTTGTTAGCACCCTTTTACGTGGGTTTGATGCTCAGCATTATCTTGTTGTTTGTAAAATTTGTTCAGGAATTTTGGCATATTGCAAGTAATGTCATCTCCATGCAGGAAAGTGACGTGGTGATTGGTATTCTGGCATTGGTTGATTTATCACTGGTGGGTAGTTTACTACTGATGATTATTTTTAGCGGCTACGAAATTTTCATCTCAAAAATTGACCTAGGTGACCATGAAGACCGTCCTGAATGGATGGGAAAAGTTAACTTTTCAGGACTCAAACTGAAAGTCATAGGTGCAATTGTTGCAATCTCAGCAATTGATCTGTTAAAAACGTTTATGAATCTTCCAACCACCCTTTCCAACGAGCAATCAAATTTAGTCATGTGGAAAGTTATTATCCACTTAACATTTGTTGTTTCAGGACTGATCTTTGCTTACATGGATAAAGTAGCCGGCGATACTAAGCACCATTAACCACTACTTCCCCATTCAAAACCAACGCAGTGGCAATTAGCCTGCAGGTAGTCAGTTTTCTTGAGCGTAACGGAGTTGCCAAGCGATTAAGAAAACAGCTACCTGTCATTGATTAGGCTGAAGACATCCCAATAATGCATAAATTTACTGCGCCCTTGTTGTTTCATTACTTGGATTCAAATAATAAGTGCATAACTTGAATAGGTAGAAAAAGCGGTCAGCTGAATATATGCTAATCGCTTTTTCTCCGGCAAGAGATGCAACAATGAAAACATATAAACAACTGACCTATGAG
>NZ_JBLIED010000044.1:0-28258 GCF_047632955.1 Psychromonas sp. | reverse complement strand
AAAGATGAGCGTAGTTTAGAGCGATGTTATTGATGCGAGAGGATTGTATTGGAGAAAGAAGCGCAGCGGGTTTTTTTAAGTATTCAAAGAGCGTCTCTAATTAATGAAATGGGTATAAATTATTTAACTGTTATTTTATAGAAAGGCAAAAAGATGAGCGTAGTTTAGAGCGATGTTATTGATGCGAGAGGATTGTATTGGAGAAAGAAGCGCAGCGGGTTTTTTTAAGTATTCAAAGAGCGTCTCTAATTAATGAAATGGGTATAGATTATTTAACTGTTATTTTTATAGAAAGGCAAAAAGATGAGCGTAGTTGAGACCGATGTTATTGATGCGAGAGGATTGTATTAGAGAAAGAAGCGCAGCGGGTTTTTTTAAGTATTCAAAGAGCGTCTCTAATTAATGAAATGGGTATAAATTATTTAACTGTTATTTTTATAAAAAGGCAAAAAGATGAGCGTAGTTGAGACCGATGTTATTGATGCGAGAGGATTGTATTGGAGAAAGAAACGCAGCGGTTTTTTTAAGTATTCAAAGAGCGTCTCTAATTAATGAAATGGGTATAGATTATTTAACTGTTATTTTTATAGAAAGGCAAAAAGATGAGCGTAGTTGAAACCGATGTTATTGATGCGAGAGGATTGTATTGGAGAAAGAAGCGCAGCGGATTTTTTTAAGTATTCAAAGAGCGTCTCTAATTAATGAAATGGGTATAGATTATTTAACTGTTATTTTTATAGAAAGGCAAAAAGATGAGCGTAGTTGAAACCGATGTTATTGATGCGATAGGGCTGGAGAAAGAAGCGCAGCGGGTTTTTTTAAGTATTATAGATGCTCTGGTATGGGACGCTGAAAATGTCCATCTTTATACGCTTCAGGAAAAAATTAATACTTACCTGTATTTTATTGAATCAGGCGAATTGGATAAAGCGCTACCCGACGGCAAAGGTTTTGATATTGCCATTGAGCTTATTTTAAAACATATGCCCAGCGATTCAGCGATTACCTTTTTTGATAAAACCACACAAATACTGCTCGATAAAGGTATTATTTTTGTTTTCGGGCCGGACAGAAATAGCGGCTATGCAGAGCAGCAAAGTTAATCTGTTTTTGACTCTATTATAAAAAATATAAAAAAAGCGACCTGAGTCGCTTTTTTTAAATAACACCCTATTGCATCGGAAGTCTTGCAACGACCGCTCTCGGATTTTACGAGTGAGGCAAAAATGATAAATAATTTTTAAAAATATGTACTCAATTGTAATCTTTTTGATTGCCAGTACCCCACATCATTTGGGATAATCGCCTCGCTTTACACCACCTTAATCAATTTTCAGCAATTGAACTCAACTACAACCTATCAGGAGAAAGACATGCCATCTCGTAAAGAGCTAGCTAACGCGATTCGTGCACTCAGTATGGATGCCGTACAAAAAGCCAATTCAGGTCACCCTGGAGCTCCAATGGGGATGGCTGATATAGCCGAAGTCCTTTGGCGTGATTTCTTAAAACATAACCCAACTAATCCGCAATGGGCAGATCGTGACCGTTTTATTCTGTCTAATGGCCATGGCTCAATGCTGATCTACTCACTATTGCATTTAACCGGTTATGAACTGTCAATTGAGGATCTTAAATCTTTTCGTCAACTGCATTCTAAAACCCCCGGTCACCCTGAATACGGTTACGCACCGGGTATCGAAACAACTACGGGTCCTTTAGGTCAAGGTATTACTAATGCTGTTGGTATGGCGATTGCTGAAAAGTCATTAGCGGCACAATTTAACCGTCCGGCACACGATATAGTCGATCATTTCACTTATACTTTCTTAGGTGATGGTTGTTTAATGGAAGGTATCTCACACGAAGCCTGTTCATTAGCGGGTACTTTAGGATTAGGAAAACTGATTGCATTCTGGGATAACAACGGTATCTCAATTGACGGTAAAGTTGATGGTTGGTTTACCGATGATACTCCAGCGCGTTTCAAAGCTTACGGCTGGCATGTGATCGAAGTTGATGGTCATAACAGTGAAGAAATTAAAGCAGCGATTGTTGCTGCAAAAGCTGAAACAACTAAACCAACAATGATTTGTTGTAAAACTATCATCGGTTTTGGCTCTCCTGCTAAACAGGGTACACATGACTGTCACGGTGCTCCACTTGGTGCTGATGAAATCATCGCAACACGCAAAGCATTAGGCTGGAACCATGGCCCCTTTGAAATTCCTGCTGATATCTATGCCGATTGGGATAATAAAGAACAGGGACAAGTCCTTGAAAATTCATGGGATGATAAATTTACTGCATACGCAGCCGCATTCCCGGAATTAGCCGCTGAATATAAGCGTCGTATCAACAGCGAAATGCCAAGCGACTGGGAAGCTAAATCAAATCAGTATATTACTGAATTACAAGCGAGTCAGGCGAATATCGCAACCCGTAAAGCATCACAAAACTGTATCGAAGTCTTTGGCGCAATGTTACCTGAATTATTAGGCGGATCTGCCGATTTAGCGCCTTCTAACCTCACTATGTGGTCAGGTACTAAGGCTATTACTGCCGATGATGCATCGGGCAACTATTTACACTACGGTGTACGTGAGTTTGCCATGTCTGCCATTGTTAACGGTATTGCTCTGCATAAAGGTTTTGTACCTTTCGGCGCAACCTTCTTAATGTTTATGGAATATGCGCGTAACGGTTTGCGTATGTCGGCATTAATGAAGCAGCGTGCAATTCAGGTATTTACCCACGACTCAATCGGTCTGGGTGAAGATGGGCCAACGCACCAACCGGTTGAGCAAATTGCCAGCTTACGTTTAACCCCTAATATGAATATCTGGCGCCCCTGTGACAGTGTGGAGTCAGCGGTTTCTTGGAAATCAGCCATTGAGCGTTTAGACGGTCCAACATCACTGGTCTTCAGTCGTCAAAATCTGCAACCTCAAGCGCGTGATGCGCAGCAGCTGAGCGATGTGGCTAAAGGTGGTTATGTATTATTAGACAGTGCAACACCTGCTGATATTATCCTGATTGCAACGGGCTCTGAAGTACAACTTGCCGTGTCAGCTTATAATGAATTATGCGCACAGGGTAAAGCGGTACGTGTTGTTTCTCTTCCTTGTACGGATATTTTTGAAACTCAAAGTGCTGAGTACAAAGAGTCTGTTTTACCAGCCGCAGTCACTAAACGTCTGGCGATAGAAGCGGGTATTGCCGATTACTGGTACAAATATGTTGGCCTAAACGGTAAAGTTATTGGTATGACCACCTTTGGTGAATCAGCACCGGCTGAACAGTTATTTGAAATGTTTGGTTTCACCGTCGAAAACGTTGTTGAGTCTGCTCTCGCTCTATAACCTGTTCATCGAGGAAATAAAAAACCGCGTATATCGCGGTTTTTTTGTATTTTCTCGGTGGAGCCTGTTATGCAATTGGCATAACAAGCCTGAAAAAGTTACTGAAGCTTTCACTTTTATTTAAAAAGAGGGGATAAGTCAGTACACATCACAAAAAAATAATCTATTTTTATTGATGATGTTTTATCTATTTACATGGGGATGTAGTGGCAGAGTTAATTTATAATATTACTCTTTAATATCAATTTCTTTTGAATATTGAAACAAGTCAAAATCTTTACTATAAAGATTATAAACTTTCTCTTTAACTTGATGATCAGAATAGTAAGTTTCATAAGTATTTCGTTGAACTCTATTCTTAGAAGGTAATCTAGCAGAGACTCCAATTTTTTTACAAATAAATTTAAAGTTTTCGTTTATATTTTCAAATCTTCCAATATAGTCAACCTGACATTCATTCCTATCATCATATATAAATAAATATTGGGGACTGAAGAGTAGGTTTTCGTGGATTTTGTTTCCATCTAAATATTCTAATATGAATTTTTTAAATGACGGGTATTTATCTTCTATTAATTTTTTATAATATAAATCACTACTATTGTTCCCACCATTTTTTAAATATTCATAAGCTGAAACAGCTCGATCATAGGGATTTCTAACGAAGCAAAATTTAAAATATCGGTTAAAACGATCTGGGTCAATCCGTTTGAAATCATAATAAGTACCATGATCTCTATTAATTTTGTCACCCATTAAGCAAGTTAATATACTCGATCCTGCCGTTTTAGGTATGTGTATAAAAATACATTTATATTTTTTAGTATATTTTCTGTATGGGAATCCATTTCGTATATGTCTGAGCTGACGTTCAGACGTTTTTAGATATTCAATCAAGCCGCTTTGTGATAAATAATTAATAAATTTTTTCATTTTTTTAGCATTTTTTTGTAAAGAAGGTAATGCTGAATCGGTATTAAATTAACTATAATCGTACAAAGCTATCAATGCCTAGATCCAGAGAATAGGTGTGATTTCTAAAATTAGGATAACATCCTAATGTGTAATAAAAGTGCAATAAAAGTGTAAAAACACAGGGAAAAACTTTTCCTTTTTATTGCTCAGCAAGGTAATTAAATACTCATATCCTATTTCATTTCTCCACATCAAGCTATTATTTGATGATTTAATCTTTTGTTAATAACGGTGTGATTAGTTTCATTATGGTTATTAAACGCAGGAAATATTATTCCTAAATGAAAAATAATAAGTGTAATTAGTTATGTAGTCACTAATATTTCTGACTGTCCTGTAAATCATTCAATTTAATCATCCTAGTTGACGACGGTCTAACTTCAGTCATCAAAACCTGTAATCTCAAGCACATGACGCGCACAGGGTAAAGCTGTACGTGTTGTATCTCTTTCTTGTACAGATATTTTTGAAATCCAAAGCGTAGAGTATAAATAGTCTGTTTTACCAGTCGCAGTCACTAAAACTCTGGCTCTATAAGACTTTTTAATTAACTTGTTCATCGAGGAAATAAAAAACTGCGTATATCGCGGTTTTTTTGTATTCGCTTTAAGTTGATAGCTGAACGCTCCAAAAAAGTTTGGTGTTAAGTTAATATATTAAAGCAATAGATAAGTTTAATAAACAAACTGCTATAACTCAAAAATCGCCCTAGTATTAGTCCTAACCATCATCTACTTTTAATTGGTATATCATTTTTTTGTATAAAATATTGTTACAAATTTTTAATATAGTACGTTAGTAATTGACTTAAATACATCGTCAAATACTGTGGATATTTTCATATAAGAGGGCTCATTATGAAAAAGAAGACTAGTAATATAACTTTATCCCATTTAAAACCACATAAATTACCCTTGATAACGCTTGCGTTGTGGATAACCACAACTCAGTACAGTTATTCTGAAGAAGTTATACCATCGCCTAAGCCTGAAAGAACAGAATATGAACTTGAGTTGCAGCGCCAAAAACAAATACTTGTTGAGCAAGGAAAAGAAATTGATAATTTAAAACTCCTTATTAAGGACCTGACCCCGAAAACGACACAGCAAAAGGGAAATCAGGAGGCCAATAATGCAAAGACAACTGCTGCGCCGGTGGCCAGTAAACCAGTAGGTAAAGCGCCTCCTAAAACTGCACCTCGTATTGAGGTATCTCCCGACCTCAATATAAGCACGAATACCAACGGCGTGCTGACAAATCCAGGAACCTTAATAATAGAGCCGGCAATGGGGTATTCATATTCGGATAGTAACCGGGTTTATCTTGAAGGATATTCTTTTCTTCCTGCGATAGTGGTGGGTGTCATTGATATTAGAGAAATTAAACGTCATAGTTTTACTGCTAGTATTACTGCGCGATACGGCCTGACAAACCGATGGGATTTTGATATTAAGCTTCCTTATATTGTCCGTACTGACAGTCAACGTTCTCGTGCGGTTAGTGAGAGTGCTGCTGATGATGAAATATTTAATGCAAATGGCAGTAATATTGGAGATCTGGAGTTATCTACGCATTTTCAAATTAATGATGGCGCTGATGGTGGTTTAATTTATGTCGCTAATTTAGCTGCAACCATACCAACAGGAACGAGTCCATTTGACGTTGATTATGTAACATCTACTGCTGGTTCTACATTTCCTACTGAGTTGCCAACAGGAAGTGGCTACTTCAGTTTTCAACCTAGCCTTACGGCGATTTATTCAACTGATCCAGGGGTGCTTTATGGTAATGTAAGTTACGGATATAATATGAATACTGATGAAGATATAGGAAAAGTAAATCCTGGTGATAGTATTGGTGTGAGTTTTGGCTTAGGACTCTCCTTGAATGAACGTACCTCCATGAGTTTGGGTTACTCACATAAACACGTTCTAGAGTCTAAAATTGATGGCGAGGCAATTGACAGTAGTGAACTCGATATCGGTCAATTGGCCATTGGTTACTCTTTCAATTATTCACAGCGAACTAATCTAAATTTATCGTTAAATATTGGTGTTACCGATGATGCTCCGGATGTTAGTCTTAACGTTAGGGTACCAATGGTTTTCTAATTTTTTAAACAATATCAGATGCTTTATTGATAAATATTAGGTAAGACAAACTGGGTATAAAATACGTTATTACTGTAAGTATTGCTGATATTGTTTAAGTTTTTAATGTCAATGCCAATATTATTGATAGATTGTATGTTTTGATTATCGAGATTATTCTGGATAACCGATTGAATGATAGTATCCGCCAGTTCAGATGCAATATTTAACTGTCCATTTTTAACCAATGCAAGATTTTCAGGTGTTTGAAAATAAGAATAAAAAGTCTCTATACCGTTTTGGAAAATTTGTTTTTCAAAACTAATATTGACAATCAGACCGTTAGGCAAGACAAACCCGCCCCTGAAAGACGCTAAAGTTGATTCTGATACGGGATCAGCCCATTGCTGTATATTTGATGATTCCTGAGCAATAAAACGACCGTTATCTGCGGCTAATAATAAGCCTGGTTTTACCATTGAAGCCAATGTGGCCGATAATATAATACCTTTAAAAATAATGAGTAAGTTTCTATTCATTTTAATGCCTTAATTGATTAAAAATCAATTTCTGATGGCTGCAGCAAGTTGAATAACCCTAAGCTAGAGCGGTCAACTGCAAGTCCTAATTGAGCCTTGACTCTTAGTTTCCATTCTGTTTTATCTTGATAATAATTAGACGCAATTTCTTTTTTATTTTGGATAACAAATATTATTTGTTTACCCCACATTTTTTCAAACTCTTCTTTGTCAATAACTTTAAGCCCTAGTGCAGGGTCGCCAACTAATACTTCTCTTTCATTGCTCCCTTTTATAATCACAAAATGCATATAACCGTTATTATTAATAATAGTTATTCCGGGAATTTCGGCTGCAGCCAGTTGTTCTAAACTAATTCTAAAACCATTTGATGCATAGCCTCTACGTGATAAATAAAGTTTCATATCTAACAACGAAAAGCCCTGCTGTTGTATCTTTGCTTGGTCACCATGACTAAACATGTTTTCAAAAACGCCAAACTCATCAATAACATCGTCATAATGGAAAGATAATAAACTTGCGAGAGCCGCAGAACCACAGCTAAAGTCGTATTTTTGCTTATAGACGGTTTTGAAGCGCTGTTCAGCAATACTTGAAACAGCAATTGAAAAGTTACCACCACTGATATTACCGGGTAAATTAACAATGCCAGCATATGCTGGTAATAAGAGTAGCAGGAGGGATAAAAACACCGTAAATCTTCTACTCATAATAATTAACCTTTAATTTGGAGTAATTGTGACGGTAATAATAGTTGAATCTTGAATTATTACATTATTGCCTGTATTTTGAATAATCGAAAAAACTCCGCTGGCTTCATTAAATGAGCCTTGGCTAATAATATTATATCCAGTAATATTATTGGTGGCGTCATTGTCGGAGAGTACTGCTACTAAGTTAGAGTTGTTGGTGACATCAATGCCACCAAGGCCTCTAACTTGATCCAAATCTTCCAATATTACGGGAGCAACATTCATGACGGGAAACTCTACTATTTCTTCCTCTGCTAATACCTGATTACTCATTATGATCAATAAGAGAATATAAAAAATTGGTAAATAAATATTTTGATATATGTTCTTCATAGTCCCATCCTTATATATAAGTTGCTGGCAATATTTGCCAGCAACTTATTAAGTCATTTCATATAAAATCTCAAATGAAATAGGACTTTTTATGGAGTTACATTAACATTCCCCTGAAACGATACCTGTTGTTGAGTTAAAGCATTAGCACCTAGGTTTTGTACATTTTGGTTAATACCTGCGGTACCATTAAAGGTATCTGTCATATTATTGCTGGTAGTTATTGTAGCTTGATCCTCGAAAGTATTATTATAATCTACATAATTACCAGTAACTGTACCTGTAAGAGCTGAGTCATTAATACTATAGGTAGTTGTAGCTGTACCACCATTATTGGCTGCAGCTGTTCCCCAACCTTCTGACCAAGCTGCACTATTATCACTATTATCGCTATTATCAGAGCTATCGCTATTGTCTGAGTTGTCGCTATTATCAGAGTTATTAGTTCTCACGATACTGTTATCAGAGCTATCGGTTTTAGTGTCAGTTTTAGTTTCAGTTTTTACAACGCTGTTATCAGAGCTATCAGTTTTAGTGTCAGTTTTAGTTTCAGTTTTCACAACGCTGTTATCAGAGCTATCGGTTTTAGTGTCAGTTTTAGTTTCAGTTTTCACAACGCTATTATCAGAGCTATCAGTTTTAGTGTCAGTTTTCACTAGACTGTTATCGGAGCTATCAGTTTTCACAACACTGTTATCAGAGCTATCAGTTTTAGTGTCAGTTTTCACTAGACTGTTATCAGAGCTATCGGTTTTAGTTTCAGTTTTCACTAGGCTGTTATCAGAGCTATCGGTTTTAGTTTCAGTTTTCACGACACTGTTATCTGAATTGTCACTAGCAGTAGCAGTGGAATAATCGTCTGCAGCGGCCGCGGGATTACCGGTACTTTCAGTGTCAGCCCATACTGCATTAGCCGTTGAACCAAGTATGACTGCTAAGCTTGCTGCCAAAATATTCTTGTTAAAAAATTTCATATCTTATACCTCGCTAAAAATTGACTGAATTGCCACCATCAATCTAAAGTAAATAAACAGAAAATAGCGACACCTTATACCTGTATATAAAGCGTGCATGCCTAATAAATAAAAAATTCATTAATATATATTTGTTATTTATGAATGCACCGCTCAGTAGTCAAGATAGTAGGTGAGTAACTTTAATTCCCTTAAAAACACCTCAAAATTTAATCAAAAATTATTCTTTTTAGCATGTTCGAAAGCTTGTTTTTTTGAAGAGTTAAGTAATAATAGATGGGCATGGTCAGATTTGAGAGGTGTAAATATGATTGAGCTAGGCTATGTTTGATAGTCGTTTTACTGTTGGTATTATTACACTTATATCAATGTATTGATTGCAGTAATCACATGCATTAATTGTACTAAATAATATACAACGACTTTGAATATCTTTGCCGGGCCACGAAGTTAGGGTTATGTATTTTATGAAGATAATCAATAGGAAAGATTAAAAAGTAGTTGTAATTGATGACCTTTTAAACTCAACCATAGTTACATTTTTCACGTGTTGTTAAAGAATGATGACTTTATAGAAAGATATATTTATTCATAAGATAAAACCGATCGGCGAGTATATCGACTTACTTTATTGTGATGCTAACTATTAATAAATATTGAATATAACGATTCTGATTAATCTTCATATAGGCTCTGAATATGGCGAACTTTCAATTAACTAATCGTATCCTCATCATTTCAAATGATAGTTTTATCGTGGGCTTATTAAATGGGTATTGTGTCGCTAAGCATTTCACTTTTACATGTATATCTCGTTCTGATCCATTACATGCTAATGCCGTTAGTTCTAGATTCAATGTCATAATCATTGATCTGCGTGGGTTAACCACAGCACTGATAGAAGACCATTTAGAACCATTAAAAAATATTAATAATCAATGTGATATCCCAGTTTGTGCGATACATGACCATAGTGTAAAGCTGTCATCTCTTATGCTACCTTGGGTAGATTATTTTAAAGCTGATACTTTTATTGAAAACTTAGACAATTATATTAATAAATATATTAGTAATTGCACTCCGGTTTGTTATGAACAAAGAAATCACGTACGCAGATCAGGCTCAGATCGCCGTACATTATTAGGAACGAATAACCTATTTTCAGCCCCACAACTTAATGATGAAAAGACATTATTGAATCGAGAGATAGATTCTGAACTTCTAGGTGATTTTGAAATAGATCGAGATTCTCAACTCGTTTATTTAAAAGGAAAAAATCTCGAATTAACATGCAAGGAGTTTAAACTCTTTACCTTCTTAGCTGAACATCCTGAACGAGTATGCAGGACAGAAAAAATCATCACCCATCTCTGGCCTAAAGGCCGGGCAAATAAATCTGATCTCTATCAATACATGTATTTATTAAGAAGAAAAGTTGAACTTGACCCAGATAACCCGCGTTGGATCTTAACTATTAAAGGCGTTGGCTATAAACTTTATACCGAAAAGGAGAGCTAATACCAAGTTCATTAATTTTTGTTTCTTTATGCTGCTTAAAACACAAGCCTAGCTAGGCATAAAACGATGTTTTAGTCTTTGCTATTGCTTATGATTCATAACATTCTGTTATTCCCTACTGCGTGGCCAGCCAAAGCTGTTCAAAATCATTCCATAGAATTTTGTATAACTAGAACAACTAATCACTGCAATCAATGCCTTATCCCGATGCATTGCTAAAAGATAGCAGTCATTCCCCCCCTCAGACTTACCCTTCAAGTAGATTGATTAGCTATTTTTTTGCTCCATTGCTAGCTAGCTAGTTAATAGTTTAAGTTGTTCAACTGAATGATTCATATACAATTTCATTAACTCAATGACGATATGTAGCATCATTGAGTTAGGAAATAAGTAACCAATAAGCTATTTTTAAAATGGCAAATCATCATCCCCGCAACCCAAAATATTAAACCTTTCCGTTAGACTCCGATCACAAATTCGCGCTAACTAAAGTGCAATTCTTTTTATTTTGTTCTAAATTGACGCTATCGAAACGTTTGCGCAATCGTTTCGTTCGTAATTTACACTGAATATCAATCTTCAACCTATAATGAATGATTAAGGCAAAGTCCATGAAAAAAACAGCACTCCTTAACGCTGAATTATCTTACCTTGTAGCCTCGCTAGGACATTTTGATGAAATAACTATCTGTGATGCGGGACTGCCCATTCCCAGTAATACACAACGAATTGATCTTGCTTTAACGCATGGCGTACCTGCATTTATTGATACTGTCCGCGTTATCTTAAGCGAAATGCAAATTACCGGCGTTCTGTTAGCCAGTGAATTCAAACAAGTCAGTCCTGATTTACACCGGGCATTAATTGAACTTGTTGAACAGGAAAAGCTTGCCGGCAGCAGGATAGAGATTATCTATATCAGTCACGAAGCCTTTAAGGAAAGAACACATAACAGCAAAGCGGTGGTTCGCAGCGGTGAATGTACACCTTATGCTAATGTTATTTTCCAATCTGGTGTGGTTTTTTAGTGACAAATAATAATTAAGGAGCTGAGATGGATCAGCCAATTTTACAGCTAAAAGGCATTCATAAATCATTTCCGGGCGTAAAAGCCCTTGATAATGCGTGTTTAAATGTTTATCCCGGTAAGGTCATGGCGTTATTAGGGGAAAATGGTGCGGGTAAATCAACGTTAATGAAAGTGTTAACCGGTATTTATGCACTTGATCAAGGTGAAGTGCGTTATGAAAACCAGAATGTTAATTTTGCAGGTCCTCGAGAGTCACAGGAGGCGGGCATTGGTATTATTCATCAGGAGTTGAACCTGATTCCGGAATTAACCATTGCCGAAAATATTTTTCTTGGACGCGAAATAACCAATGCGTTTGGCGGTATTAAGTGGTCCGTTATGTTTGACGAAGCAGATGCTTTACTGCAGCGTTTAAATGTAAAACATAAATCCTCGCAGCTACTTGGAGAGCTTAGCCTCGGTGAGCAGCAGATGGTTGAAATAGCCAAAGCGCTTTCCTTTAAATCCAAAGTTATCATTATGGATGAGCCGACAGATGCATTAACCGATACGGAAACGGCATCTTTATTTAAGGTTATTAACGAACTGCGCGATGCGGGTTACGGCATTGTTTATATCTCCCATCGTTTAAAAGAAATTTTTGAGATTTGTGATGATATCACCGTGTTACGAGACGGAAAATTTATTGCCGAGCGCAAAGTCGCCGAGATAGATGAGGATACCTTAATTGAATTAATGGTCGGACGGCGATTAGATGAACAGTATCCCCGTATAGATAGCACACACGGTACAACCTGTTTAGAGGTGAAAGATTTATCGTCTGCCGATGTGCATAATATTAGTTTATCCCTTAATCATGGTGAAATATTGGGCGTCTCAGGTTTAATGGGCGCGGGTCGCACTGAATTAATGAAGGTGATTTACGGCGCGTTAAAACGCGATTCCGGTGAACTGCTTTTAGAAGGCACCGCTATTGATCCGCGCAGTCCGCAGCAGGGACTTGCTCATGGTATTGCTTATATCTCCGAAGACCGTAAAGGTGACGGACTGGTCCTGGGATTATCCGTTAAAGAAAATATGTCACTTTGTGCATTAAAACAGTTCTCAAAGGGGATCCAGTTGCATCATCAGGCTGAAATAATGGCCGTTGAAGACTTCATCGGTTTATTTAATATTAAAACTCCGTCAATGGATCAAATCATCGGTAATTTATCCGGTGGTAATCAGCAAAAAGTAGCGATTGCCAAAGGGTTGATGACCAGACCCAAAGTGCTGATCCTCGATGAACCTACTCGCGGCGTCGATGTTGGTGCTAAGAAGGAGATCTACCAGCTTATTAACCAATTTAAAGCGGAAGGCATGAGTATTATTCTCGTTTCTTCTGAAATGCCCGAGGTACTCGGTATGAGCGATCGTATTATTGTGATGCATCAGGGACGAATCAGTGGTGAATTTAACCACGCAGACGCAGATCAGGAAAAACTAATGGCTTGTGCTGTTGGTAAAATTAACAAAGAGGTAGCAGCATGAACAACAAGGTGATAACGACACAACCCAAGCGTAAGTTGTTCAATAAGGAATGGCTTATTGAGCAAAAATCCCTGATTGCATTAATCTTATTGATTACTGTTGTGGCATTTATGAATGAGTATTTTTTTACCGTTGATAATCTGCTTAATATTCTCCGCCAAACCTCGGTGATCGCCATTATTGCGGCGGGCATGACATTGGTTATCTTAACCGCCGGTATCGATTTAAGCGTTGGTTCTATTCTCGCTTTATGCGGCGCTTTTGCCGCCAGTATGATAAGCCTGGAAATACCCATTATTATTGCCGTTCCGGTTGCCTTACTGGGCGGTACGCTGCTCGGTTGTGCAACGGGGGGGATAATCGCCAAAGGTAAAGTTCAAGCCTTTATTGCAACGCTGGTGACCATGACCTTACTTCGCGGTGTGACCATGGTATACACCGATGGCCGTCCAATTTCGGCGGGATTTACCGATGTTGCGGATAATTTTGCGTGGTTTGGTACGGGTTATGTGTTTGGTATTCCGGTGCCGGTTTGGATAATGATGGCGGTTTTTGCCTCTATCTGGTATCTGCTTAATCACACCCGTTTCGGCCGTTATGTTTATGCATTAGGCGGTAATGAGTCTGCAACACGATTATCCGGAATAAATGTAGATCGCGTGAAGATCGGTGTTTATGCCATTTGCGGATTATTATCGGCGCTTGCCGGAATCATTATTACCTCGCGTTTATCCTCGGCACAACCAACAGCCGGTATGGGCTATGAGTTAGATGCGATTGCCGCGGTGGTTGTCGGCGGAACAAGTTTAGCGGGCGGTAAAGGACGGATAACGGGTACCCTGATTGGTGCCTTGATTATCGGAGTGTTAAACAATGCATTAAACCTGTTAGACGTATCATCTTACTTCCAGATGATTGTTAAAGCGCTGGTTATTCTGCTTGCTGTACTGGTCGACAATAAACAAAAATGAGAATTGATTTCACCCCCTCGCGGACGTTGTAAAACGCCGTAACATTATTAACAAAGCAAAGGAATAAAACATGAAGACATTCACTAAATTGATTTCCGCAGCTGTTATTTCAGCTTCTTTTAGCGCCGGTGCGATGGCTCAAGATACTATCGCTATGGTTGTTTCAACCCTGAATAATCCCTTTTTTGTGAGCATGAAAGAGGGAGCCGAAGATAAAGCCAATGAATTAGGCTATGAACTGATTGTGCTGGATTCACAAAATGATCCTAGCAAAGAGTTATCAAATGTTGAAGATCTTGTTGTCCGCGGTGTAAAAGCAATCTTAATCAATCCGACGGATTCCGATGCGGTTACCAATGCGATTCGCATTGCTAATCAAGCTGAAATTCCGGTGTTAACACTAGACCGTGGTGCAGCTGGCGGTGATGTGGTGACTCATATCGCATCGGATAACGTCGCCGGTGGTGAAATGGCGGGTAAATTTATTAGTGATAAAATCGGTAAAAATGCCAAAGTTGTGCAGCTTGAAGGTATTGCCGGTACGTCTGCTGCCCGTGAACGTGGTGAAGGATTCATGAAAGCCGTTAAAATGAATAACATGGATTTGTTAGCCAGCCAACCTGCTGATTTTGACCGTACAAAAGGTCTGAATGTAATGGAAAATCTGCTTGCTTCTAAACCTGATACTCAAGCTGTTTTTGCTCAAAATGATGAAATGGCATTAGGGGCTCTTCGCGCCGTGCAGGCATCGGGTAAAAACATATTAGTGGTCGGTTTTGATGGCACAGAAGGTGGTATTGCGGCTGTTAAACGTGGAGTACTGGGTGCAACTATTGCTCAACAACCGCGTATGATTGGTGCTCTCGGTGTTGAATCTGCAGTAAAAGTACTTAAAGGTGAAGCTGTCGAAAAATACATTCCAGTTGAACTGATGATGATTGTTAAATAATCTTCAGGCAGCTTAAGTAAAGCAGCCCGGGCGTTTAATTCCCGGGCTGTATTTTCACCCTCCTGCTTTAAAATGAATTGTTTAAGCTTGTTTATGCTTGTTTAAAACAACCCTAAACAATCTGTTTTAACCTTAATTAATAATGGTCCATATTATGAATAAATTAGTCGTTCTGGGCAGCGTTAATGCCGATCATGTTTTACAAGTTCCTTCTTTTCCACGCCCAGGGGAAACTCTACACGGCATGGGCTATGCTGTCATTCCGGGAGGAAAGGGCGCCAACCAGGCCGTCGCGGCTGCGCGTTTAGGGGCCGATGTAGCGTTCATTGCATGCGTTGGTGATGATAGTTTTGGGGTTAATATTCGTGAATCTTTTAAAGAGGATGGAATGAATGTTGATGCGGTGATGATTGAAAAAAACACTCCAACGGGGATTGCCATGATTCAAGTATCGGCAACCGGGGAGAACAGTATCTGCATCTCAGGGGAGGCAAATAATCACCTCACCCCAGATCGTCTAAAACCTTTTTCTTATCTTATCAGCGGCGCTAAAATGTTACTGATGCAGTTGGAAACGCCCATTGCAACGATTCAGGCAGCCGCTGAAACGGCAAAACTTGCCGGAACTATGGTGGTCTTGAATCCAGCTCCTGCGCAATCATTAAGTGATCAGTTATTAAAATTGGTTGATATTATTACGCCCAATGAAACTGAAGCTGAACAGCTTACGGGCATTCCAGTCAAGGATATGGCCTCGGCACAACAAGCGGCTGAAAAGTTGCATAATAAGGGCATCAATATTGTTATGGTAACCCTTGGTCGTGAAGGGGTGTGGCTGAGTCAGGCAGGTAATGGCAAACAGATAAAAGGTTTTGCGGTGAAAGCCGTTGATACAACCGCTGCGGGGGATACTTTCAACGGGGCATTGTTGACCCGCTTGTTGGAAAAGGCAACAATGGAAGAGGCGATTCGTTTTGCCCATGCCGCTGCCGCAATAACGGTAACCGGTAAAGGCGCGCAAACATCGATTCCGAATCGCCGCACTGTTGACAAATTTTTAGCGCAGATGGAAAAATAATAATAATAATAATTTAAGGATTTGAACAAGCGAATGGCAACCATAAAAGATGTGGCAAAACATGCTGGCGTATCTACTTCAACGGTCAGTCATGTTTTAAATAAAACCCGTTATGTCAGCGAAGATGTCACGGAACGCGTAAAAAAGGCCGTTGATGAACTGCAATATGCTCCGTCGGCCTTGGCAAGAAGCCTTAAGCTTAAACATACCCGTACCTTTGGAATGTTAGTGACAACCTCCACCAATCCCTTTTTTGCGGAAGTTGTAAAAGGCGTGGAGCGGCGCTGTTATGAGCAAGGTTATAATCTACTGTTGTGTAATACCGAAGGTGATTTGGAACGGTTACGTTTTAATATCGACATGCTGTTACAAAAAAGGGTGGATGGATTATTACTGATGAGCGATGAGATTGTCAGTCAAAATCTGGATATTTTCGCCCGTCATAAAGCTGTGCCGACTGTGGTGATGGATTGTGGTAAAACACACTTTCCGGCAGATAAAATACAGGACAACTCTTACCTGGGTGGTTATTTAGCCACCCAGTACCTGATAAAAAAAGGTCACAGACAAATCGGCTGTATTACCGGACCTCTTAATCAACATACCGCAGAAAAACGTTTTGCGGGTTATAAACAGGCAATCCAAGATGCCGGGCTTATGATCAATAAAGACTGGCTGGTGGAAGGACACTTTGAATGTGAAGGGGGGCAACAAGCTTTCGAAAAGATATTAAAAACGGGCACCTTGCCCAGCGCACTGTTTGTCTGCAACGATATGATGGCGTTAGGGGTTATTAACAGCGCCAGCAAACATGGTGTTTCGATCCCCGATGATTTGTCGATTATTGGCTATGACGATATAAAAATAGCCAGATACTTTACCCCTTCATTGACCACCGTCCATCAACCTAAATTTAATTTAGGGCGTAAAGCATTTGATACTTTGTTAGATAAAATTCAAAGCAACAGAGAAAATGATTTAGAAATAAAATTGGAACCGACATTAGTTGAGCGGGACAGTGTTAAACAGATAAATTAAATGATTAAAAAAGCCAGTTGCTAAAAATAGCAACTGGCTTTTTTGGTTCTGCTTTCCAGCTTTCTCTTTCTGGCTTTTATTTCAGCTTGCTTATATCGCGCACTGCGCCTTTATCGGCCGATGTTGCCATCATTGCATATACTTTTAGTGCAGTTGAAACGTGGCGTTCACGGTCGATGGGTGTCCAGCCTCTAGCATCCATTGCTGTGCGACGTTCGGCTAACACTGCTTCAGATACTTTTAAGTCGATTGCCCGTGTTGGAATGTTGATATCGATAATATCGCCATTTTCAATCAGACCAACCACACCACCGGCTGCGGCTTCCGGAGAAACGTGACCAATTGATAGTCCAGAAGTACCACCGGAGAAACGGCCATCTGTAATTAAGGCACATTTTTTACCGAGTCCCATAGATTTCAGGTAACTGGTCGGATAAAGCATTTCCTGCATACCCGGACCACCCTGAGGACCTTCATAACGGATAACAACCACGTCACCCTCAATCACTTTACCGCCTAAGATCGCGGCTACGGCATCATCCTGACTTTCGTAGATTTTAGCCGGACCGGTAAAGGTCAGGTTATCATCATCAACTCCGGCAGTTTTAACCACTGCGCCGTCAACGGCCATATTGCCAAATAATACGGCTAGACCACCTTCGGTACTAAAAGCATGCTCCAGGGAGCGGATACAACCTGCTGCGCGGTCATTATCAACCGTATCCCAGCGGCACGACTGACTGAAGGCTTGTACGGTACGAATACCGGCTGGACCTGCACGGTAAAAATCAATGATTTTTGAATCCGTGGTCTGCATAATATCGTATTTTGCCAACTGCTCTTTCATGGTCGGGCTAAGAATAGTTGGAATATTACTGTTTAATAAACCTGCGCGATCCAATTCCCCTAGAATCGCCATCACACCACCGGCGCGATGCACATCTTCCATATGGTATAAAGGGGTAGACGGTGCAACTTTACAGAGCTGCGGAATCCGGCGAGACATCTCATCCATGTCTGAAACTGTGTAGTCCAGTTCAGCTTCCTGAGCACAGGCAAGCAGATGTAAAATTGTATTGGTTGATCCGCCCATGGCGATATCCAGTGCCATCGCATTTTCAAAAGCTTCGCGACAGGCAATAGCGCGCGGCAATACTGAATAATCATCTTCTTCGTAATGACGTTTAGTGATTTCAACAATACGTTTACCGGCGTCCAGGAACAGCTGTTCACGGTCGGAATGGGTCGCTAGCATTGAGCCGTTACCCGGCAATGAAAGCCCCAGTGCTTCGGTTAAACAGTTCATTGAGTTGGCGGTAAACATACCCGAGCAGGATCCGCAGGTAGGGCAGGCACTGCGCTCTACTTTTTCAAGATCCTCATCGGAGACATTTTTATCCGGTCCCATCACCATCGCATCCACCAAGTCGAGCTTGATAATTTGATCCGAAAGTTTGGTTTTACCCGCTTCCATCGGGCCACCGGAAACAAAAATAACCGGGACATTTAAACGCAACGACGCCATTAACATTCCCGGCGTGATTTTGTCACAGTTGGAGATACAAACTATCGCATCTGCACAGTGCGCATTGACCATGTACTCGATTGAATCTGCAATCAAATCTCGAGAAGGCAGGCTATAAAGCATACCCGAGTGGCCCATCGCGATACCATCATCAATAGCAATGGTATTAAACTCTTTGGCGATACCACCAGCAGCTTCAACAGCGCCTGCGACAAGTTGTCCCATGTCCTTTAAATGTACATGGCCGGGAACAAATTGGGTAAATGAGTTGGCAATGGCAATGATTGGTTTTCCGAAATCATCATCTTTCACGCCGGTCGCACGCCATAATGCACGAGCACCCGCCATATTACGGCCATGAGTGGATGTTTTTGAACGATACTGAGGCATTTTAATTCCTTACTGGTTGATAATTGAGGGCTCTTCATTACTGCTTAATAGAGGATCAGAGTCTGCAAAGGCTTTATTATGCTCTTACTAAATGAGTACCGGTACTCATTTAGTTACTTGGCTAACTAGGCACTTTCTTTTACAGGTTGCGCCTGCCCGAGTACTGCAACTTGCGTAATACCAAATATTTTTTCAATTTGTTTGCTTAATAAACTCACCGGACGATCACTGCTGACCGTCACGGTAACATGTAACAATTTACAATTTTCAGTGCATTCGGCGTTCATTTTTTGTACGAAAAAACCGCGGTGACGAATAACGCGCAACAGTCGTTCCAATAATTCAGGGCTATTCTGACCTTGAATTATCATTAAGTATTTCATTCTAAACACTCCATCATTTTGTGGTTTGCAGCGCCCGGCGGCACCAATGGCCAGACATTTTCCGCTTCTGAAATAGACACGTGTAACAAATAGGGGCCTTCGCTGCCAAGCAGTCTGTTCAGGGCATCGGGGATCTGCGCTTTTGCGACAATGGTTTCGCCGGGAATATCAAAGGCACTTGCCAGGGTCACAAAATCCGGGTTATCGGTTAAAATTGTTTCGCTGTAGCGTCCCTCAAAAAACAGCTGCTGCCATTGGCGCACCATGCCTAAACGTTGATTATCAATCAGTACTATTTTAATCGGTAGTTTACCGCGTTTAATGGTACCAAGTTCCTGTACATTCATCATAAATGAACCATCACCTGAAACCGCAATAACAGTATCATTAGGTCTTGCCAGTTGTGCGCCAACAGCCGCCGGAATGCCAAAACCCATGGTGCCCAAACCGGAACTAGAAATATGGTTTTGCGGGCGATCGACAAACATGTGCTGTGCAACCCACATCTGATGCTGTCCCACGTCACTGCAGATAACCGTGTCTGCCGGCATCATTTGTGCAATTTTTCTAAGCAGAGCAGGAGCAAAAATGGCTTCTCCGGGATGGTCATAACGATTGGCAAAATCCATTTTCATTTTTGCCACGTGGCTGCGCCAGTTGAGTATGCTGGTGGAGGTTTCGATTGCCGGTAAAATTAATTTCAAATCATCGTTCATGGCCAGTTCAACCACGCGTAATTTATCTACTTCGGCGGCATCTGCGTCAAGATGGATAACTTTTGCATGGGGAGCAAATTCATCCAGTTTTCCGGTAACTCGATCGTCAAATCGTGCGCCTACAGCAATCAGCAGGTCGCACTCTTGAATGGCTATATTAGCCGCTTTACTGCCGTGCATTCCGACCATGCCGAGAAAATAATCAGAATCACAGGGAATACAGCCAATGCCTTTTAATGTACAGAGACTGGGGATTTTTGAGGTTTTAATAAAACTGCGCAATTCATCGACAGCATCGGCCATACCCACACCACCTCCTACGTAAAGAAGGGGTTTATCGGCCGATTGAATCATTGACCTTGCTTGTAGTAGCAGTGATTGATTCAGGGGTTTCGGGTCGCTAATGGTTTGTGTCAGGTGATGGATAACGGCATCCGCAAGTTGAATATCCTTGGGTATATCGATCAAGACAGGACCGGGGCGGCCCGATTGAGCGATTTGAAACGCCTGCTCAATAATCGGCCCTAATTCCTCTGCACTTTGCACCATAAAACTATGTTTGGTACAGGCTAAGGAAAGACCCAATACATCAACTTCCTGAAAAGCATCGGTACCAATTAAATGGCTGGCCACTTGCCCGGTAATAGCGACAATTGGAATTGAATCCAATAATGCATCTGCAAGTCCGGTTATCAGGTTGGTTGCACCAGGACCTGACGTTGCTATACAGATACCGGTTTTTCCGGTTGCGCGTGCATAACCGATAGCGGCCATCGCAGCACCTTGTTCATGACGGCATAAAAGATGCTTAACACCGCCATCATAGAGTGCGTCGTAAAGGGGCATAATGGCCCCACCAGGATAACCAAAAACTTGCGTTACGTTCTGCTGCTTTAATGCCTGGACGACAAAGTGGGCACCATTCATTAGTCTATTCCTGAATTTAGTGAATATTTATCGTTTTTTGTTTTAACAAGAAAAATCAAAACAAGCAATTAGTAAAATATTAGGGTGCGTATTTATAGCAAATTAAAGTAACTTCCTCAACTATTGTTCACTGATTGTTAGTCCGCCGAAAAACACTTGCAGCTCAAAAGTCATTGATTTTTAACTGCGATTAAAAAGAAACAAGCTTATTGGGATGGGTAATTTTATTCCGGAAACAAAAACGGCTTCCATTAAGAAGCCGTTTTGATTTAAATATTAATGGGGAAATCTGGTGCTTGCTGTGTGTTTAAGCAGTGACTGCCTTTATGCTACACCGGAATGCCATTTTTTATTTAAATTTACAGGTCGTCATTATGCTCAGATAAGTATTTAGCAACACCTTCTGGCGTGGCTTCCATACCGGCTTTATCTTTAACCCATTGTGCAGGGCATACTTCGCCATGCTCTTCATGGAACTGCAATGCATCAACCATACGCAACATTTCATCGACGTTACGGCCTAGCGGTAAATCATTGATTACTTGATGACGAACTACGCCATTTTTGTCGATTAAGAAAGATCCGCGCAGTGCAACACCGGCAGCTTCTAATTCAACATCGTAGGCTTTACAAATTTCATGTTTAACATCGGCAACCAGTGGGTATTGTACCTGACCGATACCACCATCGTTGATTGCCGTGTTGCGCCATGCATTGTGAGTGAATTGTGAATCGATTGAAACACCGATCACTTCAACACCACGTGCCTGGAATTCACCAAAACGTTTGTCGAATGCGATTAACTCAGAAGGACATACAAAAGTAAAATCAAGAGGGTAGAAAAATATGACAGTTTCTTTACCGGCAGAAAATTCTTTCAGGTTAAAACTATCAACGATTTCGCCATTACCTAGAACAGCTGCTGCTGTAAAATCAGGAGCTTGTTTGCCTACTAATACCATGAGTTATTCCTTTTAAAAATTAAAAGAGTGCTTTCACACGTTGTTTGACGCGATAGAATGCGTCAAATTATAAAAATATTCGAATTGTTTATCTCAATCAGTTTGATAGGAAAAGACTATCAAACTAAGTGCTTGTCATGAAAAACACTGCAAATATAGAATTCACTGTGAATCTGTTAGGAGTTTAGACCAAAGTGCTAACATTTCTATTGCTTTGTTGATCAAATCTCCGCTATATGCAGATTCCCATCAGACAGTGCGCTGAAAATATTACGGGTTTCGGCCAAATTTTGAAAAATCGGGTTTACGCTTTTCATTAAAAGCATTACGACCTTCTTGCCCTTCTTCGCTCATATAAAAAAGCATGGTGGCATTACCGGCCAGCTCCTGCAGTCCGGCCTGCCCGTCACAATCGGCATTTAATGCAGCTTTTAAACAGCGCAACGCCATCGGGCTGTTTTGTAGAATTTCCCGGCACCATTTTACGGTTTCTTTTTCTAAATAAACAAGCGGAACCACGGTATTGACCATGCCCATATCCAGCGCTTCCTGGGCATCATACATACGGCATAAAAACCAAATTTCGCGGGCTTTTTTCTGACCCACGATGCGTGCCATATAACTGGCTCCCCAGCCGCCATCAAAGGATCCCACTTTAGGGCCCGTTTGCCCGAATTGTGCGTTGTCCGCCGCGATGGTTAAATCACACATCATATGCAGTACATGGCCGCCGCCCACCGCATAACCTGCCACCATAGCAATTACAGGCTTAGGGCAGGTGCGAATCTGGCGCTGAAAATCCAGAACGTTAAGATGATGACCGCCGGTCTCATCCTTATAACCTGAATCTCCGCGGACGCTTTGATCCCCACCGGAGCAAAAAGCTAAAGGCCCTTGACCGGTGAGAATAATGACCCCGATGTCGCCGTCATAACGAGCATCCTGCAGCGCCTGCATCATTTCGTTTACGGTTTTGGGACGAAAAGCGTTACGGATATGCGGACGGTTAATGGTTATTTTGGCGATCCCGTCGGCCTTGTGGTAAAGAATATCAGTGAAGTTTAATTCGCTTTTGTTCCATGTTATTGGTGCATAGCCATCTTTTTCCGGCATGTTTTTCTCTCATTATTATCTATACCCAATCTGCATCTTCAAGTAATTTGGGTATATAGGTTATTGACTGAAATGCTGCTTAATAAAACGTGCATATTGTCGCGGATGAGTTTGGTGAATATTATGTCCAGCCCCGCTGAATTCAGTTATGCGGATATTTTTAAACTTGCTCAAGGTGCTGCCTAAGGCTTTAAATTTATTATCTTTTTCACCAAAACAGTAATAAACAGGTAACGGCTTTGCTTGTGTCGCATTCTGTTGTAAAAAAGATAATGCATTGCTTTGTCGGGCAAGACTGGTTGCCAGCAGCATATTGGCTAAACAGACACCGTAATTTCGGCTGCGTTTATTGATTACCCTGTATTTTTGCTCGCAGGAAAGATCCTTAAAGATATCCTGTTGATACCAGTCATTTAAACTTTCCATCATACTTTGTGTGGCAAAGCGCTTCGCCCAATTAAGGTCATGTGCAAAACGCTGATCTTTTTCATCCTGGGTTTGATAACCCGTATGAGAAGACTCTAATAGCAACGCTTTTAAACGCGGATCCTGTTGCGTACGGGCGTAATCAAGCGCAATTCGGCCACCAAGGGAATAACCGATAAGAATATATTCTTTGATTTGTAAGTCGTCGAGTACAGCTTTAATCGACCTGTGTGTTGCCTCAAAACCGTTATCCAGTGGTGTGGTTACGGCGAAGGAATTTCCATGCCCGGGCAGGTCGATAGAAACGCAATAAAAACAGTCTTTAAGTTGTTCTATGGTTTCAGACCAATCCTGATGACTGCCTAAAAAACCGTGTAAAAAAACTAAAGCAGGGGATTGTGGTGCGCCCTGTGTTTGACTAAAAAGTGGCATGCTTTACTTGTCCTTTGATGTCTTCAAGGTGGTTGTAAGTTTGGTCGTTTTTCACACAAATCTCAATCAAAGAAAGGCGATTGTGTAATGATCTTTGATAATCAGCTGTAAATTGGGTCAGGTCTGCGGGTTGATAATAGTCGATTGAAAATTGCCTGCAGCTGTCGGCAAAGGTTAAGCCGTGGGGTAATTGATAATAATCTTGCTTTTGCTGGGCAGGCACTGGCAGAAGATTAAATATTGCGCCGCCATCATTGTTAAACACAATGATCACAAAGGGACCGTTTAGTTGTTTTAATAAAGCCAGAGAATTTAAATCATAAAGAAAAGAGGTGTCGCCAATTAATAGCGTGGTAACCGCTGCACAAGACTTTGCAATACCGCTTGCCGTTGCCAGCAACCCATCAATGCCGCTTGCCCCGCGATTACTAAAGGGCAGCGCGGTGTTTTCTCTAAAAAACATATCGCTTAAACGAATTGGCATACTATTGCCGATAAATACCGGGTTGTTGGCGGGCAGTAATTTATCCAGTGCACAGATCACCGATATTTCACTGAGCAGGTTATTGTTTAAAAAGGGACTGATTATCTGCTCGGTTATATAAAAATTTTGTTTTTGCAGTGCCTGTAACCAGTGTTTATCAATGGCGACTGTTTTATCCTGCTGGCTTTTTATCCACTGCGCGGCTGAGCACACAAACCTTTTTCTTAAACGGTGAGTCGGGTCGATTCGAGCATTACTTGAATCAACCAATAAGTAGTCGCCTGCAAATTCGTCAATAAATTGATTAAGGCGTTTGGAAATAAGGTGATCCCCAAACTGCACGATAATATCTGCCTGTTGCAGCGTTTCAGTGAATTTATCATTGACCAGTAGCAGGTCATAATAGTGCAGGTTATTGGCATTTCCGGCTATTGTGGATTGCTGATCGGCTAACAAAGGGTAGTTATTTAATGCGGCAAATTCAGCAATTGCTATAGCCTGCTTAAGATCGCTGACGCGGCCGACAATAATAACTACTTTTTTATCCCTTAAGGTCGTCTCCGTTGCCGCCGGGAAAGGGGCTTCATTGTGAAAATAGCGGCTGAAGGGCTGTTTATCTGTTAACCACTCTTGTAAGGGGTGTAAATAGCTTTGATAATTAAGCGTTGCTGTGTGCGGATATAAGGGCTCTGAAAATGCGATATTAAAATGAATCGGTGCGGGCGTCTGTTTCTGCTGTTGTAAACCTTGGTTAATAGTGGTTAACAGATAATTAGGTTTGATTTGTGTTGTCGCGCTTGGGATTTGTGCAAAAAAAACCGGGTAATGAGAAAATATCCGACATTGGTCAATGGCTTGATTTGCGCCACAATCGAGCAGTTCAGGCGGCCGGTCTGCAGATAAGACAATCAAAGGGATCGCGCTTTGTTTCGCCTCAATCACCGCGGGATAAAGGTTTGCGACCGCAGTGCCCGAGGTGGTAATGATCACTACGGGTTTACGGCTAAATTGGCTCAGGCCGAGTGCGAAAAATCCTAACCCCCTCTCATCAAAATGGACATGGGTATTGACCTCTTTATGCCCTGCGGCGGCTAATGTTAAAGGGGTTGAGCGGGAGCCCGGGGCAATACAAAAATCTGAAATACCGTTACGCACCAGCTCTTCAATAAACAGCGATGCCCATAACAGGTTGATATTAGAATACTGATCAGCAAATGAAGCCGGCTCTTTATATAATGTCGTGGTCATTTTTTACCTTAAATTACACCGATAGAATATCTAAAATAGTGTGAATCTTATTTTCCAGTTCCTGCCATTCTTGTTCGGCAATTGAACCTGTCACAATGCCTGCGCCGGCAAATAATTTTATTTTTTTGTCCGACAGCAGAGCGCAGCGGATGGCGACACTAAAATCACTTTTATCAGCGCGCAGATAGCCTACAGTACCGGCATACCAACCACGATTATAATGTTCTTTATCGTTAATAAACTGCAGAGCAGGGCGCTTTGGAGAGCCCCCTACAGCGGGGGTCGGATGTAAATTATGCAAAAGCTGTGCATCGCTGGTTTGCGCTTTTAATTTAGCGTTAATCTCTACCCGTAAATGCTGAACGTTACGCAGCTGCATAACGTGCGGCTCAGAGCAGATAACCTCGGCCTTTAAGCGTTTAAGGTTAGAGACGATAAACTCTTGCACTAAATAGTTTTCTCGGTCAATTTTTTTGTTACTTAACAAGCTCTGCAGCAGAATAGCATCTTCGCGCGGCCCCTTTCCCCGGTTCACTGTTCCGGCTAAGGCTTCGGTTTTAAGACAAGTTTTTTCACGGGAAAAAAGCCGTTCCGGGGAGCAACCGATAAAAGCATGGTTTTTAGAAAACTGAAAGGCAAAATGAAAGCTGTTCGGATTCGCTTGCTGCCATTGACTAATCAAATCCCATTGATTTACTTGTTGCTCACAAATTAGCTCCGTTTGTCGCGATAAAACAACTTTAGGAATTAAGGCTTTATACTCAATGGCCGATTCAACCAGCTGTGCCCATTGTTGTCGATTGGGCAGATCTTTCCGAGATATAACGATATTATTGACCGCTTCAGGAGAGACAGGTTTTTGCAGGCGATTGATTAATAATAAGCTCTCTTCAATACTGTTAGTGCCGTTAAAATGACAAGTTAAGCTTAATTTTTGCGCTTCTAATTTAAATTCCAGAGCGGGGCGGATAAAAAGTGTTTCGGGGAAATCTTCCCACTGCGCTCCCTGTTGCTGAAAAGCCAGTCCGCCAAAATAACAAGCCTCGGCAGCGGGCTCGGGAATATTCACACATTCTTCAATCGCGCCAAAGCAGGCAATGCTCTGCAGATGCTCTTTATCCTCCCAGTAAATTCTTGGATAAATGGCATCGCTGCCCGATGATTGCCCTTTTAATAAACTGAGTAAATCAAAGCGAGTGAGCGGGATAACCAGATTAGAGCGTGGTTTATCGCCCTGTTTGATTGCAAACTGTTGTAATTGTTCACAGATAAAAATGACCATTAAATTGAAATTAGGCTCAACAGTTAACATGGGCTCATGATATATTTATAAATTAAGGGTTGCTAATGTAGCGCGATTAAGAGCCGATTCCTAGCGGAACTGCGTATAACCACAATTATTTAGGATATTTAGATGAGTAAGGTTTCAATTTGGTTAAGCGCATTACGCTTACGTACACTGCCGCTTGCAGCAGCTTCAATTATCTTAGGGGCAGGACTCGCCATTCAAGCACAAATTTTTGACCTGTTAATTTTTAGTTTATCGCTAATGACTGCATTATTACTGCAGATTTTATCAAATCTAGCCAATGATTATGGTGACGCTAACTCCGGTGCAGACAATGTGCAGCGTGTTGGTCCGGCACGTGCGATGCAGAGCGGGGCGATCAGCCAAAAAAGTATGAAAATGGCGATCCTGTTAACCACGCTTTTGGTTTCAGTTTCGGGCATTACCTTGTTGGTGGTCGCATTAGGCTCCAATGCAACCAGTTGGGCGATTTTTTTATTGCTTGGTTTATTGGCTATCATCGCTGCGATAACCTATACCATGGGGAAATTACCCTACGGCTACAGAGCCATGGGTGATTTTTCTGTTTTTCTGTTTTTCGGCTTATTAGGCGTAGTAGGCAGTTATTACCTTTACGCTTTAACCCTTAGCTGGCCCTTACTTTTACCCGCAACCAGTGTCGGGCTTTTATCCGCAGCGGTTTTAAACATTAATAATATGCGCGATATGTACACGGATAAAGAAGCCAATAAAACAACTTTGGTGGTTTTGTGGGGGCGTAAAAATGCCTTTATCTATCATCTGGTCCTTATTATTGGCGCGCTTATTTGCGCCGTTTGCTACTTCGGGCTGCTTGAAAATGTACAAACCTGGCAATTTGTTTTTTTGCTCAGTTTTAGTCCGCTGATCAAAAGTTGTCTGCGCTTAAAAGAGGCGATCTTTAAGGATTTGCGTGATGGTCAGATATTTAACCAGGAACTTAAAAATACGGCTTTATCAACCTTTGTATTTAGCCTTTTATTCGCTCTGGTGTTAATTACCATGAATTGAGTCCATTTTTTATTTTCTTAGTATTTTAAGAAATCCGATAAGCCCGCCTGCGGCCCCTCATAACCAACATAACTAAGCCATTTTTATCAAAATCACTAAATAAATGGCTAAAAAAGCAACATATTTTATTTTATTTTGAATTCCGTGTTCTGTTTAACGCTAATACTTGTATAAT
>NZ_JBLIED010000043.1:0-29432 GCF_047632955.1 Psychromonas sp. | reverse complement strand
ACGATCTCCGCCGTTGATTGATCGATCAGTTTATGATCAAAAGCTTTAAGGCGGATACGGATTCTTTGGTTCTGCATGGACCAAAACTCCAATAGTTAAAAATACAACATACAAACAAACACCTAGTAATCTATTCAAGATAGATCCCAAGTGCTCGTTCAAACTAGTAGCTCCCAAATCGGGAGTCATTTTAATAACTGATTTAAATCAGTTATGGGATTTAACCCGTCTACCATATCGGTAGGTGCGAGCATAATACAGTATTGAGAGATGAATACAAGGCTTTGTTGGTAGTTATCTCCAAATAAACAGCAAAAGGATCTGCGCCTTACCTTTTAGGATCTCGCTTAGTATTGATGCTGTTAACAACTGAGCCAATCTTCAGCTAGCAGTGGTATACTGAACATCGAATACACAAACGGGGTTTTTCGTGCCGGCACTTTTATCTTTGCTCAACCATCTTTGCTACCATGCGAAAATTCAAAATCATCGCCAATTGTTACGTCTGCAGGGCGACTTGAATTGGTGTTTTACCCTAACTCAAAAAATCATTAGCGAGCTGCAACGCCCCTATTTTTGGTGCGGCCACGCTCCGACTGCCAATAAGACGACACCATACCAACAGATTTTAGGTCAGGAAACTTCATTGCTGGTTATTAATGCGCATCAAGCTTTTGACGGCAATCAATTTGCTGCCGCCGAAGGTTCGCTGCGAGGAGGAGGATTATTAATCCTGCTGTCACCGACCGAAATTCCGCCAGAGGATCTTTTTTACCATTATATAAGCGCACAATTACAACATTATAATTTTATCACTTTACAGCAGCATCTGCCTTTACCAAGATTTCCGGCCCCCTCCCCTGTTGTTGTTAAAAAACCTGCGCTTAATCTCAGCGAACAAAATAACGCGGTTCGAGAAATCATTAAAACGGTGGCGGGTCACCGCCGTCGCCCATTGGTTTTAACGGCTAATAGAGGCAGAGGAAAATCAGCCGCGCTGGGAATAGCCGCCGCACAGCTTTTAATTGCATCCCGAGTGAAAAAGATTCTGGTCTGTGCGCCGAATAAGCAGGCGACCGCTACCCTGTTCAGACATGCAGACTTAATCTTAAAACCGGCACATTCACAAAGCGGCACAACAACAATCGATGCAGACGCGCTGCAATTTATTGCCGCAGATGCCCTGCTTGATCAATATCCTGCATGTGATCTGTTAATCATTGATGAGGCCGCGGCATTACCCGTGCCCACTTTAGAAGCATTAGTAATACATTACTCGCGACTTGTTTTCGCCACCACGGTGCATGGTTATGAAGGATCTGGAAGAGGATTCGCTTTGCGTTTTCAAAAACGTTTAACGGAGTTGGCACCCCAGTGGCGCAAGCTCCATCTTGATCAGCCTATTCGTTGGGCAAAAAATGACCCTCTGGAAGCTTTTACCCTAAACAGCATTTGTTTAACCGAGTCTGAGCTGCAATCACCTGTTTATAATACACAGCAAAAACTTAGTTTTGAAAAACTCACTTCGGTGCAGTTATTAGCCGATAAAGCTTTATTACAGTCACTTTTCTCTTTATTAGTCCTGGCGCACTATCAGACCAAACCGTCGGACCTTGAAAAATTACTCAATGACAGCTCAGTCGATATTTTTATAGCTCGGCAACAGGACAAAATACTGGGCGTGACCCTTATAAAGGAAGAAGGGAATTTTGACGACAAACTTTGCGAGAAAATATGGCAAGGAACGCGTCGTGTACCTGGAAACTTAATTGCCCAATCTTTAACATTTCATAGCAGGTTTCAGCAGGCAGCTTCTCATTCCTACGCCAGAATACAACGGATTGCAATTCATCCCGACTGTCAAAATAACGGCATTGGAAAACAGTTTATAAAGTATTTGATTGATTGGGCAAAAGAACAGGCCTTCGATCATCTTTGCGTCAGTTATGGCGCAACAGCCAATTTATTATCTTTTTGGCAGCAGCAACACTTTGTCACATTACGGATAGGCCTTAGTCAGGATGCAAGCAGTGGCACACATTCTCTGATAATGAATTTGCCGCTTTCTCAAAAAGCGCATCTGTTACAGGAATTAATAGTTCAACAGTTTGAACAGCAACTACCTATCCAATTAAGTCGTCATCTGCAGCATTTGGATACCGAGGTGGTTTTAAACTTATTATTAAAATTGTCATTAAATAACAAGAAAGCGCAATCTGAGCATCCAAGCTTGCGCAGTTATACACAGGGTAATTTACCCTATGAGTTTATTGAACACGATCTTATCGATTTAATGTTAAACTACGATTTAAGCGCTTTAAGCAAAGCACAGCAATGTCTGGCAATCCAGAAAATATTACAGAATAATAGTTGGGCGGAAATTTGCAGAAAAAACAATTTAACGGGCAAAAAGCAAGCTCAATATAATTTAAAAGAAACCATCAAACAGTTAACTGCTAACGGCTAACGTTAGCAAAAGAGGAAATCAATGAGATTAGATAAATACATTTGTGAGTCGACCACTATGACCAGAAGCCAGGCTAAAAAGGTCATTATTCAGGGACGCATCACAAGTTCTGACACAACCGTTCGCAATACAGCTTATAAAGTATCAGAGAATGAGTCAATCCGTTTTGATGGTAACTTAATTAATGTCCGCGACACCCGTTATATTATGCTTAATAAACCCAAAGACTACATCTGCTCTAACGTAGATGAGCAGCTACCCAGTATCATCAATTTAATAAAAGTTGATAAACCTGAGCAGCTTTGTATTGCCGGTCGACTCGATGCCGACACCACCGGTTTAACACTGATTACCGATGATGGACAGTGGTCTCATAAGATCACCAGTCCGCGTAGAAACTGCAGTAAACGCTATCGCGCAACACTTGCCCAGCCCGTTGAAGAAAATGCCGTTAGCTTGTTTAAAGCGGGAATACAGCTGAAAAGTGAAAATGGCCCCTGCTTACCTGCCACATTAGAAATTTTAACGGATAATGAAGTTTTACTGACCATTGAGGAAGGTAAATACCATCAGGTAAAACGCATGTTTGCTGCGATTGGTAATCTGGTCGTTGAACTGCACCGTGAGCAGATTGGTGAAATTAAGTTAGATACAGATCTTCAACTGGGCGAATGGCGTTATTTAACCAGCGAGGAAGTTAACTCGGTTAAATAAACGAACCACATTCTTTGATTGGGAAGAACAATACCATGCTGGTATTGTCCTTTCTGCAAGTCAATCTACTCAAACTAATCAATCCCTAGGAAAAAAGATGCACTATCAAGCAGCAGTTTTTGATATGGACGGTTTATTATTGGATACCGAAAGAGTCTGTCAGCAAGCATTCCAGGATGCCTGCCGACATTTGTCTTTACCCATATTAAATGATACTTATTTAAAAATCATTGGCACTAACGCCTTAAGCATCAAAAATATTATTACAGCGGGTTACGGTCCCGATCTTGATTATGAGAGTTTGCGCATTGAGTGGATGAAACGTTACCACGCAGTGGTAAATTTTCAGGCCATTCCCGTTAAGGAAGGCGTAATCGCTTTGCTGGACTGGTTACGGGAGCAGTCAATTCCGATGGCGGTTGCCACCTCAAGCGAGAAAGAAGTTGCCTTAACCAAGTTAAAACTATCCGGCTTAGAGGGATATTTTCAGCAGTTAAGCAGCGGATGTGAAGTCACCCACAGTAAACCTCACCCGGAGATATTTTTACTGGCAGCAAAACGCTTAAACATAGATCCAACGGCTTGTTTGGCTTTTGAAGACTCAAATCATGGCGTTCGTGCGGCAGTTTCCGCCGGTATGCATGTTTTTCAGGTACCGGATCTGGTCGCTCCCTGCGCAGAAACACTTGCTTTAGGGCATGAAGTTAAACCTTCATTAACCGATGTTCTGCTCCGTCTGAAAAATGCTCAGCAAGAAAATCAATAAGCAAACGAATTTTTGGGGATAAATAGCGATTCTGCGGATAAACCGCCCATATCCCCTCCTCGGCAACTCGAACATTGTTTAATAAAGACATTAACCTGCCGGCATCAATGTGCTCCTGCAGATAATAATCGGGCAGCTGAATAATACCGATATTTTTCAGCGCAGCATCCACCAGCCCAAAGCCACTATTACAACGCAGATTCCCCTGCACACGAATATTTTTTTCTTTACCCTGTTCAGTAAAGTGCCAATAGTCACGCGTACCTAATAAACAGTTGTGCTGTGTCAATTCAGATAACGAGTGCGGCTCACCAAACTTTTTAAGGTACTCCGGTGATGCACACACAAAATTTTCACGCGACGCTAATTTTTTAGCGACTAAACTCGAATCCGGTAAGTCACCGAGACGAATGGCTAAATCAAAACCTCCATCAACCAAATCAACACGCTGATTGGTCAGCTCACAGGTTACTTGGATCTGCTCATAGCGGCATAAAAAATCGTTAATTAAGGGCAGGATTTTTTGTTCTCCATAGGTAATCGGGGCAGAGAGTTTAATATGCCCCTGTGGTTTAGCCTGCAAACGGCTGATCGCCTGCTCCGCCTCTTCCAAGCCCTCTAATATATTGCGGCAATGGCGATAGAAAATTTGCCCCTCTTGGGTCACTGAAACATGACGTGTAGTGCGGTAGAGCAATTTACTATTTAATCTTTTTTCTAATGCGTTAACTTGTCTGCTGACCTGCGCCGTGGAAATTTTTAATTTTTTACCCGCTAGGGTAAAACTTTGCATCTCTGCGACCGCGACAAACTCATTAATCCCCTGCCATTGCATATTATTACCACACAGTAAAAGTTATTTTAATTTTAAGCATATTATCATTCAAACAGTAATAGTTATAATGATCGCAACTTAGATAAACTAATTACACCACACTAGGCAGGTCAGCAGCAGATTCGTCTGCTAATATGATTTACATAAAATGCCTACTGAAATAAACCACAGATCACCGGAGCTCATATGACAGAAAAATTTATCAAATCCAAAGCAGCAATAGCATGGGGACCCAAACAGCCATTAAGTATTGAAGAAATTGATGTGATGCTCCCTAAAAAAGGGGAAGTGCTGGTCAAAATTATTGCTTCCGGTGTTTGTCATACGGATGCCTTTACTTTATCGGGCGAAGATCCTGAAGGTATCTTTCCCTGTGTTTTAGGCCACGAAGGCGGTGGTATTGTTGAGCAGATTGGCGCAGGTGTAAGCAGCGTAAAAGTCGGTGACCATGTTATTCCTCTATACACACCGGAATGTGGTGAGTGTAAATTCTGTCTATCGGGAAAAACCAACCTTTGTCAGAAAATTCGTGAAACCCAGGGTAAAGGTTTAATGCCCGACGGCACCACCCGATTTTATAAAGATGGCCAGCCTATCTACCATTACATGGGCTGTTCAACCTTCTCCGAGTACACTGTATTACCAGAAATATCATTAGCCAAGGTGAATAAAGCAGCCCCCCTTGAAGAGGTGTGTTTATTAGGTTGTGGCGTGACCACCGGCATGGGCGCGGTGATGAATACCGCCAAGGTAGAAGAAGGCGCAACGGTTGCCATCTTTGGTTTGGGCGGCATTGGTCTGTCAGCCGTGATCGGTGCCACCATGGCAAAAGCCAGCCGAATCATCGCCATCGATATTAATGAAAGTAAATTTGAGCTGGCCAAAAAACTCGGCGCTACGGATTGTATTAACCCGAAAAATTTCGATAAAGCCATTCAAGATGTGATTGTTGAAATGACCGACGGCGGGGTTGATTATTCCTTTGAATGCATCGGTAATGTGGATGTGATGCGTAGCGCACTGGAATGCTGCCATAAAGGCTGGGGTGAATCGGTTATTATCGGTGTTGCCGGTGCAGGAAAAGAGATATCAACCCGACCTTTCCAATTGGTGACCGGCCGAGTATGGAGAGGCAGCGCCTTTGGCGGTGTCAAAGGCCGCACTGAATTGCCTGATTATGTTGAACGCTATTTACAGGGCGAATTTAAATTATCGGATTTCATCACTCACACTATGCCATTAGAAGGCATTAATGAAGCCTTTGACCTGATGCATAAAGGTGAAAGTATTCGAACAGTTATTCACTTTGATAAATAATCACCTCTAATATCAACCGTTTCTCGATTTTCGAGAACGGTTATATAACCAGTTGGAAAATTCATGAGCATAGAAAATATAACTACCAATAAGGTCTTTGACGGCTGGCATAAACAATATAGCCATCAATCCCAGACGCTTAATTGTAAAATGCGTTTTGCAATTTATTTACCACCGCAAGCCGCTAACGGCAAAAAAGTACCAGTGATGTATTGGTTATCGGGCTTAACCTGCACAGATGAAAATTTCATGCAAAAAGCAGGGGCTTTGAGGATGGCGGCCAAATTAGGCATTGCTATTGTGACCTCTGATACCAGTCCGCGTGGAGAAGGTGTGGCGGATGATCCCAAGCAGGCTTACGATCTTGGTTTAGGGGCGGGTTTTTATGTTAATGCCACTCAGGCTCCCTGGAACAAGCATTACCAGATGTATGATTATGTGGTCAATGAGTTACCTGAAATTATCGAAAATCATTTTCCGGTCAATCAACAGCGGGTTATCAGCGGTCATTCGATGGGCGGACATGGTGCATTAATGATTGCGCTGCGTAATCCTAGTCTCTATCAATCGGCATCTGCCTTTAGCCCTATTAGTAATCCGGTCAATAGTCCCTGGGGGAAAAAAGCGTTCAGCGCTTATCTTGGTGCTGATATAAAACAATGGTCACAATATGATGCCAGTGAATTAATGACGTTAGCGCAACAAAAAATCCCAATGTTAGTTGATCAGGGTGATAATGATAATTTTTTAGAAGAGCAGCTGAAACCTAATAGTTTGAAGATAGCCGCCGGCACTAATAATTATCCGCTGATCTTAAATATGCGCCAGGGTTACGATCATAGTTATTATTTTATTGCCAGTTTCATTGAGTCACATCTGCGCTTTCATGCGACCCATTTAGAGTTAATTGAATAAAAGTATTTTCACTGCAAACAGCCTGGGCCTATAACTCACAGATTTCCAAAGGAAGATTATCGGGATCCGTAAAGAAAGTATATTTTTTACCCGTATAGGGATCAATGCGCACAGGCTCAACGGCAACAGCAAAGGACTGCAAATGCTTACAAACCAGATCCATTGATTCCACGCTAAAGGCAAGGTGCCTTAAACCTAACGCTTCAGGATAACTCGATCGAGGGGCAAAATCCGGAAAAGAGAATAACTCGACCTGCGATCCGTCGGGCAACTGCAAATCAAGCTTATAAGAATCACGTTCTTTTCTATAATTCTCATCAAGCACCTTTAATTCAAGAACAGTGGTATAGAAATATTTCGATTTTTCGTAATCAGAGCAGATAATTGCCGTGTGATGTGTTCCTTTTAACATTTTTTACTCCTTTGTTTTTTCAAGCCGTTTGAGTATAAAGCTGAAAACCACAGGCTTGATAGTTGGCTAAAGCGCGCGGATGATCAAGTGAGCAAGTATTTAGGCAAACGCGTTTAGCCTGGCATAACTGCCAGGCGTGTTTAACGGCTGTTGATAATAGATAACCACCAAAACCTTGGCCGATAAACTTCGGTGCCAGCCCAAAATAAAGGATCTCAACATCACCATTGTCCGCAATTTCAAGTTCAAAATAACCCGCGATTGTTCCCTTGTAATAAGCAACCCAAGTTCTGAGTTGCGGCCGTTCGACATGGGCTTGCCATTGCCTTGGGCTATCATTGAGCTTGTCAACCCATTGCCAACTTTCACCGATCAGGCGATAGAGGTATTGGTTGAAACGAAACTCTTTAATTTCCGCCTCGAGGATAATTAAATCTGCAACGGGCGGTTTTTCAACCAGCTGCTTAGGAGAGTTCATTTCTAAATAAAAGATGCGTACATCACCCAAGGTCAATCCCCGCTGTTGCTAATATTGTTGTTGTAGATTTGAGTGGTCTTAAACACAGACTCGCGGCTTATTTGTTCGCTGTTTCTTTGTCAGTTGCCGGTAAGTCATCTTCGAGGGACTCGACAGGATCACTGCAGCAACTGCCCAGATGCACTCTTTTTACCCAGGCGTTTAACTCTTCTTCAGTGGGTTTTTTACTTTCCATTTAAGACCTTCCTCTTTTAGCAATTTATAATAACAATATAGATTGGCAATGATAGCAGACCTTTAATAAGGGTTTTTAATTGCTCAAATCACTTAAATATAGCCTTGGCTTTCGCGAGATTTGAGCAAAACGCTGAATCCGACTATTCAGCTGTTTTGGGCATAAAAATCGCTGTTGTCGTTTATAAAGCAAAGTCTCGCTTATAAACCAAATTGTCGCCTATAAACCAATACTCTGTAAAATATCCAGAAAAACGCCTTCTCTGTTTTTACTGGTCAATTGCGGATGCAGACGGCACAGGCGGATTGCATGGCCAAACTTATCTTTACCGATCACACTTAATACTCGAGTAAATAACTGCTCATCAAGATGAAAGGTTTTAATGGCATGAGTAACGGCACTGTCCAGATTGACGTAGGTGGTACCATCAAAATCAAAAGCTTCATTTTCTTGTTCAATATAAAGCTTTTCGTTATTTACCCGCAGCTCCCAACCTTGATAATTAATACGTGCCTGAATCATTTCAAACATAAACCATGCACTGCGTTTAAAACCTTCAAAAGCACTGCCTTCCAGTTCCGATTCTGCCAGCTCCTGCTTGGTCCAATTCGACCCTATAGCCAAGGTTTTTTGATGTTTGAGTGTTAACGCTTTTTTAATCGCATCGCGGTAGGTAAATAATGAACTGAATGCGGTACGCTGAACAATAGCAGCACATTCGTTACAGCTCGGCACACAAATTGGCACATGGGCGATCAAACTCTCTTCGCTGCTGTATTTTGGAAAGGCAATGACTTTGTCCTTCGGCTCGCTACAAAACCAGCATTGGTTACGGTTATTAAAGGGAATTTCAATCAGCGGATATTTATTCATGCTTGTCCATTTCTGCCATACAAAAAACAATCATAACAAACCTGTTAATGAAGTGAGCAACTATTATGCTCAAAATGACTATTATCCCAATATCTTTCGGCAAATGAGTTCAGCTAATTGATGCGTTGCCAGGTTACGCTCAACAACCAAGGGGGCTAATTTGCCTTTTTCCACAACGCCTAACCAATCGTCTATCATCGCGGTAAAACCTTTACCGGTTAACATCGGCGTCCAGTCAGGCAAAGTAATGACAGATTCTTGATTATCCTGCCAGCATTTACCCGAGACGAAGGAATCAAACTCAAAAGCGCAGTTTTCATAACTCCCTGAGATACGCTCTTTGGTCATTCCATAAACCCGATTCATTGACGCATGCAGTAGAGTATTTTGTTGCTGCCACTGAACATCTAAACGGGCTAACTGCTGACCTTTAAACTGCCAGGTAAGGTAAACATCATCCAAGTTATTTTTAGCATTCAGATTGACGCTGTCCAGCGGATGAATAAAATCGTCAAAAATAAAGGAGCGAATATCACCGGCTTGATTGAATCTATTTTTCTCCCAACGCAATGATAATAAAGAGGAATGCTCCTGAGTATTTTGAAGCGCAGGCAGATACTGATTATACAAAGGAATAAAACGTCGATTAAAGCCCAAATATAAAGGTTGTTGATGCTTTGCCGCCAATTCATAGAGCCTTTCACAATCAAAGGCATTATCAGCCAGGGGTTTATCTACAAAGGTTGGAATACCCTGCTGCAAAAAAAAGGTCGCAATTTCTCGATGGGAAGCCGTGCTGCTATGGATCATTACCGCATCGACTTCGGCCTTAATTAAAGCCCGATAATCTGAATATAACTGCTCAATACGATACAACTGAGAAAGTTTTTTTAGAGTGTTTTTGTCGCGCGTGCAGAACAGCAGATCAAGCCCTGGGATTTGAGTGATAACGGGTAAATACGCTTTTTGTGCAATATTTCCCAGCCCGATAATAGCAAGTTTCATTACATAGTCCCGTGTTAAGCTTCCAAAAGACCAAGGATCGGTTATTTAAAATAATTTATGTTGAGCCAACACACAAAAAAAAAGTATTAATCTGGGATCAATACTTTTTTTTTTGGTTGTCACAAGCTCCTAGCTAAAGGAGATGATTTACCAGCCCTTAACAACACCATCTTTGAAAATTTTCATTGCAGCGTTATAAACCGTGTCGGTCTGGTACGCCTTAAGAAAGTTTTGAACATTTTCAGCATTGACATTATCTTCACGTGCAACGATTAAGTTAACATAAGACGATTCTTTATCTTCAACAAAAAGACCATCTTTCTCAGGCGACAGGTCAATGCTGCTTGCATAGGTGGTATTTATAATAGCAAGACTCACATCGTCCAGAGAGCGTGGTAACTGCGCCGCTTCCAGCTCAACAATATCTAAATTCTTTGGGCTGCTGACAATATCAAGTACCGTTGCGCTCAGACCTGCGCCCTCTTTTAATACCAATAGACCCTGCTGCTCAAGCAGCATCAACGAACGGCCTAAGTTGGTTGGATCGCTGGGCACGGCAATTAGGTCACCATCTTGTAATTCGTCAAGTGATGTGATTTTACTGGAGTAACCGGCAATAGGGTAAACAAAGGTATTACCTACTATGGCAAATTTGTAATCACGATCTTTGATTTGCTGATCCAGATAAGGTTTATGCTGGAATGCATTAACATCGATAGAGCCTTCGTCAAGTGCGGCATTTGGAGTAATATAATCAGAGAAAGTAATTAACTCCACTTCTAAACCGTATTTTTCTTTTGCAACCTGTGCAGCGACTTCAGCGACTTGCGCTTCAGATCCGGCAATAACACCAACGGTGATTTTATTATTATCAACAACTGCTTTATCACCACAACCGCTTAAAAGCAGAGTGGAAGCAAGGCCTGCAGCGGCAAAAATATTCTTCAGATTAAAGCTCATGGTATATCTCCTATCAAGGTCTTCCTTGATTTTTTAAAAGTTAACGGCTGTTATTATTAACGGTGATCGACATACTTAACGAGGTGATCACCGATAGATTGAATAAGTTGTACAATAAAAACTAAAATCACCACTGTAATCATCATCACAGTACCATCGAAGCGTTGATAGCCATAACGGATACCGACATCCCCAAGGCCACCGCCACCAACAGTGCCGGCCATTGCTGAATAGCCCACCAGCGTCACAAGGGTAATGGTAACTGCATTGATAATACCGGGTAGCGCTTCGGGTAAAAGTACTTTAGTAATAATCTGAACCGGTTTGGCGCCCATTGCTTGTGCAGCCTCGACCAATCCTGAGGGTACTTCTAATAACGCCCCCTCAACAAGACGTGCAATAAACGGAATCGCGCCAATGGTTAGCGGCACAATCGCTGCGGCGGTGCCAATTGTGGTCCCCACAACAAAGCGCGTAAAGGGAATAATCGCAACCAATAGAATGATAAAGGGAATAGAGCGGCCAATATTGACCACAATACCCAATATTTTATTGAGCAAATGGTGCTCAAGTAATCCATCTTTTTTGCTTAAGTGCAAAACGATACCAACGGGAATACCGATTGCAAAACCGGCCAGCCCGGAAGCGAACACCATCGCGAGTGTTTCACCTAACGCTTCGAATAACAATTGTAGAAGACCCTGATGCCCTCCCCACCAACTCAACATTGAATCAAATGACATAACCTAACACCTCAACTTCTACATGATGATCTTTTAGAAAAGCAATCGCTTTTAACGCCGCGTCTTCCGTGCCAAAAAGTTCAGCTAACATCAGGCCAAATTTAACCCCGCCAACGTAATCCATGTTAGAGCTGATAATACTGATATCTATATTAAACAGCCGCGCCAACTGACTGATTACAGGGGTATCAACCGATTCTCCGGTAAACTCTAAACGTACCAATGGAAAACTGTTTTCCACTCTGCTTGGCAATAAACGAGACAGATAATCGGGGGGAATAGTCAGATCCAGAGTAGAGCGGATAAACTGCCGTGCTAATTGTGTTTTAGGATGAGCGAAAATATCACCAACCAATCCTTTTTCAACCAATTTACCATCGCCAATAATAGCAACTTGTGCACAGATGCTTTTTAGTACCGCCATTTCATGGGTAATTAACAAAATGGTTAAGTTTAACTCGCTGTTAATCTTGCGCAGTAATTCTAAAATCGATTGTGTGGTTGCCGGATCCAATGCACTGGTCGCTTCATCACACAATAAAACCACAGGGTCGGACGCCAGCGCACGCGCAATCGCCACCCGCTGTTTTTGACCCCCGCTTAAATTAGCGGGATAGATATCGCTTTTGTCGGTTAGACCAACAAGCTCCAACAAACTATTAACCTTCTCTTTAATTTTATGCTTGCTGACAGCAGCCAACTCCAGGGGCAACGCAATATTGTCAAAAACGGTTCGCGAAGATAAGAGGTTAAAATGTTGGAAAATCATGCCAATTTTACGGCGCGTTAAGGTTAACTCTTGCGTTGATAGTTGGGTAAGGTCAACACCATCAATGATGATGCTGCCACTTGTAGGCCGTTCTAATAAATTAACACAGCGAATTAAAGTACTTTTACCTGCACCGGAGGATCCAATAACACCAAAAATACTCCCCTGTTCGATAGAGAGATTAATGTTACTGAGTGCATTAATTTCTCGCCCGGCTTGATAAAACACCTTATGAACTTTTTTTATCTGGATCATCAAATTTCCTGAATTTAACGGTGGGTGACGTAATTGTTTCTATTTATACCCAAATTACTTAAAGATATAGGCATCAGCAAGTAGTTTGGGTAAACACTATGCGGAAAGCAGATGAAAGCGAACAATAAGCCGTCTAGACGGCTAAGTCAACATTTTCTTATAATCAGATCTGATTCTGATCATCTTGCCATGAACAATCCAAGCGATCAGTAAATAAAATTTACTTTGAATAGATTAAACAATAAATAGCGGAAAAATAGCCTGACCTTAGTTTGGATCGGATTAGTTAACATAAGACGATGTAAAATTTAAAGTTTCTTATCCTAACCGCGAGCTAGATCGGAATAATAAATAAAAACAGTAGGGATCACATTAACCTCGCAGTAGTATGACCCTATAAAGAATAATAAAGATGGAACTTTTTTAATAATAAAATGGAGTTTTAAACATGAGTCAAAATAATAACGGCCAATCTTCGACCTTCAGTCGTCGAGATTTTCTTAAAACCACTACCGGTCTCGCCATCGCAGGCGCAAGTTCTGTTTTACTGTCCGGCACGGCACAGGCAAAAGAAGTAAAGAGTGGCTGGAAACATTTAAACGGTCACCATTCAGATCAGAAATTTTGGAAAGAAGTAAGTAAAGAGTTTATTCTCGACAAAAAAACCACCTATATGAACATAGGCACCACAGGCTCAATGCCCCGCAGTGTGCTTAACAGCTATAATGACAATAATCACATTGTTGCCGGTAATCCCTGGGATATGCAGGACAAATTTGGTGACTGGCCGCATACCACTGAAATGACCGATGCGATTTCAGCAGGTTTTGGTGCCGATAATGACGAAATTGTACTAAGCCGCAATACCACAGACGGTATGGTCAGTATTCTTAATGGCTTAAACTTCGCAGAAGGAGATGTCATCTTAACCACCCATCACGAACATGTTGCCGCCATTTCCCCCTTAACTCTTGTCGCACAGCGTTATGGCGTAGAAGTCGTTTACCTGGAAATTCCGGTGTTCACCGGCAGTGAAGAGATTAGCGCACAAGACTTTGTCGATGTCTTTGCTGATGCGATTAATCAGTATCAAGGCAGAGTTCGTTTAATCACTTTTTCGCATATCACCTACAAAACAGGTACCAGATTACCGGCTAAAGCCATTTGTGCGTTAGCTGCTGAAAATGAAATTCTAACCTTGATTGATGGCGCACATACCATCGGTATGATAGATGTAGATTTTCATGATCTAGGCTGTGATTTTTTTGCAGGCTCTGGCCATAAATGGCAGTGTGGCGCAGGTTCGACCGGCATACTGTATGTAAGAAGATCATCTCAAGAACAATTAGCCTGGTTCATTAACTCATCATTAGGGCACCTTGATTCTTTTCCGGTACAGTGGAAACTGCAATACAAAGGCAATGATAATTTTCCGGCACTGCAGGCGTTAACAGATTCCTGTGAAATGTGGGATAGCATTGGTCGTGATAAAATTCAGGAGCATGCTTTAGATTTAAGTGCACAGTGTAAAGATCTGTTAACAGATAATGCAGCCTTCCCCTTCGGACAGCTCTACGCACCTAATATCCGCGAACTATCAAGCGGCATCACCTCTTTTAATCCCTTTGATGATAAGACTAATTTGGTGGTATTAAACGAGTTCAGAGATCGTTTACGTGAAGAGACTGGTTATATCATCCGCTCCACTGATTTTAAGGTTAATGTGAATGATTTATTAGATACCCATGCACTGCGCATATCAACGCATCTATTCCATACAGAAGAAGATGTAACTGGTTTAGTGAAGGCAATGGTTAATATTTATCAGACAATGTAATTATCGACATAACAGCACAATTTAGATAAGCTCTAGGTTGTGTTTTTTTTAAAATTATAAGCAAATTTTAACAAGTGTAGAGGCGAAAAAATGATAATTAAGCATATCTCCTTCATATCGGCTCTATTCTTAGCCATGTTGACGACAACCTCTAGCCAAGCCAGCACGCGAGATCTGGCTGAAATTCAGGCGGATGGCGTACTGCGCCACATCGGAATCCCCTATGCCAACTTTGTAACTGCATATCCGCAGGGTAACAAAATCATTTATGGTGGAATGGATACGGAGCTGATGCAGGGCTTTGCAGCTCATTTAGGCGTTAAATATGAGTATGTTCCGGCAAAATGGACGACGGTATTCGGAAAATTAACCGGTCGAAATGCACAATTTGATAACAATCAAATAAACTACGGCGAACCCGAAAGCATTCAGGGTGATGTCATCGCCAACGGCGCGACGACACTTGAGTGGCGCAAACAAGTGATCGATTTTTCTGATGATTACTTTCCTTCCGCAGTGTGGTTAGTATCACGCAGTGATTCAGATTTACAACCGATCCAACCAAGTGGTTCTATTGCTCAAGATATTGCTCAAGTTAAATCGCTTCTTAAAGATCGTGACGTGTTAGCAATGAAACAATCTTGCCTGGATCCCAGCCTATACAATATGGAATTAACGGGTGCTAATATTATTTTGCCCATTAAAGAACGTAAATTAAATGAAATGATCCCCGCCATTCTTAATAATGATGCCGACAGCACCTTGTTAGATGTTCCCGATACACTGATCGCGCTGGAAAAATGGCCGGGAGAGATTAAAGTAATCGGTCCAATCTCCTTCGAACAGCGTATGGCAGTTGGCTTTCGTAAGGAATCTCCGGAGTTGCGTAAAGCTTTTAACGCTTATCTAAAGCAGATTCGAGCTAATGGTACTTATAATAAAATAGTGCAGAAGTATTATCCCAGTGTATTTCATTTTTATCCAAAATTCTTTGCATCATCTACAGCAGTAAATTAGATATATGGCGATAAACAAATGGTTTAGCAGCAAAACAGCTATCATCTTAGCGGGTCTTGTCTTAACAGCTTATCTTGTTTTGATTCTGGCGGTGACCAACCTTGGTCAACAACGGCTTCAAGAATCCCAATATAATGAGCTACAACTTAAAGTCACTAACTATGCCGATACCCTGAGTTTTTTCTTTGAGGTTAATCAGGATAATATTGACAACATAGCTACAGATAAAACCATGAGCACCTTTTTCGCCAACCTGGCTTCCGGAATGTCGATGGAATACGGATTAGGTTCAAGCCTGTTTAATCTCAAAAAATTGATCAATAACCTCGTCCGCAGCAGCAAAATTAATGACATTTCAATTTACGAGCGGATCATCCTGATTGATTTCAACAAGAGACTTATCGTCGACACAAATCCTGGTACAGCATTAAATGTCAACCTAATTCCATTTGCTGAAATGGAGAAAACCCCGCCATCATCGACAGAATATGCATCAACCATTGGTGTTGATCCAAAAATGGCACGAATAATCGCCGTTAACAGTCCCGACGGACTAAAAATTAAAATTTTGAAAACCGTTTACTATCAAAATAAACCCAGTGCCATCTTAATTGCTGAAATCAATAGTAATTTACTGATCCAACAGCTGATTTCACAAAAGCAAAGCAACAGCGACAGTCACATCCAACTATCAACGCCGATTGGTGATATTCAAGGATGGAACTCCTTGGCAGCAGCGAGCTCAGAGTTTAGCCCGATATCCCGCTACGAACTGAATAATAAGAATATATACATTGAATCTCCTATCCGGAGCACGGCATTTAGCTTAGAGGGTTGGTTTGAACCGGTCAATGAACAGGATATATTTACATCAGGCTGGTTTGTTTTAGGTATTTCAATCTTAGCTTTCCCGGTATTAATGGGACTTTATTATCTAATGCGAATCAACAATGCCAATATAGTACTGCATACTCAGGTTGAGCTCTCGGCTAAACAACAAGCTACCCTTGCTGACCAGAATGCTCAATTACAAGCCGAGATAGCAAAACGTAAACAGTCCGAAAAAGAGCTTGTACATCAAGCTAACCACGATTCTTTGACTGAATTACCGAATAGAAGTTATAGCCAAAACAGACTTACTCGGGCGATTAATCGCTCAAAAATAGACAATACACAGATCCTGATCATGTTTATCGATTTGGATAATTTCAAACAGATTAATGATACTCTGGGCCATGATGCGGGCGATCAAATTCTCAAACAAACCAGCGAACGACTGGTTAGATCGGTACGTGATACAGATACTGTCGCTCGTTTGGGAGGAGATGAATTCTTACTCATTATCCCTAAAATTGCGAATGAAGAAAGCGCAAAAAATTTAGCCGGTAAAATTCTGGCATCCTTTGATCAACCTTTTAAGATTGACAATCAGGAGTTTTTTACCTCGACCAGTATCGGTATGTCAATCTATCCGCAGGACGGCGACACCTCCGATAATTTGCTAAAAAATGCCGATACCGCTCTGTACAGGGTTAAAGAAGCCGGACGTAATGGTTTCAGTTTTTACGACCCGAGCATGAATCATGACGTGCAGCGTAATCTTTTATTAAATAGTCGCTTACGCCAAGCGATTAGTAACAATGAATTAGTACTATACTACCAACCTATAATTGACCTAAAAACGCGTAAAATCATCGCAGCTGAAGCACTTATGCGCTGGCACGATGAAGAGTTAGGTTTTATCTCTCCCGAGGAGTTTATTCCTTTGGCAGAAAAAAATGGTTTGATTCATATTATCGGAGAACGAGCACTCGAACAGGCCTGTACTGAAGCCGCTGAGTGGCAATCAATAGCCCCTATTCAAATCGCAGTGAATTTTTCCTGCGTGCAGTTTCGCTACTGCGATGAACTACTCATTAAAATCAGAGAAACACTGAAAAAAACCGGGTTGCCGGCAGTCAAACTGGAAATGGAAGTAACCGAAAGTCTATTGATTAACCAACATGACGGCCTGATGAACATGTTACAAGAGCTCAAGGCAGAGGGCGTTCAACTCTCCATTGATGACTTTGGAACAGGTTATTCCGCATTAAGTTATCTGCAAAAGTTTTCTTTTTCAACGCTTAAAATTGACCGCGCTTTCATCAGTAAGATGGCAACAAATCAGGCAGACATGAGCTTAGTTACTGCCATCTTAGCAATGGCTAAAGCATTGAAATTAAAAGTAATTGCAGAAGGGATTGAGACCGACTGGCAGGCCGATTTCCTGGAACAACGAGGCTGTGAATACGGTCAAGGATATTTATTCAGTCGGCCCATTCCCGCAGCAGATTTTAAACAACTTTTGTTGAAAGATAATCAATGCAAGCCGCACAAATCCTAAAATAGCAAAATCAATGTTCTAAAAAGGAGATTTACCAGTGGGTCAGCTCGGTGATAATAATAACTTTATGCAAAAAAACGCTATAAATAGGATCTAGGTTATTGTTATTTTCTCCTGTTGCTCTAAACTTTGCGCAAAAATTCACTCGCAGAGGTTATTAAATGTCTAACAAAGTATATATTACTGCCCAACAACTACTTGAAGACTCATTTCGTCTTGCCGCACAAGTCTATGAAAGCGGTTTTCGTCCACAATTTATTGTTGGGATTTGGCGAGGAGGAGCACCTATTGGTATTGCAGTACAGGAATACTTTGATTACAAAAAAGTAGAAACCGACCATATTGCAGTGCGCACCTCTTCTTATTATGGTATCGGCAAACAAAGTAAAACCATAAAAGTGCATGGCCTTCATTATATTATTGAAAATGCGAATGCCGAAGATGGTTTATTAATTGTTGATGATGTATTTGACTCAGGCAGAAGTGTGGTGGCATTAGTTGAAAGACTGACATCAGAGATGCGCTTAAATATGCCAACTGATGTACGCATTGCCACACCCTATTACAAACCTAAAAATAAAGCCGTTGCCATGGTACCTGATTATTTTATCCATGAATCGGAAGAGTGGTTAGTTTTTCCCCATGAAGTATCAGGTTTGAGCATTGAAGAAATAGTGACGGGTAAAAGTGATTTTGCAAATATTAAGCATTTATTTACTGAATGAATCTGATTTTTTCAGCTAAAAACACCTTATTACTATAAGGTGTTTTCTATTACCCTCGCCCAGTAACATAAGCAGCTGTTTTATCTAATAAATCTGCATATAACTCAAAAAATATTTCTGATAGTCTTTGATAATGCTTAACCAATGTTTCACCGGTCAAAGCTAATGGTGCCATTCTTACGCTGCGCAAAGACATACGCGCTAGCGCATACTGAATATTTTCTATTTTCTGATAAGACTCAAGCCACCTTTCCTGCCAAACTAAAGTTGAGATTTTTTTAAAGTGCTCAGGGAATGCATTTATTTCACGGGATGATTCCAACTCAATTTGCAACTGCGCTTGTCGGCAAAAATCACCTAATGATAAATCATGAAATTGAGACCAATGCTTAGCCAGAAAATGATCCCAAAACATATCTAAAGCAATCGGCGCATAACGTCGCAGATCGGCGGCAAACAATGGCTTAGCCAATTTAACCAATTGATGCTGGTCAGTGTAGCTGTCAACAAAACGATGCAGACGAATGCCCTGCACAATATCAACATCAAATTGTCCGATGGGGTTCCCTTTAACAAAATCGCCCAAAAAATTCCCCACAAAGCTAGTTTCGGTATGCTCTGCAATGTGTAAGTGTGCAAGAAAATTCATGATAAAACCTATCGAATGTGACCATTAAAGGTCATTTACAGCACCCGTTAAAAAAAGTAAAAAAATAAAAAAGGCTTCTCTAGCAAGGAAGCCTTAAAATCGAGAAAAGAAAAATTAGCTTAAGGACGAATTAACACCCTCAGCGTTAGCCGTGGATGAAAGACTAAGTCTTCCCGTCACCGCTCTTATTTAAAATGATTAATCCGCACTCTTATTAGCCCTTGCTGCCTGAAAGTTAAATTTTTGCCCGGCAATACTCGCTTCATACATTAACCCCCCTTTAGCCAAGGTGAATACCGCAAAACCACCCACATAATTTGCCTGACTCTGCTGTGTACCCAGCGCAGCCCCAGTACCCGTACTACCTGCTTGAGCAGACGCACCAAAGGTCAGCGCTACAGCACTTGCCTGTCCGCCAAATTCAAAGCTACCCGCAGTAAAAGCATCATAGGCGCGTTTATCCTGTAAGAAAACAATTTGACTGAATGCTTGGCCTCCCAACTGAAATCCCACACTGACCTGTACCAAGTTCACACTGCCCGTAGGCTGACCTCCTCGGTAGACTTGCCCTGTCCCGTATGCACCGCCAAGAACGATACCACCTTTACCAATAGTAGGGAAAACCGCATAACCATAAGCATTTTCAAAAAATTCCGCAGTGCTTGGCGAACTTTCAAACTGCTCTATGGTGCTTTGATACTCATCTGCGATGACCTGAAAGCTCAACAATAAACCACTGGCGCAAAGCGCTAACCATTTTTTCATTTTTATAGATCCTTGATTATTTAAGGGTGAGTAAAAATACACTAATATCAAATTCGCCAATTATCAATTTACTTATGCTGATTGTAATGAACGCTCACTAGCAATAAAAATATCTTGTAGTTTTAATTATAATATTACTTCACCCGGCTGTTTATCGCTTATAGTAAATTACGATTAATTCCCTGCGCTCAGCATAGAAAGGATGTTGGTTTAATATAGTTCATTGTATTTGATTCTGCGTAGCATTTAATTTTTGGTCGAGTTGTGGATTAGCAGGTATTACGATGTTGTGATTAAGTAAGTACTGAGGTGATCTTTAAAAGGGATTTACCGGTTTCAAGCGGCAGGTAGCATTAAAATATTGGCGGGATAGATTTAAAAAAGTAATCGAGCAACTGCTCGATTACATCCAAACTGAAGCTTGTAATAAAACAATCGCTACGGTGACAGCAAACATGATAAATATTCCTGCTATTTCACGACTGATATTAACTATTTTCTGTTTCATAAATATACTCTCAAAATGTGACTTAGATCGTTATTGTATGGTTTTTAAAATTTAAAATCAATAATAACAAGACTTAGATCACACTTATTAATTTTTAATTATTGCGAACATAAATCAGCTACCGCTACTATTCTCACTGTTTTCATGTGAGCCCGCACACAGCTGCGAATACCCTTTATTAGCAGTGGGGCTAAACATGCTAGGCTACTAATCTATAACCAAACAAGGAAATCGACATGAAAGCAGTTGCCTACCAAAATCCCCAACCGATCACCGAGCCACAGGCTTTAATTGATATAGAGCTTGCAGAACCGGTCGCCAGCGGCACCGATATATTAGTTAATGTTGAAGCGATTTCAGTTAATCCAGTAGACACAAAGGTGCGCAGTAATGTCACTCCGACCGATCAGCAATACAAGATACTAGGTTGGGATGCGGTCGGAACGGTTGCCTCCATTGGTGAGCAGGTAACCTTATTTAAACCCGGCGATAAAGTCTGGTATGCAGGTGCAATTAATCGCCAGGGTGCAAATTGTGAATACCATCTGGTTGATCAAAGAATCGTTGCTCTGGCCCCAAAAAATTTATCCTGCCGCGAAGCAGCCGCCATGCCGCTTACCTCAATCACCGCATGGGAAATGTTATTTGATCGCTTTAATCTTAATAGTGAGAGTAAAGGTACACTATTAATTATTGGCGCGGCGGGCGGTGTCGGGTCAATGATGATTCAACTGGCGAAACAGCTCACCAATCTGACCGTTATTGCCACGGCATCAAGACCGGAAACCCAAAGTTGGGTTCGATCATTGGGGGCTGACTATGTAATTAACCACGGTCACGATTTAGAGCAGGAACTGCAATCAATTGGCCTGGACAATGTAAACTACATCGCCAGCCTTACCCATACCGAAGCGCATTTCACGGAGATAGCAGCAATCATCGCCCCGCAGGGGAAACTAGGCGTGATCGATGATGCGGCGACCCTGGATATTATGCCGCTTAAGCGCAAAAGCGTTTCTGTTCATTGGGAGCTGATGTTTACCCGCTCATTATTTGAAACAGAGGATATGATTGAGCAGCATAAATTATTAACCCACGTTGCCAAAATGGTGGATCAGGGAAAATTAAAATCTACTATCGCCAAGGATTTCGGAACAATCAATGCGCAAAACCTGATTAAGGCCCATACATTATTAGAATCGGGAAAGTCCAAGGGTAAAATAGTCTTGTCTGGTTTTTAAAAACCTTTATATGCTCGGGGTTACTTCAGTGTCTAAGGAGTTGGTCGGTGATGACGCTGAAAATGCCTCTGAATGTTGTTTCAGAGGCATTTTCCATAAGCAAAGGGTCTCAAATCACGGAAAAGAACAGTTCATACCAAATAAAGGGAATTACTCTCACTCACAATGAACGTACCGCGCGGGATGCCGGATCATAAACACCGGACAAGGTTCTCATGGTGGCGGCGAGTTCACCCAGCTCCTCGCTTATATTTAACTTGCTAATAGCATCAACAAGGCATTGCTCGCGTGCCTTGCGATATTCCTCGCAAAATGTTCGTCCGCTTTCTGCCACCCTGTAATAGCTATCTTTCCCCCGCCTTTCACTTGCAAGCAGTTCCCGCTTAACCAATTTCCGTACCGCGTAGGAGACATTATGAATGTCTTCAATACTGAGCGTGAATGCAACATCCACGATCCGTTTTGGCCGCTCACGATGTATTATGCAGTACCAGAATATCAAGCGGCCCAAGTTCAGGAAGCCCTGCGGTAAAACTGCAGGACAGCATCCAACGTTCAAAGGCGTTGTTGAGCATGGTTAATGCATACTCGAATTAACTGAACGTAACGGAATCTTCACTCATCAAATGTGATGAAGTGACGATTGGAAAATATTCACTCTTTTTAATTACCGGTCATTTCCGACGGTAACCAGGTGACAATACCCGGGAATACCGTGACTATGACTACCGCGAACAGCAATAAAAAGAAAAACGGCAGCGCCGCCTTCGAAATAAAAATCATATCACGCCCGGTGAGGCTTTGAAGAACAAATAAGTTAAAACCGACTGGCGGGGTGATTTGTGACATTTCAACCACCAGAACAATATAAATACCGAACCACAGCGGATCAATTCCAGCCTGCAGCACCATAGGTAAAACAACTGAGGTGGTCAGTACCACAACAGATATTCCGTCTAGAAAGCAGCCTAGCACCACAAACAGCAGAGTCAGAATAAATAGCAGCAAATAAGGCGAAAGCTGCATTGCTGCGATGCTTTCCGCGAGCATACGGGGTAACCCGATAAAACCCATTGCAACAGTCAAAAATGCGGCGCCAGCAAGGATCAACAGGATCATGCATGAGGTTTTAGTCGCGCCCATTAAACTGCCGAACAGACTCTCTCGCGTCAGAGAACTGCTGCTATAAGCGAGCAATAGTGCACCGACGACCCCAAAAGCGGCAGCCTCAGTCGGAGTTGTTAGACCTCCATAAATAGAACCTAGAACAAATAACACCAGAAGCGCGACCGGAACAAGCTTGAGCAGTGCTTTCAACTTTACAGACCAACTGCAGGTAACAGTGTCGCTAGGTACTTTGCTCGGATTGCGCAATGCCCAATACATGGTATATCCCATAAACAGCATGACCAGCATCATACCGGGCACGGCACCCGCGATAAATAAACGGCCAATCGAGACCTCTGCCGCCACACCGTAAACAATCAAGATAATCGACGGCGGAATTAAAAGACCGAGAGTTCCTGAGCCGGCCAGTGTTGCAATCGCCATCTTGTCATCATAACCCTGCTTTTTGAGCTCAGGCAGCGTCATTTTACCAATTGTCGCCGCCGTTGCAGCCGAGGATCCGGACACTGCGGCAAATAGACCGCAACTCAAAATATTAACATGCAACAGGCGACCGGGTAGACGTCCCAACCAGGGTGTTAATCCCTCGAACAAGTCACTTGACAAACGGGTTCTGAAGAGGATTTCCCCCATCCAGATAAACAGCGGTAAAGCAGCCAGTGACCAGTCAGATACAGCGCCCCAGGTGGATGTTGCATAAATCAAACCAAAAGCATCGTTACCTAACAGAATCATACCTGAGATGGCAACCATAAGCAGTGACAAAGCTACCCACAATCCGCTGGCCAGAAAACCGAACAGTACAACCAGAAGTATGCCGCCAATAATCAGTTCATTCATTGACTCTCTCCCTTTGAATCCTGACGCTCGTTGCCGTCAATTTTAATAAAGTCTTTTTCAGCGAGCGATTCCTCTTCAGAAAGCGGAATCCGTTTACCGAAGAGCAGACTACATGTAGCCAAATCGATGATAGATATAGCAAAGATCACCATGCCGATGGCGACAGGAAGTTGAACAATCCACATCGGAACGGCAACAAAACCCGATGAGACCTCCTCATAGTCCCAAGACTCCCAGACCATATAACAAAGCTCGTAGGCTAAGTATGCGATCAGAACGGAAGCGGTGACAAGCACAAAACGCTCGCAAAAAAGTGAACTTTTTTCACCTAAACGGGAAGTAAATAAACCGACACGAATATGACCGCCATGCTGAAATGTATAAGCTAAGCCAAGAAAACTCGAGGCGGCAAGCAGGAAGCCGGCAAAGTCATCACTTGACGGAACAACAATTCCCATCCAGCGTCCTACCACGCGAGCCAGAATCACAACACATATGGCGACGATACATACGGCGGATAAGACCCCGGCTCCGTGATACAACTTATTCAAGAACAAACGCATGGATGGAAACTCCTGTTTTTTGTTCCCCTAGGGGACTAGTCCCAAATGATTTGAAGATGCAGGAATCAGCATCTTCAAGGTGTTTGGGATATATTATTTTTTGTATGCTTCAATAATGGCCTCACCTTCACTTCCGGCTTCCTTCACCCAGTCTTTTGTCATGGCATCGCCAATGTCGTTAAGAGAGGTCATCAGCGCTTCTGTCGGTGCAGCTACATTCATGCCTTTTTCAGCAAGGATCTCAGTATTTAATGCCGTTTCTTTTTTTGCCATCTCCCAGCCACGCAGTTCTGCATCAGCCGCTGCTTGTAATAGCCCCTGCTGAGATTTTTTGTCCAAACGTTTAAATGCACGGGTATTAATAATCACCATATTTTTCGGAATCCATGCCTGCACATCGGTATAGTGGCTGACATAATCCCAAGATTGGCTGCTGACACCTGTTGTCGGCGAAGTGATCATCATATCGATAATGCCGGTGGAGAAAGCTTGCGGAATTTCTACCGTTTGAACCGTAGTGGGTGACGCCTTCAGTAGGACTGATAATTGAGATAAGGTTGAACTGTAGGCGCGCATTTTTCCGCCTTGCAGATCTTCTACAGAGTTAATCGCTTTTTTACTGTAAATACCCTGTGGTGGCCATGGCACAGAATACAGCAACATCATGCCATCTTTACCCAGTTTGTTCTCTATCGTCTCTTTTGATACATCATATAACTTCTTTGCCTGATCAAAGTCAGTGGCTAAAAACGGCAGGTTATCAAGCTTATAAACCGGATCCTCATTGCCTAAGATACCGATAAAAACTTCGCCGATAGAAATCTGCCTAGAGCGTACCGCACGGGCAATCTCTTTATGTTTTATTAACGAACCACCCGCATGAACCACTATCTCAAGCTCACCATTCGTTGCTGCTTTAACATCTTCAGCAAATAGGCGGATATTCTGGGTATGATGAGTTGAATCGACATAAGGTGTCGCCATATCCCATCGGGTGCTCGCAAAGCTGGTCGAAGTGGCCGCTATCGCAAGCAGCATTGTGGTTGTTTTAAGAAATACTCTCATTGTTTTTATTCCCTTTTTTTAAAGCTTCAGGCCGATTAGACCTATCTGCTGTACATCATTTCATTAGCCCATCTTATTTTTTGTGTTATTAACGCTTATTATTATCATATTGCATGTATCATGCCAGCCTTCTTAATCTGCTAGCATTTGATTTGGAATACTCTTCAAATGTGACTTAATCAATTGATTTAATTTGGAAACAACTTACTAAGTGATTATTTTTAAAACTGATCTATGAACCTTTTTAGAAAGAGAATAAAAAAACAAAAACATCTATTTGCACTAAGTCAGTGCAGATAGGCACTGTTGTCATTCAAATGGAACAGAGTAATATTTTATAGAAAAATCAATGCGATACTTAAATTTGAAGTACCGAACGTATACGTCTAGCAACAAATCAGAAACAATTTGCGTACAAATCATCTTCAATGTATCTTTGAATCACACTTTGGGGATTATGATAAGATTCATTTATCGGATTGCATCGCTCTCAGATAGTGACCCTCAAGTCAGAACAGGAAGGTAAGCATGAAATTGAATTGCGATGTGGGAGAAAGTTTTGGTCAATGGGAAATGGGCTTAGATGAAGCGGTGATACCCTGGGTGGATATGGTTAATATCGCTTGTGGATTCCATGCAGCGGATCCCGATGTAATGGCCAGAACCGTTCAGGCAGCCGTTAAAAACAACGTCCAGATTGGTGCCCACCCCGGATATGATGATAAAATCGGCTTCGGACGACGTAGTATTCCCCACTCCCAAAAGCAGATTTCTCACCTGGTTGCCTACCAAACCGGCGCCCTGCAGGCTATCTGCCAACTCTACGGCGGGCGCGTAGAGTATGTAAAACCTCATGGTGCACTGTATAACGATATGATGGTTGACGAAGATATTTTTCGCGCAGTTATTGAGGGTATTCGCAAACTGTCTTTTCGACCGGCGCTGATGATCCTTGCACAAACCGATAATAGCCTTTATCAGGGTATTGCTAAGCAGGCAGGCGTGCAGTTAATTTTAGAAGCCTTTGCCGATCGAGCCTATACACCGGAAGGCCGACTCGCTCCACGCTCACAGGCGGGTGCCGTATATCATTGTGCAGAGCAAATTATCGAACAGGTAATGCAGTTAGCCAAAAATGGTTGTGTGACAACGATCGAGGGTGGCCAGTTGCAGCTTAACGCTGAAAGCGTCTGTGTTCATGGTGACAATCCACAGTCCGTTGCAACAGTCGAGCAACTATTCAGAGTACTGAATCCATGAAATCAGCCATTATTAAACGGGTATCAGAAACGCATGCGATGATTTATATCGGGGAGACAATTGACCCGGAACGGGCATCTCTGCTCGGCTCTCTGTGCGAAAAAATTCGTCTCGAGTTCAGCACCGGGGTGATCGAGGTGGTGCCCTCCTATACCTCGATCATGATTGAATTTAATCTCTTAAAAATACCCTATGCTGAACTAGAAACACGTTTAACCGAGCTGCTTTGCGATATTAAGCAAAGTGCACAAAAAAGCCCGGAAAAGGTTATTGAGCTCCCAGTTTATTATCACTCCGATGTGGCACCGGATCTGCAGCAGTTGGCTGAAGCGAAAAATTTATCTGTGCAGCAGGTTATCAATATTCATTGTCAGACTGATTACACCGTCTGTGCGATCGGCTTCGCTCCCGGTTTCGCCTTTCTTGGCAGCGTCGATGAGCGTATCGTCATGCCCCGCCACGCCAGTCCGCGCCTTAAAATACCCGCAGGCAGTGTCGGTATTGCTGACCAGCAGACGGCCGTTTATCCCGATCATTCACCGGGAGGATGGCAGATTATAGGTAACTGTCCAAGCACCTTATTCAGTCCGGAAAGGGAGCCGATGATGCCGTTTTCTGTCGGTGACAAAGTCCGTTTTAAATCGGTATCACTGGAGGAGTTTACGCAGCAAGGAGGTCAAATATGTCCAAACTGGAAGTAATTCAGCCGGAGATATTATCTCTTATTCAGAATATCGCCCGCGGTGCTGTTGCACAACTGGGTTTAAGTCTGGAAAGGGTGTCGATGATGCCGTTTTCTGTCGGTGATAAAGTCCGCTTAAAATCAGTATCACTGAAAGCCTTTACTCAGCAAGGAGGCCAAAGATGTCCAAACTGGAAGTAATTCAGCCGGGAATGTTATCTCTGATTCAGGATGTCGGCCGCTTTGGTGTTGCCCAACTAGGCTTAAGTCAAGGCGGCCCCATGGATCTGCACGCCTATTGCTGGGCAAACCACTTACTGGCTAATAGCATGCATTGTCCGGTGCTTGAAATTACATTAGGTCAGGCAAGTTTTACAGCCAGAGAAGATACCATGGTCGCGCTGACGGGCGCCGATATGATGGCGACCCTGGACGGAATTGCACAAAAAAACTGGCGCAGCTTTGCAATCAAAAAAGGACAGACACTTAAACTCAGCGTTGCTCAAACCGGGCTTCGAGCTTACCTCGCCATTGCCGGTGGTTTTGCCGCGCAGAAAATATTTGGCAGCAGCGCTACCGTGGTGCGTAATAAACTCGGCGGATTGAGCAAAGACGACGGATCGATTGCTAGAGGAAACAAAATAGTAGCGGGACAGTTATTAACCGCGGCAAGCGTTAACCAGCAGCGCGCTGTTTGTCTATCGGTTCCAAAGCATTTTATCCCGGACTATGGCGACAATATTCATATTGGCGTCCTGTTATCATATCAATTTGAGCGCTTCCCTAAAGTACAGCGCGAGCGCTTTTTTCAAAATAGTTTTGCCGTTAGCCCACAATGCGATCGTATGGGTGTGCGTTTAACAGGAGCAAAGATCAACTGTGATACTGCCGGAATTATTTCCGAAGGTATTGCCCTAGGCGCGATTCAAATTCCACCCGACGGGCAGCCGATCATACTGCTAAATGACCGGCAAACTTTGGGAGGTTATCCAAAAATCGGCTGCGTATCGCGCTTAGACTTGCCCAAGATAGCGCAAGCCAGAGCGGGGTCAGTAATCCACTTTTACAATGCAGACATTGAACAAAAATCTTCACAGTGGTGTGAATTTTCACATTTTTTCAGTTTGTAGTTAACCGGATGCGTCGGGCTGCTTTGATTGTTCGGCCTGATAATGTCTGAGCAGGGTTTAAAACTCACTATTTGAGCAACAACTACATTGTTTTTTGCAGTTCCCTCGACAGCACCCTAAGCCGATCGTAAAACAATGCTGCAAAGCACTCTATTTTTGCTCTTCTACAATTTCCATAATTTCATTATTCCCATCGGAAAAACGCGGAGAAATACAGCACAACCTGCGATATATTAATTTCAGCACTAACTAAAAGTATTCAAGTTAAGCGATAGTTACTCAAACTTGTGAGTTAACAAATTGTTCACGACCTTAACAAAACGCGCACATATTCAGCACCTCAGCAATTTAAAAAAATCCACACATGGTTATTTTATTCATATTTATCAATAAATTGCATTAAAAAATTCGATTTGGCATGAATTTGGCATTCTTATCAGAGAATATGTACAACTGAACAGAATAGGTTTTTGCCTTGTTGGTAAGCAAAAACAGATTATTTCTGATGATAGAAATTTATGTAATCGAAACTAAGTAATAATATTTTAGTTTTTATAATGAATATGAAAACAATGACAGAAAACACACAAAGCAGTTCCAAAATACAACTTATTTTCTTGTTTCGTAGGTGCGATTTTAAATCATTCATAGTCTGGAACACCATTTAAACCAATAATTGATTTTATAATTTACATACAAACATTAAGGAATGCTTCCATGTCCAAATTATTTTTCAACGAACGAAAAACACTGGTAAGTGATGCCATTGACGGCCTGATTTACAGTAATCAGCATGATAATTTAACCCGCTTAAATATCGATGAGCATATTCGTGTGGTGATTCGAAAGGATTGGGATAAAAGTAAAGTCGCCCTTATTTCCGGCGGCGGCTCTG
>NZ_JBLIED010000042.1:0-29627 GCF_047632955.1 Psychromonas sp. | reverse complement strand
GTGAAACGCAGCTGCGCCGATGGTAGTGTGGGGTCTCCCCATGTGAGAGTAGGTCATTGCTAGACTCCTAATAAACGAATAATCCCTGTTGACTACGTCAGCAGGGATTTTTTCGTTTAAGCGCTTGATGCGATGACTACTCGAACATGTGCAATATAAAAAGTAGCCACGTACTGGCTTCCTTTCATGTGATAGTCGGGGTGAGGAGTGTCACGAACGGGCTATGCTTTGCGTGCCCTGTGACAGCCTGGAATTATGAGGGGTGATCTCTGCGAAGCTTGAGCTTGCAATCTATAAGCAACTGATACAAATAACCCCGCTGGTTAGTTTCAGTGAGGCTATTTTATGCATGACCTACTCTCGAGTAGGACGAGTTTACCGACAGGCAAGCTTCACGAGTGGATGAGCTCTGCGAACCCTGTTCCATCGCCAGTGTATTACACAAGCTAGGCGATCAAATCCAGATAACCCAATGCTGTTTTGTTAAAGTAATCCTCTTGCTTTTAATAAAGCAGTTTGAAAGTCATCTTCACAATCCTTAGCAATGCCGGGTATCATCTCACCAGCTTCAGTTTGATCCATTTTCAGATGATAAATGATGACTTCATCACTCAACTGTTCCAGAGGTTTATCAAATCCAGATTCTTTAGAAAGAAGTGCGAGTGTTTCCATCAGGCTTAACTCTTTATTTTTTAACCAGTAGGGTTTTAATAATTCGATGACTTCATTAACACGATGTGATTGCATATTTTTTCTCTTTTTAGATACTAGTAAGTAGTTAAAACTTTGGTCAAACTTAATGGCAGTAAGTTTGAATTTTCTGTTATTTATAGCAAATTCAATAATTTTGTCTATTTTTTACTTAAATATAATCCTAATTAATGAAATTAGTTTAGTTTATCAAGTCGCTAAATTATGACGTAATTCATTTAATACTTGTTTTGCACCAGGTTTTACGCCGCGCCAAATAGCAAAACTTTCAGCCGCTTGTCCAACTAACATACCAAGTCCGTCGATGGTAAATCTTGCTCCCTTGTCCTTTGCCCAAGCATTAAAAGGGGTTACTTGTGCGCTATACATCATGTCGTATATTGCAGTTTCAGGTCGAATTAATTCAGCACTGATGAGCGGCACTTGGCCCTGTAAACTTGCGGATGTTGAATTGATGATTAAATCGAATTCACCCGATAGTTTTGATAATTCACAGGCAGATATATTACCTAGTTTTGTGAATATGGTTGTCAGGGTTTGTGCTTTTGCAAAGGTGCGATTGGTGATGATCAACTCTTGCGGCTGTTCAGCTAACAGCGGCCCACAAACACCGCGGGCAGCCCCGCCAGCTCCAATCAACAGGATACGAGCTCCCTTAAGCGTGACATGATTATTTATAAGATCCAATATCAAACCGGCGCCATCGGTATTATCGCCGATCAGAACACCGTCATCGGTTAATTTTAAAGTATTCACTGCACCTGCCAATTCAGCACGTTCTGTTAACTGTTGTGCGTATTGGTATGCCTGCTCTTTAAAAGGGGCGGTAATATTGCAGCCTTTTCCCTGACTTGAAAAAAAATCTTTTAAAGCCGTCTCAAAATCCTCTTTTACTGGCTCAATTGCACTGTAAACCATCTTTTCTTGTGTTTGCTGTGCAAATAAAGTGTGAATAAAGGGGGATTTACTTTGTTTAATTGGATTGCCAAAAACGGCATAGTGATCCATGTGGACTCCAAAATAGTAGGTGATATTGCTAATAAACGATAATTTAACATTTTAAAATTACTAGTGGAAATTTACCGTACATAAAAAAGTTGCTTATCGTAAGCGTTTACCAGTCGACGCATCAAAAATTTGCGTGGGAGTTGATAGTCCGGAAACAGGGGCGTCAATAACTAATGTTAAGAGGGGATTATTTTTGAACATATTATTAATTTGCTGGCTATTTAAAGCGGCTTCTAAACCGGACAAATTGGCACTGGTAGAGATGATTGGTTTAGCAAATGCCAGGCATATCTGCCTGACGATGGGGTGAGCAGTTACTCTTACTGCAACACTATCAAAGTCGCCACTTATTAATTTAGAAAGATTTTTTTGGCAAGGTACAATCCAGGTTGTCGGGCCCGGCCAGGTTTTTTTTATCTCTGTCAGCTGTGTGTCTGTTAATAAAGAAAAATCAGCGTATTTTTCTAATTGCTCAATGCTGGCGGCTATTAAAATTAATCCCTTATGAGCAGGACGTTGTTTTAATAAAAGAATTTTTTGAATGGCAGCTTCACAATCTGGATCGCACCCCAAACCAAACACAGATTCCGTAGGATAAGCAATAACGCCCTGAGATTGAAGTATCTTCAGGGCGTTATTTAATTCACTTTGTTTCAACAAAAGCAGCAGATCCGTTACTGGTTTGCTAATTTAAGCTGCAGTGCAGCGTCTTTTGCGATCACCGCTCGCGCATTTTCAGCACGATTTTCTTTGACGCGTATGGCTAGTTCGTCATCGGCAACCGCAAGGATCTGTGCTGCAAGGTATGCTGCATTTTTTGCGCCTGCACTGCCAATTGCAACCGTTGCAACCGGTACGCCGGCAGGCATCATGACAGTTGACAGTAATGCATCCTGACCGTTTAAAGGACCGCAGTCAATTGGCACTCCAATAATGGGACGTGTTGTTATTCCGGCAACTGCACCGGCTAAGTGCGCGGCAAGACCGGCAGCACAGATAAATACTTTACAGCCACGTTTTTCTGCATCGGTTACATATGCATGGGTCGCGGCTGGTGTACGGTGCGCTGAAGTTACTTTAACTTCAAAATCGATAGCAAAAGATTTTAATATCTCGATAGTACCTTGCATAACAGGCAGATCGGAATCAGAGCCCATTAAGATGGCTACAAAAGGTTTAGTCAAGGTTCTTTCCTCTTTGGATTGTTGGTTAAAAAGTTAGCGTAAAAACGATGATTATATAGGCTTGCCACGGTAACCACATCCTTTTTTTGGACATATTATGCGAAATGCACTGGCTGTTTTTCGTTCTATCAAAATTGGCCAGTGACAGTCAGGACAAAACTCATTGACTGGTTTGTCATTCACTGCGTATTTGCAGGCGGGGTAGTTATCACAGGCATAAAAGGTTTTTCCAAATCGCGATTGGCGTTTGATTAAATGCCCGTTTTTACATGACGGGCAAGGCACCCAGTCTTCTTCTGCTATCTCTTTTTTTTCAGAAAGCTGTTCCGTATGCAGGCATTGGGGATAAGTACTACAGCCAATAAATAATCCATACTTACCCTGTTTTAGCACTTGTTGTTGTCCGCACAATGCGCAACTAGTCCCAGGTAGGACTTTTTTTATGTCACTTTTTTCCGATAATGGGCGTAGATAGTTGCACTCGGGATAGTTTGAGCAGCCGAGAAAAGTACCCTGTTTACTATTACGGATATGCAGTTCACTGCCGCACTCCGGACAGAGTTCTTTGCTTTTTTGGTGATGGCTGTGTAAACCTTCCTGATTTTTTTGCATATTAATGAATGAGTCCATCTTCAAAATCAAGTAGCATAGATTCAAGCTGTAAAAAGGCATCTTCACTGTTTGGATCATTAAATAAGACCATTAATATTAACCACTTAAGATCAGGAAGGGTTAATTCATCCACATCTAAAGACATCACACAATCTATAACAACTTCTCGTGTATGAGTATTTAATATGTCAGCCTGATCTAAGTAGGAGATAAAACCCTGACAGTCACAGCTAATCCTGTGCTGCTCAGCTGCACTGTAAATCCGATGTGAGGTTGCTTTGGCTAATTGCGTTTTACTCTGCAGGTTCTGCTCATGTAAGCTGGTGAGATTATCAAGCCATGCGAGTGCTTTTGAAATATCACTCGTCTGAAAGCCTTCTTCCAATAATTCATCGGTGATCTCCTGTGCATCTATTTCAATGCTTTGATCAATTTGCATATAGCTTTCAAATAGATACATGATTATTTCAAACATATTTAACCTTGTTTTTACTGTTGGTGAAAAAATGACAAGCACATCTAATGTCTTAACTTTATATAACCCTGAGTGGTGACAGCTATTCTACCAGTTATCTCAAGTTCTATTAACTGATTTTGTAAGCTCGCGACATCAAAACCGCTACGATCCAATAATTGTTCAAGGGTAGTGAGGTGAAAATCAATATGTTTTAACAGAGGGTGGGAGGCTGCGGCAGAGGTTGCGGTTTTCTCTGCAGCGCTTGAAGGGGGTACACATAAGTGCATAAATTCATCACATATATCCTGCGCATCCATGACCAGTTTTGCCCCCTGCTGAATCAGTTGGTGGCAGCCGCAGGCCTCGCTATTATCAATTGAACCCGGTAGTGCAAAGACATCCCTATTTTGCTCTAATGCATAACGCGCAGTAATTAAAGATCCGCTGCGTTTAGAAGCTTCAATAACCAATACACCTAAACTTAAACCTGAAATAATACGGTTGCGTCTGGGGAAGTTACTTGGAAATGCTGCGGCATTTGGCCAAAACTCCGACACCAACAAGCCATTTTCTTTTATTTGCTGCGCCAGTTTAAGGTGGCGCTTGGGATAGATATTATTTAACCCTGTGCCTAATACCGCAATGGTATCCCCCTCTTTGTTTATTGCTCCTTGGTGCGCAGACCCATCGATACCAATGGCTAAACCACTGGTGATGGTAAAACCTGCAGCACTTAATTGCTGTGCAAATTGATAAGCTTTCTCCTTACCGTATGGAGTACAGTTGCGACTGCCTACTATGGCTATTTGTGGAGTGCTCAATAAACTGATATTACCCTGTAAATAAAGTAATAGTGGCGGACTGCTTATTTCCTTTAATAATGGTGGGTAATGCGGGCTGTCGTAACAGATGATATGGTTTTCTGCTGAGCTGTCTAACCAGGAAAGATGACTTTCAATTAATGTTAAGTCCGGTTTAAGCAGAGCCGTTATTTGTCTTTCTTTTAATCCATAGGCTTGCAGGTGATCTTTTGGTAACTGTAGTAGTTGTTCAATTGAATGGTAAGTAAGCAGTTTTAATAGCGTGCGTTTAGGAAGTGCTGGAATGGCATCTAAAATCATCCAATAGCGACTATTAAGTTCATTATTTTGTTGTGAAAACAAGTCGAATTGAATAGTCACCTGCCTTGTGGCTCTCTGCCCTTAAACCAATAAGGTCAGAGAGTCACATTATATTAAAGGGCTAAAACTCCAAGCCTTGTATTTTATAATTTACCCTGATCAGCTCGGAACTGCGCATTATCATCGCGATACTGACTTTATCATAGACCTTAAAGACCAATAGTTCACCCACACGCTCAGCGGGTATTATTATATCGGGGTCACCTAATTTCTTGAGGTATGAAGCATCTTCTTGATAAATAACCTGGGTTTTATTAACTAATACGTCAGGACCCGATTGTAAGACAGAAAACATCGAGCCTATTTGAATGTTATCTCGTTGACCCTTGTCGATTACCACAATATCCCACTTACCACTTGCTCTTAAATCGTTAATTGATCCAAGAATCTGACCTGTTGTTGTTTTTGCAACCGACTGAGGTAAAAAGTATGCCGGTAATGTTTCATGTTCCGGAATGGGCAGTATCAAATCTCCTTGACGAGCTTCTCTTGGACTACTTATAAAATCAAGTGGTGTTACCTGTTCTGTGCCGTTAACATTTGGACTTTTAGATACTTCCGTGTGGCCGATAAAGATCAGTTGCTGGCCTAAAAACTCTTCAGTGACAGTATCAATATACTCTGCACCTAAACGATAAACACCATACAGCTTACCTTTATCGTATTGTCCCTGCCCATAAAATATATCTCCTTCAAAGAAACGCAGTGCTCCTTTTGCATCGCCGAGTAAACGGGGGGCATCGGCCAATAGCGCCGGATCAATAACATGGTCTTTTGATAAAAAAGAGGAGATAGAAGTTAAAGGAATCGTCGGGACAGCTGCCTGTTTGTCCTGTAACCGTGGTATTGGTGATAATTTTTTTAATCTCTTGCGGGAAAGTCGAGGCTCTCCATCAACCCAAATCAACGTTAACAGATCACCGGGATAAATAAGGTGAGGATTTTTAATTTGACCATTTGCCTGCCATAAACGCGGCCACAACCAGGGGGAGTTTAAAAAATGAGAAGAAATATCCCATAAGGTATCTCCTTTAACAACTCGATAGGTTTCTGGGTGATTTTCTTTTAGAGTTATAGTGTCTGCAATGGAAACAGTAGAAAGCACAATACCTATCAATAAAGCTGTAATTCGGTTGAATTTCATAACAATCCTTGTCTGATGACTAATAAAACTTTTTTTTGTATTCGGAAATGACTAGAATTAGAACTCTGTAACATTAACCGATAGGACAGGGATAATAACATGGCTTTACTCGAAGTATTATGTTTTCCAGATAAACGACTGAGAACGATTGCAAAACCTGTAGATCAGATCACGGTCGAACTTAAAAAAGTAGCTGAAAACATGATTGAAACCATGTATGAGGAAGACGGTGTCGGTCTTGCTGCTACACAAATAAATTTCCATCAACGTCTTGTTGTTATTGATGTTTCGGAGCAGCGGGATCAGCCAATGGTGATCATCAATCCGGTCATTGTAGAATCTTCAGGAGAAGAAGTCTCTGAAGAAGGTTGTCTTTCCGTTCCGGAAACCAATGCCGAGGTTAAACGTGCCGAATATGTGACCTTAGAATACTTGGATATTGAGGGTAAGAAGCAGGTATTAAAGGCTGACGGTTTACTGGCGGTTTGTATTCAGCATGAAATGGATCATCTGGATGGAAAATTATTCATTGATTATCTATCACCTCTGAAACAAAAGCGCATTAAAATCAAATTGGAAAAATTACAACGACAATACGGATAGGTTTGTTGATACTCTTTGCGGCTGGTGATCAGAGTCGAATAGAGCACATTTAAAAACCAAAAATAACCACCATTTCGACTTTAAGGTTTCTCTTGGAAAAACTAAATATAATTTTTGCCGGCACCCCTGATTTTGCCGCTAAGCATCTTAGCGCATTGATAAATTCTGAACATAATGTGATTGCCGTTTATACACAACCGGATCGCCCGGCGGGACGCGGCAAAAAACTAACCGCGAGTGCTGTTAAAGAGCTTGCTTTGCAGCAGCAGATTGCCGTCTATCAGCCCGATAACTTCAAAGAAGCAGGCAGTGTTAAGCAACTGGCCGAATTGAATGCCGATATTATGATAGTCGTTGCTTACGGGTTAATATTACCTACCTCGGTATTAGATACTCCCCGTTTAGGCTGTTTAAATGTGCACGGTTCATTGCTGCCTCGCTGGCGGGGTGCTGCGCCTATTCAACGCGCAATTTGGGCGGGTGATGCGCAGACGGGTGTGACTATCATGCAGATGGATGAAGGTCTGGATACCGGTGATATGTTGGCTAAAGTGAGTTGTTCAATTGACTTAAATGAAAGCAGCGCGTCGCTCTATGAAAAACTTGCTCTGCAGGCGCCTGGCGTATTAGTCGATACTATTAATAAACTTGTCATGGGTGAATTGCAGGCTGAAAAACAAGATCCGCAATTGGCCTGTTACGCTAAAAAATTGAGTAAAAGCGAGGCTTTAATTGATTGGTCCAAAGACGCTGTCTTTATCGAACGTTGTATTCGCGCATTTAATCCCTGGCCGGTGAGTTATTTTATGCTTGCAGATAAAGCAATCAAAGTGCATCAGGCAAGTTTACTTGCCGGTGAGAATGAACTGCCCGCGGGGACTATTATTGGCGCGGATAAAAACGGTATTCAAGTGGCAACGGGTAAAGGCATTTTAAATCTTGAGGTGCTCCAGTTGGCGGGCAAAAGAGCACTGCCGGTACAAGATATTTTAAATTCTCGTCGTGAATTGTTTGCGCAGGGTACTTTATTACAGCAAGGTTAATTAAATGAATGTAAGAGCATTAGCGGCCAAAATTTTAAACCAAGTGGTAGAGCAGGGGCAATCCTTGTCCAATGTTTTACCCCCTGCCCAGCAGGATCTTTCTCCTAAAGATAAAGCCCTATTACAGGTACTTTGTTACGGCGTTTTACGCACTCTGCCACGCTTGGATTTTTTCTGCCGTTCTCTGATGGACAAAGCACTTAAAGGCAAGCAACGCGATCTGCATTTCCTTATATTAGTCGGTTTTTACCAGTTACTTTATACTCGAATCCCCAGCCATGCCGCAGTGGGAGAAACAGTTAATGGCGCGAAAGAACTGAAAAAACAGGCGCTAAAAGGCATGGTTAACGGCGTGTTACGGAATTTTTTACGTGAGCAGGAGAGCTTGGTAGAAAAAGCGGATCAACAACCGGCACTGGTTTATTGTCATCCAAGCTGGCTCGTAAAACGCTTACAAGCAGGTTATGGCGACGAGCTGGCAGCTCAAATTATGCACAATAATAATCAGCAGGCGCCGATGTGGTTGCGGGTAAACGCGCTTCACCATACGCGCGAGCAATACCTGGCGCTGTTAAACGACGCCGGATTGCTTAGTTTTAGCGCGGAGTTTAATGAAAATGCACTGCGTTTAGAAAAAGCCACCGATGTTTACAAATTACCCGGTTTTGCAGAAGGCTGGGTTTCAGTACAGGATGGCGCAGCTCAGCTGGCGGCGCATTATCTAGACGCCCAAGCTGGCGATCTGGTATTAGACGCTTGTGCAGCGCCGGGTGGTAAAACCGTACATGTTCTAGAGCTGCAGGCTGATATAAAGCAGATGGTGGCTGTGGATGCAGATGCAAAACGTTTAATACGCGTTCAAGAGAACTTAGACCGTCTTAAACTTAATGCAACCGTTATTCACGGTGATGCATCACAACCCGGCAGTTGGTGGCATGGTGAGCTCTTTGATCGTATTCTTTGCGACGCTCCCTGCAGTGCTACCGGCGTTATTCGCCGTCATCCGGATATCCGCTGGTTACGCCGCGACAGTGATATTGCCGGTTTGGTGACCTTACAAAAACAAATTTTGCATGCGTTATGGGATAAATTAAAACCCGGAGGTGTGCTACTCTACGCAACTTGCTCTATTTTGCCCGATGAAAACGATTTACAGATTCAAGACTTTTTAGCAAGTAAGCCGGATGCCGCATTAATACCTCTTGCCGCGCAGGATAATATGCACAGCAAAAGTCGGCAGATATTGCCCAATGAGAATGCGATGGATGGTTTTTATTATGCAAAACTGCAAAAGTCATTATAAAATAGGCTGTTAATGAGCAATCATGGCAGTCTGTTCATTTATTCACTGAGTTAAATGTGTGCTTATCTGTCTTTTAAAAATACTCTCCATCTGGCACTTAATGTTTTAAGTCTGATTAAATGAAACCTTAAAAAGCGCATGTAAATATCAGCTAATATAACCATTGCAGATGGTTTTTATTATCAACAGGATCACAAAAGGATAATGAGATCGCATGAAAATTATTATATTAGGCGCAGGGCAGGTGGGTGCTTCATTGGCAGAGAACCTTGTTGGTGAAAATAACGACATTACGGTGGTTGATTTATCGCCCGATAATTTACAAGAGCTACAGGACAGGTTTGATTTACGTGTTGTTCAGGGAAGTGCTTCAAGCCCGGTAATACTCGCTGAAGCCGGGGCGGAAGACGCGGACATGTTAATTGCCGTGACCAATTCTGACGAAGTTAATATGGTCGCCTGTCAAATTGCTTTTACGCTCTTTAATGTGCCTAAAAAAATAGCCCGTATCCGTTCACAAGGTTTCATTCAATTCGAAAAAGAGTTATTTGCAAGTGGCGCTTTCCCTATCGACCATGTGATCGCACCCGAAAAATTAGTAAGTGATTATATTACCCAGTTGATCGATTATCCGGGCGCATTACAGGTTGCCAATTTTGCCGACGGTAAAGTCAATTTAATGGCGATTAAAGCCTACTATGGCGGTTCGTTGGTGGGTAATGCTATTTCTACGTTAAAACAGCACATGCCTAATGTTGAAGCGCGGGTGGCTGCTATTTTCAGGCGCGGCAAAGCAATTCGTCCTCGTGGTACCACTATTATTGAAGCGGATGATGAGGTGTTTTTTATCTCTGCAAGTCAACATATTCGCGCCATCATGAGCGAGATGCAAAAGCTTGAAAAGCCCTACAAACGTATAATGATTGTCGGTGGCGGTTATATCGGTGAAAGCTTAGCCAAACGCTTAGAAAAAGACAATTCCGTTAAATTAATCGAAAAAAACTTAAAACGGGCAGAATACCTTTCCGAAACACTGTCGAACACTATTGTCTTTTGCGGTGATTCATCGGATCAGGAATTGCTTACCGAAGAGCACATTGATCAAATCGACCTTTTTATTACCGTTACCAATGATGATGAAGCCAACATTATGTCAGCGATGCTGGCTAAACGTATGGGGGCAAGGAAAGTGATGGTGTTGATCCAGCGCAGTGCGTATCTTGACCTTGTACAGGGAGGCATTTTGGACATCGCCATTTCTCCGCAGCAGGCGACGCTTTCTGCGCTGCTGACCCATGTCCGTAAGGCTGATTTGAAGCACGTTTACTCTTTGCGGGAAGGGGTTGCTGAAGCGATTGAAATTATTGCCCGCGGTGACAGCATGACCTCGAAAGTCGTTGGCCGAGAGTTATGCCAACTTAAATTACCACCAGGTACAAGTATCGGTGCGATAGTGAGAAACGAGGAAGTATTAATCGCCCATGATAATACCGTGGTTGAAACAGATGACCACGTTATATTGTTTTTGGTGAATAAAAAGTATATCAGCGATATCGAAAAATTATTTCAACCCAGCCCGTTCTTTTTGTAGTTCTGATTTACTATGGTCACTCGCCCTCTACTCTTTATCACCGGATTGGTATTGTCAAAAATGGCAATATTTATGTATCCCCCCATGGTTTTCGCCTTTTATAATAATACCTTAGGCGGTATGGAGTTTTTGTCTTCTATTATTATTACGCATTTCGCTTCTGCTCTTTTTATTTTCATGGGAAAAGAAAAACAGTTATCCCGCCTGGGAATAAGAGAGATGTTCTTATTAACCACAGGAGTGTGGGTTTTAGCCAGTATTTTTGCCGCATTACCTTTTGTGCTGATTGAACATATTAATTTCAGTAATGCCTTTTTCGAAACCATGTCGGGGATCACCACCACCGGTAGTACAGTGCTCAATAATTTAGATACTATGCACCCCAGTATCCTATTATGGCGTTCCATTTTACAATGGTTAGGGGGAGTCGGTTTTATCGTGATGGGGGTGGCTATTTTGCCCTTTTTAAATGTCGGCGGAATGCGCCTTTTCCAAACAGAATCTTCAGACTGGTCAGACAAAGCGGAATCTAAAACCCGCAGTGTCGCGACCGGTATTTTGCTGGTCTACGTATTTTTAAGCGTGTGCTGTTTTATTGGCTACCGACTCGCCGGTATGGACAGTTTCGATGCGATTAATCATGCGATGACCACGATTTCCACGGGAGGATATTCAACGTCGGACCGTTCAATGGGTAATTTTTCCCATGCCGCACACTGGAATGCCATTATTTTTATGTTTTTGGGCGGGTTACCATTTTTATTGTTTATTCGTGCCTTTAACCAACGCAGTTTAGTCTCTCTTTTTCATGATGCGCAAGTCTTAGGCTTTATTAAAGTTATTCTATTTTTTACGCTAAGTTTAACCGCTTATTTATTTTTCAGTGAGCAATTCTCTCTGCCTGACGCCTTTCGATTAAGTTTTTTTAATGTTGTTTCCGTGGTAACCACAACTGGTTTTGGACTTGATGATTTTATTTCCTGGGGTGATTTTAGTATTGTGGTTTTTTGGGGATTGATGTTTTCCGGAGCTTGTTCCGGCTCTACCTCCGGTGGTATAAAAATATTCCGCTTTCAAATTGCCACCAGTATGCTCAAACGCCAGTTAATGATCTTAATTCACCCGCGTGGTGTTTTTCCGCAACGTTATAATAATCGCACCGTCAGCGATGATATTTTACGCTCTTTAATTGCTTTTATTTTGGCCTATATGGGCACAATCGCAGTATCAACCTTGTTATTGGCACTGTTTGGCTCAAGCGCACTGGTTGCTCTGTCTGCATCCATTACCGCTGTTTCCAATGTTGGACCCGGCCTGGATCCGAGCATTGGTCCGAGCGGAAATTTCTCGACTTTATCGGATCCCTCTAAATGGGTGTTAGCCATTGGTATGCTGATGGGACGATTAGAGATACTGACCGTAGTAGTGTTGTTTTTACCTCATTTTTGGCGCCGCTAGTTTAACGTGTTAAGTTCTCTTATGAGAATCAGGCATCTCTACTTTAGCGAGCTCAACTAAGGTCTCAGGTAAAGGTTTAGTCACGGTCACACCCATCTCTTTTAACTGCTCCGCCTGCTGTATGAGATTGCCCCGGCCCTGACTGAGTTGCTTCAGTGCCCGGTCGTAACTGTTTTGGGCTTTATTCAACTGTGAGCCAACATCTAACATATTTTCACTGAACAAGCGTAATTTATCGTATAACTTACCGGCTTGCTGGGCAATTAAACGGCCGTTATGCTCCTGTTGCTCAATGCGCCAGAGGTTATCAATAGTGCGCAATGCAATCATTAAGTTGGTTGGACTGGCGAGTAACACATTGTTATCCAGTGCTAATTTAACCAGCGCCGGATCCTCTTCCAGTGCGCTGATAAAGGCCGGTTCAACGGCCACAAATAATAAAACATAATCAAGCGTATTACTGCCAATTAAGTTCTGATAATCTTTTTTTCCTAATCCCCTAATATGCTGACGAATAGATACAACATGTGCCTGCAGGGCGTCTTTTTGGGTTTGCGGATCATCGGCATTAAAGTATCGCTCGTAGGCAACTAAGGATACTTTTGAATCAATAATAATATTTTTGTTTTGTGGTAACTGTACCACCACGTCAGGTTGAAAACGTTGCCCCTGCTCATTTTTAAAACTCACCTGGGTTTTGTATTCATGGCCCTCACGCAAGCCGGAGGACTCTAAAATACGCTGTAAAATAACCTCTCCCCAATTACCCTGCTGCTTATTATCACCTTTTAATGCATTGGTCAGATTAGTGGTTTCCTGCTGCATTAATTGGTTGAGTTTGGCCAGATTAGAAATTTCATTCTGTAAATTGTAGCGTTCTTTACTTTCATTAACGTAACAATCAGCAACTTGCTTTTTAAAACCATCCAACTGTGTTTTTAAAGGGTCGAGCAGTTGACTGATACTGTCCTGATTTAACTGTTTAAACTGTGCTGCTTTTTCGCTGAAAATGCGCTGAGAAAGTAATTCGAATTGATTGCTCAACTTCTGCTCATTCTCCTGCTGTTCCCGAAGGCGTTGAGTGGCGCCCTGCAGATGCACTTCTGTTTCCCTTAAGCGTATGGTCAGTTTATTGCTTTGATGCTGCAAACTCTCAATAAATGTTTGCTTGTTAAGTAGTTCTTGGGATTTTTCAATATTTATATTTTGATTGTGCAAAAGCTCCTGCGCGCTTAATTTCAGCTCAACAAAGAACTGATCCCGTTGTTTTCTTAAACGTAATAAAGCCCAGGAGAAAGCAATAATAAGGCAGAAAATGAATGAAGCAGTGCTGACAAGAAGTATTAAAGGGGATAATAACATTATGAATATTCAAATTTTTTAAGGTAATCATTAACTTTTTTGTTAAGACTTTTCCAAATTAACAGATAGATGACATAAACCACAACCACGGCTCCTTTATGCATATTACTGCCTTGGTCTAATTGCTGAAAAGTAAAACCGTCAGTGTAAAAGGTCATCAAGTGCAGATAAAAATAGATAATGACTGGAAAAATAAAGACTGTCGATAGTCTCCAGATTAATAACAACAAAGAGATAAAATTAGTTCGTAACATCACTTATCCAAAATAAAAAACGTGAGGGTCTGTTGACCTTTCCTGCGTCACTGAAAAAAAAGGAGTCAAGGCACGAACAAGTTCGGGTTAAAGCGTAGATGATTTTTGACCTGTAAACTGCAGAAGCCCGAGCTAATTACTCATATACAATACTACCTTTGCCTTCGGGAAAAATAATCTCGAGACCCTACTATACCGATTCTAACCTCTTTAAGTATATTTTCATGTCGAGCTTTTATTTTTATTTATACTCAACCTGTCCTAATATTAAAGCTATTTATCGGTTGAGTCATATTCTCCGTGCACAGTATTTAAAAATAATGACTGTTGATGATCAAGGTTTAAGCAGTCTCTGAATTTACAGCTGCGTGTATATTTTAAAAATGTGATCCCTTTCTGTAAAAAGGCTGTTTATTGAACATCAACAGTGCTAGCTTTGAACGACTTTATCAGGGGCTGTTTTTTTCCATTCATTATATTTTTTAATAGGCGTATTTATGAAATTAGAATCACTCGCGTTACATTGCGGTTATGAGTCCGAAGCCACTACCAAAGCGGCTGCTGTGCCAATTTATCTGACCACTTCCTACACCTTTGACGATACTCAGCACGGTGCAGATCTGTTTGATTTAAAGGTACCCGGTAATATTTATACGCGAATAATGAATCCCACCACGGATGTGCTGGAAAAACGGGTCGCAGCGATGGAGGGCGGGATTGGCGCACTGGCGGTAGCATCGGGTATGTCAGCAATTACTTATGCCATACAATGTATATGCGAAGTTGGTACTAACATTGTGAGTTCCAGTCAACTCTATGGTGGTACTTATAACTTCTTTGCCCACTCATTACCCAAGCAGGGGGTCGAAGCCCGAATGGTCAATTTTGACGATTACCAGGGTTTTGAGGATGCCATCGATGACAATACGCGCGCGGTTTTTTGTGAATCAATTGGTAACCCCGCCGGTAATATTGTTGATATTGAAAGACTCGCTCAAATTGCCCATAAACACGGCGTTCCTCTGATTGTGGATAATACCGTTGCAACACCGGTATTATGCCGTCCATTTGAGTTTGGTGCTGATATTGTGGTGCACTCACTGACTAAATATATTGGCGGTCACGGTACCTGTATTGGCGGTATTATTGTTGATTCAGGCAAGTTTGACTGGGTCGCAAACAAAAAACGCTTTGCAATTTTAAATGAACCGGATCCTTCTTATCATGGTGTGGTTTATACCGAAGCATTGGGTGCTGCGGCTTATATTGGCCGCTGCCGCGTGGTACCTCTACGTAATACCGGAGCAGCGATTTCTCCGATGAATTCGTTTCAAATTATGCAGGGTCTAGAAACTCTCTGTTTACGCATGGAGCGGCACTGTGAAAATGCCGAGAAATTAGCCGCTTACCTTAATAAACATGAAAAAGTCGAGTGGGTTAACTACGCAGCGCTTAAAAGCAGTCCCTATTATGAAGTCTGTCAAAAAATATGTGGCGGTAAGGCTTCCGGTATTTTAAGCTTTGGTATTAAAGGCGGCGCCGTATCCGGCGGTAAGTTTATCGATGCACTGCAAATGATTTTACGCTTGGTCAACATCGGAGATGCTAAGTCATTAGCCTGTCACCCGGCTTCAACAACTCATCGCCAGCTAAATCCGGAAGAGTTAAAAGCCACGGGAGTCAGCGAAGAATTGGTCCGTATCTCTGTTGGTATTGAAAACATTGATGATATTATTGCCGATGTTGAGCAAGCCTTGGCAAAAGTGTAAAGCAACTAATAACCTCTACAGAGTAGAAAGCCGTAATCTATCGGCTTTTTATATCGGTTATAATTAATTAAGAGAGGCAATGCCCTTGTTAGATGATCCCAAAGTGCTTAGTGAAGCAATTAATCAAATTATGCCCTTTGGTAAATATGCCGGTCGTAAGCTGATTTATTTGCCTGAGCCTTATTTAGTCTGGTTCAATAGCAAAGGTTTTCCGGAAGGAAAACTGGGGCAACAGTTAGCGTTGATCTATGAAGTAAAATTAAACGGGTTAGAAAAAATGTTAGCTCCTTTAGTTAAACCCGGTGGTTTTGATAATAAAAATTATCGCTAAGGTCATTCTTTCATTCGCAATGACCGGCTATTAGACAATCACCCGCCCGGCGATCATCCATTTTCCTACTCGAAGGGCATTTTTGTGTAAATCCGCATGCTTATTAAGCTTATCTTTGGTAGCATTAAATGATTGTTTTATTCACGAGAAAATTCATCAATGACTGCTCAAAAAATTCGTATTGCGACTCGCCATAGCCCTCTGGCTATGTGGCAGGCTAACTTCATTAAATCGGAACTTTTAAAATATCACCCGAATTTAATCGTTGAACTTTTACCGATGAAAACCAAAGGCGATATAATATTAGATACCCCTTTAGCTAAAGTGGGCGGAAAAGGTCTTTTTGTTAAAGAGTTAGAAGTGGCCATATTAGAAGGGCGAGCGGATATCGCGGTACATTCGATAAAGGATGTGCCCGTTGATTTCCCCGAAGGCTTAGGCTTAACCACTATTTGTAAACGCGAAGATCCCCATGATGCTTTTGTTTCCAATCATTATAAGCAGTTGAATGAGCTGCCAGAAGGTGCGATTGTGGGGACCTGCAGCCTGCGCCGTCAATGCCAGATATTAGCTCTACGCCCGGACCTTATCATTAAAAATCTCCGTGGTAATGTAAATACACGTTTACGTAAGCTAGATGATGGTCAATACGATGCTATTATTTTAGCTGCAGCGGGTTTAATGCGTTTACAAATGCAACATAGAATTACCTCTTTGATCGCACCTGAGGTTAGCCTTCCCGCCGTAGGGCAAGGTGCAGTCGGGATTGAATGCCGTTTGAATGACGAGCAAACTATCAGCCTGTTAAAACCACTTGAAGATCCACAAACGCGCATCAGAATAACCGCTGAACGGGCCATGAATCTTAAATTACAGGGCGGTTGTCAGGTGCCTATCGGCAGTTTTGCCATACTTGAAAATGACCAGCTATTTTTGCGCGGGTTGGTTGGCAGCGTGGACGGGAAAACCATTATCCGCAAAGAGATAACAGGCCATCGAGATGATGCGCAGCAATTAGGTGTTACCCTTGCGGAGCAATTATTAGCCTGCGGCGCAAAAGAGATTCTTGCTGAAGTTTATAAAAACCAATGAAAAAAGCGCGCTTATTAGTAACCCGTTTTGCCCCGCATGCGCAGCGCTTAACTGATTTACTCAATGCGCAGGGGACTGTTGCCTTTGCGCAACCTTTGTTAACAATCCAAAAGACAGCAGAATTTAATCAGGTCAGTAAAGTGCTGGCAAAAAATTATGATTATATCATTGCCGTAAGTCCCAATGCGGTTGATTATACTGACCAGGCTCTGGCCGGTTTAAACTGGCCGCAGAGTGAATATTTAGCCGTTGGAAAAGCGACTCAGGTTAAGCTGAAAGCGGCAACCGCGCAGAATGTCGTTGTACCCGAAAAATGCTTTGATAGTGAGGGACTGCTTGATTTACCCTTATTATCGGCTTTACAGGGCAAGCGAATCCTTATTTTACGCGGGACTGGTGGCCGGGAGTTACTCTGTGACACATTAAGACAACGCGGCGCAATCGTTGATTATTATCAGCCTTATCAACGTGTTGCTATTGCCTTGTGCGGGGACATTTTAACCAAAGAATGGCAACAACAAAATATTAATGGTGCTATTATCAGTAGTATTGAATTGTTGGAAAGATTAATGGCCGTTGTCCCGCCGGCTGCGCAGAGTTGGCTTAAATCGCTTACTATTTATGCACCAAGTGAGCGTATACTCGATCAGGCAAAGCGTTGGGGCTGGTCAAATACAAAAGTACTACCCGGGATCTCTGATCACCAAGTTATTGATTATTTTAAACATTAATAAAAAAAAGATAGTCATGCATATTAGTAATTAAACCTTTTTGCCTAAAAAATGTGAGGGTGGTTATGACCAAGAGTAACAATAACAATGAAGCAATAATCAATCATGAGGAGCTTAAATCTGACGATCCGGCTGCTGAATCAGAAAATATCCCTGAGAATAAAAAGCCCAAAAGTGGAAAATCGACGCTGTTTATTGCTTTATTAGCGCTGTTTCTGATTGTTATTTTAATTTTTTCCGGCGGTTATTTCTATAAATTAAATAAAACGCTCACGGATCAGCAGCAAGCACAAATAACTCAGTTGAGTAGCAGTTTATCCTCCCAGGAAAGCACTCTCAATCAACAAAAATCAGATTTTCAGTCACTATTAGGCCAAGTTAATCAGCAACTTCAACAAGTCAAAAATCAAAATAAGCTCTATAGCAGCGATCTGCAGTCTTTACAACGCCGCGTGGCAGAAACAACAGTGCGCCACCCGAATGACTGGATCCTGACTGAAGTGCAGTATATGGTACGTTTAGCGGGCAGTAAAATTTGGTTAGAGGGTGATCTGGACACCGCCGTTGCACTTCTTTCTGCTGCTGATCAGCGTCTGCTGGTATTAAGCGACCCTAGTTTAAATCCATTACGCTCGGCATTGCTTGAGGATATTAACAGTTTAGAATCTTTACCAAAACGCGATCCAGATGGTTTGATTTTAGCGCTTTCTAATCTTGAAAGCCGGGTCGATAAACTGACCGTTGTGGGTTTGAGTTTATCGGCATCTTCAAGCAAAGATAAAAGCGAAATTTCAACGGATATTAAGGATTGGAGTGCAAATTTATCCAAATCCTGGAGTAGTTTTGTTAATAGTTTTGTGGTTATCAATAAACGTGATGTGAAAGTACAAGCGTTACTTTCTCCGGAGCAAAAGTGGTATTTACAGGAGAATTTACGCGCAGCTCTGGCCAAAGCTGAGTTTGCCGTATATCGCGAACAGCAAGATATTTATGATTTATCGATGAAGACTGTCTCTGATTTATTAACTGATTATTATGATTTAGCAGATAATACTACCAATCACTTTTTTAAATCTATTCAGCGCTTAACCGCGCAAGAGGTTTCCGTCAAATACCCCGATCAGCTAAAAAGCGCACCGGTACTGGAGCGTCTAATGACACAGCGGGTAAAAAAATCACTCGCTAATTCGACCGTAGAATAGGGGGAACATTATGATTCGAATTATTATCGTCATTGCAGCACTGATCGCCGGATTATTTTTTGGTCCTGAAATTAGCACTAATAAGGGTTATATTTTAATTTCCCTTGATACCTATACCACCTATGAAACAACTATTATCAATGCTGTTATTGTGAGCATTGTTTTTTATTTTTTACTGGGATCACTTGAATGGGTATTACGTAAATTACTCTCCATGAGTTCGATTACCCGTGGTTGGTTCGGTCAGCGTAAAACTAAAAAAGCAGAAAGAAACCGTTTGTTAGGTATGTTAGCGCTGCTCGAAGGTAATAGCAGGCAAGCACAAAAGTTATTGTCTAAATCAGCTGAGCGAACTGCAGCGCCTGCTTTAACTTATATCGCAGCGGCAAAAGCTGCGCAGCAGCAGGGTAACTATGTTTTAAGGGACTCTTACCTGGATCAGGCAACAATAAGCCAAAAAGGGTGCAACTTAGCCGTTGGTTTGGTGCGCGTTGAATTGCAGATAGAAGCAAAACAATTTGCACAAGCGCTACAGGCGCTTAAAGAGTTGGATAGCACCTTTCCGGGTCATAAACGCATTGAAAAATTGTACTTAGATATTTATCCCCCGTTAAATCAATGGGCTGATTATATCAATGTCTTAACCAAACAGCGTAAATATTTGTCCTTGGTTGATACTGAGTTTGACAGTCTTCAATTAAATGCTCATAAGCAGCTTTTTAAGCAGTTAGCAAAGCAGAGCGGCGAGGCAGTGCAGGCGTTATGGAACAATAAGTCATCGCGCAGCATGCGCAAAGATATCACTTACCAATGTGCAATGTTAGATGCTTTTATTGAATGGAAACGTTATGAATTTGCAGAGTTTTTTTTAATAGAGAAGCTCAAAGATCAGTTCAGTCTACCGCTCCTTGCTTATGTGGACAAAATACAGATAACTGCAAATAAAAAATTGATTTTAGTATTGGAAAAACAACTTAAAAAAGATCCTGAAAATGGCGCAATTCATCATGCGCTGGCGAAATTAAAGCTAAATGACGATAAACCGGCAGCTGCGATTGAACATTTGCAAAAGGGACTCGAGCTGGATCCAAATGTAGACGATTTTGCGCTGCTGGCAAAAATACTGGAAAAAGCGGATCGCCTCGATGAGGCGAATAATTACTACCGTAGAGGCCTGTTATTTTTAATGTCATCAAAATGAAACATTGATGTCATAAACTACAAGTAAAGCGCAACAGGGTCAGATCTCTGACCTTGAAGTCGTTTGCTTATGGTCAAAGCAGAATCCTCTTCTGCTTTTTTACAATTTTAGCGGGTAACTTTATGTCTATTCATCCCCTTTTTACACTTACTGTTGAAAATAGTGCTGCCAGGATCATTTTAACCCCCTGTCCCGGTACAAAAGATGTTGATTTAATCAATTCACTTCAACAAATTAAAGCCTTTGGTGCAGTCGCATTATTAACCTTCATGACCCAAGGTGAACTGGATAAAAACCACTTATCTGATCTTGGTGAAGTGACTAAGGCGCAGGGACTGCTGTGGTTTCATCTGCCGATTATTGATGATGAGGCACCCGGGAAAGCATTTTTAGAAGCTTGGAAGACTGCCGGGCCTGTTGTCCATGAGTTAATTGCACAGGGTAAAAGCATTGCCGTGCATTGCAAAGGAGGCTCGGGAAGGACCGGACTGGTGAGCGCGCAAATTCTTGTTGAACGCGGTGAAGCATTAGCGCCTCTAATGGCGCGTATTCGAGTCGTTCGGCCAAATGCATTTATGCATTTATGCCATCGTGATTATTTAACCGAGCTGGCAAACAGTTTAAAATAAGCCTTTCTTATTAAGCAGACTGCCGTTCAGTAAATAGATTGTGGAGCAGCTGTTTGCTGCCCCGCAACCTCTATTTTTTAATCACAGTTCCTTTAAATTTCGTAATATTACCGGCTGATTATAAAAACAGTCTGTTTTATTTAAATGTTATATTATAACACTTAAATAGACTTTGTTAATTTACTGTTATAATATAACAAAATAGACTTTATTTAATTATTCGAGATTTTTCATGTTGTTGTTTTTAAGCATTTTAGCCTTATTTCTAGGGCCACTTACCTACCGATTATTGCAGCGTCAACCTGGTTGGCTGGATTTACTTGATGCCTTTATTTTTGTAACCATTTCCGGACTGGTGCTATTTCATATTCTGCCCGAGCTGCTGCACAGCGGTGGTTTATTCGTTTTAGTACTGATGATTACTGGTTTATTAGCACCCGGTTGGATCGAGAAATATTTTCATAAAGCGGCTCATCAAGCCCATCAAATGACCCTCTTCCTGAGTATTTTGGGCTTAGTGCTGCACGCCAGTCTCGACGGTTCTATTTTGCTGGCAGGGCAAAGCGATCGTACCGGATGGTTACTTGCTATTGGGGTTTTACTGCATCGTTTCCCCGTCGGAATTACTATCTGGTGGTTATTACGTCCTCAATACGGGCGACTATTACCCTCGGTGATTTTATCCTGTATGTCTCTCGCCACCTTAGTGGGCGCCTTTTTTGCTGAGTATTCTTTGGCTCAGCTTGATGGCCAGTGGATGGCATGGTTACAGGCTTTTGTAATGGGCTCCATAATGCACGTTGTTTTGCATCGCCCCTATTTACATGGGCATGGCGCGCAACAGTCACACCCAAAAGACTCGCAGGAGAATAAATATTCAGCCGGTATAGGCAGCATTGCCGGGTTAATCGCATTGGGTTTTGTGCTGTTGCCGCATTGGTTGGGTTATATTGACCATGAGCATCCAACGGCGCCGCAAAGCGAAGAGGTGCTTAGCAGTAATCCACCACTGGATAGCTTAGCTTCTGTTGCCGCAGCGGATAATCATGTCGTGGATGAAATACATCATGCAGATGACCATGATCTTGCCGCAGTGGATAATCATGTCGTGGATGAAATGCATGATGCAGATAACGATGATCTTGCCGCAGCGGATAATCATGCTGAGGATGGGATACATAACGCAGATAACCACGATCTTGTCGAAGCGGATAATCATGCCGCCGATGAAATGCATCATGCTGATAACCATGATCTTGCCGCAGTGGATAATCATGCTGAGGATGGGATACATAACGCAGATAACCACGATCTTGTAGAAACGGATAATCATGTCGGGGATGAAATGCATGATGCACATGATTCAGCTGAGTATCCGCAGGAGCAAAAATTTCATACGGCATTAACTCTGTCCAACTTTTTCAATATTGCCTTATACAGTGCCCCGATGTTATTAATCGCCTACTTTTTAAGTGCGCTGATGCATTATTTTAAACCTGGATTATCTTTAACTATTCCAGTACAGGGTAGTCCGTTGTTTTTTAAAGACGCATTGAAAGGGCTGATTTATGGTTTGCCTTTACCCATCTGTTCACCGAGTGCGAGTAAAATGCATCAGCAATTATTAGGTCTGGGGGCGAACCAGACATTTGCTACCGCATTTTTAATTGCGGCTCCGATTATTGGTTTTGATGCGTTACTCATTTCATTACCTCTGCTGGGAACTCAAATTGTTATTTTGCGTGTTGTTTTAGCGGCCCTTTTTGCATTGTTGATTGCATGGCTGATAGGACGCCATTTTAAAACGGTGAAATTTCCGCTGGTTGCAGCAGTTCCTCAAGGTAGCGCGGCTAAATCGCGTTTTATTGATGCGATTAAAGATGGTTACCAGCATCAATTAGATCATACCGCACCCTGGGTTTTATTGGGCTGGACACTGGCGGCAACACTCTCTGCTGCAACGGCATGGACCTTTTTTGATCAAGCTTTATGGTTACAAGTTTTAGTGATGATCGTTGTTGCCTTCCCCTTTGCACTTTGCGCTACCGGTATTACACCCGTTATTGCTATTTTATTGCTCTCGGGTTTATCACCCGGTGCGGCCATTGCATTTTTATTAATTGCACCAACGATCAGTGTGGAACTGCTTAAACAGATAAAACTGCAACAGGGATTTTTTGCGGCGCTGAGTTTGGCGATGTTAATGCTGGTCGGGGCTTTTTTGATAGGCTTAGGACTTAATCAATATATCGATGTTATCTCTTTACCCTGGTTAAAACAAAATCAGGCTGATTACAGCTGGTGGCAATACAGCAGTTTAGCGGTGATTTTGATACTTTATCTTGCTTCACTATTGCGCCGGGGAGCGCGCCGTTTTATTGCTGAACTGCTGCCGAAGAGTCTGTTAAAACAGCATCACCATCATTAACAATATGCCTGTCCATAACCGTGGACAGGCACAGAACGCATTTCCGGTAGGTGCTTAAATAGCGCAGATATTTTTTCTATAACCAAAAAAAGGTAAAGGCAAGCGACCTTGCTGGTACTGTTTAGCTAATACCATGCCGACAATCATGCTCAGAATAAAAGCCAGAACAATATTACTGCCGCTGGCTATGCTAGTGATCGCGGGGCCGGGACAAAAACCTGCTAATCCCCATCCCGCCCCGAAAATAAGCGCGCCGGAAATTAATGAACCATCAATCTTGGTATTGCTGGTCCAGCTGAATTTATCACCATTAATTGCTGCGCTACGTTTTTTAATAACAAAATGATAAATAGGTGTGAAGACCGCTAATGCGCCGCCCATTACAAATGCGAGGCTCGGGTCCCAGTTGCCGCTAATATTCAAAAATCCAATCACTTTGGCCGGATTAACCATTCCGGAGATAATCATCCCCATGCCAAACAGCAGACCGGCAAGCAGGCTGACAGCCATACGAATTATTTTTGACTTTGTCATTACTAAAGTCCTCCCAATAAACTGCGTATAAACACCACGGTAAATGCTGCACCCATAAAGGTGATAGTGGCAAAAAGAGAGCGTTTCGAAAAGCGCCCCAGGCCAATAATACCATGCCCGCTGGTGCAACCATTGCCTAAACGTGAGCCGAAACCCACCAATAAGCCGGCAAATGAAACGATAACGATAGAATGACCTGCAGTATCGGGCAGTTCAAAACCAAAAGGTGCAACAATTAAAAAGCTGGCAATCATGCCCGTTAAAAAAGCGGCTCGCCAGCTGGATTCATGTTTCTGGGGATTTAATAAACCGCCAATGATGCCGCTTATTCCTGCTGTTTTTCCGCTAAACAGCATCAACAGAGCAGCAGAAAGTCCAAGTAATGCACCTCCGGCTAAAGCTGACCAGGGGGTAAAGTTTTCCATAATTGACTCCGATGCTGTGAAAACTATGCTTCAGGGGGACAAAAAGCGTGTTGTAATGCGCCAAGCAGTATATCTACACGCGGATCGGCAATAGAATAAAAAACCTGTTGCGACTCTTTTCTTACCTTAACCAGGTGATTTTTTCTTAATACGCCCAGATGTTGAGAAAATGCCGATTGACTTAATTTTGTATGCTCACGTAATTCTGACACGCCCATTTCACCATCGGATAATAAACATAAAACTACCATTCGATCCGCATGCGCCATTATTTTTAATAACTCGCTTACTTCACCGGCTTTCTCATGTATTTCGGCTAATTTACTCATTTTAAATTCCTTAATATTAGTAAGCACATTTTACCTAGGCAGCATTTTTAATCAACATCTAAATTAGATAAACATATATTAGATTTTGCTAATTAAATTGGTTACAATAGTCCTATCGGTTTATTTTCTTTTAACTAAACTATAAATAGGGTTTTAACCTAATTTGAATCTTTTAAGGAGTACAACATGACTATTGATAATGGCGTTAGAGTAATAGCGGGTTGCATGGTTTTACTCTCGGTTTTATTAACACAATTTGTTCATCCCGGTTTTATATGGCTAAGCGTATTTGTTGGACTAAATTTGCTGCAGAGTGCTTTTACAGGCATCTGTCCGGCGGCTTTTTTCTTAAAAAAATGCGGTTTAAAATAAACCAATCAGTTTAGTCCTGAGCAACAGGACTTAGCAAAAAAGCAATGTGTAACTGGGTAAAATAATACGCAGTTAATTTTTATCGTCTGTAGAAAATTTTTGGGGCACTGAATATCTCAGAACATCTTGATTTTTAGGTGTTTCTGGCAGCGGATCAGAACAATGTTTAGATGAACCGGCATAAATAATGCCCTCTTGATCTTCTTCGCTAAGTCAATAACAGACACTTTTTATTATCTATTTTCAACTTAATGGAGTTAACAATGACAAAAATTGTAATAGTCGGCGGTGTTGCAGGTGGTGCTTCGGCGGCTGCTCGTGCTAGACGACTAAGCGAAGATGCTGAAATAATCATGTTTGAACGGGGAGAATTTGTTTCCTTCGCGAATTGTGGATTACCCTACCACATTGGCGGTGATATCACTGAAAGAAGTAACTTGCTGCTGCAGACACCACAAAGCTTTCTGGCCCGTTTTAATGTTGATGTTCGAACCATGAACGAAGTGCTGAGCATTGATAAAGAAAAAAAATCGGTCACCGTCCGTAATTTACAGGACGGATCACAATACACTGAAAGTTACGATTTTTTAGTATTAAGTCCGGGCGCCGGATCAATTGTTCCGGCAATCCCCGGTATAGATAACCCTCTTACCCACTCTCTGCGTAATATTCCCGATATGGATAAAATTCTTAATACCATTAAGATGAATCGTCCTGAACATGCCACCGTTGTCGGTGGTGGTTTTATCGGATTGGAAGTGATGGAGGCGTTCCATCAGCTCGGCATTAAAACCACACTTGTTGAACTTGCCGATCAGGTGATGACCCCGGTAGACCGTGAAATGGCCGGCTTTGCGCATGCTGAAATCAGAAGCCAAGGTGTTGATCTGCGCTTGGGTGTTGGCCTTGAAGCGGTGGAATACGTTGCAGAGCCGCATGTGGCTAACTTAGAAAGTGGCGAGTCTGAATTGCACTCTCATATGCAAGGTCACCTGAATCTTACTTTAAATAATGGCGAAACCATCAAAACAGAAATTCTGGTGATGGCAATAGGGGTACGTCCTGAAATTAAGCTGGCTAAGGAAGCGGGCCTTAAAATTGGTGAGCTTGGTGGTATCTGGACAACACCTGCTATGCAAAGCAGCGATCCTGCAATTTATGCGGTAGGTGATGCAGTCGAAGAAGCTGACTTTGTGACTGGCAAAGCGATTATAGTTCCATTGGCAGGTCCCGCTAACCGTCAAGGGCGTATGGCAGCAGACAACATATTTGGCCGCCAGGAGACTTATCAGGGCACTCAGGGCACTGCAATTTGTAAGATTTTTGATTTAGCGGTCGCCTCTACCGGCAAAAATGAGAAAACGCTGAAGCGTGAAGGTACTCCATATAAAAAAGTTTATGTTCATACCGCCAGCCATGCAAGTTACTATCCGGGCGCAGAGCTTATTTCATTTAAGATGCTTTATTGTCCGAATACCAAGAAAATTCTCGGTGCTCAGGCTGCGGGTAAAGATGGTGTCGATAAACGTATCGATATCATGGCCGTTGCACAGCGCGCCGGTATGACTATCGATCAACTGCAGCATCTTGAGCTTACTTATGCGCCGCCATTTGGCAGCGCCAAGGATGTCATAAATCAGGCGGCTTTTGTTGCTAATAATATTGAAAACGGTGATGTGAAAGCGATACATTTTGATCAGCTGGATACGCTGGATGATCATCAATTACTCCTTGATGTCAGAACAGCAGGTGAAATCGACAAATTTGGTACCTTAAAAGGTGCTATCAATATTCCAGTGGATGAACTTCGCCAACGCATGGAGGAGCTACCAAAAGATAAAGAAATCATCGTTTTTTGTGCCGTTGGGTTACGGGGTAACGTGGCTTACCGTCAACTCGCCAACAGGGGGTATAAGGCACGAAATCTTCTCGGTGGTTATCGTACTTATAGTTTTGCCAAGGCATAATTATACTTACAGAGTTATGCGTCTTGTCTTTGTTAACAACTATTATGGCTAGCGCTAAATCAGCGCTAGCCATGTTCGCTTAAGCGAAACGGGTATTTAAATGTGCAATAATGGCCGAAGACTCGTATAACCAAACCACTTTATTATTTTCTTCAATACGTAAACAGGGTACCTGTATTTTTCCACCCTGATTTGCCAACACTTCTTTATGCTGCGCTTGTTTGGCATCTATGATGTTGATATTTAACCCCTGGCGACGAATTTCACGGCGTACCTTCACGCAAAATGGGCAGGCTTGATATTGATAAAGCTGCATGTTTTTAGTTTGTGCATCTATTTTAGCTTGTTCCTGAATTTCTCTTTTCAGTTTTGTAGGCGTAAATACAAAGTTAAGTAATAAAATAATGCGGCCTAAAATCCAACGAATAATGAACATTCAATACCTCTTTTTGTTATGGTTTTGTTAATAGATAATGAGTTTAACTGAAGAGTTGTTATCATCATACTTAACTTTTTAAATAGATGAGATGAACAGCTATGAATAATATTAATTCCCCCTGTATCGGTGCTTGCTCATTAGATGCTAACAAAATCTGTCAGGGCTGCTTTCGTCGTATGCACGAAATATCGCTGTGGGGAAGGGCGACAAACACACAAAAGATAAAAATTTTAGCGTCCAGCAGCGCACGACAAAAAGAATCCCTTACAACTTACTAAAGCTGCTGCATTATCCATGCGCAGTAAAGTGTTATAAATTTCAGCAGGACGGCTCAGGAGAACAGAGATGGAAAAGAGCATCAGCATATTAGGCAGTGGCTGGTTAGGTTTACCTTTGGCTAAACAGTTACAGTCAGACTTTGATAGGGTTAATATTTCAACACGTACGGAAGATAAAGTTACACAATTATGTTCTGCTGGATTACAGCCCTTTGTCGTTGATATTGACAATATAAGCGATAATATTCAGTCATTTTTACGTTCAAATACTCTAATTATTAATATCACCAGTAAAAATGTCGCGGGCTTTAAAAACCTGATTAAAGAGATTGAAATTTCACCTGTTAAAGAGATTTTACTGGTCAGTTCAACATCGGTTTATCCGGCAAAAAATGGGCTGTGTCAAGAATCTGATCAGCTTGATATGGCTTCACACCCTTGGTTAATTATCGAGCAGCTGTTTAGCCAGAATATACATTTTAAAAGCACTATTATACGCTGTGCGGGTTTAATTGGCGGTAAGCGTCATCCGGGGAGATTCTTTGCATCGGGAAGGGCTATTCAGTGTACCAATGCCGGGGTGAACTTGATCCATCTAGATGATTGTTTGGCTATTATTGGCATTATTATTAAGCGGCATATTTTTCCACAGCTGCTCAATGCCTGCGCGGATACGCATCCGAGTAAAGCGCAATTTTATACGCTTAACGCCTTAGCCTTGGGTTTTGATAAACCGAACCTCAGTGAAGAAGGTCCGCAAGCGAATAAAATAGTGAGTAATGAAAAGCTTAAAAAACGCCTTGATTACCAATTTATTCACGGCGATCTCCTGCAGATAGATGCGTTTAAAGATTACGATTTATTTACCTAATTACATCTTTTTTTAAAATCAGGCAGATTCAACGTTGAAGTGCATAACCGCTAAGCAGCTATAGCCACCATGTGTTCAGCCATTAATGTGGCTGGTGTTTTGTAATTTAGTTTCCTTCTTGGTCTATCATTGAGCTTCACTATTACATCTCGAACTTCTGATTGCGATACTTTTTTGAAGTCTGTTGATTTCGGCCAATATTGCCGTAGTAGGCCATTGGTGTTTTCATTCAATCCTCGCTGCCACGAACAATAAGGATCTGCAAAATAAACACCGCATTTCAAGCGCGTTGTCATCTCTTCATGGTAAGCAAATTCCTTGCCGTTATCTGCCGTGATAGTTAACACCGCTCCTTTAAATGGAGCTAACAAAGCAATAGTGGCTTCTGTGACTGTTTTTGCTGACTTATCATCTACACGTGTCGACACGGTGAAGCTGGTTTGCCGTTCTACAATGGTGACCAGCGCGCCACTGTGTCCCTTGCCAATAACCAGATCAATTTCCCAATCACCAATTCTAGTTTTATCATCAACAATTTTGGGCCGTTCATCGATACTTATACGGTTCTTAATAAAGCCTCTACCCGCCTGTTTATCCTTACTACGTGATTGATAAATTTTACCTTTCCTGCGTAAGTATTTGAATAAATGGCCGCCACCTTTCTTGTCAGACCAAATGTGCTGATAGATTGTTTCATAGCTAATATCAATGTTCTGCTCTTCCTTAAGCCATCCTGATATCTGCTCTGGGCTCCATTTCTCTTTAATTTTCGAGTCAATTAACTCAATGAGGCTGCGTGTCATTTTAATAGATTTACAAGCGGTTAATCGACGCTTGTCTGATGACATTTGAGCCTGCTTAATACGATAGCCACGCTTACCTGTATTACGCGAAAACTCCCTGCTAATGGTTGATTGGCTAACACTTAGTTGTTTAGATATTTTATTTTGGCTCATACCGGTTTTATTTAGGGCATAAATCTGGCATCGTTGCTCATAGGTCAGTTGTTTATATGTTTTCATTGTTGCATCTCTTGCCGGAGAAAAAGCGATTAGCATATATTCAGCTGACCGCTTTTTCTACCTATTCAAGTTATGCACTTATTATTTGAATCCAAG
>NZ_JBLIED010000041.1:0-31423 GCF_047632955.1 Psychromonas sp. | reverse complement strand
CGAATCTGCATATGATGGGTGTCAAAAAGCTCAACATAGATAAATTACGTGAAGTGGCTGCTGCATCCTGCGCGGAAGGTGAAACTATTTACAATATGCCATTTGAGGTCACTACTGAATCGGTATTGTCAGCAATATTAACCGCCAATGAATTAGGAAAATAAACTGATCATTTTTTGCATTGATTAAAAATCAGTCGTTATTAAAAAAAGGTAACAGCAGATGTTACCTTTTTTTTACTCGTAAAATAACAATTATAATAATCAGGTGCACTGCTAAACGCAATAGTGATTAAAATAGTTCCCCGCTTGTATCCCCTGTTATGAATCGACTATTAACTAAACATTTTCACTTCTTTCATCTATCCTTAAATAAGTTATTTTAGGCTTTAGCGAAGGAGATAAAAATGACTTTTTCTGAAATAAAAAAAGATCCTTTATCGGCATCTAAACATAATTTAGTTAATTACCAGGAGACTTATAAGCACTTCAACTGGCAGCAGGCACAGCAGCGTATTGCCGGCAATAAAGAAGGGTTAAATATCGCCGATGAGGCACTGGATCGCCATGTGAAAGAAGGTTTTGGTGAGCAGATAGCCATTCGCTGGCTGAGCAAACAGGGGTTAATCAGAGACATTAGTTACGCACAATTAATGGCGCAAACCAGTCGTTTTGCCAATATTTTGCATAATTTTGGTGTGCAGCCTAATGATACTGTGTTCGGTTTATGCAGCCGAGTACCGCAACTGTATATTGCATTATTGGGTACACTTAGGTTCGGCACGGTTTTCTCCCCCCTATTTTCAGCCTTTGGCCCCGAGCCTGTCCGTTCCCGCATGGAGATAGGTCAAGCCCGTGTTTTAATTACCAGTGCAGCGCTTTATCTGAAAAAAGTGCAACCCTGGCGTGAGCAGTTAAGCTCTTTAAAATGGGTGTTACTGTATAACGTCAGCGGCCCGCTTCCGGACAACTGTTATGATCTTGATGCTTTATTAGAGCAAAGTAGCGACCACTTTCCCGCCCGCCTCTGTAATCCGGAACAACTCGCTTTATTACACTTCACCTCGGGTACAACGGGTAAACCTAAGGGCGCAATGCATGTTCATCAAGCCGTCGTTTACCATAGCATCTCAGCCTTTTACGCACTGGATCTTAGGCCCGGAGACCGTTATTGGTGTACCGCCGATCCGGGCTGGGTAACGGGCACTTCCTACGGAATTATTGCGCCATTATGCAATCGTGTCACCATGATCATTGATGAAGCTGAATTTGATGCCGATCACTGGTATCAGTTACTCAGCGAACAAAAAATTAATGTTTGGTATACCGCCCCTACCGCTATTCGTATGTTGATGAAAACCGGCGGCGAACTGGCTTCTCAATATGATCTTAGTGCCTTACGTTTTATTGCCAGTGTCGGAGAGCCGCTTAATCCAGAAGCGGTTGTCTGGGGACAGAAGGTTTTTGGCATGCCGTTTCACGATAACTGGTGGCAGAGCGAAACCGGCGGGATCATGATCGCCAATTTTGCCACCATGGCAGTTCGCCCGGGTTCAATGGGCAGACCCTTACCCGGTATTGAGGTTGCCATTATGGAGCATACCGAAGGGGGGAAAATCAAAGCAGCGACAAAAGCCAATCAGATCGGCGAGCTGGCCCTGAAAAAAGGTTGGCCATCGATGTTTCGCGGTTATCTGCATGAACAGCAGCGTTATCAAAAATGTTTTGTCGGGGATTGGTATTTAACCGGCGACTTGGCAATGTGTGACGGCGATGGTTATTACTGGTTTGTTGGCCGGGCAGATGATGTGATTAAAAGCTCGGGACATTTGATTGGTCCCTTTGAAGTAGAAAGTGTGTTGATGGAGCATCCCGCTGTCGCAGAGGTTGGAGTGATCGGTTTACCCGATGAGGTGGCAGGCGAAATTGTAAAAGCTTTTGTGGCGCTTAAACCTGAATATGAAGGTGATGACATTTTACGTAAAACGTTGTTGGGTCATTCACGTAAACGGTTGGGCGCTGCCGTTGCACCTCGAGAGATTGTTTTCCGTAAAAATTTACCTAAGACCCGCAGCGGCAAAATTATGCGCCGTTTATTAAAAGCGCGCGAACTGGGATTGCCGGAAGGTGATATTTCCACGCTTGAAAGTGATGAAGCCTAAAAGCTGATAAATTTGCTTAGGAGATAAGGTATGAGCAGTAACAAATTACATATCAATCGTATTCATTTACATTTTTTGCTCAAGCAGATGATTCGCATTCGTCGCTTCGAAGAGCGTTGCGTGACCCTCTATAATGAAGAAAAAATTCGCGGGTTTTTACATCTTTATAATGGCGAAGAGGCTATTGCCGTTGGCGTCATGCAGGCATTAACAGCTCAGGATGCCGTACTTGCAACTTATCGCGAACACGGTCATGCGCTGGCAAGGGGACTGAGCATGAATGCGCTGATGGCGGAGATGTTTGGTAAAGCCAGTGGGTGCAGTGGCGGACGAGGCGGATCGATGCACCTGTTTGACAGCAGCCAGCGTTTTTATGGCGGTAATGCCATTGTTGCAGGCGCTTTGCCCCTGGCTGTTGGTATCGCATTAGCAGATAAAATGCTAAAGCGGCAGACTGTCACCTGCTGTTTTTTTGGTGAAGGCGCGGTCGCCGAAGGAGAATTTCACGAGAGCCTGAATCTGGCCAAATTATGGCAACTGCCGATCCTGTTTATCTGTGAGAATAATCTTTATGCCATGGGCACGCCCCTGGAGTTCGAAGAATCTAATCAGAAAATTCATTTAAAAGCAGCAAGTTATGGTTTAGCTGCGCAAGTTATAGATGGCATGAATGTGATTGATGTTGAAGCCGCAGCAAAACTTGCCTGCAGCGCAATACGCAGTGGTGCCGGCCCGCATTTTATAGAATGCCGAACCTATCGTTTTCGTGGTCACTCGATGTTTGATACTCAGCTATATCGTAATAATGACGAAATTGAACAGTGGAAGAAAAAAGGACCGGTTATCCAGTTAAGCCAATGGTTAAAAGACAATCATCAAATCGAACCCGAAGAGCTGCAGGCTATAGAATTAGCGGTGGAGAAGGAGATCGATGCGGCGGTGCAAAGCGCAGATGCTGCTGATATCGAGCCCGTCGAAGGTTTGTTAGACCACGTATATACGGAGGTTTCTCATGGATAAAATCACCTTCAGAGAGGCATTTAAGGCGGCGCTAGTAGAAGCATTAAATGATGATTCCAGGGTATTTTTAATCGGCGAAGATGTGGGTAAGTACGGGGGGTGTTATGCGGTTTCCAAAGGACTGCTCGATCGCTTTGGCGCGCAACGCATTATTGATACTCCTTTGTCTGAATCCGGTTTTGTCGGCGCAGGCATTGGTGCGGCAATAGCAGGAATGCGACCCATAGTAGAAATCATGACAGTTAATTTCAGCCTGCTTGCACTGGATCAAATCATCAACAACGCCGCAACGCTCAGGCATATGTCCGGTGGACAGATATCGGTGCCCTTAGTGATTCGCATGTCCTGTGGTGCGGGGAAACAACTGGCGGCTCAGCATTCGCACAGTTTTGAAGGTTTATACGCCCATATTCCCGGACTTAAAGTACTTTATCCCGGCACGATAGGTGACGCGCGTTATATGCTAAAAATGGCACTTGATGATCCCGATCCGGTGATTATTTTTGAACATGTGATGCTCTATAATCAGGAGGCTGAGCTACCGGAAAAACACAGCATTGCGCCGATGAAAAAAGCGGTAATTCGCAGACCGGGTGGTGATTTAAGTATTATCACCTGGGGAGGCTGTTTGTATAAAGCAATGGATGCAGCGCAGCAGCTTGAAACCTTAGGCATTAATGCGGAAGTTGTCGATTTGCGCTGTTTACGCCCGCTAGACAGAGAGACCATTTTAGATTCAGTACGTCGTACCCACAAGGCGCTGATTGTTGACGAGTCATGGAAAAGTGGCGGTATGTCCGCAGAAGTCAGCGCCACCATTGCAGAACTAGGACTTTACTATTTAGATGCTCCGATTAATCGTCTTTGTGGCGTTGAAGTGCCGATTCCCTACGCATACCATTTGGAACAGGCGAGTCTGCCGCAGGTCGCACAAATTATCGCCGTTGCCAAGCAAATGATGGAGTCAGCCGAATCAGGCCAGGGGGAGCTATTATGAGCAACAATGAACATGACTTAAAGATGCCCTCTTTTGGCTCTGATATGAAAAAAGGAACACTAACTCAATGGCTGGTTAAAGAGGGAGACAGTATAAAACGCGGTGATGTGGTGGCTGTTATCGAAACCCACAAGGGAGCCATAGATTTGGATATTTTTGAGGATGCGTTAATTATAAGCTTACTGGTCAAAGAGGGTGATAAAATTGCTGTTGGTGAGCCGATTGCCAGATTAAGAACCAGTAACATAAGGCCCCACACGGCCAATGTTACGAATATCACCTCTAACAAAACCTCCACAGCAACCATCGAGGACAGCGCAGCTACTGCGAATACTAATCTACGCCCAGCATTCAAGCAGCCTGATAACCCGGCAACTCCTAAGCGCTTTGTTGTCGCAACGCCCGCGGCGCGATCTTTTGCAAAACAGCAACAACTCACTTTGAACGCTCTGTTTCCCAATAAGATGACTAAAATTGTCACCTTGGCCATGATCGAGCAGGTAATCAAACAACAACAGCTCAGTCAGCAGATGGCAGAAAACACAGCACAACCGGCAGATAAAAAAGCAACCTTAAACCGCGCACCGGCACCCCCTGACAAAGGGTTTAATAAAGAGGCCATGCGCCAGGCGATCAGCGCAACAGTGACCCGTTCAAAACAACAGATACCACACTATTATTTGCGCCAGCGTTTGGATATTACCAACCTAGAGGAATACCTGCTGCAGGTTAACGCAGAGCTCCCCGTAGAGCAGCGCCTGCTAATAGCGGCTCCTTTATTGTGCGCCATTGCGCGCACCTTAATGGATAACCAGCAACTTAACGGCGAATATAAAGAGGATCGTTTTGTCGCCAGTGACACTGTCCATTTAGCCAATGCGATTAATTTACGTAGCGGAGGATTAATCATGCCGGTGATCCGGGCGGCGCAAACACTTTCTCCCTCACAGATGATGGAAGTTCTTAAACAGCAGGTGACACACGCGCGCAATGGCAGTTTACTTTTTTCTGAATTGAGTGGCGGCAGCTTTACCGTGACCAGCCTTGGCGAACGTGGCGCAGAACAGATGTTCGCTGTGATTTTTCCGCCACAGGTGGCAATTCTGGCTTTAGGCAGCCCTCATCAGGAGGTAATGGCCGTTGCCGATGCGGTAAAAATACGTTCCGTTATTGAAGCTTCTCTGGCAGCCGATCATCGTGTCAGTGACGGCCGGATCGGTGCTCGTTTGCTATATCAGTTAAACCAACTGCTGCAAAAGCCGGAAGCTTTGTGGACAGTTTAAATGTGAGCTTTAGCTGACCATGGTAAAGCAAATTAAAAATAAGCAGATAATAAACGCGAGGATTTATGAACAATAATCAATTAAAAAGTATCATCCTTGAAGAGTTAAGTAATATTGCTCCTGAAATAGAAGCGAATGAAGTGCCCGATGATCAAGATATGCGTGAAGCACTGGAGCTTGATTCGATGGATTTCCTTAATCTGGTGATCGCGGTTTCTAAGCGCACTCAGGTGGTCATTCCGGAAACTGATTACGCTAAAGTGCTGACCCTAAATGCGATGATCTCTTATCTGATCAATCACGCTTAGATTAAGTATTCCTGTTTTATTCTCTGGATTGGACGGTTATCTCTTTATCTGATCCCAAGCCTTACTCACTGCAGATAAGTGACGTCTTTGGTTTTGCCCATTTTTTAGCGCCCTATCATTTACCTGTTCGGCTATTTTTTATTCCCTCTTCTAAATTTGAGAGAGCAAAACCGTAACAAAAGCATCACAAGGGCATAACAAAGCAATTCAGAATATAAAACTATAAAGACGCAAAACCTTAGAACATAAAACTATAAAGGCGCAAAAACTTAGTTGCACAATCTGGATAAAAATATTTAAACTGACTTTAAATATTTATTAAACCAAACCATAACGGAGTATGTATTATGATTATCGGCGTCCCTAAAGAAATTAAAAATCACGAATATCGAGTAGGTATGGTCCCGGGCAGTGTTCGTGAATTAAGCAATCATGGACACCAGATTCTTGTTGAGACAAATGCAGGTTTAGGCATTGGTTTCAGTGATCAGGACTATATTAATTGTGGTGCATCTATTCTGACAAGTGCGGCAGAAGTATTCGCCGGCGCTGAAATGATAGTGAAGGTAAAAGAACCGCAAGCCGTTGAACGTGCGATGTTACGTGAAGGACAAATTCTATTTACATACCTTCACTTGGCACCCGATCTAGCGCAAACAGAAGATTTGATTAAATCAAAGGCAATTTGTATTGCCTATGAGACAGTCACCGACAATCAAGGTGGTTTACCTCTTTTAGCACCGATGTCAGAGGTTGCAGGTCGCATGTCAATTCAAGCGGGTGCTCAGGCTCTTGAAAAATCTAATGCCGGCCGTGGCATGTTGTTAGGCGGCGTTCCCGGTGTTGCTCCTGCCAAGGTGGTCATTATTGGTGGCGGCATGGTTGGTAATAATGCGGCACAAATGGCCGTGGGCATGGGCGCTGAAGTGGTTATTCTGGATCGTAATGTTAATGTTTTACGTCGTCTTGATGCACAGTTTGGTAATAAAATTAAAACCGTATATTCAACAACGGAAGCGCTTGAAGAACATGTACTTGAGGCCGATTTAGTGATTGGCGGCGTACTGGTTGCCGGCGCTGCTGCACCTAAACTCGTCACCGCTGAACATATTAAAAACATGAAACCGGGCTCCGCTATTGTTGATGTTGCAATTGATCAAGGGGGCTGTATTGCCACTTCAAAAGCCACAACCCATGCAGATCCAACCTTTATTGTTGATGATGTAGTTCATTACTGTGTTGCTAATATGCCGGGTGCTGTTCCACTGACATCAACCTTTGCATTGAATAATGCAACCCTGCCTTTCATCATCAATCTTGCTAATAAAGGCTATAAAGAAGCTTTATTAAGTGATCCGCATTTCTTAAATGGCCTGAATGTTATCAATGGTCAGATAACCTGTGCCAGTGTGGCACAAAACTTAGGATTTGAGTTTGTTGATCCTAAAGTTGCATTAGCATAACGTTTATTAGCGCTGCCCCAGGGTGGCGCTTTTTTTCATTATAATTTTTATATTCGTAACAGGGTATTTACTTTTACTTCTTCCATAACCACATAAGTGCGGGTTTCCTTAATACTGGGCAAAGTTAATAAGGTTTTAGCAAGCAGTTTTCGATATGCTGACATGTCAGCAACACGCGCCTTCAGCAGGTAGTCAAAGTCCCCCGACACTAAATGACATTCTTGAATTTCCTCGGACTGTAAAACGGCTTTATTAAACGCCTCAAATACATCGGCTTCACCGCGGCTCAAGGTTACTTCAATAAAAACCAGCAGTGCAGCTCCCAAGTATTGCGGGTTAAGCGTGGCAATATAACCGGTGATAAACCCTTGACGCTCAAGACGTTTTACCCGCTCCAGACAGGGAGTAGGACTGAGGTCAACACGTTTGGAAAGTTCAACATTGGATATCCGCCCGTCTTTTTGCAACACATTTAATATTTTACGATCGATACGATCCAGCTCTTTCATTGCCCAGCCTTGTTATTAATTCATTTAGTTAAGCTCTTTATTTCACAAAACTCAGGCGCTATCAAGCTATACCAGTACCCTAGTCTAAATTGCCTCAAAAATAATGAAAAACAGTGTTGTCGCAGCACCTTATTTAAAATCAAAAAATTATGATCTCTTTTTTAAAATATCACGTATCCAGTAGTACGTTTTTTAATCAGGAGTTTCAATAATGAAAAATTTTACCAAGGTTCTATTCGCCTCATTGGCCGCAGCAACCCTGTTTGCTTGTGGAAGTGATAATGACGAGGATTCATATTTAAGAATTTATCATGCGTCTCCCGATGCACCGAAAGTTAATATCTGGTTAGATGGAAAATTAGCCTTAGCAGCTGTTGATTACCAGCAAAGCTCCGGGGCGGTCAAAGTAGCAGCAGGCATGCATACGGTGCAAGTTGAAGCGCTATTACCCGATGGTACGACACTCACAGTGATTCCGGAAACACAATTAACGCTTGAAAAAGATACCGAATACAATGTTGTCGCTGCAGGTAAAGCGGCTTTAATCGGAAGCGGAGAAGTTAACGAATTTGCACCTCAAATTATTGCCCGGGATTATTTAACACCTGCAGACGCCCGCCTACAAGTTATGCACGCCGCGCCAGATGCCCCGATGGTTGATGTATTTGTTACCGGACCAGATGCTGATCTTGCCGGTGCAACGCCCTTCGCAGACGATCTTGAATATCTGGGTGTAACGCAGGCCATTTCAGTCGCGGCGGGTAACTATCGGGTCAGAATCACCGATCCAAATAATAGCCAAAGTCTTTATTTTGATTCAGGCACAGTGACTGTGCCTGTAGGTGGTGACTGGTTTGTTGCTGCAACCAACAATACCGAAGCAGGTGAATCGCCGGTCAACTTATTAGTAGATACCGGAGAAACATCCTTCTTGGTTCGTGATAAAGATACCGGCAGCGATCTGCGCGTCGTACATGCCATTTCTGATGCACCTGCGGTTGACGTATGGGTAAATGGTAGCGCGCCTGCGGAAGGCACCCCACTGTATAATTTAGCATTTACAGATGTCACAGATTACCTGGCTGTTGGCGCAGCAGAATACACCTTTGATGTTGCAGTTAACGGTTCAGATCCTGTTACTGTTGTTGAAGCGTTAACATTAACGGCAACATTAGAGCCGAGTAAAACATATACAGCTATAGCCATCGGTAATTTAACGGATGAGCTAGACAATGATCAGTTATATGTTGTTGAAGATGAAGTGCGACGCGTTGCAACAGCTGCTAAATTACGCGCTATTCACGCATCCACAAAAGCCGGTAATGTTGATATCTATATCAGTGATGATGCAACACCCAGTGATGATGATCTAATTTTAAAAAATGTTGCCTATAAAGGAGACAGTACGGTACTTTCTGTTACTCCCGGTGAAGTCTACATAATGATCACTCCGCCTGATGATATGGGCAGTGTTGTGATCGGTCCGGCAATGCTCAACTTAACTGCGGGTAGCCTGACAACCCTGATTGCATCGGATGATACTGCTGAGGGATTTACCGTAATCAGTTTAGATGACTAGTGATTAAGCGGGTAAAAATTTGCAGAAAAAAAGCAGTCAACTGAGACTGCTTTTTTATTCTGTTGCAATAACAAGTCAGGTCGTTAACAAACGCAGCCACATTCTAATCGGCGTAGTAAAACCACTGATGACCGACTTGATTTGACATTTTATTATTACAAATCAGATCGGTTGTCTCACCCTCAATACTTGCTGCAGACAGTACCGTTAGTTACCCTGCACCTGTTGCAGCGCAGATAAAACCTGTTGGCTGCTTAATATTGTCGGTAAAGGTAATCCCTGCGGAGCTTTCGGCCCGTAGACAATATTAAAGGGTACACCGTAGCGCCCATATGACTGTAAATAGGCAGTAACTGAATCAGATCGGACCGTCCAATCACCTTTCATTAATACCACGTTTTCTGCCTGCAGCGCGCTGTACACCGGATCCTGTAACAACACGCCGATTTTATTCGCCTTACAGGTAATACACCAATCCGCGGTGACATCTACAAAAACGGTTTTACCCGATGCCACCTGCTGCTGAATTGTTTGTGCATCCAACGGCGACCAATCGAGCTCGCCAGCTAATGGGCTGACCCAATTTTTAGCTGTTAAACTGCCCAGCATAAACCCCAGCGCAGTGGCTAAGAGTAATGAGAATAATGCAACTAACAGAATACGTTTACCGTATTTTCTGAGCGTCAAAGTAAATAAAACTATTAACAGCAAAGCTGCAGTCAGGAACATATTCAGCGTACCGATAAAATTACCCAGCAGGCTTAACAACCAGAAACTGGTTGCTAGAATCATCAGTGCAAAGACTAACTTAACGGTGCCCATCCACCTGCCCGGTTTAGGCAGTAGTAATGCCATTCCCGGAAAGATGGCAATTAATAACCAGGGTAATGCCATACCCAGCCCCAATGCGCTGAAAATAACAAACAACTCCGCTGTTGACCCTCCAAGGGCAAACGCCACCGCAGTTCCTAAAAAGGGCGCACTGCAGGGGGTGGCTAACAGGGTTGCAAACATGCCCTGCAGATAATGACCGAGATAGGATTGATCTCCTTTTCCGGCAAGCCAAGTTTGGATCACCACGGGCAATTGAATTTCAAAAAGCCCTAACGTATTTGCAGCAAACAGCGCGGTTATAATAACCATAGCAACAATAAAATAAGGGTTTTGAAATTGAATGCCCCAGCCTAAAGCCTGACCGGATAATTTTAATAACAATAAGAAAATCGCCGATAACCAGAACGAAGTTAATATACCCAGCGAGGAGGCTAAGAATTGTCTGCGAATTTGGCGACGCTGTATGCCCTGGGCAGATAAAATAGAGCTCAGTTTCATCCCTAATACAGGTAAAACACAGGGCATAATATTAAGAATCAAACCACCTAACAGGGCAATTAAAAACATAACCAACAGACCATCTGCAGTGTTACTGCGGATAATTTGATCCGATGTCGTTGTCACCAACTCCACGCTGGTATCAGTATCAAGCACAGTTGCATGGATAGTTTTATTGGTTAAATCAACCTCACCGGACCAGCTTGAAGCACCAATAGTCGCGGTCAGTGTATTGTTTGAAATGTTAATTTCAGGCGCAGAAAAAGTAACATACTCAAGATCAGGGGAGTCTGAGTCAATAAACAGATCCGGTTTAGACCAGCCAAATTTATTATTTACTTGTACTACTAACTGCTGTTTTAATGGATTCCAGGAGGAACGTACCCGGCTAATAATGGCGTTATCCTGCTGCTGTAAAAGTTGCTGCTCAGTCATTAAAATCGGAATAGTACCGAGTGCCTGACCGAATTTAAAGACCACTTCGGGATCGCTCACCAGAGTATCAGGATCAAATACAAGGTTAATTTCATAATCACTTAAAACACAAATGTTAGTGCACGAAGCAAGCGTTAATATCCCTTTTAAGTGAGCCGCTTTACCGATATCCTGCAGCACTATGGTTAACGGGAAATTAATCAGCCCTTTGTAACCGATGGTTTCCACTCCCGAGACCGGATAACGTTTAGGTGCCGGCCACAACCAGTTCACCTCTTTGATATTGCTTGAGTCGGAGAAATCAAAGCTCGGTGCAACTCCCCCTTCACCGGGTGAACGCCAATAGGTTTTCCATTCGCCCGAAAGTTTAACCTGTAATAAAGCATTAACGCTTTGTTTATCTTTATCTATTTGCCCGGTTAACTCGGCTAATAGGCTCACCGGAGGATGATTAAAGTCGGTTATCCAACCCGTAGACGTTTGCGGAGCAGCAGCCGCTGCCAAAGTGCTAAGAAGGCTGGTAATCACTAATAAAGCACTTAACACCGGCCAGACTATAAATTTCTTCAATTGGAGAGCTCCAAATAATAAAAATGCAGACAACTGCTTAATATAAAAAACATCATTCGCGGGCGCGCAAATCAGTCATATTATAATAAAAAGGGTAATCATTATAACGACTCGCAGTGCTTAACACTATTTATCGCTTTAAAAAGGTGTGTAAAAAAGATCCTTCAAAATAATAGCGCGGTACTGACCGGGCGATTAACAATAAGGATCTCTTAAGTGCAATCCTTTCAAGGATAAATAACAGAAAGATCACCCTAAGATCCTTGCTTATTAATGACGCTTCTATATAATCCTTTCACCCTGACTACGAGTCTGGCGCGTACATTATCTTATCTAATACGAGCTTATGCTTGTTAAAGTAAAAATTTTAATGTGCCGAAAGAAGCATCTCTGATTGACTTTTAGTCGATCAATACATAGAATTCGCTCTCTTTTTAATCGGCTGACGGTTTTTATTTATTATTTCTGAGTTACTAGTAAAGTAATTTATCAATAATAAGCTAAAAACATTAGCTACTGTACCGTACTTAACAATAGTGGAAAAGAGCATGAAACGTACTTTCCAACCAAGTAACATTAAGCGCAAGCGTTCACACGGTTTCCGAACTCGTATGGCGACTAAAAATGGTCGTAACGTACTAGCTCGTCGTCGTGCTAAAGGCCGCTCAAGCTTAAGCGCATAATCTACCAGACGTGGTGAATTATTCGTTTTCTCGGGAGTTGCGTTTGCTAACTCCCGAAGATTTTCAACCTGTTTTTAAAAATGCTGTCCCGGCAGTTTCCCCCTATCTGACTCTTCTAGCTCGAAAAAACACCCTAGATCATCCTCGCATCGGAATGGCTATTCCCAAAAAGCACATTAAACGTGCCGTAGGGCGTAATCGTATTCGTCGCATTGTTAGAGAGCAATTTCGTCACCAGCAACACCAACTCCCTGCAATAGATATTGTTGTTATTGCTAAAGCAGGTATTGCGGATTTATCAAATCAAGAAATCAACAAAATATTGGATAAATTATGGCGGAAATTAGTGCAGCGGTGCAATGGGTAGTAATCAAATTGATTCGCGGTTATCAAGTATTTATTAGCCCAATGATTGGCCCACGTTGTCGTTTTACGCCAACTTGTTCACAATATGCGATCGAAGCGATAAAATTACACGGAATAATAAAAGGTTGTTGGTTCGCGGCTGCGCGTATTATAAAATGCCAGCCTTTAAGTGAGGGTGGTTACGATCCTGTGCCTACTTGTTGTGCTAATAAAAATAAATCTAACTAAATAGAGAATAAGAAACCTTATGGAATCCCAACGCAATTTACTTTTACTCGCTCTGCTGTTTGTGAGCTTTTTGCTTTATACCGCATGGGTCGACGAAAAAAATCCTGAAGTCGCTCCGCAAGTGCAAACAGAACAAGTTGATTCATCTATTCCGGCTTCAGTTGCTTCCAACACCAATTTAAGTGAGGGAGTACCAAATTCACCCGGGCAAAGCAGTACAGAACCAGCCCCAGCTCAGATGCCAGCGAGTCAATCCGTTACCCTGGAAAATGATCAATTACGCTTAAGCATCTCTCTGGTTGGTGGTGATATTATTACAGCCGATCTATTAAAACATAGTGACGAGCTTAATTCCGACACCCCTTACCGTCTATTGGATAGCGGTAATGGTTTTACCTATATCGCACAAAGTGGTTTGATTGGGCAAGGCCCGGATGCCAATAAAAATGGCCGTCCTTTATATAATACAGCCGATACAGAATCTGTCTTAGCCGATGGCCAGAATGAAGTATCCACAACGCTGCATTTTGTTGATGCCGATGGTAATATTTTCACTAAAACCTTCACCCTTAAACGCGGTGAATATGTGACTAATGTTGCTTACCAAATTGAAAACAAGACAGATAGCCCAATCAATGTTCAGCTTTATGCTCAATTAAGGGAATCATTATCCGATGATACCGGCAGTATGGTGATGCCTGTTTATCGCGGTGGCGCTTTCTCAGCAACGGATGTCCGTTACGAAAAATACAGCTTTGATGATATGAAAGATGGCGCGTTGAACAGAACAACCCAAGGTGGTTGGGTGGCAATGTTACAACATTATTTTGTATCTGCATGGATCCCGTCCCCTACGGATGAAAATGTACTGTACAGCAACATTATTCAAGATAAGGATGCCGCTATAGGCTTTAAAGCTCCATCAAAAACCGTTGCCGCACAAAGTGTTGCTGAGCTTGAGACTAATTTGTGGGTCGGCCCTAAAATACAGGAAAAAATGGCAGTTGTTGCAAATCATCTTGATTTAACCGTTGATTACGGTTGGTTATGGTTTATTGCTCAACCGTTGTTCAAACTGTTGTTATTCTTCCAGGGCATTGTTGGCAACTGGGGTGTTGCGATCATCCTGATCACTTTTACCGTAAAAGGTGCACTTTACCCGCTTACTAAAGCGCAATACACCTCTATGGCTAAAATGCGTCTGCTGCAACCTAAGATTCAAGAATTACGTGAAAAGTATGGAGAGGACCGTCAGAAAGTATCAAAAGCAATGATGGAGCTGTATAAGAAAGAGAAAGTCAATCCGCTTGGTGGTTGTTTCCCTATCCTATTACAAATGCCTATTTTCATTGCATTATACTGGTCATTGATGGAATCGGTTGAATTGCGTCATGCACCCTTTATGTTATGGATTCAGGATCTGTCGGTACAAGACCCTTATTACATCATGCCAATCCTGATGGGTATCAGCATGTTCTTTATCCAGAAAATGTCTCCAACAACCGTACAAGATCCAATGCAGCAGAAAGTAATGCAGTTTATGCCGGTTATTTTCACTTTCTTCTTCCTATGGTTCCCTGCAGGTCTGGTACTTTACTGGTTGATGAGTAATGTTGTTACCTTAATTCAACAAACGCTGATTTATCGCAGCTTTGAAAAGAAAGGTTTGCATCCAAAGCAAAAAGAACCTGTGGTGCTGGATAAAAAATAATTTATTTTCCCGGTAACCATTGATAAAAAGGCGACTATAAGTCGCCTTTTTTATATATACCCAAATCACTTGCAGCGGCAGAAATTAGCCTATTCAAGTGATTTGGGTATGATCATTTAAATTTTGAGGTCTAATCATGATCAAAGCTACTGATACAATTGTTGCTCAAGCAACCGCACCCGGTCGTGGTGGTGTTGGTATTGTTCGCGTTTCAGGGCCGGATGCAGAGGCAGTCGCAAAGGTTATTTTGGGTAAAGTGCCTAAACTGCGTTTAGCCGAATACTTACCCTTTAACGATCAACATAGCGAAGTGCTGGATAAAGGTATTGCACTGTTTTTTAAAGCGCCCAATTCATTTACCGGTGAAGATGTATTGGAACTTCAGGGACACGGTGGTCCGGTGGTGATGGATATGCTTATTAAAGCAATTTTAAGCATGAAAAACCTGCGCAGTGCCAATCCGGGAGAGTTTTCAGAACGCGCATTTATGAACGATAAACTGGATTTGGCACAAGCTGAAGCGATTGCTGATTTAATTGAAGCAACCTCTGAACAAGCGGCCAAAAGTGCCCTGCGTTCTTTACAGGGTGAGTTTTCAGAAAAAATAGATGATCTTGTTGAAAGCCTCATCTATTTACGCATTTATGTTGAAGCCTCTATTGATTTCCCTGAAGAGGAGGTCGATTTTTTAAGTGACGGTAAAATTGCCAAAGATTTATACCAAATAATCGCTAACCTGGAAGCGGTAAAAGAGCAGGCCAAACAGGGCGCTATTTTACGTGATGGTATGAAGGTGGTTATTGCAGGACGGCCAAATGCCGGAAAATCCAGTTTATTGAACAGCCTGGTGGGCGTCGAGCGTGCCATTGTCACCGACATTGCCGGTACTACCCGTGATGTGATGCGCGAACATATTCACATTGATGGCATGCCACTACATATTATTGATACCGCGGGTCTGCGTGAAGGTGCCGATGAAATTGAAAAAATAGGCATTGAACGCGCCTGGCAGGAGATAACAACAGCGGATCGTATCCTGTTTATGCTCGATGCCACCACCACCGATGCTGAAGATCCACGTCAAATTTGGCCGGATTTTATTGATAAACTGCCCAAGTCAGTTGGCCTAACCGTGGTGCGTAATAAAGCGGATTTAACCGGAGAGCCGTTAACTGTTACGAAAAGTCATGAGCATCCCGTTTATCGAATTTCAGCAAAAACCGGCCAGGGGGTGGACTTATTAAAAGAACATCTTAAAGATATTATGGGTTATCAGGGTCATACCACCAGTGGGTTTATGGCAAGACGCCGCCATTTAGAAGCCATTGATAACGCCCAGCGTCATTTGCTGGAAGGTAAAGTCCAATTGGAAGAGTATCGAGCGGGTGAATTATTAGCCGAAGAGTTAAGATTAACCCAACAATATCTGAGTGAAATTACCGGCGAATTCAGCTCCGATGATCTGCTCGGAAAAATATTTTCAAGCTTCTGTATTGGCAAATAAGCAATAAAATTATTCTGTAAATAAAAGCCGCTGCTCAGCGGCTTTTTTGTGCCCTCAACTAGCTTCGTAATAATTATCATTATCGCCCCTCACCTGCTAAAAATATTCTCTATTTTTTTCGATATGCCCCTGTTTTTGTCACAAGACTGTCACAGTAAAAAGTTATGCTTCTTTTCGCAAACAGCCACAGAGCTGAAAACTAAAACGAAAACCTTTAACTAACTATATATGGAATAATTATGAAAAAGACATTATTAGCAACTTTGATCCTTAGCAGTTTCGTTTCAGGTGCGGTAAGTGCAGCAACGGTTTACGATAAGGAAGATACTAAATTATCAATCGGCGGCCGAGCTGAAGTCCGCGCGCTATTTTCCGATGCAGTTGATGGTTCAATGTTAGATGAAAGCCGTGCACGTATTAATTTTGAAGGTGAAACAAAAATTTCTGAAAGCCTCAGCGGTTTTGCTTTTATGGAATATGAAATTAAACCTGGTGAGGTAGCAGAAAACCGCTACCTGTTTGCTGGTATTGGCACCGAAGCTGGTGATTTTTCTTACGGCCGTCAAGACACAGCTAGCGTACAAATCTCTGATATGACCGATATTGCCTCGTATCATTCAGGTCTGCAGCAGTACATCGACAGTGCATCGGATAAAGAATCAAATAACTTTGTTTTTGCCAACAATTCTATTCAGGGTTTAGCACTAAAAGCGAACTATATTGCTAACGGTTCTGAGACCGAAGGTGATGCCGCTGAAGATGCCTTTGGTTTATCAGCTTTGTACTCAATGGACTTCGGTTTAGACCTGGGTGCTTCATATGCAGACCAGGATCAACAAAATCAAGTAACTTTAGGTGCGGGATATACGTTTGAAGATTTATATCTAGCTGCAACCTACGCCATGGGATCGGTAGCTGATAACGATGATTTCACTTCTGTAGAAGTTGCTGCGCAATACAAATTCACTAAAGAATTCCGCATGATTGCAATGTACGGTACGGCTGAAGAAGATCTAGCCGGCGATACAGAAGACTACGTTGCACTGGAAGGACAGTACCGCTTTAACAAAAACCTGCGTACTTATGCTTCATATAAACTGGATAACACCGACGCTGGTGATGATGAGCTAGTAGCTGGCCTGCGTTACAACTTCTAATTACCGGTTAGACACGGATTTTATAATTAAATCCGTGTAAAAAATCTGTCAAGGAAAGACGGATGAAAGATAAACAGAATTATTTATCTTATAGGGATATAACCCAATGGGTTTGGGAAATAATACGATTAAGGGCAGCTTCGGCTGCCCTTTCTTTTTATAACAAACGAATATTAAAGCAGACGACCATTATTACCTTGCCGCTCTAATTTGTACAAAAAATAGCCGGAGTTATTTGGCAAGGATTTTTTTAACAATAAACAACTATATTTTGTAGGAGATTGACCATTAATAATCGACGACATTGTGTCAATGAAGCAGAGAAAAAACTATTCCAAAACAAGACCTAAAACGCAACACACTGTAATTAAAAAGGTTATTTCAACTCTCCGTCACATAACCAATGAAATTATGGTTTTTATTATTAATATTTTTGAGATAAAAGCTTACTATTAGTCCTGCAGGAACGAAGATAGCTTTACAGGAAGTAAAGCCATCATAAAAGGATGCAGAAATAACAATAGTAAGTTGATTGTTATGGACAGATAGAGATTGTTATCTGGTCAGGAAGACACAGGGACACCCCGGGATTGGGAGCTTATAAAGCAGGGCCGCTTTATATATCAGGATGATAAAAGGAACCACTACGGGATGTAGTAAGGGACACTTTATGGATAAAAGTGATTAATAATACTTAGGATTAGCATTATTAAGTCAGGATGACAAAAACGGACACCTCCCAGGGAAAGGGAGAGGACAGACAAACAGGAGTGTTTATCTGATATGGATATAAAACGGATTAAACCCAAAGGATTAGGGAAGTGGATGCCTTGAGTGGCAATAGTCAATAGGGATATACAGCAGGGAGCTTCGACTGTCACGGATAAGACAGAGTGACTAAACTTAGGGCAGCTTCGGCTGCCCTTTCCTTTGATTTAAGTGCACAACTTATTCTCACCTACCCCCAAACTGCTGCAAAAACTCTCTTCTAACTTGCCATACTTAAAGGCAAACCCCGCATCCAGCAACTTTTCAGGTAATACCCGCGTACTTGAAAGCAATAATTCCTTACCCATTTGCGCAAACAACAACTTGACCAGCACTTCAGGCAGGGGAAAAATGCAGGGACGATTTAACTGTTTTGCCAGCAGTTGGCTAAATACCTGATTGGTTACCGGATTGGGTGAGACCAAATTTACCGGTCCTTGAATATTATTATTTTCAATCACAAATAAAATAGCGCGGAGCATATCGTTAATATCAATCCAGCTCATGATTTGCTTACCAGAGCCGATTTTCCCGCCTAAACCCAGTTTAAAAGCCGGTAACATTTTTGCTAACGCTCCGCCCTTTTTACTGATAACGATACCAGTGCGCAGATTCACGAGTCGGGTGCCGGCCTCTTTGATACCCTGGCTGCTTTCTTCCCAGTCTGATGCCAATTGACTGACAAAATCAGTACCCGCCGCACTATTTTCATCAAGCTTCTGATCGCCTCTATTACCATAAAAACCAATTGCCGAAGCACAGATAAAAAGTTTAGGTGCGGGCTGGGCTTTTTTGAAATGATCGACCAGCAATTGGGTAGACAGGGTTCGACTTTCCAGCAGTTTCTTTTTTTTGTCATTTGTCCATCGCCCGTCACCTATATTCTCACCCGCCAGGTGAATAATTACATCGGGATTTTCAAACTCCTTAAGTTCAAGATAGTGCTGCTGAATATTCCAGTAAGGCTGCCCCGCCTGCTCGCTGCGCAATAACCTGCCAACCTGATAACCTTCTGCTGTCAAAAGCTCACTTAAAGCCGTTCCAACCAAACCAGATGAACCGCTTAGCAACACTTTTCCCTTATCCATAATGACTCCAATGACTTCATTTATATAATTGAAATTTGATTAAATCCGCTCTCGAGAGTGGCTTTCTAACGCTATTTTGTATCCAAATATACGTAAACAGACGATCAATAGATCAGCACGTTAATTTCAGACTTGGTTTTAGTGTAGGTGGTTTAGAGTTGTAATGATAAAATAAGTCCCTGCTATTTTATGATGGGTGATTTTCCAATGCTTTTGATGATCGACAATTATGACTCTTTTACTTACAATTTGGTTCAATATTTTGGCCAATTAAAGCAAGAGGTTATAGTCAAAAGAAATGATCAGGTAAGTCTACAGGAAATTACTGACTTAAATCCGGATCAGATAGTTATTTCACCCGGCCCCTGCACACCCGATGCAGCCGGTATTTCATTAAAAACCATTGAACATTTTGCGGGTCAAATTCCTTTATTAGGAGTCTGCCTCGGGCATCAAAGTATCGGTCAGGTTTGTGGCGCAAAAGTCGTGCGCGCCAATAAAGTGATGCATGGTAAAAATTCATTGATTAAGCATGACGGTCAAGGGGTATTCAAAGGGTTAAATAACCCTCTGAATGTCACGCGTTACCATAGTCTGGTACTTGACCCGGGCAGTCTGCCAAGTTGTCTGGAGGTAACGTCAACGGTGCTTAACAGCGATGAAATAATGGCTATCCGTCATAAAACATTAGCGCTTGAGGGGGTACAATTCCATCCCGAAAGCATTATGTCTGAACAAGGTTTAAAACTGCTCAACAATTTTATTGCTCAATCACTTGGTTTCAAAAAATAAGTGCGTATATTAGCGCTCATTATTTTAAACCCTCACTTGGTGTTTTTATTTTAAAGGATTTATTTATGTCAACTCCTGCCGTCACTCGCGCTCTTTTTGATCAAATTATGGTGCCCAATTATGCTCCTTTGGCAATGATCCCTGTTCGTGGTGAAGGCTCTCGTGTTTGGGATCAAGACAACCGCGAATATCTTGACCTGACTGGTGGTATTGCTGTAAACGCACTGGGTCATGCACATCCGGAATTAGTGGCCGCATTAACCGAACAGGCTAAAAAGCTCTGGCATGTCAGTAATTATTATACCAACGAGCCGGTTTTACAGTTGGCACAGCAGATTATTGATAATACTTTTGCAGAAAAAGTTTTTTTTGCAAATTCCGGCGCAGAAGCCAATGAAGCTGCGTTAAAATTAGCACGTCGTTTTGCCTTTGATAATTACGGCCAGGAAAAAACTGAAATTATCGCCTTTCATCACGGTTTTCATGGACGCACATTTTTTACTGTCAGCACCGGAGGGCATGCACCTTACTCCGATGGTTTTGGGCCCAAACCCGCAGATATAACACACCTTGATTACAATGATTTGAGTGCCTTGGAAAATGCCATGTCCGATAAAACCTGTGCTGTTATACTTGAACCCCTGCAGGGTGAAGGGGGCGTTTTACCAATAGAAAAATCCTTTGCGCAAGGTGTCCGTAAACTCTGTGATAAATATAATGCGCTTATGATTTTCGATGAAGTGCAAACGGGTATGGGCCGCACCGGTTCATTATTTGCTTACATGGCATTAGGTGTCACCCCGGATGTACTTACCTCTGCAAAATCCTTGGGGGCAGGTTTCCCTATTTCAGCAATGCTCACCTTAACTAAATTTGCAGCCAGCCTAACGGTAGGAACACACGGTACGACCTTTGGCGGCAACCCACTTGCTTGTGCCGTTGCCAGCAAGGCATTTGAGTTAATCAATAGCGATGAAATCTTAAACGGGGTAAAAGAAAAAGAGCGTTTAATACGTCACGCTCTGGAAAAAATAAACCAGCAATATAATGTTTTCAAAGAGGTTCGTGGTGCGGGTTTATTACTGGGAGCGGTTTTAAATGAACAGTACCAGGGCCGCGCAAAAGATTTACTGCTGGCCAGTGCAGATCAAGGTTTATTAGTACTGGCCGCAGGTGCAAGTGTGATCCGTTTCGCACCGGCACTCAATATCAGTAACCAAGAAATTGATCAAGCCATGGATAAATTTGAACAAGCAGTAAAAGTACTGATTAAATAATCTAATAACAAAAAATTGTAGCTAATTCTCCTGTATAGTTAGCAAATAAAAATATATTAAAGTGGGAGCTCAAAAATGAGACGCGGATTAGAAATAGAATTTTGTCGAGTAACAGAAGCGGCGGCACTAGCCGGCTATAAATGGTTAGGACGGGGTGATAAAAACACCGCCGACGGCGCAGCCGTAGAAGCAATGCGTTTAACTTTTAATCAAATTGATATTGATGGTGAAATCGTTATTGGTGAAGGTGAGATTGATGAAGCGCCAATGCTTTATATTGGTGAGCACGTTGGTACCGGCATCGGTGATACTGTTGATATCGCAGTCGACCCTATCGAAGGTACTCGAATGACGGCCATGGGCCAGTCCAATGCATTAGCCGTCTTAGCGGTTGGCGAAAAAGGCAGTTTTTTACGTGCGCCTGATATGTACATGGAAAAATTAATTGTTGGACCGAATGCTAAAAATGCCATTGATTTAAATCTCTCTTTAGAGCAAAACTTAAAAGCCATTGCAGCTGCATTAGGTAAACCCTTAGGTCAATTAACCGTTGCTACCTTAGCCAAACCGCGTCATGACCGAATTATCAAGGATATGCAGGGTTTAGGAGTGCGCGTTTTTGCCATTCCTGACGGTGATGTTGCGATCTCTGTATTAGCCTGTATGCCGGATAACCAGGTAGATGTTTTGTATTGTATTGGTGGCGCACCTGAAGGTGTTATTTCTGCCGCTGTGGTGCGCGCATTAGACGGTAATATGCAAGCACGCCTGATCCCTCGCCCGATGGTCAAAGGGGCAACAGAGGAAAATATCAGAATTGGTGCAGAAGAAACGGCTCGTTGTGAAGCAGCCGGCATTGAAGTTAACACAATATTAAAACTTGAAGATCTAGTTAAAAATGACAACATCATTTTTTCTGCAACCGGTATTACTAAAGGTGATTTAGTAGAAGGTGTCACCGCAGATGGCCTTTTAGCAACGACAGAAACCTTATTGGTACGCGGTAAATCACGTACCATACGTCGTATCCGCTCGACTCATTACCTGGATAGAAAAGATCAAAGATTGAAAGATATCATTCTATAAAATTGATCTTTTAAAAAACCGTCATGCCGTTTGCCCTGCGAACGGCATGTAATAATGATTTATTAGTTAGAAACCTCTGCAGCGCCACTTCCTGAGCTTCAAAAAAACTAAAAAAATGATCATTGTTGCTAGTTAGGATCAATTAATGAGTCAAATTAGTCTTATCTGCAAATCCATTATTTTTATTTAACTAACTTCCTTTATAATATGATTCCCAAATACCACATTTCAGGCTTTAATGATGACTGAACGTATTAAAATAAAAGAGATAGACAGCAGCAATGTAAGCGGCGTTGAACAATATAATCCGAGCAACCGTATTTATGTGCGCGCCATTTATGGATTCTATCAAAAACTGCGTCGTTATACGGGCTGGGGATTAATTGTATTATTTATTGCTCTGCCCCTAATAAGGTGGAATGGACAGCAAGCAATTTTATTTGATATTGCCGCTCAACAGTATCATATTTTTAATATGACCCTGTTTCCGCAGGATCTGACTCTGCTCGCCTGGGTATTTATCATTGCAGCCTTTGCTTTATTCTTTATTACCACCTATTTGGGCCGAGTGTGGTGTGGTTATACCTGTCCGCAAACGGTTTGGACATTTATATTTATCTGGTTTGAAGAGCGCTTTGAAGGCAGTGCCAATAAACGCAAAAGACTGGATCAGATGCCCTGGAGCTTTAATAAAGTCTGGCGGAAAACCGCAAAACATAGCGGCTGGATAATCATTTCTTTACTCACGGGTTTAGCTTTTTGCTCTTATTTCGTATCGGTTAGTGAACTGTACAGCGATTTTTTTACTTTTAATGCCGGTTTTGCAACCACCGCCAGTGTGCTCTTTTTTGCCGCGGCTACCTACATCAATGCCGGTTGGATGAGATCCATTGTGTGCCTGCATATGTGCCCTTATGCCCGCTTTCAGTCAGCCATGTTTGATAAAGATACTTTTATTGTCGGTTATGATGCAGAACGCGGAGAAAAACGCGGCCCAAGAAGACGCAAAGATTCTCCACAGGATTTAGGATTAGGGGATTGTATTGATTGCGACCTTTGTGTACAAGTCTGCCCGACGGGCATAGATATTCGTGACGGTTTACAATATGAGTGTATTAACTGCGGGGCTTGTGTTGATGCCTGCGATTATACTATGGATAAAATGGGTTATCCGCGCGGATTAATCTCCTATACCACGGAACAAAAGTTAGAGGGTAAAGAAACCCACGTATTACGTCCTAAAATTATCGGTTACGGTATTTTATTATTGATAATGGTCGCCATGTTTTTCGTTAATATTATCAATTTAAGCAGTGCCGAAATGGAAATTCTTCGCGATCGTAACGTCTTATACCGAGAAAATAGCCAGGGGTTAATTGAAAATACCTACACCTTAAAAATACTCAATAAAACCATCACCACCCAAACCTATGATCTGTCTTTTTCCGGTCTGCAAGATGCTAAACTGATTGGTCCCAGCCAAATTGTGATAAAACCGGGCGAAGTATTAACCCAGCCTATTGCGATTGCCGTTGATCCTTATGAAATTAAGGAAAAAAGGATTAACATTACCATTACGCTAACCGGAGCGTCGGGTGAAGTTGAAACAATAGAACAAAAAACAACCTTCTTTCTTGGTTTATAAACAAATAAATTATTAAGGGCGTAAGCCCTTTTTTATCGAGTAAATGCCAGTGCAAGCAAATTTCAGTTACCAATCTCTCACGCCTGAACTGCAACTTGATGCTCTGGCATCAATTGCGGTTTATCCGGCATCCGGGTTAATCTCTCTGAACTCCTATGAAAATCGCGTGTCTTTATTTACCGATGAAAATAAAATTCGCTATGTGGTGAAGTTTTACAGGCCACAACACTGGAGTGAAGCGCAATTAAAAGAAGAGCACCAATTTTGCCAGATTTTAGATCAAAACGGCTGTCAAATTGCCTCTCCAATAGAAATTAATCAACAAACCTTATTTTACTTTGAAGGTTATTATTTTGCCTTATTTCATAGTTTATCAGCACGTTCCATGGAGCTTGATAATATTGATATACTCTATGATGTGGGTTGCGCGTTAGGAAAAATGCACCGCATTGCAGGTCAGGAGACCTTTAAATACAGAGAGCCGCTTAATATTGAAATTATGTTGTCAAACCCGATTAAAGCACTGCGCAGCAGTCCTTATATTCCAAAATCTCTGCGCGCACCGCTATTTGCAACACTTGAGGCCCTTGAAATTGAAACAACCAGGCAATTTAATAATCACCAGCATAAAATAATCCGCTTACACGGAGATTGCCATGCAAGTAATATTTTGGTGAAAGATAATTCGCCCTATTTTGTCGATTTTGATGACTGTAAAATGGGTCCGGCCGTTCAGGATCTGTGGCTCTTATTGAGCGGCACAAACGCGGAGAAACAGCTTCAATTATCAATGTTATTAGAAGGTTACGAAGAAGAGTGTGATTTTGACCGGAATCAGTTATGCTTGATCGAAACGCTACGCACAATGCGCATCATTAATTATGTTAACTGGATTAATAAACGTTGGTCGGACCCCGCTTTTCCACTTAATTTTCCGTGGTTTATAACGGATGAATATTGGAAAGAGCTATTACAGTCACTTAAAGATCAATTAATCGCCCTAAAGCAAGCACCGATTTCTTTACAACCGAATTATTAAAGATAAAATAAGCCCGTGACCAATTTAACCAAAGGAACAACAATGAAAAAGATTTTTGCCTTACTAATGGCTATGATTATATTCCCACTTTCCGCACAAGCCGTTGATTTTGAGGAAGGAACTCACTACGAAGTGATCAAGCAAACAGCCACCGCCACCCCGGAAGTGAAGGAGTTTTTCTCATTTTTCTGCCCGCATTGCTTTAAATTTGAACCTTTGATGAATAATCTTAAACAAAACTTACCTGAGCAGGTAAAAATAAAAAAAGTGCATGTAAACTTTTTAGGTAAGGAAATGGGGCCGGAATTAACTAAGGCTTATGCCGCAGCAGAAATCCTCAATGTAGAAGATAAGCTTTCAAGTATCATTTTTGATCAAATACATACTCAACGTAAAGCCATTAATGGCCGGGAAGGTGTACTTGAACTGTTTGAAAAAGCGGGCGTTGACAAACAAGAAGCAGAAAATGCATTAGCGAGTTTTCCGGTCAGCGGATTAGCGTCGCAAATGAAACGAGATACCGAAACATTCAACATCCGGGGCGTGCCGACCTTAATTGTTAATGGTAAATATAAAGTAAACACAAGCTCCATAAGAAGTAATGAAGAGTTTGTTGCACTGGTCACTTTCTTAACGCAGAAGAAAAACTAATATCAAGGCCATTATTATTATATAATTAGAACAACAAGTTACCTATGCCTCTTAATGAACGTTATTAAAAGGCATCTTCACAAGGCGAAGAGCGAAAGGCCAGCCTTGATACTTGTTATGGCCAGCTATAACGTAAAGGAATTGCCCATTTGAAAACCATCTTTAACAGCGCAGAGCAACTGAAAGCGGCTTTACTGGATAGTTATAATAAAAATGAGTCAACAAAAGCACAAATCATCGCGATTAGTGGGATTGAGGGCGGCGGTAAACGCGCGTTAAGCGAAAAGATTGCTGATGCGCTAAAACTTCAGGGTGTTCGAGTTGCAGTGATCCATACCGATGACTGGGAAGCCGCTGAAAATGTACGTTTTAACGTCATGAGCAGCCCGGAAGAATATTATCTGAACGCCTACCGCTTTGATGAAATGTTCGAACAGCTCATTTTACCTCTAAAATTGTTCGGTAGTATCAAAACATCGGTCACCCTTGAAGATGTTTTAAATCCGCGCACGGTTGAATATAACTTTCAAAATATAGAGATCATCATTATTGAAGGTGTTTATCTTTTGCAGGAAGCCTATTTAGATCTTTATGATTACACCTGCTGGGTTGAAAGTGATTATGATGCCGCCTTTGCTCGTTTGGTAGGACAAAGTAACGTTGAACAATCGCAACAAACATTGGTTAACCTCTTTGAGTTGTTAATAAAACCCGCCGAGCAATACCATATAAAAACAGATAACCCGGAAGGTAATGCCAAATCAATTTACATAGAGCAAGAAACTGGTGACAATAAGCACCACAGCTATAGCAGCTCAGTATAACGCCCACGATGCCTATATGCACTTTGAAAGAGAAAAGTGGGCTGAATTGCGCGACAATGTTAAGTTAACCCTCTCGGAAGGCGACCTGAGACAGTTACAGGGGATTAACGAATCACTTTCCATTCAAGAAGTGATTGATATTTACCTGCCACTCTCCCGTCTGCTTAATTTATACGTCAAAACGCAGCAGCGTCGCCATACCGTGCGCGATAAATTTTTAAACTCAAAGAATGACAACGTACCTTATATTATTGGTATTGCCGGCAGTGTTGCCGTGGGTAAAAGTACCACAGCGCGTATCCTTCAAGCGATGTTATCTCACTGGCCGGAGCACCCCAAAGTTGCACTAGTGACAACGGATGGCTTTTTACGACCTAACCAGGAACTGGTTGCACGTAATCTCATGCACAAAAAGGGATTTCCAGAGAGTTTTGATATCAAAGCCTTAATTGATTTTGTTTCCGCAATAAAGTCCGGCAAAGAGTTGATTTCTGCACCAATATATTCACATCTGACCTACGATATATTGCCCGATAAAAAGTTACACCTTGCAAAACCCGATATTGTTATATTAGAGGGTTTAAATGTATTACAAAGTGCAATTAATTATCCACATTATCCGCAGCGCTCTTTTGTTTCTGATTTTGTAGATTTTTCTATCTTCGTCGACGCAGACACGCAGCTCTTAAAAAAATGGTATGTACAACGCTTTCTAAAATTTCGTGAAGGTGCATTTACGGATCCTAAAGCCTATTTCCATAGTTATTCGCAAATGGAAGAAACTAACGCCATTGAAATTGCGGAAAAAATATGGGACGAAATCAACGGGGTTAATTTGGAAGAAAATATTCGTCCAACCCGGGATAGAGCAAACCTGATCCTGACCAAGGCAGCCAATCACCAGGTGGAAAGCGTTCATCTGCGTAAATAGTGGGTTAATCAACCCTTATCAAAATTAAAAAGTCGATTCAACAGACTTCACTTTAAAAATAAGGGATAATTCGCGACTCGTAAAATCACTGCCCATTCTTGAATTAAAAAAGGGGTGGTTAGATCTAATTAATACTTTCAGGAATGCTTTTTTATGTCCCAAGTCGGCACACTGTATATTGTATCTGCTCCAAGCGGAGCAGGAAAATCAAGCCTTATCAATGCATTTTTAGCAGAAAAAAGAGATTGGCAGGCACAGGTTTCTATTTCTCACACAACACGTGCTCCGCGTGCCGGCGAAGTGGATGGTCAGCATTATCATTTTGTAAGTACAGAAACGTTTAAAAAATTGATTGCTGAAAATGCTTTTTTTGAATGGGCGGAAGTCTTTGGCAACTATTACGGCACCTCGCGGATCGCCATAGAAGAGGCGCTCACTAAAGGAATCGATGTACTGTTGGATATTGACTGGCAAGGTGCACGACAGGTTAGAAAAATGCTGCCAGAGGCTAAAGGTATCTTTATTCTTCCCCCTAGCCGCAAAGAGTTAGAAGCACGCTTAAACACGCGTGGTCAAGACAGTAAAGAGATCATAACCAAGCGTATGGAGCAGGCACAATCTGAAATGTCGCATTATGATGAATACGATTATTTGATCATTAATGATAATTTTAAGTGCGCCACGGAAGAGTTATCGGCGATTGTTAAAGCGCAGCGAAATAAACAAGCCAAGCAGACGCTTAAGCACCAAACAACCATTAAAGAATTGTTAGCACAATAATCCTAATACGAAGTTTGTGGATCATTAATGATGATTTTGACAGCGCCACGAAAGAGTTATCGGCTAGTGTTAAAGCGCAGCGAAATGAACAAGCCAAGCAGGCGATTAAATACCAAATAACAATTAAAGAATTGTTAGCTTAATAATTCCAACACGAAGTTTGTGGATCATTAATGATGATTTTAACAGCGCCACGAAAGAGTTATCGGCGATTGTTAAAGCGCAACGAAATGAACAAGTCAAGCAGGCGATTAAATACCAAATAACCATTAAAGAATTGTTAGCTTAATAATTCCAACACGAAGTTTGTGGATCATTAATGATGATTTTAACAGCGCCACGAAAGAGTTATCGGCTAGTGTTAAAGCGCAGCGAAATGAACAAGCCAAGCAGGCGATTAAATACCAAATAACCATTAAAGAATTGTTAGCTTAATAATTCCAACACGAAGTTTGTGGATCATTAATGATGATTTTAACAGCGCCACGAAAGAGTTATCGGCGATTGTTAAAGCGCAGCGAAATGAACAAGCCAAGCAGGCGATTAAATACCAAATAACCATTAAAGAATTGTTAGCTTAATAATTCCAACACGAAGTTTGTGGATCAATTGTGATTTAGAACGTATAATTAGCGCCCGTTTTTGTGTATTTAAAATTTTGGAGTTCAGCAATGGCACGTGTAACCGTTGAAGATGCAGTAAATGTAGTCGGTAATCGTTTTGATCTTATCTTAATGGCATCTCGTCGAGCTCGCCAGCTTGCAACTCAAGGTAAAACACCTTTAGTCGATCCGGAAAATGATAAACCTACGGTTATCGCGCTACGTGAAATTGAAGAAAATCTAATCACCAATGAATTGATGGATATTCAAGATCGTCAAGAAAAGCATGAAAAACAAACAGCAGAACTTGCCGCTGTTGCCGCTATTGCTGAAGGTCGTGGTTAGTCAACAACCTCTTAAATAGCTCTAAGAAAACGCTGAACATGAAAATGTTCAGCGTTTTTTTTATATCAAAAAACCGCCTTATATTGTGCTCTGTATTTAGAAGCACGCTTTAAATAAAATTAAATTCTGAATGGCAAGGTGGGAATCTACAGTTGAAGGATTTATGCCTGTTTTAAGAAAACACATGGAGTCTACCTGTTGTGCTAACATTATTATTGCCCGCCCTTGCAATTATTATCGGTTTTGCCCTGCTCATCTGGAGCGCTGATAAATTCGTTTTAGGTGCCTCAAATACCGCGCGAAGTTTTTCAATATCCCCGCTTATTGTCGGCGTTGTAATTGTCGGTTTAGGCACATCTGCACCGGAAATGTTAGTCTCCGCAATAGCCGCTGCTCAGGGTAATACCGGTCTGTCGATAGGTAATGCGATCGGCTCAAACATAACCAATATTGGTTTAATGCTGGGGGTGACCGCTATTTTCTATCCGCTGCATATTCACTCTAAACTACTTAAACGGGAAATGCCGCTATTATTAGCACTGATATTATCCAGTTTATTTTTGCTTTGGGACCAAAAGCTGGGCTTTTTAGATGGCCTGATCCTATTGACTATGATGGTCTTCATGCTGATCTACAGCGCATGGGAAGCAAAAAGTCACAACACTGACAGCCTGCCACAGGAAATACTGGATGAATTGCCCGAAGAGGTCAGTAAGGGGGAAGCATTAAAATGGTTAGTGATTGGTATTGTGCTGTTGATTGCTTCTTCTCGTCTGCTGGTTTGGGGCGCAGTGGATGTCGCGCAGTATTTTGGTATCAGTGATTTAATTATTGGCCTGACTATTGTAGCGATTGGCACCAGTTTACCGGAGCTGGCGGCCACGCTTGCAGCTGCACGTAAAAAAGAGTTTGATTTAGCGGTTGGTAATATTATCGGCTCCAATATCTTTAATATTTTAGGCGTGATGGCGTTACCCGGGTTGATTCATCCGGACAACTTTGACAGCGAAGTATTAACTCGAGATTATCCGGTGATGATAGCTTTAACCGTTGCGTTAATTATCTTCTCAATCGCATGGCGCAAAGGAAAAACAGGCGTACTGGGCCGCGTAGAAGGGGGAATGCTATTAACCGGTTATATCGCCTATATGCTGTGGTTATTTAAAGATATGAGCGGAGCAGCTTCACCTCCTCTCTTTTAGTACAAAAAAGACTATCAATATCTGATCATTAACTCACGGCCTGCATTTTTCTCTGTAGGCCGGAAGCCTTCCCAAATACTCAATTTAGCTCCCCTAATAAAATAAATAGATAGATAAATAGATATAGTTATTAGGCTGGCTATAAAGAGGAAGATTTTTTGCAGGATAAAGCCCCTAAACATAAGCAAGGGGCTTCGAAAGTTTTACTTAAAACAGATTATATTCTACTAAGTGCTGGTTCAGCGTTTACTTTCTCAGCTTGCTCTGAGTCAAGTGCAGGCGCTGTCTTAGCGTGAGTCAAATAAAGAGGGAGACAAGTAAAGACAAGCCCACCCACAATATTACCTAAAATAGTTGGAATAAGGTTGAAGTTCAACCAAGTCGCAATACCAAAATCGGCCCCTAACATCATACCTAATGGGAACAAGAACATATTAACCACTGTATGCTCAAAGACAAGCGCGAAGAAGATAAAGATTGGTAACCACATTGCCGCTATTTTTCCCGCAACACTGCGTGCTGTCATGGCGCCGACAATGCCTAAACAGACCATAAGGTTACAGAAGATAGCGCGTACAAAACAGGTGATCCAACCATCAAAACCGAGGTTTTCAAAACCAACCGAACGAGCAGTCGATACGGCGATAAATTTTTGCGCCACAGCATTTGGATCAATACTGAAGTTCTTAGTCAAAGAAATTGCGATCAAGAAAGCAACAATCAGCGAACCAATCAGGTTACCCAGACCAACAAGGCCCCAACAACGTAGAATGCGACCCCAAGTAATACCTGGACGCTTAGCAAATAGAGCGAGAGGTGCAAGGCCGAATACACCCGTCACTAAGTCGTAGCCCATTAATATCAATAGACAAAAACCAACGGGAAAGACTAAAGCCCCGACTAGGCCGACACCAGTTTGAACAATCGCGGTGATTGCAACAACGACTGCCAATGAAAGAATGATCCCCGCCATGGTACTGCGCAGTAATAAATCACGCGTGCTGGTTTTCACTTTAGCTTCGCCCACATCGATCATGGTTTGTACGAATTCCGCTGGTTTTACATATGACATCTATCTATCCTTAAA
>NZ_JBLIED010000040.1:0-35354 GCF_047632955.1 Psychromonas sp. | reverse complement strand
GTGTAAGTGCAGTAATGTATTGAGCTAACTTGTACTAATTACCCGTGAGGCTTAACCATACAACTCCTAAAAGGTGTTGGACTGACCAAATAAGCGAAGAGTATCAGAGAAGATTATTAATCTTCTCCTTGAAAACTCAAAGTGGGTTAGTGTGTAACCAAGATAAATAAAGATATGCTTGCGAAACATATTTTACAAAGATTTTTGCGAAGAACAAATTAAGTGACTATGCATTCCTTTGCTGCGCATGGGAACGAGGCTTTCCTAATTAACTTTTTATGCTTGGCGACCATAGCATTGTGGTACCACCTGATCCCATTCCGAACTCAGAAGTGAAACGCAATTGCGCCGATGGTAGTGTGGGGTCTCCCCATGTGAGAGTAGGTCATCGCCAAGCGCCTAATTAAAATAGCCCCACTGGTTAGTCCTGGTGGGGTTTTTTTAATTCTGCTGATTTTGTGAATGACCTACTCTCGAGTAGGGCGAGTTTGCCGGCAGGCAAGTGTCACGAGCGGGTGAGCTCTGCGAACCCTGTTCCATCGCCAAGCGCCTAATAAACGATAAATCCCTGTTGACTAACGTCAGCAGGGATTTTTTCGTTTAAGCACTTGTGGTGATGACTCTTAGATGGGGAAAGGTTAAGAGTACCAACGAAGTTGGTTTCATATCATGTGATAGTCGACAGCAAAGTATCATGAGCGGATGAGCTCCGCGAGTCCTGTTCCATCGCCAGCTTCTTGCACAAACTAATCACCCGAACCTCGCACAAGCTAGACAATTAAATCCAGAAAAATCCCTGTTGACTAACATCAGCAGGGATTTTTTTGTTTAAGCGCTTGATGCGATGACTATTCGAACATGGGAATTATAAAAAAGCATGCAGCAGGGCGAGTATCGCTGCAGCGATGGTTCACGAGCGGGTGATACCAAAAGCATTAAATTTATGATCAATTGCTTCAAAGGAAAAATTTAAGCTCGCAAAGCCGTCGGTATGATTTTGAATAGTAAATCTGATTACTTTATAAATGCATTTGCTATGGTGTTATCGGTAGGGTGCATTCTATGCACCGTGGGCAGTGAAAATCGGTGCATAGAATGCACCCTACTAGCTATGCGTTTGTTGTCATGGTTGGTGCTAGTTGGTGCTCAAGAGAGACAGCCATTAAATTTATGACCAATTTTAAATAGTAAATCAGATCACTTTATTAATGCGTTTGGTATAAGCTCTGTGGCCCCCGCTGTTCAGCGGCAGCTGAGTATTACGAACGCGTCAAGCTCAACTTGTCATGATTCCATGATTCCATGATTCCATGATCAAGCATCTCTTTTTATAAAACATATTCTATGCGCATAGGCAGTGATGCATGGCATATTTTAAAATAGCAGAAACAGGGTTAAAATTAAGAAAAATCATTAAATCATTAAATCATTAAATCATTAAATCATTAAATCATTATAGAATACATGAAAATTTTTGTGCTAGTGCTAATCTTATATTGAACCTGTTTAAAAACGATTATAACTGCTTTAGGTATTAATCCTATTTAAGATAGGGGTCTTTACTTTCGATATCAAAATAAATTATTTTTGATATTCAAGCCGTTAGATTAAACGATGATTTTATTTGTTAATTAATAGAGTTAATTGTGAGGACAGCATGAGCTATAAACATATATTAGTTGCGGTTGATTTATCTAAATCCAGTGAGAAGGTGCTCAGCAGAGCGGTCTCGTTAGCTAAAGATACAAACGCTAAACTTTCACTTATTTTCGTTGATGTTGATAATGTCTCTAATATAGGCATCGCAAATTTAGAAATTGCTACACTACCTTCTATTGAAGAGAGAGAAAAGGCATTAAAACAAGACTTGCAGGCCTTAGCTGATCAAGCTGACTATCCGGTTGAAAATGCTATTGTTGTGCTGGGGGATTTTAATCGCAAGGTAAATGCGGCAGTTGAACAAATAGGTGCTGATCTATTGATCTGTGGACATCACCATGATTTTTGGAGTCGGTTATTATCAGCAACACGTAAACTGGTAAATTCGACGGTTACTGATTTATTAATTGTTTATCTCGATAGCTAAGCGGTAAGGCTTGATACTAAGGGTGAAAATAATTAAATATGTGGTCAGTATTGCTATTAACATCAATTATTACGCTATTGTGAGTTCATTTAGTGAAGTCTCAAACGCAGTAAAACTGGCCCCGTGCAGTTTCATTTCGTTGTTGCGGGAATTTAAATGGAAGTCACTATTCCTGCATCTACGCGTCCGGCACTGAAATTGAATGGGGCTATGAACGGAAGTTTATTTAAAATTTACTGTTATCAGATACGTATATGCTGCATTAAGGGAAAGGTTATGGGATATAAACATATATTAGTCGCTGTTCATTTATCAAGCTCAAGCGAATTTATCATTGCTAAGGCTGTTTCACTGGCTAAAGATAGTAATGCTAAAATATCACTTATTTATGTTGATGTAGATTATGCAGATAATTTTACCGGGTTAAGTTATTCAGAGTTTAGTAAATTAGAACCCGTTAGCAAAAGAAGTATTTCATTAGAAAAAGAGTTACAAATATTAGCAGAACATATTGATTATCCGATCGCTAATACTTTATTTGCAACCGGCGATCTAAATAAAAATCTACAGGAAACGGTTAAAGATATTGGTGCTGACTTATTGGTTTGCGGTCATCATCACGACTTTTGGAGTCGTTTACTCTCTTCGGTACGGAAGTTGGCAAACTCATCATGGATAGATTTGTTAATTATCCAATTGTAGTTTGGAGTTAAATTTACCATCTTTTGTTTATAGGAAGCTGTGAATATTATCTGCCTGATTAATATTGATTTTTATACTCATCGGATTAATTTTTTGATCTGTTTTGAATGCGCGATTTCACGTTGAGCCGCCTATGGGTTGCTTTAGAGCTAAAAAAAATCAACAAATTACTCAGATTGACATCCTACCCTCACACACTCATCACTCAGTTTATTTTGTAAATAATATCCTGTTGACCTTGAAATTTTATCCTATGACCCCATTTTATTTTCATCGTTTATACCAAAGTCTTGTTTAGGCTAAATCTGAGAGAAATAGATATTATGGAACATCAACAAAATCATACTTTTAGCGCGGATACCGGCAAACTTCTTAAATTAATGATTCATTCTTTATATTCTAATAAAGAAATATTCCTACGTGAACTTGTCTCTAATGCAGCAGATGCTGCCGACAAGTTACGTTTTAAAGCACTTTCCGACGGTTCTTTATTTGAAAATGACGGTGACTTACGTGTTCGTTTGAGCTTTGATGCAGATCTTAAAACTATTACGGTTAGCGATAATGGTATCGGTATGAGCCGCGATGAAGTTATCGAACATCTGGGTACCATTGCAAAATCAGGCACCAGTGATTTCTTTGAGCAACTTTCCGGCGATCAAGTTAAAGATTCGCAACTGATAGGTCAGTTTGGTGTTGGTTTTTATTCTGCATTTATTGTTGCAGATAAAGTCACTGTTAATACCCGTAAAGCTGGTGAGGCTGCCTCTCAAGGTACCTGCTGGGTTTCTAGTGGTGAGTCAGATTACACCGTTGCAGATATAGACAAAGCTCAACGTGGTACTGAAATTATTCTGCATCTTCGAGATGAAGAAGCTGAATTTTTAAATGACTACAAGTTACGTGGTATTGTTTCTAAATATTCTGATCACATCAGCATTCCTGTTGAAATGTTCAAGGAAGCAACGGCAGAGTCTGAAGGTGCTGACGACGAAAAAGTCCCTGCAACGGAAGCGACTTGGGAAGCCGTCAATAAAGCAACAGCACTTTGGAGTTGTTCTAAGAGCGAACTTAAAGATGAAGAATATCAAGAGTTCTACAAACATATTGCTAATGACTTTGAAGATCCACTAACATGGAGCCATAACAAAGTTGAAGGCGAACAGGCTTATACAAGCCTACTCTATATTCCTAAACGTGCTCCCTATGATCTTTGGAACCGTGAAAAAGCGCATGGTCTGAAATTATATGTCCAACGTGTCTTTATTATGGATGATGCAGAGCAGTTCATGCCAACTTATTTACGTTTTGTAAAAGGTGTGCTTGACTCAAATGATCTACCATTAAACGTTTCTCGTGAAATCTTACAAGATACTCGTGTTACTGCTAAGTTACGCAGCGGATGTACAAAACGTGTTCTTGATATGCTTACCAAGCTTGCTAAAAAAGATGAAGCTGCATATAACCTGTTTTGGAAAGAGTTTGGTCAGGTATTAAAAGAAGGTCCTGCTGAAGATTCGTCAAACAAAGAAAAAATCGGCAAGCTATTCCGTTTCTCTTCAACTCAAACCGATGCAACGGAACAAACCGTTTCTTTAGATGCATACATAAGCCGTATGGTTGAAGGGCAAGATAAGATCTACTACATCACTGCCGATAGCTTTAATGCAGCAAAAAACAGTCCTCATTTAGAAGTGTTACGTGAAAAAGGTATCGAAGTCTTATTACTTTCAGATCGTATCGACGAGTGGTTATTAAGCCATCTACCTGAGTATGACGGCAAAACGTTCACTTCTGTTACCCAGGGCGATCTTGATTTAGCTAAGCTTGACAGTGAAGAAGAGAAAAAAGAACAAGAGAAGCAAGAAACTGAATTTGCCAGCTTTGTTGAACGTGTAAAAACTGTCTTAGGTGATAAAGTTAAAGATGTACGTTTAACGCATCGCTTAACATCAACGCCTTCCTGCATCGTCGCGGATAACGACGATATGAGTACGCAAATGGCTAAATTGATGGCACAAATGGGACAACCTGTTCCCGAGAGTAAACCCGTCTTTGAACTGAATCCTGAACATGTGATGATCGTTAAATTAGCGGATATGGCAGATGAAGAATTATTTGCCCAGTGGTCAGAACTATTACTTGAACAAGCCATTTTATCTGAGAAGGGTAGTTTGGATGATCCGTCTGAGTTTGTCGGCCGCATCAACAAACTGTTGCTTGCTTAATCCAGTCAATTAACCTCTCTTAAAGGCCAACTTATGTTGGTCTTTTTTTTATCTAAACGAAGGTAAAATAAAAATAAGCCTGTTTTGTATATTGAACTCAGATTTAAGATCCTCCCCAATTCGCATTTTCAGCAAGTTTGGACATATCAACTTGAGAAATTGACCTAAAAAGTGTAAATTTCGGTTTCAATTTATTTTATTACAAAGGATGTAAAATGCGCATTATCTTATTAGGTGCTCCAGGTGCTGGAAAAGGTACACAGGCTCAATTTATGATGGACAAATATGACATCCCGCAAATCTCTACGGGTGATATGCTTCGTGCAGCAGCTAAAGCAGGTACCGAACTTGGTTTAAAAGCAAAAGAGCTAATGGACGCAGGGCAGCTTGTTTCTGATGAATTAATTATTGGTTTAGTAAAGGAGCGTATCAGTGCTGAAGACTGCGCTAAAGGTTTTCTGCTTGACGGATTCCCTCGTACTATCCCGCAGGCCGATGCAATGAAAGCGGCTGGTGTTGTTGTCGATTTTGTACTTGAATTTGATGTGCCAGACGGTGAAATCGTTAAACGTATGGCGGGACGTCGTGTCCATGCGGGTTCTGGCCGTACTTACCATATTGCTTACAACCCGCCAAAAGTTGCGGATAAAGATGATCTGACCGGTGATGACCTATCTATTCGTCCCGATGATGAAGAGTCAACCGTGCGTAAACGTCTTGATATTTACCATACTCAAACGGAACCGTTGGTTGCTTATTACAAAAATGAAGCTGACCAGGGTAATGGCGAATATCATAAATTTGATGGCACTAAAACTGTTGATATTATCAGTGCTGAATTAGCCGCTATTCTTGGTTAATTGCATTTGGTAAATAAAAATCAGGGGCATTCAGCCCCTTTTTTATCGCGCCAAAAGCAGAGGTAAAGATGGATAAAAAACACGCCGTGTTGTTAGTTAATTTAGGAACACCAACCTCTGCATCGAAAAAGAGTTTTCGCCAATTCTTAGGTGATTTTTTGTTCGATAAACGAGTTGTGTGGTTTTGGTTGCCATTATTAAACTTTGTTATCTTGCCGCTTAGAATGCCTAGTGTTACCAAACTTTATCAAAAAATCGGGTTTGAAAATGATTCACCTTTGCGTTTTCACTCGGAACAACAAACTAAAAAATTGGCTGCTGTTTTAAAAAATGAGCAAATAGCAATGGATTATGCAATGCCCTATGGTGAGCCGTCCATTAATCGGCAATTAAAAAAATTTACCCAACAGGCTGTTACTCATTTAACCATCTTACCCTTGTACCCGCAGTATTCTGTTTCCACCACCGCGCCTATTTTTGACCAATTAGGGGCAGCAATTAAACAGCTTTTTAATTTTTCCGCTATTCATTTTAGTCATGATTATCATGACCATCCGCTGTATATTAAAGCCTTAGTCAATTCGATTAAATATTCTTAGATTAGCAAAAGAAAGGCCGAGCTGAAGTGCTTATTTTTTCATTTTATGGTATTCCCAAATGTTATGTGAGCTTAGGTGATTTTTATCAAAACATGCGTTACGGACAGTTGAACCGGTGGTAGCTGTGGGGTTAACTGAGCAGCAATATACACTCTGTTATCAATCTCGTGTAGGTCGGGAAGAGTGCTTAAAAACCTATCAAGACATTTCTTTGCCTGAGGTTGCAAAATCAGCTACCAAGTCAGTGGATATTATTAGCCCTGCCTTTTGTTGTGATTGTTTGGAAACATTAGAAGAATTGTCGATTGAAAATAAAGCACTCTTTTTAGATAGTGGCGGTGAACAGTACCATTATATTCCCTGTCTGAATGCGAACGATGAGCATATACAACTGATGGAAGCTTTAGTAAAAAACAAATAAAATTTAGTAACGAGATTAAGGTGAACTGCATTGATGACCAAGAACTTAAAGGTGAGCTGCTGCTCTATTATTTTATTATTCATACTCAGCGCATGTTCGAGTTCTGCCCCCGTTGCCAGTAAATCTCCGAATGTACAGACTCAACCTGAAAAAACACCGCAGGAAGATTTGCCCAGTGTTTTATTAGGTAACGAATTTGATATCTGGGAAGGTACTCCCTATCGCTATGGGGGAGCGAATAAACAGGGTATAGATTGTTCAGCCTTGATCCAAAAAATCTATTTAAGCAGTTTTAATATCAAGCTGCCACGCACTACAGAAAGGCAATCCCGGCAAGGTTACCCCATCAATAAAAATAAATTACAGGTAGGTGATCTGGTGTTTTTCAAAACCAGTTTAACTGAAAATCATGTTGGTATTTTTATTGGTAAAGGTCAGTTTTTACACGCTTCCAGCAGTCAAGGGGTGATGATATCCGCATTAAATAATAGTTATTGGAGATCCAAATATTGGCAGTCCCGGCGCATTCTCAATTGACCAAAACGGTGCTGGCTCAGTCTGTGACGGTCTGTCATTCACTTCTTAATATTCTAATTAAAAATTTTTATCCTGCGCTTTGTCGCCTTCAAAAACCGTTTTCGATTTAGGTTCACAAGATCAGCAACCTGCTGTCATAAATTTAATCATACTCACTCTCGTATCGATCAACGGCAAAAAAAAACGCTATAAAACTTTTAATCAAAAGCCCTTTTTTGTATAAAGACGGCTAATAATTCAAGGTTTTTTAGGGGTATTTTAAGCTCTATTGTGATCAATAAATGAGCAGAGGTGCTAATCTTATTACAGAAAGGCTGAACGTGGAGAAAATGATGAACTATGAGCATATTTTAGTCACCGTTAATTTAACTAAAATTAACCAGGAAGTAATTGATAAAGCGTTATCATTAGCAAAAGCTACGGGCGCTAAAGTTTCATTTATTCATGTGGATATTAGTTGTGTTGATAATGCATCTATTTTAAGGAAGGATGATCGATGCTCTGATGAAGTGTTATCTAAATCCAAAGATGAACTGCAACGGCAGCTACAGGCATTGGCTGAAAGGGCTGATTACCCTATCTCTAATACATTGGTAGTCAGTGGTGGATTGCGTTATAAATTGGAAGAAACTGTGAGGAAAATGGACGTTGACCTTTTGGTTTGTGGGCACCATCATAATTTCTGGAGCCGTATTGTCTCGTCCGTGCGTGAACTAGTGGACACCTCGCCTATAGATTTACTGATCGTTCATCTAAATGACTGATAGTAGCAAATTCATTAATTTCCTGTTCATTTACACAGCTTAAAACAGCACGTTTTAGTCTTTGCGATTAATTTTATAATTCTGCCCACTTGTTATAACAATCTGTTGTTTTTTTACGTTCTGCTGAGGTTAAGACTTATTTTATTGCTGTGTACAAAGTGGATAAGTGAGGGATTGTTGATGCAGATGATTGATTTAAAATTAATATCAATGAGCAGAGCGAGTCCTGCTCATTGAAGATGATTTATTTAAAATTCAGTATGATTAAACCGCATACCAGTAACCGAGATTGACTAAATGCGTAAATAAATTTAGCGCATTTTTATCTTCAATTAACAGATCATATAATTCACTGCCGACCTCATCTTGGTCGCAAAGATGATGCCCTAGCTGGGTAAAACCTTCACAATCAAATTGCTCTCCATTAATAAACAACAATTCCGGGGTTTGTTCAAAATAGACCGCGCGTAATCCACCTAACCTTATAAATTGCGCTCCTTCTTCAAGCTGCTCTAATATAGATTGTGGCGCATGAGGTTGTTCCGGTTCCGCTATATCAAGATCATGCTTAGCTTCGCTTATCATGCGGCCGAACCAGGGCATCAGCATTTCCGGTGTTGCACAATTGGCTAACATAACGCGATGTAATTCATTAAGCTCCTGAGTTTCAATTTTCCCCGGTTTTTCACGTAATAACATTTCCCGATCGCTATAACGTTCGGGTGATTCATTGGTATCAATACAGTAATCGGTAAAACTGCTCAACAGATCATTTTGATCCGGAGCACGAAATCCAACACTGTAATTGATTGATGTTTCTACCGCATAACCTTCATGCGGATAACCGCAGGGAATATACAAGATATCACCGGCTTCAAGTTCGACATCAATAATGGCATCAAAGGGTGCACAATGTTTAAGCGCACCATGGGCTGCAAATTGAGCTAATGCGGTTTTATCACCAACACGCCAATGGCGCTTGCCAACACCTTGGATAATAAATACATCATAATTATCAATATGCGGGCCCACTCCACCCTTTGGCGTAGAGTAGCTGATCATCAGATCATCAATCCGCCAGTTAGGTAAAAAGCGGAAAGGTCGTACTAACTCCTGTGCATCGGGATGCCAGTGGTCCACTGCCTGTACCAACAATGTGGCACCGTCATTTTCCAATTTTTCAAAGCTTGTGAATGGACCGCTTTCTGCCTGCCATTGCCCCTCTTTCTGATAAACAAGGCGACTTTCAAGATCCTCTTCCATTGCCAATCCTGCAATTTCATCGGGCATGATCGGATCTTCAAAGTCAATGAAACCTTGTTTGATAACAGTCGGTTTTTTCTGCCAGTAGGTGTCAAGAAAATCGTTAATATCTAAATTAAGTTCGAACATAGTACCTCGCTAAAAAATTTGCAGCTTACTGTGATGATGCTTATACAAAAAAGGCAACCTCAGGCTGCCTTAATTAAGAGCAAATTGATAAACAATTGCTTTTAGTCTATTAATTTGTCGACTAAGTTGATTGCCTGGCCGATATAATTAGCGGGTGTCATCGCCTTAAGCTCTGCTTTAACGGCATCGGTTAGATCCAGCGTATCGATAAACTTGGCCATACCGGGACCATCAACGCGTTTACCACGGGTTAATTCTTTCAGTTTTTCGTAAGGTTTTTCGATACCGTAGCGACGCATCACGGTTTGGATTGGCTCTGCTAAGACTTCCCAGTTGGCATCCAGATCTTTTAGCATGTTTGCTTCGTTTGCTTCTAACTTGCTGATCCCTTTTAGACTTGCTTCATAGGCAATCACAGAGTAACCGATTGCAACACCTAAGTTACGTAATACCGTGGAATCGGTCAAATCACGCTGCCAGCGAGAAACGGGCAGTTTCGCGGCGAGATGATCAAAAATAGCGTTTGCCAGCCCTAAGTTACCTTCTGAGTTTTCAAAATCAATCGGATTAACTTTATGCGGCATAGTTGAAGAGCCAATTTCACCGGCAATGGTTTTTTGTTTGAAGTGGCCGAGGCAGATGTAACCCCATACGTCACGGTCAAAGTCTAAAAGGATAGTATTAAAACGTGCAATCGCATCAAATAGCTCGGCGATGTAGTCATGTGGTTCGATTTGCGTAGTATAAGGATTGAATGTAACCCCTAAGCTGGTTACAAACTGCTCGGCAAACTCCTGCCAGTTTAGCTCTGGATAAGCACTCAGATGTGCGTTGTAGTTACCCACTGCACCGTTTGTTTTACCTAACATTTCTGTTGCTTCAATTTGTTTTACTTGACGTCGTAAGCGTGCAACAACGTTAGCCATTTCTTTACCCATTGTTGTTGGGGAAGCTGGCTGACCATGGGTACGAGACATCATCGGCATTGCTTTATATTCACGTGCTCTATCGGCGATAGCAGCAATGATTTTATTGCAGTAAGGAAGAATAACGTCTTTTTTAGCGGTAGTGAGCATTAATGCGTGGGAGAGGTTATTAATATCTTCAGAAGTACAGGCAAAGTGGATGAATTCGGAAACCGCATTCAATTCAGCAACATTTGCTACTTTCTCTTTTAAGAAGTACTCAACCGCTTTAACATCATGGTTGGTTGTCGCTTCAATAGCTTTAATACGGGCAGCATCGGCTTCAGTGAATTCCGATACGATAGCATTAAGGTGTGCTTCAGCGTTAGCTGAGAAAGCGGGAACTTCTGCGATACCAGCTGTTGCTGCCAGTTTTTGTAACCAGCGTACTTCAACTTGTACGCGGAATTTGATTAAACCAAATTCACTGAAAATAGTGCGTAAAAGTTGAGTTTTGCTACCGTAGCGGCCATCAACTGGTGATACAGCTGTTAGTCCTGAAAGTTCCATTTGTTGCTCCTAATATTATGCAGTACAGGTTAAGGTCTATTTTTATAAATATGTTCAAACACGGTGTAAATTTTGTTTCGTTTGGTGGATCATAGCCTTACGGGAAAAAATTAGCTGACGACGTTTACCGCCCAGTTGACGCCATAATACGGCGGCACGTACACCGGCTAGTAACAGGGCACGAATTTTATGCTGAGTATGTTCCTGTTGCAGGCAGGAAGGGCTGCCATTGATTTGAATCTTGGGCCCTAAGGTACTGATCAGATCTTTATAAATAGAATCTAAGTTACTCAGTACACTGCTGTCATTAATCTCAAAATGTGCAAGTTGACGCTGAACCTGATTAATTCGTTGACTGAGCAGATTAAGCGTTGCACTGTTATTGCTCAGTTTTTTCTCAAGGCTTATCATTCCGATAATATATTTAGTGACCTGCATGTTGCGGCTACTACTGCTGTTATCCAATTGCTCAATCATGCTTTTAAAGCCAACTTCAAGTACGTCATAACTACCAAAAATATCTATCGGAGAGTCACTTTCAACGCGCATAATTGAATGTAAAGATGCATCAAAGGCAGCCGCATCGGGGCATAATCCTTTGGTGGCTATTTTATCAAGAAGATAAGCTGCCTGGCAGATGGCTGCAAAAGCAAGACAACGTGACTCTATATTGTTAAATGGCATAAATTTTCTCTATTAATATGTTAGTTAGGCTCTTTTGAAAATTATTTTTGTAAATGCTCTTCAATGATCGCGCCACCTAAACACACTTCATCGATATAAAATACAGCTGACTGTCCCGGGGTCACTGCCGCCTGCGGTGTGTCAAAAATGACCTCTAAGGTATCATCATCAAGCGGTGTTACATGACACGGAATATCCTGTTGGCGATAACGCGTTTTAACTGTGCATCTAAAGGGTGATTTTTTAGGGGTTCTGTCAACCCAATCACACTGTTTGGCAGTCAAACCGTAGGAGAACAGGGCGGGATGATCCGCTCCCTGGGCAACCAATAAACGATTGTTGTCCATATCTTTACCAACAACATACCAGGGATCCTCACCGGAATTTTGCAAGCCGCCAATACCTAAACCTTTGCGTTGACCAAGGGTGTGGTACATCAGCCCCTGATGCTGACCAATGACTTCGCCGGTCGGTGTCACAATATCACCCGGTTGTGCGGGTAAATACTCTTGTAAAAAGTCAGTAAATTTACGCTCTCCAATAAAACAGATACCCGTGCTGTCTTTTTTATTATGGGTAATCAAATCTTGTTGTTCTGCGATCCGGCGCACTTCCGGCTTTTCTAATTCACCCACGGGGAACAGCGTTTTTGCAATCTGTTTCTCACCAACAGCATAGAGAAAGTAGCTTTGGTCTTTATTATTATCTAAACCGCGTAATAGCTGCACGTGTCCATCAACTTCACGACGTCGCACGTAATGACCCGTGGCAATATAATCTGCGCCGAGATCTTCTGCGGCAAACTCTAAAAATGCTTTAAATTTAATTTCTTTGTTGCACATAATATCTGGATTTGGGGTACGACCCGCTTTATATTCGGCAAGAAAATGCTCAAATACATTATCCCAGTATTCTGCTGCGAAATTAATAGTATGTAGAGGGATGCCTAATTTATCACAGACGGACTGCGCATCTTTAAGGTCTTGGGCTGCGGCGCAATACTGATCGGTATCATCCTCCTCCCAGTTTTTCATGAATAGCCCTTCGACCAGATACCCCTGCTGCTGTAATAAATACGCAGATACTGAGGAATCTACACCGCCGGACATTCCGACGATCACTTTAACTTGGCTATTGTCTGTCATAAATAATTCTCCTACTACTAATTAGAGCGAGATTTTAGCAGAAATTAAGCAAGAAAACAGGATGAGTTTTGTTCTATTTTTAATAAAAAAAGCACTAATATCTTACTGGTAAAAGGCATTATTGCTGATTGCAGTGATATTTTTTGCCAATCAGCGAGGGTCTTATAAATATGAATTAATACGACGATCATCAAACAAGGTTTTTTTGCCCCTTTTTAGGGCATTTATCCTGCTCTTATTGATGATCTTTGCAGCTTAATTATTTTGTACATTACTCCCAGAAAGTTAAAGCGAATGATTAACTGCTTAATAAATAATGAAATTTTTTTTTATAAGCTCGGTCTTGTAATAGTGAGCCAAAAAAAATCACTGTTCTAACATTGCATATACAGGCTAATTGTATACACAGACTCATTGAAGATACAGATTTAGAGTTTCCCCCGGATTCTGAAACAAGACGATAAACACCGCTCTTGGTTATTGGAAGCCTTTGGAATGAAACAAATATTGACATTTATAAAGGATAAAAAATGAAAAAAATAATTATAATCGCAGTGATTTTTGCAGCGATAGCTGCTTTTTTTGCTTTTGATTTGGGAAGCTTTTTAAGCTTGGAGAATATTAAAGCCAGCCAGGCAGATATTGCTCAATGGCAGGCGGATAATACTTTTATCGCCGCACTGAGTTTCTTTGCCGTTTATATTGCGGTTACCGCATTATCGTTACCCGGGGCTGCTGTAATGACTATTGCCGCAGGTGCTTTTTTGGGTTTATTTTGGGGCGTAATAATCGTTTCCTTTGCTTCAACTATCGGCGCCACATTAGCTTTTTTGATGTCCCGATTTGTGCTTCGAGACAGTATACAAAATAAGTTTGCTGAGCGTCTGAAACTGATTAATCAGGGGATTGAGCGGGATGGTGCTTTTTATCTGTTTACGCTGCGTTTAGTACCTGTCTTCCCGTTCTTTCTAATCAATATATTGATGGGCTTAACACCAATTCGAACCATTACATTTTTTCTGGTCAGTCAGGTAGGCATGTTGGCAGGGACGTTAGTGTTTGTTAATGCCGGAACACAACTTGCTCAAGTTGATAGTTTGTCGGGCATATTATCCCCTAGTTTATTGCTCTCATTTGCTTTGCTTGGTTTGTTTCCCTGGATAGCCAAGAAAATAATAGCTATTCTAAAGCAGCGTAAAGTCTATGCTAAATGGAATAAACCAAAACAATTTGATCGTAACTTGATAGTTATTGGCGGCGGGGCAGCGGGTTTGGTTTCTTCTTATATCGCTGCTGTTGTAAAAGCAAAAGTGACCTTGATTGAAGCGCATAAAATGGGCGGTGATTGTCTCAATTATGGCTGTGTTCCCAGCAAAGCTTTAATCAAAAGTGCAAAAGTTGCCAAGCAAATGTCTACTGCCAGTCATTATGGATTGCAGTCAGTGACGCCCACTTTTAGCTTTCGTAATGTCATGGATAGAGTACATAAAATAATTGCGGCCATAGAGCCTCACGATAGCGTCGAGCGCTATACCGAGCTGGGTGTTGAAGTGCTGCAAGGGTATGCGAAATTGGTCGACCCCTGGACGGTGGAAATAAGCCTAAATGATGGTACAACTAAAAGATTAACCGCGCGCTCTATTATTATTGCCGCGGGAGCTAAACCTTTTGTACCCCCTATTCCGGGTTTAGAAGAGGTCGGTTATTTGACCAGTGATACGCTGTGGCATGAATTTGCGAAATTAGATGATGCACCTAAGCGTTTAGTGGTGTTAGGTGGAGGACCCATAGGTTGTGAGTTAGCACAAAGCTTTGCCCGTTTAGGTTCGAAAGTCTCACAAATTGAAATGGCTCCTCGTATTATGCTAAGGGAAGATCCTGAAGTGTCAGATCTTACCAAAGCTTCATTAGAAGCCGATGGTGTGCGAGTACTGACGGAGCATAAAGCGATACGATTAGAAAAACATGGCGACAGTAAAATATTGGTTGTGGAATTTGAGGGTAAAGAAAAGCACATTGAGTTTGATCAGCTTATCTGCGCCGTTGGCCGAGTCGCCCGTCTCAGTGGTTATGGCTTAGAAGACATTGGCGTTTCTACCAAGAACACCGTCATTACCGATGGTTATTTACAAACCTTATATCCGAATATTTTTGCCGCGGGTGATGTGGCCGGGCCTTTTCAGTTTACCCATACCGCTGCTCATCAAGCATGGTATGCCGCTGTGAATGCACTGTTTGGACAGTTTAAAAAATTCAAAGTTGATTATTCGGTGATCCCCTGGGCGACCTTTACTGATCCTGAAGTTGCTCGAGTAGGGTTAAACGAACAAGATGCGCAGCAGCAAGGCATTGCCTATGAAGTGACGCGTTACGGGCTTGATGACTTAGATCGTGCTATTGCCGATGGCACTGATCAGGGCTTTGTTAAGGTATTAACTAAACCGGGTAAGGATACTATTTTGGGTGTGACTATCGTTGGCGCGCAAGCCGGTGATTTATTACCTGAATTTGTCTTGGCAATGAAGCACGGGCTTGGGTTAAATAAAATCCTAGGCACCATACATACGTACCCCACTATGTCTGAAGCTAATAAATATGCTGCAGGTGAATGGAAACGAGCTCATGCGCCGCAAAAAATATTAGTGTGGCTGGAAAAATATCACAACTGGCGAAGAGGTTGATTATCATGAAAATTATAAAAGGGTTGCTGGTTAATGGTCTGTTTTTATTGTTTTTGCTTTCCGGGGCTTCGGCTTCAGCTGCAGATTTTCAACATCAACAGTGGGATCAATTGTTAAAAAAACATGTTGTCAATATTCACCAAGGTCAAGCGACCCAAGTTGATTATGCCGGTATGAAGACGGATCGCGTCGAGCTTAAGCAATATTTGGCTGATTTGAGTAAAGTCTCTGACGTTACCTTTCAGGGATGGTCAGAATCACAACGCTTAGCTTTTTTAATTAATGCCTACAATGCATGGACTGTCGAGTTGATTTTAACTGAATATCCTAATCTTGAATCAATTAAAGATCTTGGCTCTTTATTCAGTTCTCCCTGGAAAAAAGATTTTATTCCTTTATTGGGTAAAACGCGCTCGTTAGATAATATTGAGCAAGATCTTATTCGTGGTAACTTTAAAGAGCCGCGCATTCATTTTGCACTTAATTGTGCCAGTATTGGTTGTCCTGCTTTGAGAGGAGAGGCCTATCAAAGTGATCTTCTTGAAGCACAACTTAGCGATGCAATAAATCTGTTTTTATCCGATAGTAGCCGTAACCGTCTACAGGGGAACGAATTACAAATTTCTAAAATATTTAAGTGGTATCAGAATGATTTTGAGCAGCAGCAAACGTTAGCGCAATTTTTAGTAAAACACGGCAAGGCACTTAAGTTAGCTGAGCAGCAGCAACAGGCGCTATTACGTGAGGATATTGATATTGAATATTTAGATTATAATTGGTCCTTGAATCGTATCCGCTTATAAAATAGTGAGCGAGATAGCCAAAAGAAATGAACATTTTTATAAACCGTATTATTTTCTCAACGGGACTTTTTATTTATGGTGATTATTCATTTAATGGTCATGGAAGTAATTTGACGAAGAGCGTTAGACAATGAACGGATGTAGAAAGGATTTATTCTGATATTGGCAAGACAATGCCGGCTCCAATTTAATTGGAGCCATTTTTTAGTATACTAAAATCTACTTGTTTTCCTGCGTTTAAACAGAATCTCTGCTGAGTGGAATGAGTATTCTGATGTTAACTTTTTGCGGATATTTTGCTTATTGCAAAATTTCGATAATATCCAGTGATTCCTTAATCAACCTCATCACCTTGCCGTCAACTTCTACGGTTATTATGCCTCTGTCGTCAGCGGGTGAAACAATCCTAGCATTATCGTAGACTTGATGATCCAGAGGTTTACCAACGGCAAGCTTCTTTTGCCAACCAGGAGGCAGATTATCGCCACGTGCAATTTTTTTTTGCAGTCCGGGCGGAAGTGACTTTTCATGATCGGACTTTGCTTCTGCGCTACTAAAAGCAAAGGTGAGCATCACAGTCAAAAGGCTAATCATTACTTTTTTCATTTTTATCAATCTTAACTTTGGGTAAAATATAAGGTTTCCAACACACCACCCCTTAAATAATAGCGGCTTATTAAACGTTAAGAACGCACTGATGACAAGCGTTTATCCGCCCATATTGCCCTTTTAAAGTCAGTTTAATGTCTTTTCCGTTCGTTGTAGCGCCAATGAACTTAAGATACCGCTCTTTTTAAAGTCATGTTAAGGTCAATTTGGTGTCTTTGTTTCTCGAGTGGGGCGATCAGTGAGCCTAGGGTTAATTGTCCATAGGAGCGCGTATCTCCAAAATATAATTATTTTATGTCCATAAAATTAGTATTGAATTATCTATTATTAGTAGTAGCATTAGCGCCTCCTACCCGCCAAATATAAGTGAAGGTCAGATCTTGTCCCATCGTGCCCATCTGTTTTCTCTGCGTATCGCTTATGCGATGCGAGATTCATTCATCAATAATAGTTATTCATCTTCGGATCTGCTCAAAGATTTTTTGGCCGGAATATCCGTCGGAATTATCGCTATTCCGCTGGCCATGGCACTTGCTATCGCTTCCGGAGTTCCTCCGCAATATGGGCTTTACACCTCAGCGGTGGCGGGTATTCTGATTCCGCTGGTGGGTGGATCACGTTTTAGCGTATCAGGCCCGACGGCTGCATTTGTGGTGATTATTCAACCTATTGTTCATCAATATGGCCTGTCTGGTTTACTGGTCACCACGGTACTCTCTGGTATTCTGCTGCTGGCAATGGCTTTTTTACGACTGGGGCGATATATCGAATATGTGCCGCAAGCTGTCACCTTAGGTTTTACGGGCGGGATCGCTGTAGTCATTGCCATTTTACAAGTTGATGAATTTCTCGGTATAGACATTACCGAGTTCCCTACCCATTTTTACGAAAAAGTGGGGGTATTAATCGGGCAGATACCCGGATTTGATATGACGTCGTTATTTGTTGGTGGAATCACCTTGTTGGTGTTGATTGTCTGGCCCTATTTTATCAAATCAATTCCGCCGCATTTACCTGCGCTTCTCGTTGGTGGTTTCGCTGCCGTGGCGCTTGAGTCATTCCATCTGCCCGTTGCAACCATTGGCTCAACTTATCAGTTTTTATTTGCCGATGGCTCAATTGGCCATGGTATTCCGCCTTTTCTGCCAAATTTTGAGCTTCCCTGGCTGCGCCAGTTGCCAGGCGATCCGGTGTTGATTTGGAATCTTTCACTGTTTTCAGATCTTCTCTCCGCTGCCTTTGCGATCGCTGCACTAGGGGCAATCGAATCACTGCTTTGTGCCGTTGTACTTGATGAAATGAGTCAAACTCGGCACAGTGCAAACAGTGAATTATTGGGGCAGGGTATTGGTAATATTTTTACTCCTTTTCTAGGCGGGATCACCGCGACCGGTGCCATTGCCCGCTCGGCTACAAATTATAAAAGCGGTGCCAGAAGCCCCTTGTCCGGCGTCTTTCATGGTATTTTTATCATCTTGGCAATTTTATACGCTGCCCCTCTTTTATCTTATATTCCCATGCCAAGCATGGCGGCTTTATTGCTTATTGTTGCATGGAAAATGGGCGAATTTCACAAATCACTTAACCTCCTGAAAACAGCCAGTAAAAGTGATATTGCGGTGCTTCTTACCTGTTTTTCACTGACCGTGTTATTTGATATGGTAGTTGCTATTATCGCAGGTATCATGCTCGCTTCACTGTTATTTGTACGCAGCATGTCAGAACTGACTGAACTCAAAAACTGTACTGAAAAATATTTTCCAGTGCAGCCCGATGGTAAATCGTTTAAAGTTTTTGATATTAAAGGTCCGCTGTTTTTTGCTGCTGCAGATAGGATTTTTGGTGAGTTAGCCTTTTTATTAACCTATCAATGTAATGGTATTATATTAAATCTAGAAAACGCATCCATGATTGATTCCGGCGGTATCTCATCATTATTAAAATTAATCGATAAATGTGATGCTTCCGATACTAAAATTCACATTACAAATATGAATCGGCCAATTGCACGGGCGCTTATCAAAGCCAGGTTGAAGAGAGATAAGCGGATCAAGCTATTTACTACTGTTCAAGCGGCTCAAGCTGCCTTTTTGAAAAAGTAATGTTTTAACTGTCATGCAATAAATAACCACAGAGTCTGTTTCAAAAGGCTTTGTGGTTTTATCCTCATTTATCAAATCTGCAAAAAATCCTGATATAGACGGCTTCCAGCCCATCAATTTGTGAAAAAATAAAGCACATTCAGTTCCCCCCTTTGCGACCCGTTCTATAAAGCTCTTGAGGTTATACCAATTCCACTAATTAGATGATCTATTTAGGCGCCGGAAAAACGCATGAAAGCGAGGCATTGATTGCAGTAACTAGTTATTCTAATTATAAAATTAATAACAAAGCTAGCATGTGTTTTAACAAGCATAAATGGGCATGAATTTAATGGATTTGGTATTAACCCCTGTTGTCTGCATTGCCTAATCATGATCCCCTGTTTTTACCATCATTTTATGCAGATAGATCTTAATTTTACTATGATTACTCGATCAGAAACCTGTATAACTAGGGACTTAATCTTTACGCGTATAATATCTAAATTGATATCATTAAAATCTTCAGTTATCAGCAACCAGCAGGCCCATTAATGACAGCCGAACTACTTGAAATTAAAAGTTTTATTGCTCAGCACGCTCCCTTTGATCAGCTTTCTGAACAGGTAATAGTTGAGGTTGCGCAAAGTGTTGAGATCTCTTATTACCGGGCAGACAGCATGATTATTGACTTTAATGAGAAAATCAGTGAACTGTACATGCTCCGTAGCGGGGTGGTCGAGTTATATCGGCGTAAGGGGGAGCTGTATAATCGTCTTGATCAGGGACAGTTATTTGGACAAATGGGATTGCTGACCAATAATAAAGTGCGTTTTCCTGCTAAAGCGGTAAAAGATACACTTTTATATGTTATTCCTGCGTCTGTGTTCAATGAGTTGTGCGAATCTAATGAGGATTTTGCTGACTTTGTTGAGGTCGAGAATAGCATGCGTTTGCAACAGGCGGTAAAAAGTAAAAGCGATGATGCGAATGCGCTGACCACGTCCAAAGTAAAAACATTGCTGACCAGAGAGGCATTGATTCTTCCCCGTAGCACAACTATTCAAGCGGTTGCCAAGATAATGGCTGAAGAAAATATTTCTGCAGTATTAATAAATGATCCTGATCCTGATACTGAAGATGAGCTGGGCAGCAGTTTTGTTGGTATTATTACCGAACATGATCTCTGCGCTAACGTCATTGCAACCGGGCTAAGTGTTGATAATCCTATTTCACAAGTCATGTCGACGGATTTAATTTCACTGGATCATAACGCCTATATTTTTGAGGCGATGCTGCTGATGCTGCGTTTTAATATCCATCATCTGCCTATTTTAAAAAATAAAAAGCCCATTGGTCTGATTGAAGTTGCAGATATTATCCGTTACGAATCACAAAATAGTTTGTTATTTGTCAGTAGTATTTTCCAGCAGAAAAGCAGTGAAGATTTAGTACTGCTTTCTGCGCAGTTAAAAAACTGTTTTGTGCGCATGGTTAATGAGGATGCCAATTCTCATATGGTTGGACGGGCAATGTCTGAAATAGGGCGCAGTTTTAAGCAACGTTTATTAGAGCTTGCAGAAGAGAAATTCGGCCCGCCTCCTATTCCCTACTGTTTTTTAGCGCTTGGTTCGATGGCTCGGGATGAGCAGCTGATGGTCACCGATCAGGATAATGCTATTATCCTTGATAATAGCTACCAAGCAGAGTTGCATGGTGTGTATTTCGATCAGTTAGCCAATTTTGTTTGTGATGGGCTGGCCGCCTGCGGTTACAGTTACTGCACGGGATTTATTATGGCAACCACCCCGGAATACCGTAAAACACGATCTGAATGGGAGGAGTGTTTTGCTGACTGGATAGATAACCCCAATCCGCAAGCTTTATTAAATTGCTCTATTTTCTTTGATTTGACGGGTGTTTATGGCCGGGTCAAATGGGCCGAGCAGTTAAATGCATTTATCCTGCGCAGAGCCAAGAAAAACAACCGTTTCCTCGCCTGTTTGGCGCGTAATGCCCTCAACCGTAAACCTCCGCTGGGATTTTTTAAAGATTTTGTGATGGAAAAAGATGGCCGCCATAATAACTCTATTAATTTAAAACGTCGCGGTACAGCACCATTAGCGGATCTTATTCGAGTTCATGGCCTGGCTATCGGATCGCAATCGCAAAATTCATTTGAACGCCTAGAAGATATTATCGAAGCGGGTATTCTGCCCAAGTCAAAGGGTCAAGATCTAAAGCATGCGATGGAGCTTATCTCTCTGGTACGTTTACGCCATCAGGCATTAGATATAGAGTCCGGAATTGAGCCGGATAATAATATTGAACCGGAAAATATGTCAGATTTTGAAAGGCGCAATCTGAAAGATGCTTTTTTGGTTTTAAGTAATGCGCAAAACTTTTTAAAATATCGCTATACGGCCAATAAATTTTAAAGGTTAAATAATGAATAATTTCAATGACCATGAGATTCTAAACTGGGCAGCCTTTCTACAGTTAAAAGAGCAGCTTAGTAAAGATTCACGTTTGCAGCGTTTTTATCATGCGGGGACCTATAACGCTGAAACACCATTAAGTGATATTGATTTTGTTGCGCTGGATTTTGAAACAACAGGTTTAGATTCACAGCAAAACAGCATCATTAGTATTGGTCTGGTGCCTTTTAATTTACAACGTGTTTTTTGCCGCAAAGCAAAAACATGGTATATCACTCCGCAGGATAATTTACAGGAAAACTCGATTATTATTCATGGTATTACCCACTCGGATTTACAAGGTGCACCTGATCTGTTGCGCATTTTGGAGCAGCTTTTAGATGAACTGGCAGGAAAGGTGGTAGTGGTGCATTATCGTCATATTGAGCGTGATTTTCTGGATCATACTTTACGCACTTTGATCAATGAAGGTATACTCTTTCCGGTCATAGATACCATGCAGATTGAGGCTAATTTGCAGCGGAAGAGATCACCGGGGTTGTTTAATCTTTTTAAAAGAAAGAAGCCGGAATCAATTCGTCTTGCCAATAGCCGTACCCGTTACAACTTACCTGCTTATGCACCTCACGATGCCTTAACCGATGCGATTGCCACCGCGGAACTACTGCAGGCCCAAATTCAATATCATTTTAGTCCGGACACTGCGATTAAAAAATTGTGGTTATAGTTAACATTTATTACGCGCAAAAAAAAACCGATGAGTTATTCATCGGTTTTTTTGTAGCGAGTAAAAACTAGCCTTGATTATGCTTTTCAGTACGCATACCCATCAACAAACTGACACACATCACCAATAAAATAATGGTAAAGGGTAGCGCTGTCGAAATGGCACCCGCTTGTAACGCCTGAATTGCCTCAGTACCACCAACCCACAGTAATACAGCTGCGATCGCACCCTCTATTGATGCCCAAAAAATGCGTTGTGGAATCGGCGCATCGATTTTACCACCGGCAGTGATACTGTCTATTACCAGCGATCCTGAATCGGAAGAGGTAACAAAGAAAACCAGTACCAGTAGCACAGCTATCATTGATAAAATATTACCTAATGGCAGTGCATCAAACATCTGGAACATCGCAAGCGGAACGTCCGTTAAACCTTCACTGCCCAAGATACCGACATTATTGGCAACCTGATCAAGAGCGACACCACCAAAGACAGACATCCATAGAATAGTGACGGCTGTTGGTACAATTAATACTGCGGTAAGAAATTCACGTACCGTACGGCCGCGCGAAATACGGGCAATAAACATACCTACAAATGGAGACCATGAAATCCACCATGCCCAATAAAAGACGGTCCAGCCGTGCATCCAAGCTTCATCTTCACGACCCACTGGATTACTCAAGGGGATAATATTCTTAACATAACCCATTATAGTGGTAGGAATAGTACCCAGGGAAACAGCAGCAGTCACAAGCGCAACAAAAACAACTAAAACAACAGCAATTAACATATTGACATTACTGATGACTTTAACACCACCTTCAAGTCCACGTACCACCGAGACAATCGCCAGCATAGTCACTACCACAATAATAGTGATTTGCAGGGAAAGATCGGCTTCAATGCCAAAGACGTGCTGGAAACCACCCGCAGCTTGTTGTGCACCTAAACCTAAGGATGTTGCCAGACCAAACAGTGTGGCTATCACGGCTAAAATATCAATGATATGTCCGGGCCAACCCCAGGTGCGGTCGCCTAATATAGGATAAAAAGCAGACCGTATGGAAAGCGGTAAGCCTTTGTTGTAAGCAAAGAAAGATAACGATAAGGCGACTACGCCATAAACCGCCCAAGGGTGTAATCCCCAGTGGAACATAGTTGCACCCAGTGCAAGCTCTGCTGCTGCCGGGGTATTAGCGATGACATTCAGTGGCGTTTCATACCAGCCGGTGTAATACGCTACGGGCTCAGCAACCCCCCAAAACATCAAACCAATACCCATACCTGCAGCAAAAAGCATCGCTATCCAGGAAAGTCTTGAATGATCGGCTTTTGCGTCATCGCCACCTAAGCGAATTTTACCAAAAGGTGAGACAATTAATCCCAGACAGAAGATCACAAAAAGATTCATAGACCACATAAAGAGGCCATCAAATGCGCCTATAATCTGCCATTTTATACCGTCTAAAAATTCTTTTGATGTTGCCGGGTCAATAATTAAAATTGCAATTAAAAAAGCCGCTATTATTCCTGCGCTAGTTCCAAATACAGGGTTATGTATATCAAATCCCCATTTTTGAATGTTATCCTGCCCAACAGTATAATCGGTATTATCTATACTGTATTTGTCCTTATTTATCTTAATAAATCCTCGCTTAGAGCGACCTTGCTCTTTAAGTTTTACAGTAGATTGAATTTTCCAAAGACTATTTTAACAAAATCGGGTGGTAATATCAGGCTTATTTCAAAATAAAAAAGAAACGGACATTTATATGTCATATTGTTATAAGAAAATAATCAAGTTGAATTAAGAAAGTAATTCATATTTATCCGCTGCGGTGAGGGTGAATATTTTGGCAAGCGGATCAATTTTATCGGAGCGAAGACTGGTCTTTTATGCAGTTTATTACTGATCGCTGCTTTGCATTCGATGAATCATTTTTATCATTTTATAGGTCACTATTGCGAGCAGGATATCGATGACATTAGAAGATTGTGAGATTAAATTAAGATTTATTAATTCAGGCAGCTTTTCTGCACTTGCCGATAAGCGGAAAATTGACTGGCCTAAGAGATTAGATATAAGCCACAGCGTCCACCAGATTGGCAGAATAGGCGTGCTCTTTGAAAAACGCTGCTCAACGGGATTATTACTGGCCAGCCAGATTTCTTTCATGGCCTGATAGGGTTTCCAGAGGTTAAAGACGGGAATAAAGTAATAAGCGATAGACCAGGCCGGGGTATAGTTCATTTTCTGCGCACCGAATTGGCGGGCATTAGAATTGGCCCTATAAATCCACGGCAGGATTAACAGCGCCGAAGCAATAAAGGCAAGTAAGGATGCAATACCTATGATTTGCAGAATATTGATGGCTAGCTCAGCATCGGCATAAGCGGCCGGCAGCGATGAATAAACCCCCTGATCAAAAGCTGCTAATAATTGATATTCTATAAACTGAAATATAATCGCTAACACAGCTATCAGGATCTGCGCATAAAGCACGTATCGAATCCACTTGCTGAGCTTTTCCAAACTTTTAAATCCGGCTTTGATGGTCGACAATTTATCTTCTCCTTCTAGGGCTGCGAACTAAGCGTATTCACAGCTGTAAACCGCTCATTTCTATTAAAATAGCGTTGCTTAAAAAGTGATTAAAAATCAGCCAAATATTGTGTCAGTTGATCTTTTACAGGTAGGGCTGTCATTGCGCCCTTTTGGGTGGTGGCTAAAGCACCGCAGCCATTTGCCCATTGCACGGCATGGCGAATATGCTCAATCTCACTCCAGTGATTATTTTGTGCCAGATAGGTGATTAATCCACCCACAAATGCATCTCCAGCTCCGGTGGTATCGGTTGGTTTAACCGCTTTACCTGCAATAAGTTCTTGGTTATCCCGAGTGACCACTAATGCACCTTTTGCACCTTGAGTAATAAGCAGCAGCGTATTGTGCAATTTTTTGATAGCTTTCAAGCCTGCGTCGATCGACTTTGTAGCGGTTAAAAATAGCAGTTCATCATCTGAAAACTTAACCACATCGGCCATTGCGACAGCTTTTAATACCACTGACTTTATTTCGCTTTGATCGGCCCATACTTCATTACGCAGGTTGGGATCAAAACTGATAAATCCGCCGGCAGATTTAATCTTCTGCATCGCCAAAAAAGTGCTGCTGCGGCTAGGTTCGTTAGCCAGTGCAATGGAGCAAACGTGCAACCATTGATTTTCTGAAAAATCCGGAATATCGGTTGGCAGCATAAATTGATCCGCACTTGGTTTGACCATAAAGGTGAAACTGCGCTCACCCGACTGATCCAGACCTACTACCACGGTCGAGGTGCGTTGCGCTTGGTCAAGGACCATGAAATCAGTATTTACACCCTCGTTATTGAGCGTTTGTTTCATAAATTGACCGAATGGATCTTGCCCGGCGCGGCCAAAAAATGCGCTATCCCCACCTAACCTTGCTACGGCAACAGCCACATTCGCCGGTGCACCACCCGGGCATTTTAGATAGCTTTTTTCACTCTCCGGTATTAAATCTACAACGGCATCGCCGGTAACCCAAACTCTGTTCATAACAACTCCTTTATGCTCAATAAAAACCAGTATGTTAATGAGAATACTGGTTTTTATCATTATGTCTAACCAATGACTCTTATGCGGCCGCTTGCTGCATTACTTTAGCTTGTTTTTTACTTTTAGCATCAGCACGTTTACCCAGTATGATGGTTAAAGTAAATGCGACAGCAAATGAAATCGCCATACCGATAACATAAGGTGTCACGTCTCCCTGACGAATAGAGATAATACCCGGTAGACCCGCTGCGCCCAGTGCACTAGCCTTCACATTAAAGACTGTAATGAATGCACTTGCAGCGGCTGCTGCACAGATAGCGGCGATAAACGGATAGCGAAGTTTCAAGTTCACCCCAAACAGAGCCGGTTCCGTAATACCGAGCAGCGCAGTCACACCAGAGGGCATTGCAATACCCTTCATTTTGATATCTTTGGTTGTAAATCCGACGGCTAATGCTGCCCCGCCCTGGGCAATATTAGACATTGCGGCAATCGGGAAGATAAAGGTACCACCAGTCACTGCAGCATCCGCAAGCAATTGAATTTCAATCGCGATAAAGCTGTGATGCATGCCTGTGATCACAAAGGGAGCGTAGAGGAAACCAAACACTGCGCCACCGATGAAACCTGCAGAATCGTATAACCAGTTTAGACCGTCACCTAACAGGAAGCCGAGATCACGGGTGAACGGACCGACAATAGTAAAGGTAATGACGCCGGTGATAAAAAGAGCAAGCAGGGGGGTTAATAGGTTATCTAATACAGATGGAATAAATCTGCGCAGGCCGTTTTCAACTTTAGCGAGAATAAAGGTCGCGACTAATACCGGTAGGACTGATCCCTGATAACCCACTTTTTGGATTTCAAAACCAAGGATGTTCCAAACTGGAATATCACCGGCAACAACTGCACCACCAAATCCCCAACCGTTAAGCAAGTCCGGGTGAACCATTAGCATACCCAGCGCTGCGCCCAAGAACGGGTTCCCGCCAAATTTCTTGCTGGCAGAAAAGGCGATAAGAATAGGAAGGAAGACAAAAGGTGCATTCGCAAAGGTATTAATCATTGCAGCAAGATCGGCTATCCCCGGGTTCGCTTCAACCAGTGACTGCCCGTCAATAAATAATCCCGGTGCGACTAATAGGTTAAAAATTCCCATTAACAAACCGCCGGCAACGATTGCCGGAATAATAGGGACAAATATATCCGACAAGCCTTTAACCGCTTGTTGAATAATATTTTGTTTCTCGGCACCGGCAGAAGCCACCTCTTTGGTGCTCATCTCTTCTAGGCCGGTCAGTTTTGTCATCTGCGCATAAACTTGATTAACAATGCCGGAGCCAAAAATGATTTGGTATTGACCTGCGACTTTAAACTGGCCCTTAACGCCTTCCAGATCGTCAATGCCTTTTTCATTAATCAGTGATTCGTCTTGAATCGCAAGGCGTAGGCGCGTAGCACAATGCGCCAGTGCTTTAATGTTATCTTTACCGCCAAGCATTTCTACTAGCTGGCTTGCAACTTTTGGATAATTCATCGTTAAACTCCGTATGTTCATTTCTGTAATGGTGATGTTATTTACAAAATGTTAGTAATTTTCTTTTTTGGGAACGTTTGCAAGACGTATTTTCAAATAACTGCTCAATTTATTCAAGCGTAATAAGCTGTAAGTGTGATTAACATCCCTTTTTTTGCTCAAAAAGCAACCTTTAAAGCAACTTGTAACGCTTGCTTTCTTGTTTTTTGGTATCATGCTTGCAAACGATCCCAAATTATAGGAAATAATTCATGGCAGGCCTGCACGATGTAGCAAAATTATCCGGCGTATCAAAATCGACCGTCTCTCGTGTCATTAATAATGAGTCTGGAGTGAAAGCAAGCACCAAAGAAAAGGTTCAGAAAGCAATCGACGAGTGTGGTTATGTCGCTAATCAGGTGGCCCGGGATCTGCAGTCTCAGAAAACCAATCTTATTGGCGTGATAGTCCCGCGTATGTATTCCAATGCGACGGCGAAAGGCCTTGATGGTTTAAGTTCGATCATTGATCAAGCGGGTAAGTACGTTTTATTAGCCAACAGTCAGCAAAATAATGAAGAAGAGATTGCATATATAAAACGTTTTAATCAAAAACGAGTTGAAGGCATATTGCTCTATGCAACGCATTTAGATTCGGCATTAGTTGACGCTATCAAACAATCTAATGCGCCGGTGGTCTTAATTGGCCAGGATGGCTCTTTGTTTAATATTCCCAGTATTATTTATGATGATCTGAGTGTCGGTTTCAGTGCCGGGCAAAAATTGCTTGCAGCGGGCGCATCCAATATTGGTTTTATCGGGGTCAACAGTCAGGATATTGCAGTGGATCAATGTCGTTTTCAGGGTTTAACCCAGGCATTGCAGCATACAAGGCAGATCGCGCCACTTTTTCATAGCCGTGGAGAGTTTTCGATTGAATCTGGTTACCAGCAGACTAAACAGCTGTTAATTGATTGGCCGCAATTAGATGGTTTGTTTTGTGCGACGGACAGAATCGCAATCGGTGCCATGAAGGCAATCTCTGAATCGGGTAAAGTACCGGGGAAAGATATTAAAGTACTTGGAGTCGGTAATGACGAGTTAGGTCAAGTGTGCACACCAGGCCTATCAACATTTTCTTATTCCTTTGATTTAACAGGAAAAAAGTCTGCCGTTCTGTTGTTGGATCTGATTGAAAATAAACACTCAACGGTCAGTAAACTGGTGATGAGCTTTGACATTATCAACCGTGAAAGTTGTTGATTGTTAGGTAGACAGAGCTTATTGGGCAGCCTTGTATATGGTTTTTGTAAGCTCAATTGAAAGCCTTTTTGTTTAAAAAGTAATTATATTATTGCAAATATCTCCCTATAAATGTATTTTGCAAACGTTCCCATTTTTGGGTTTATTCATTATATCAGGTGTTATATGTCGTTCTTATCAATTATTAAAGAGTGCGGTGGTATTGCTAATGTGCTGCGTGTTCTGATCCCCGATTCACGTATCATTATTGAAATTCACGAGTTTGAACTGTTATCTGCCAAGGCAAAACAGCAGGCTTACAACTCAACCTTAAAGCAGGTTACTTATCAGCAGAATGTCATTGAAAATAAAGAGGAATTTGCAGCGCAATTATTACAGGTCGGGCAGCTTATTAGTGATAAACAGCGTCAGAATATCATTCCCTGCATCAGCGCTGTAGAATGTGAGTTTCGCCCCGACTGGCATATCTCGCCACCGCAAGGTTTGTTGAACGATCCCAACGGATTTATCTATCATCAAGGACAATATCACCTTTTTTATCAGTGGTACCCCTATGCCTGTGAGCATAAAGATAAGTATTGGGCGCACTTAACCAGCAAAGATTTAGTCAACTGGCGGTGGCAACCCGTCGCATTAACCCCCTCGGACTGGTTTGATAGCCATGGCGTTTTTTCTGGCCATGCCATCAGCCATAATGATCTGTTAATGTTATTCTATACCGGTAATACGCGTATTGATGAGCACCGGGACAGACACACCACACAATGTTTAGCCACGTCAACGGATGGTATTCACTTTACTAAACAGGGGCCCGTTGTGCCTGAATTACCACCGGGTGTCACCGCGCATTGCCGCGATCCCAAGGTGATTCGTCACAATAACCGTTGGTTAATGCTTATAGGTGCACAGCGTGAAGATGAGATAGGCCGTCTGGCGATTTACCACTCGAAGGATCTCAAAACCTGGACATTCCTTGCCCTATGCGGTGACGAGTTAGGCGATTTTGGTTATATGTGGGAATGCCCTGATTTTTTCACCTTAAACGAGCAAGACTTTATTGTGATTGGTCCGCAGGGCATTAAATCGCCTAATAAGAGTCATACCGCTGTGCATCATAACGGTATTGTCAAAGCGCAACTGGATAGCAGTGGCAAAGCCCTGTTATCTGATTTTCAACATTTAGATCATGGTTTTGATTTTTATGCGCCGCAATCCTTAGAAACCCCCGACGGGCGCAGAATTATGTGTGCCTGGATGGGATTGCCCGATGAAATCGATCAGCCAAGCGCCGACAATGGCTGGCTGCATCAATTAACTACCATGCGCGAATTATCCTATGCCAATGGTTTGTTAATCCAAAAACCACTCAAAGAGTTGGAAAAATTACGCGCTGAGCCGCTTCTGCTACCGCAGGGTCAAGCTTCTTTTGATCTGCACAGTAAAGCATTCGAACTGCAAGTTTCAATGCACTGGGGCAGTACCTTACGTTTACACCAGTGTGAGTCGGGCTATTGTGAAATTCGCTTGGATAAAGTTACTAAAACGCTATTTTTAGACAGATCTAATACGCTGATGCGTGAAGGTGATAGCGTGCGTGAGTTAACCCTGGCAGATTCACAATCGCTGCAATTACAGATCTTATCCGATACATCTTCCCTTGAAATTTTTATTAATGATGGAGAGGCGGTGATGTCGGCGCGCATTTTTAGCGATAAAGAGGCCACACAATTGAGTATAAAAGGAGATGTGAAGATACAGGCTGGCTGGTTATTAAATAAAGCGACTGCTCCTTTTTTATCTTGAAAAATAAATTTTAACGAGAAGTTAATCGCGCAGTAAAGGATTAAATTCTCGTGAAATGCAGCTTAAACAGTTATTTTTAGGTCTTAAAAATATTCGGATTTAAATTAATACTTGGCATATTGTTCAATAGTCGCCTCTAACAGGGGGCGATCTTCATAAAATGCAGCGACCATTTCGCAAATTTCATGCAGCGCATCTTTATCTTCACTGCGAATACAAAACATATCTCGTTCATCGCCAAATGTTATTTTTTTTAATAATTCCGGATTTTTTTCTAACAGCATGTTTTCCATTACTAATGCCCAGTCTTCGCCATCACCTAAAAAATCATGAGCCTCAAATGCAGTCCATTTTAAATCGTTTAAAGTAAGGGTATGGATTCTTTGAAAACTGGAAAGGAAAAAAGGTTGGTAAACGTTTGCGTGTTTCATAATATCTCTCTTAAATAACAAAAAGTAGAAAACAGAAAAACCACTATAACAGTGGGTGAAATTAGTCTTTAACTATCCTACACCCTCGCTATCTTTTTAATGATGCTTATATCAAAATTTTGAATTTAAAATCTAAGGGAAACACCATAAAGAGATGTTTTTCTCTGTGAGTTGTGTCTAGCGTGTTGTACTTATTGAATATTTCAGAGTATTTAGCCAAATTGTTTGGCTCTACGTTTTTGCTCGTGAGCTGCGAGTTCTCTTTTATTGCTGTTGTTGCTTATTGGTAGATAGTCGCATAGGTTATTCGTAAGCCTTCGCTTGTGAGCACTTGATGTCACTTTCATTGTTGGAGTTCCGCCCTTGACGGCGTATAGATGATGAGAAACCGAAACTCAGTTTAGCAGTTCGAGGGAGTCATGCTCTTTTAACAACAAAAGCAAACAGGTAAAGAGAGTTTTGTTCGTAACACTATGCTGGCGCATAACTCACAATGCCGTATACAGGGACGGCAGAGCTTGTCCCGCTCATAAGCCAGAGCTGCTGCTCAATTCGCCGAGACGTTTTTTATATTGATAAATAAATCTCTTTTTAACGCACCAGCTCGGATCGCAGATCCCTGTGCGTGCCGAGCTTAGTGGAAACAAAGGGCACGCAAAGCTTAGTCCACTCATAAACCTGAACTGGCGTAAATGACTCCGGGCGTCCTGCCCTCCGCCTTTCAGGTCGTTGTCGTAAATGCCAACGTTCAAATTTTTTCCTGAAAAATTTGTCGCTCCTGTTTCAACTTGCTAAAGGAATTGATTGATCAAGAAAAACGTACGGAAATGGCCTAGCCGCTGCAGTCGGATTTAGTGGGTTTGGGCTCTCAATCAAAAAGTCCTCTCATTTCTCTGCTCATATATGTCCCGTCTTTCTCAATCAAATGGTTTCATATAAGATAGCAACGAAAACCAATAACTCCTTTAAAAGAATCTGAATACACTATGATAAATATTGTAAATTTTGAGCATGACAAGTTAACCATCAAAAACTGGCAACTAGGTAAAAATGAAAATTGGTGTGTATTAGGCCGTAACGGCTCTGGAAAGCAGTATTTGAATCAGCTTTTAAGCGGTGCTTTAGAGCCCATAAATTTTGAACAACTACAATCGCCGGATAAAGATAAAGTCGGAATCATTTCATTTGAAATGCAACAGGATACCTACGAGCATACGCTGAAGCTAGAAGCGCCAGATTATATTGATGCAGACGATGTCGGCACTAAAGCAAAAGATTTTCTTCCAAAAGATAGATTGAATGATCCGCTCATTAATGAATTTGGTTTAAGCCACCGACTTGAAACGCGGTATATTCAATTAAGTACAGGTGAAAGTAGAAAGCTTTTAATTCTCCAGGCCATCTTTAGCGGCATTGAGCTTTTAGTCTGCGATAATCCTTTTGACAGCCTAGATAGCGAATCATGCGCAGCATTGTCCGTGGCCTTAGAGCGCTTATCTAAGACCGGTGTTACTGTATTGCTGATCTTAAGTAACCGACAAGATATCCCCGTCTGGTGTCACAAGATTGCCTTCATTGAACGAGGCCGATTTGATGTGATTGGTAAACTGGATAATCTTGACACTAAAAATCAACTAGATGCTTTATTAAGTCCTGCTCCTGATACAACCAGCTGGCCGGAAAACAGGCAGGAATTATCAGATTATAAGCATCCTTATTTAGTTAAGCTTTCTAAAGGCACAGTTCATTATAATGGCGTCAATGTTTTTGAAAACTTGGATGTTGAAATAAAACCCCTGCAGCATACTTTGATAACCGGCGCTAACGGCAGTGGAAAATCAACCTTAATGCAGTTAATTACAGGGGATTGCCAACAATGTTACAGCAACGATATTCATGTACTTGGGTATAAGCGCGGTTCCGGTGAAGCTATTTGGGAAATTAAAAAACACATGGGGATTGTCAGCTCAGAACTGCATCGGCAATACAGAGTAAATGGTGACCTGTTAAGCGTTGTTCTTTCTGGGTTCTATGACTCGATTGGCGTTTACCAACAAACAACCCCTTACCAAGTAGATATTGCTCGCCAGTGGTTGAATAAAATAGGTTTGTTAGCCCAGCAGAAGAGTTTATTTCAAAGCTTAAGTTATGGTGAACAACGGCTTGCATTAATTGCCCGGGCGTTAGTTAAATCGCCTTATTTATTGATTTTAGATGAGCCAACCCAAGGTTTAGATGAACTTAACAGGCATAGAGTACTTAACTTTTTAGAGCATTTAGCAACACAAGAGCACAGTACGATGTTATTAGTAAGCCATCGTAAGGATGAATTTTTACCCATCTTTAAGCAGCATATTAAACTTTAAGGCGTGCATCACGATCGTACTTGTACCAAGCGGTATAAGTATGTGGCCTAAGATTTTGCCTGAAATAACAAGTTAGTTCAGGCAAAATCTGATCTGAATGGTGTTTCCCTTTATGAAATTTTCAACGAAGGAATCGTTCAGAAAAAGATTGGCTGTGCAGTCTTTCGGTTCATAGCCAATTTGATTGGTTTGTAGGCTTTCGTTTGTTGGCCGATGGTTTTTATTCTTCGAGGGAGTTCCGCCCTTGACGGTGTGTAGATGATGAGAAACCGAAACGCAGTTTCGCAGTTCGAGGGAGTCATGCTCTTTCAACAGCAAGAGAAATAAGGTAAAGAGAGTTTTGTTCGTGACACTATGCTGGCGCATAACTCACAGTGCCGTCCGAGACGTTTTTTTATCTTACTCAATAATTCTCTTTTTAACGCACCAGTCCGGACAGCACATCCATGTGCAGAGCCGAACTTAGTGGAAACAAAGGGCACGCAGAGCTTAGCCCGCTCATGACCCTAAACTGTCGTTCAATTCGCTCCATGTTTCCACTTGCTAAAGAGATTAATTGAGCAAGAAAAACGTACGGAAATTGCCTAGCCGCCACAGTCCGGTTTATATGCTTTAGGAGGCGTGGCTTTGACTCTCAATTAAAAAGGTTTGGTTGTATCTCTTTTACTTCTGATGCTGGTTGGTAGACTTTCGCAGTTCGAGGGAGTCATGCTCTTTCAACAGTAAAAGCAAACAGGGCACCCGGAGCTTAGCTCTCTCGTGACACTATGCAGCAGAGTTGGGCGTTAGTTTGAGTTTGATACATGCACTTGGTTCCGACCATTATTTTTACTCGTATAAAGCGCAATATCTGCCTTTTTAAGTATCAGGGAACGATCATCTCCTGCTTTAAATAAAATAGCACCAATACTTACCGTCATATTTTTCTCTGCAACTATGACTGAAGAGGCTACTTTCTCACAGATATAATCGGCTCGTTTTCTAAGCTCATCTTCTCCTTTAAGGTCAGAGAGGATAATAGCAAACTCTTCGCCGCCTATTCGAAAAACTTTACTCGGAAATTCAATTATATCTTCTAGTAATTTACTTAGCTTTATTAATGCATTATCGCCGATATCATGACCTAGCTGGTCGTTAATTTTTTTGAAAAAATCAATGTCCAAAATAAGCATTCCATAGTTAAGTCTTATATCTCCCGCTAAGATGTTTGCCAGGTCATATTCATACTCTCGACGATTACTTAATTGTGTTAATAAATCAGTTTTAGATAATCGATCCAGTTCATGTTCAGCCGTAGTGTCTATAACCACTCCGGTGAAACCTATAACCTCTCCCTCCTCCATTAAAGGTTCGTAAATTGCGTAGCAATGGTGAGGATTACCATCAAGTTTCATGAAAGAGGTATTAAATTTAACCGTTTCACCAGTCAAAACTTCGTTGTAATGCTTTAAATTTCCATTAAAACCATCTATTCCAATCACTTTTGATATATGTAATCCAACGACTTCTTGTTGAGATATATTATGAATTTTTGAAAAAAAAGGATTGATATAGGTGAACTTTAAATTTTTATCTGCAACGTAAAATAGAATAGGGGCTGACTCTACTAATTGCTTAAAAGCTGCGACTCCATCTTTATCCATACGTAATCCTCGTCTATAGAAAAAGCTAATATATTAATTAAACGTAAAACTTCCATATTCTACAGGAAAGGCGGCTATCTATTCTTTATAGATAAAAGCAAAAGCTACATGTTTTGATAATAATTATCAATCACTTAAATTTTTTAATAGGATCTATCTATTGTTGATAGTCAGAAAAATTCTATACTTGCGGTGTGAACACAGAATATAACGATAACTACAAAAGATTGATGAACAAATCTTTAATTTACACTTTTATGCAAAACGTACGAAAATTGCCTAATACCAAAAGCATTAAACTTATGATCAGTTGCTTCAAATGAAAAATTTACGCTCGCAAAGTCGTCGGTATGATTTTGAATAGTAAATCAGATTACTTTATAAATGCATTTGATATGGTGTTATCGGTAGGGTGTATTCTATGCACCGCGGGCAGCGAAAATCGGTGCATAGAATGCACCCTACGAGCTATGCGTTTGTTGTCATGGTTGGTGCTAGTTGGCGTTCAAGTAAGACAGC
>NZ_JBLIED010000039.1:0-35661 GCF_047632955.1 Psychromonas sp. | reverse complement strand
GTTGGCTCAACAGCTGGCAAAAATTTAACACTAGATATCTGTGGCGCATGTCACCCGTTCTACACTGGTACTCAACGTGTTGTTGATACTGGCGGTCGTATCGAAAAATTCAAAAATCGTTTTGGCGCTTTGGGTAAAAAATAAACCCTATCGGTTTGTTAAAATGAATATAAGAAGGTGCCTATTGGCGCCTTTTTTTGTGTTTATTATTTAGAAGTTAAAGCTTATGGTATACCGAACTGGTTGTTGATACTGGTGGTCGTATCGAAGCTCTCGGCAAAATAAGCAAAAATAGTTTTGGTGCTTTGGGTAAAAGATAAACCCTATCGGTTTGTTAAAATGAATATAAGAAGGTGCCTATTGGCGCCTTTTTTTGTGTTTATTATTTAGAAGTTAAAGCTTATGGTATACCGAACTGGTTGTTGATACTGGCGGTCGTATCGAAGCTCTCGGCAAAATAAGCAAAAATAGTTTTGGCGCTTTGGGTAAAAAATAAACCCTATCGGTTTATTTTCCCTGTTAAAATGAAATTAAGAAGGTGCCTGTTGGCACCTTTTTTTGTGTCTTTGATTTAGTGGTTGTTGATACTGGCGGTCGTATCGAAGCTCTCGGCAAAATAAGCAAAAATCGTTTTGGCGCTTTGGGTAAAAAATAAACCCTATCGGTTTGTTAAAATGAATATAAGAAGGTGCCTATTGGCGCCTTTTTTGTGTTTATTATTTAGAAGTTAAAGCTTATGGTATACCGAACTGGTTGTTGATACTGGCGGTTCTATCGAAGCTCTCGGCAAAATAAGCAAAATAAGCAAAAATCGTTTTGGCGCTTTGGGTGAAAAATAAACCCTATCGGTTTATTTCTCCTGTTAAAATGAATATAAAAAGGTGCCTGTTGGCACCTTTTTTTGTGTTTATTTTTCGGTATTGAGAGGGGCGAGCATTTTTTCTAACTCATTTAACTTTAGTTCGTAGACCAGCGCGAGTTGTTCATTAAGTTTTCCTTCAGGCAAGCTAGGACGGGCATGGAGTCTGGTATTTCATTTTGATGCGCTAGGAAAGCCTGGTTGTTTGCAATGCTAATAGAGGGATTTGAATACCGGTGTAAAGCTTTTAGCGTGTAAAAATATCCTTGCTAATTTACTATAAATAAGCAGACACTGGCTTGTTTGTTAGGTGTTTTCGTCTATCTATGAATGATCTATCTGAATATCATCTGGAAATGGTTTGCCTTTCCCTGTTTCAGCAAAATCTTTGAGACTTAGCATAAATACTGCCCACTTCATACTGCAATGTGCCATAAAGTCTGTAGGCTCTTTCCAGTTTAAATGGGTAAACCGTACAAACGTTTGCTCACCCTCATTGTTTAATTTTATTAATATTTCTGTTCCCATCCATGCTTCCGGTACATTGCCCGAGTGCTTCCAATGTACAAGCTTATTTGGAATAAGCTCTGTTACCTTAAAGTCAGGGCCTCCCCCATTAAAGCGAAACTTGATTATAGAACCTACATCAGCGGCTCCAGATACATCGTTTGTCCACCACTGGGAAAGACCGTCGTCTGTGGTCAATAATTCGTAGATTTTTTCAGGAGATGACTTAATTCCGATTCGATGCGTTATTTCATTCATAGTTTTTTCCCAGATGTTTTTACACCTAACGTGTATTAGTCTGCATTCTTACTGATACACATTTAAATTTTTTATTATTAAAGAATAGACCAGAACGAGCACAAAAGCAGGTACTCTGTCTGATTCTAAAATCATTATTATCAATAATTTTCTCAGGTGCTCTATCGTCAAAGCGACTCAGCTAATAAAAACTCCATGCTCGCTTTTCCCCGTAAATGATAAATCTTAGGGGCGATGTCAGATCTAATGTTATCCTGCTTTAAAACGGTCAGATCAAACCCAAACTAATCAAACTGGTCACTGTATTGTTGATACTGGCGGTTCTATCGAAGCTCTCAGCCCGGTAGATAGGCAAAATCGTTTTGGCGCTTTGGGTAAAAGATAAACCCTATCGGTTTATTTCTCCTGTTAAAATGAATATAAGAAGGTGCCTGTTGACGCTTTTTTTTGTGTTTATTGTGCGGAATTTTAACCTTGTGGTATAAAACACTGTTATGTGTTTTCATAAGCATCGGGTTAATTCTGCCCTACAGCTGTAAATATTTGGAGTCAAAATGAATAATAAAATTATCGGGATCATACTTATCGTAGTCGGCGCGGCTTTAGTGATGTGGGGCTACAATATTTATGATGCAGCTAGCTCTCAAGTCAGTCGTGCATTAAGCGGTGAGACTCCTGTTGAAGCTTGGGCAGGTATGGTGGGTGGTGTTATTTGTATTTTAGTGGGAATCACAAAGGTAAAGTAATACCAAGTCCACTAATTAGATGATCTATTTAGGCGCCGGAAAAACGCATGAAAGCGAGGCATTGATTGCAGTAACTAGTTATTCTAATTATACAAAATCGTAGGGAACGATTTTGAACAGCTTTAGCTGGCCACGAAGTGGGGAATAACAGGATGTTATGAATCAAATTAATAACTAAGACTAAAACGTAGTTTTATGTCTAGCTAGCATATGTTTTAACAAGCATAAATGGGCATAAATTTAATAAATTTGGTATAAACCGTTCTCAAATCTTTGCAGTGCAAACCTCTACCATTTTATCGCGGTGTAACGGAGGCATGTTGTATGCCTCATTATAATGAATAATTGGGAATATTAATCGTCGCGATTATCATTTTTTGCATCTTTATCTTATCTGCTGATCGCCATTACGGCGGCTATTAAATATTTTGGATTATGCGCAGAATCGTACATTGGATGTACTTCTTTGTCTGTGTCAAACATGCCATAAACTGCCATCTGCGCGGTTCTAACCGAATATTCAACAGTAAACACACAATCTTTTGGAGCTTCTGCAAATTGCCCTATGAAGGCAAAGTTAGTCGAGCCCTTGGGGATGATATTTGGCCGGTCACCAAATTCACGGGGCATAAACACACTATCAACAAAAGGCATGGCAACGGGAATACAATTAACTTTGCCCGCATCGCTGAGCGGTTTCATTAACTCCTGTATTTTCAAATGGTAATACAGTTCCTGCAGCATTTCAGCGCCGCTGCATTCAGCCATTGTTTTATCGATATAATTTCCTTTTTTATCGGCATATAAACCATAACCCCAGAAAATTTTAACGTCATTGGGTTGATTGGGGAAGTGAGGTTGACGCGCAATAACAATTGACATCAACCAATTTGAATCGGTCAGCGTCACTAAACCACCGGTCCCGTCAACATTACCGGAAAAATTTTCCATATAATCGTGAAATGTGCTGCCCTTGATGGTGGCGGTAAAGGAATACCATTTTTGTAAATCAATATTGTCACAAAAGGGAGCCGGATTTCCAAAAGCCAGATCCTTTGCAGCAATCTTTTTCCAAAGCTTCCATGAGCCAGATTCCGCAACACCTTTTAGTTGAGCCGGGGTATTCCAGGTTCCACTGTCTGTGCTATCGGTTATTGAACCATTGGTAAAAAACACAACATCATGTTTTCCCAGTTGTATTTGACTGTTATCTTTGAAGTGCAGTGCGGTGGCTGTTTTCTTTCCCTGTGAAAAGTCAAAATCAATATCAACCACTTCCTTCTCTATACTGAATTTAACCCCTTTTTCTTGGAGATATCTGCGCATGGGTTTGATAACGGAATCATATTGATTGTACTTGGTGCGCATTATTCCGCCTAAGCGGTGAAGGCCGTCAACAAGATGAATAAAACGTTTCATATAGCGGCGCATTTCGGCAAGGCTGCTCCATTTTTGGAAGGCAAACATTGAGGTCCATATCAGCCAAAATTTAGTGTCAAAGAAACTTGGCTCAAACCAATCTTGGATGCGTTTATTTTTCAAAGATCTTTCTGACACGAAGGTCAGTTTTAAAAAAGCGGCCTGCTGACTGAGTGATAAACCATAGGATGAGACGTCTAATTTTTTACCCTCCTTTAAAAGCCTTGCCTGGGCATTTGAAACAAATCGTTCATTAAATTCATAGGATTCATCGCGCACGGAGACGTTCGGATCGTCTAATGAAGGGATCAGCGAAAGCAGTTCCCAATAACATTCATAATGCATTTCATGCATTCTTCCCCCTCGGATAATAAAACCCTGATCTTTATTTCCTGCTCCATCACAGGCGCCTCCGGGGATTTTGTCTTTTTCAAAAATATGAATATTTTCCCCGGGGACTTTGGCATCTTTTTCTAAATAAACGGCACTTGCCAGAGCAGAAATGCCACTGCCAATTAAATACACTTTTGCATCTTGCGGATGTTGATTTTTTTTACTGTGCATACGGACTCCGTTTAACCCAGCGCGAAGCTCATCTATTATTGTCGCCGGGGAAATTAGTTGAGTAGATCTTCGTCATAAGAGAGACGATGTTTAGGCGAAAGTAATTGTCTATTTGATTTTAGAAAGTATTGTTGTTATCAGTAAACCAAGTCCTAAGCCTGCTAATAAACTGACAATAAAATACAAAGCAGATTGATGCAGAAAGAACAATCCGACACTCCGAATATTAGCCGCCACCTTCGGCCCAGGTACTTTTATCTGATTTGCCATCTTGAACATCCAAGGTACACACCTACATCTCCTGTGAATTTTATCTAAAGAGGCCAAGGATTGCTTCACCCTCATAAAAACAGGCTGTCTGAAAATATAAGCTTGATGTGATAAAACAACGCAGAATCAAGTCGCCAAGATAAATTAAAAACTAGTTTAAATTAATCAAAAGTCAACGTTAAATCACGGCTTACATAATTGAAATGCACAAGTATTGCTTAATTTAGCAATACAAAACCGCTATAAAGCTGCGCACTTTTGTGGTTGTTAATTAATTTTTAGCTAAAAAATGTAGCATTAACCCCGCCTTAACCTCTCATCATCTATTCTATGCAGATATCAAATAAGGGAAAGGGCATGGTATATTAGCGTTAATGCAAGTAGTTAAAAATAATAACGCTTTGAGTTATGGAATACTTGTCCCACCTTATTTATGCCTGTTCTTATCCCATTTTAGCTGCTGGTAGACTGGCATGAACTTTATCTGTGTTAAGTTGATAAATGAATTTAGAGACAAAAAGGAATTGCTACGAGAATGCTAAATTTACTGCTGGTCGAAGATGATAGCGATCTGGCTGCTGCTGTTATTGATTATCTGGAGCTTGAAGATATTGCCTGCGACCACGCGGCAAACGGTGTGCTCGGCCTAAATCTTATTGAAAAAAACAATTATCAGGCTATTATTCTGGATCTTAATTTGCCCAAAATGCACGGATTAACTGTCTGTGAGTTGATGCGCGCGCAGGGCAACGATACCCCTGTCTTAATGTTAACAGCCATGGATAGTTTAAAGGACAAGTTGGCGGGTTTTGCTAAAGGCGCCGATGACTATCTGCTTAAGCCCTTTGCGATGGCCGAACTGATTGTCCGTGTTCAGGCACTGGCGAGGCGGCGCAGCGGTCAGGTGACATTATTAAAAGCAGTCGATATTGAGCTGGATTTAAAAATGAAAAAAGCATTCAGAAACACGCGCGAATTAAAATTGACACCAATCGCATTAAAAATATTGGAACTGTTGTTAAGAGAGAGCCCTAAACCGGTATCCCGAAGCACAATCACCCAAGCTATTTGGGGGGATGAGCAGCCGGAAAGCAACGCGCTGAAGGTACATATCTTTAATTTAAGAAAGCAGCTGGATTTGGCCGGGGATAAAATAGTGCTGCATACCATTAGTGGTTTCGGTTTTTCTATTGCAGATGAGCGGGCGCGCTAATGAACATCAGGCCGAGTCTTAAAATCTATTTTATCGCCACTATGTTAATACTGGTCGCGGTATTGACCGTTTTTTTCTCCGCATTAACGCTTAACTATTTTGAGCAGGGGCTAGATCGGGGAGTAAGACAGTCGATGCGCGAAGTTGTTAATATAGAGGAGGTTAAGGACGGGCAGCCGGTGACTATTATCGGCTTTGATATTGCCAGCCGCTGGAAAGATTTGCCTTTACGCGTCCAGGCGGTTTTTACAGATAGTCAGTTAAGCAAAGAGTATGCGTTACAGAAACGTTTACGAGGCGGCAATTTAATACACCCTCCCGAAGAAGCTATTTTTGCGATGAAAGCGATAACTAAAACAGGGGAAATTCGTTATATATCGAAAATATTTGATCCCCAAATCGCTATAAGCCCTATAGATAGGCCTATTCCTCATATTATCTGGATTGCTGTTTTTGCAATCTGCGCGATCACGCTGTTTTTATCCGCGCTGCTTTTTATTATCGGCAAAGTCGCGCGTCCCGTTAAATCATTAAAAAATTGGGCGAAGGCGTTAGACGAAGAAAAATTAAAGCAGCCTATACCCGATTTTCAATATAGTGAGCTTAATGCGCTTGCCGAGATTGTTAAAACCAGCCTTGGCTCGGTGCAGGAAAGCCTGGTGCGGGAGCAGCAGTTTCTTGCCCATGCCAGCCATGAATTAAGAACGCCTATCGCGGTGATCAGGGCCAATACCGAGCTGTTAAACAAGCTGCATCAAAAAGAGGGCGGCACAGCCAAACAGAGCAATGTCGTAGCGCGGATAGATAGAGCCGGAAAATCGATGACCAATCTTACCAATACACTGTTATGGTTAAGCCGGGAAGAACCTGTCTTGGTGGAGAGTGAAAGACTGGATCTGCAGCTGTTAATTGAAACCTTGACTGCCGAGCTCGGTTATCTTCTTAATGGTAAAGCCGTTCAGTTAGAGGTTAAAACCGCACCTTATACGGTGCAACTTGCTGAAATTCCATGTCGAATTGTGCTGGCAAACCTTATTCGTAATGCTTTTCAGCATACACTCGAGGGCAAGGTGGTTATTTATCAAGAAAAGAATAATATAATTATTACTAATAGCTGCGAAGAAAAAGCGCCTGCTTGTTCTGAGTTAGGTTTTGGATTGGGGCTGCGTTTAAGCAAAAAACTGGCTGTTCGTTATGGCTGGGATTATAGTTCAGAGCAGGACTCTGCTTTTTATAAAGCACAGATTCGGTTTTAGTAAAAGACCGCTAATACCCCTGTTTTTTGTCCCTGTTTGCCCACCGCGTTTAGGGATAGACTATTAAAACATTCTCATATTTAAGGAAAATAAAATGATTGAACAAGGTCAAAAATTAGCGCCTGCATTATTGAGTCAATTAACGCCGGATGGCATGAAAAATCATCAGGTAACGGATCTTTTTGCGGGTAAAAAAGTATTGCTATTTGCCGTGCCGGGCGCGTTTACACCAACCTGCTCTGAATCTCATTTACCGGGATACGTGGTATTGGCGGATCAGTTTAAAGCCAAAAAGGTGGATCTTATCGCTTGTGTATCCGTGAACGATGCTTTTGTTATGAAGGCATGGGGCGAAGCACACAACGCCTCTGAATTGATGATGTTAGGGGATGGGGATGCAAGTTTTACCAAGAGCCTCGGACTGGAAATGGATACAGCCGGTTTCGGCGGTGTGCGCTCCCAACGTTATGCGATGCTCATTGATGATGGTGTGGTGACGCAGCTTAATGTCGAAGCGCCAAAAGAGTTTGTCGTCAGCAAAGCGGAAGAAATGCTCAAAGCGCTGTAACGGTTTTAGATATAATACCAATTCCACTAATTAAATGGGCATGAATTTAATGGATTTGGTATAAATGCAGCTCAACGAGCTGCCAACCCTTATCCGCGCTCCTGCCAATAAATCCCCTGCAGATTTATGTTTGCTAGCGCATATCCCTATTATCAACCCCTTATCCCTATTACCAACTACCAACCCCTTATTTAATTCAACCGTATCTAAATTTTTTTATAGCGGGAAAGCCGCAATACGCAATCATATGCATTTTTTATCCACATGGAATTTCAAAAAAAGAGTAATTAAAAACCCTTTATTGGGTGACTGTTAGGGTCAATATAGCAGCTTTATACTGCCTGCTAAACGCAAAAGACACTGACTTTATTAGCAATATTATCGCCTATCTCTAACCTGCAGATTGTTGACATTTTTCTTGAAAATGCCGCTAATGGCAGTAATTTAAGCTTTCCCATTTTTTATTTCACTGTTTTTTTTATCTGTTTAAGCGTGGAATTTTTTATCAATATTACGGGCAAGTGAACGGCTTTGTCAGGATCGATATGCAGCGCATGAGACTCTCCGCTTTTTTTCTCTGCAACCCTACTCTGGAGGGTTTTTGCATGATTGGTTATCTCTATTGAAATTAAAGTAAATGTCAATAAAACTTATCAACAAAAGCGCAAATCCGCGTGCAGATCAGCGCAGCTAAATCCCGCTAATCCTGCCGGAACGGGCAAAAAACCTCAACAATCAGACCATTTTTTATGTATGGTTATTGCAGTACCTCCCGTCTGAGGCCCAGTATTAGACGACAAACTTTCAATATATTCTTTTCACGCAATTACCTTGAAAATAAAAGAAATATTGCACAGTGTGGCGTGAATAGATGAGCGTACTTTTAGGCAATAAACATGACCTTTGCCCTTTAATTATCGATATCGGTTAGCAACAAAAATTCTTATTGGAGAAATTATTTGCACAGCAACACAAACTATATAAAACGAATTTTATGGATAAGCGCGATCATGCTTACCGTCCTTGTGACTGGCTGTAATAGCAGCAATGACACCAGCTCAGAACCCGGAGTGATTCAGGAAGTGGCCCTTAACCATAAAGTGATCGCGACTTTTAGTGAAGCGGTGGTTCTTTCAACCCTTACTGAAAAAAGCTTTAGCGTAGTAAAAGATGCTGATGGAGTCGTGCTGAGCGGTGACTTCAATGTTGATGATGCATCCCATACCGCAAGCTTTACGCCAGCAGAACCAGGTTTCACAGCCGATACAGTCTACACTGTGACCTTGACCACTGATATAAAAAACCTAGCAGCACCAGGCGCCGACGCACTGACAGAAAATAAAGTCTGGCAGTTTACCAGCGGCGCGGCAGTAGATGCTGTTGCCCCCAGCGTAGACTCGACTACCCCGGCTGATACAGCTACTCACGTTGTACTTAATCGCCCCGTCTCTGCTAACTTCAGTGAAGCGCTTGACCCTGCTACGGTTAATAAATCTACCTTTACCCTGAGCGACGGGGGATCGAAAGTTTCAGGTGTTGTCAGATACAGTAATAAGGTGGCAACCTTTACTTCTACTAACAATCTAACTAAAGATACAATCTATACTGCCACGCTGACAACGGATATTAATGACCTTGCGGATCTTGCACTGGCAACTAAGACGTGGACCTTCAAGACAGGCTCAACGCTTGCTCTAGGACCTCTTCCTGTCAATATTGGAACTGCAGGCGATTTTGCTATTCTTAGTAAAACGGGTATTACCAATACTGATTCGCATGCATCTGATATCACAGGTGATATCGGTGCCAGCGGAATCTCAGCTACATCGATGAGTGATATTTGGTGTTCAGAAATAACCGGCACCATCTACGGTGACGATGCAGGTATGACAACTCCTTGTTATACTACGAGTGGTAAAGCAGCTTCTGCAGTACTCGATATGGGCACTGCTTATACAGATGCAAAAGATAGAAAAAATCCTGATGATACTGATTTTAAAAGTGGTTTAATTGGCGGAACAACTATTGATCCCGGCCTTTATAGATGGGGCTCTGATGTCAACATCACTACTGATGTTACCCTTTCGGGCGGTAAAAATGACGTTTGGATCTTCCAAATATCAAATAATGTCATTCAGGCGAAAAATACCCACGTCTTTTTAAAGGACGGCGCGTTAGCGAAGAACGTCTTCTGGCAAGTCGCCGGCAAAGTGACTCTGCACCCAGGAGCCGATTTCGCGGGTATCGTACTGGCCAAAACACTTATTGCGGTTGAGACAAACGCAGCGGTTAACGGCCGACTGTTATCACAAACCGCAGTTACATTAGATCAGAATAAGGTTACGCAACCGGCTGAATAAACTTTAAATGCGCTTTTCAAGCCCTGTCTTTTACGCAAAAGGCAGGGCTTTATTATTTTACAGCCTAAAAATTTCTCAGGGAGAGAAAATTAATGAACAACGCTAAAAACCATTCTAAAAAAATATTACAATCTTTACTTATCAGCGGTTTACTGATGGGTAATGCCGTCGCTGGCGATGGACCGTCTGCGGTATACCTTGGCAGTGCGGACAGTTTTGCCGTGCTAAGTCAATCTGGTATTACGGATATTTACCGTTCTGCAATTGTCGGGGATGTTGGTACAAGTCCTATCACAGGTGCTGCACTGCTGCTTACCTGCGGCGAAGTGACGGGTAATATATACACTGTCGATGCGAATGGTCCTTTACCCTGCTCAACAACTGCATCGGGTCTACTCAATTCAGCTGTCGGTGATATGGGATTTGCATACAATGACGCTGCCGGACGAACTACACCGGATTTTAGTGAGCTTGGTGCGGGTGAAATTGGCGGATTAACCATGGCGCCCGGTCTTTATAAATGGTCTACGGATGTGAGTATTACAACCGATGTGACGCTTTCCGGCGGACCGACGGATGTTTGGATCTTACAGGTGTCAGGTAACTTAACCGAAGCGGATGCTGCGCGAGTCACCTTAGCGGGTGGCGCCTTAGCTAAGAACATTTTCTGGCAGGTTGCCGATTCTGTTACGCTTGGAACCAATGCCCATTTTGAAGGTGTTGTTCTGAGTAAAAAGCTGATTGCAGTGAACACCGGAACCTCGGTAAACGGTAGATTGTTGGCACAGAAAGCGGTTACGCTACAGAAGAACGCAATTACGGAGCCCGCTGAGTAAGCATATAGCTTGCTTTCTTATTTAGCTACACAGAGAAGTTCAAAAGGGTTACAGATTTAGGTCTGAGCCCTTTTTTTTCGAGCAAGGCGTTGCGCAAAGGTCCAACGCCCGCAATTTATTCTCTCTCATTGCTGTGCACTTTAAAAAAGCACTGACTTTTTAACAAATATTATTGGCTATCTATAACCGCCTAACAGATAACAACCATCTTGGAAAATGCCGCTAATGGCAGTAAATCAAGCTTTCCCATTTTTTATTTCACTGTTTTTTTATCTGCTTAAGCGAGGAACTTTTTATCAATAATACGGGCAAGTGAACTGCTTTGTCAGGTTCGATATGGATCGCATAAGACTCTCCGTCTTCTTTCGCTGGAACCCTACTCCGAATGACTTTGTACAATTGGTTGTCTCTATTGAAATCAAAATAAACATTAATAAAACTTATCAATAAAACCGCAAATAAACATGCGAACAGGCGCAGATCAATCCAGTTTATCCGGCCGGCACGGGTAAAATAACTCAACAATCAGACCATTTTATATGTATGGTTATTGCAGTTCGCCCCCTCTGAGACCAAGTACTAGACGGCAAACTTTCGATATATTCTCTTTTCGTAACCTGAATAAACCTGTGCTTTTTAATCCAGTCTTTTGCATTTTCAAGAAAAGACTGGATTAAAGCGAACTGCTTTATTATTTTACAACCTAAAAATTTCTCATGGAGGGGAATATTAATGAACATAGCTAAAAACCATTCGAAAAAAATATTACAATCTTTACTTATCAGCGGGTTACTGATGGGTAATGCCGTCGCTGGCGATGGCCCAACTGAGGTATACCTTGGCAGTGCGGGCAGTTTTGCCGTATTAAGTCAATCTGGTATTACGGATATTTACCGTTCTGCAATTGTTGGGGATGTTGGTACAAGTCCTATCACCGGTGCTGCGCTGCTGCTTACCTGCGGCGAAGTGACGGGCAATATATACACTGTCGATGCGAATGGTCCTTTACCCTGCTCAACAACTGCATCGGGTCTTCTAAATTCAGCTGTCGGTGATATGGGATTTGCATACAATGACGCTGCCGGGCGAACTACACCGGATTTTATTGAACTTGGTGCGGGTGAAATTGGCGGATTAACCATGGCGCCCGGTCTTTACAAATGGTCTACGGATGTGAGTATTACAACTGATGTCACTCTTTCCGGCGGGCCGTCGGATGTTTGGATCATGCAGGTGTCAGGTAACCTAATTGAAGCGAATGCTGCGCGAGTCACCTTAGCGGGTGGCGCCTTAGCTAAGAACATTTTCTGGCAGGTTGCTGATTCTGTTACGCTTGGAACCAACGCCCATTTTGAAGGTGTTGTTCTGAGTAAAAAGCTGATTGCAGTGAATACCGGTACCTCTGTCAACGGCAGATTGTTAGCCCAGACAGCTGTTACTCTGCAGAAAAATGCAATTACTGAACCGGCTGAGTAAGAGAGTATTATTTAGCTTGCTTTAATATTTAGCTACATAGAGAAGTTCAAAAGGATCACCGATTTAAATCTGTGATCCTTTTTTTGCTCTGCTGAGCCATTGCAGCAGATAAACCCATATCAGCCTTTCTGCGTGATCACTTTCTAATATACGATATTCTTGCTGGCCATTTCCTAAATATTTTTGGCTCTATCATGAAATTTACTGAGTTAGCCGAGGCTGCCGGTATCACTGTTCTTTTACTGTTTATCTTGATGCTCCTGACCCCGTATTTATCTCGCCACTCAAATATCATCCTTTCAAGGCATTGTTGCGGGTTATCTTTATAATTAATTTTATTACCTACTATAATTTCTATGATTGTTAAGTATTTAATAACCGACTGGTTTGCTGGGGAAGCATCCACAGTAAGTTATCTGGGTCTGCTGTAGCATTAAATGGAAAAGCCAATGGATGCAATCGATAGTCATACCATCAAAGCTGAAGCCTGCTTATCCGAATGCGGCCACTATCGTTACTGGTTGAGCCGTGTGTGGGAGGAGAGCAAAGAGATCGGGGCTTTAGTGTGCATTAATCCTTCCAAAGCAACATTACTTATGTACGACCTTACCCTGAGCAACTTTACTAATCTTGCTGTGCAGTGGGGGTAGGGTGAGGTGGGGGATATCGTCAATCTGTTTGCTTATCTGGCAACAGATTCGACTCAGATGAAGTCTCAGAGCGATCCAGAAAGTTCTAAAAACAATCAAACTATTCGCTACATTTCAAGCAAGGTTAAGCATCTGCTTCTTGCCTTAGTAAATGGCCACAAAAGCAGAGCACAAGAGGTATTATCATTATTGAGTGACAAGCTGCTTTATTGTATAAAAAAGAACAAAGGCCGAGGATTCCTGCATGCCAGCAGAATTAAACCGAAAGATTATCTTCGACCCATGCGTATTTAACCTGCAAAGCAGGACCGCAATAAACACTTTGAGTGAAAATTAGCTGTTAAAAGCCGTCATTTATTAGAATAAAATCAGTCAAATAACATGGTTTTTTTAACAATTTATATTTTTATGACGCTACCGCCGGTGGTTATACTTTTTTTTTATTAAAGTAATCATTAATGTTTGATCAGGCACTATCATTTAACAAAGCCAGTCAATGAATTATCTTTATAAATTTTTTTTGAATACCAAAAAATGAGGATTATTATGATATCCAATATTATTGAAGTGATTACCAGCGCGCGCGCACTTGAAAAGTATTCAAACAGAAATCGTTTGTTCAAGGAAGCGGTACCCTACGTTGGCCAAGCTAAACAAAGTGTATCCGAGCCCAATAAAATTTTTTTGCGCCTGAATCCTCTGGCAAGCAATGGCGCTTTACTTGAATTTAAAAGAGAAGATATTGTCATTGCTGAAAACGTAGAAACTGTCGCCGATAAAGAGGGAGAAACATTTCAGATTGTTAAAATATGGGTTCGTATCGGTAGTATAGGTATCAAGCTGGAGCCCTTTTCCGTACAGGATTATTCAGCTGTATTGGGTAAAGGTTTTGATACCATAGCGAATGAAAAATAAAATAGTCCTGGTGATTTTTTTGCTGATTGGTATTCGCTTTTTTATCAGTCACCGTTTCTTTTACAGATTTTGCTAGTATTGCAGATATTGATATCTTGGCTTTCTTTATATCTTAAATCAATTAATTAGAGTTTTTTTGGAAGGCGTTTTCTGGATTTGTAATGTGCTTAAAAGATTGTTAATAAGTAGAAAAAAACAGGTAAATTAAATGCCTAACCTTATTATACAGCCGAGGGGTTATCTTCTTAGAAGGCAAATGACGGCCATTTTCTAAGAAGATAAAGCTTTGCTTAATTAGTTAATCAGTCCGAAAAATCTCGGTAAGAACAGACTAATTTCCGGAATAAAAGTAATCAGTAATAAGGTCGCAATTAATACAGCACAGAATGGCAATATCGCTTTTATAACCCCCTCTATTTTCGCACCACTGACACTACACCCTACAAATAATGCGGTTCCTACTGGCGGTGTTGCAATACCAATACAAAGGTTAAAAATTATCATCATGGCAAAATGAATAGGATGCATACCTAGATGTGTCGCAATCGGCATAAAGATCGGTGTAAATATCAATAACGCGGGCGTTAAGTCCATAAACATACCAACAATCAATAAAATAACGTTCATCATAATAAGTATGATAATTGGGTTGTCTGAGATAGATAACATCCAGTCACTGATCAAAGTAGGTAATCCGGTAAAAGCCATTGCCCATGACATAATGGTTGAAGCACCAATAAGGAATAGCATAATACCGGTGATCACTGTGCTTTCGACAGAGATAACTCTTAAATCACGTAATGATAATGAACGATAAGCGAGTGACAAAAAGAAGGAATAAAGAACCGCAATACATGCACCTTCCGTTGCAGTAAATACACCACCAATAATACCACCAATAACGACAACAATTAGCCCCAGGCTAGGTGCTGCTTGCCAAATGATCTTGATGACTTCTTTAAGTGTTTTTCTTTCTAATGCCGCTTTTCCATAACCTTTCTTTTTCGCGATAAAGTGCGCAACAACCATACAGCTTAATCCCATCAGAATACCCGGAACGTAACCCGCGATAAACAAAGCCGCAATCGATGTGCCACCACTAACAACGGAAAATACAATCAATGAATTACTTGGTGGAATTAATAAACCAGCGGGACAAGAGGCCGCGTTAACCGCTGTTGAAAAATTTATATCATAGCCTTCTTCTTTTATTTGTGGGCCAAGTGTTTTACCAACAGCCGCGGCAGCAGCAACAGCAGAGCCGGAAACCGCACCAAACATCATATTAGATAAAATATTTACTTGCGCTAATGAGCCTGGTAGGCGGCCAACAATTAATTTTGCGAAATTAACGAGACGTGTGGCAATACCACCGTGATTCATTATATTGCCTGCTAAAATGAAAAATGGGATAGCGAGTAAACTAAAGCTGTCAATCCCAGTAACCATTTTTTGAGCCGCTGTTGTAGCAGCAACATCAAATGGCATAATTGTAAACATAATCACCAGCGATGACATTGCGATTGCTATCGCGATAGGGATGCTTAATGCAATCATTCCTATAAATAGGCACAATAGCCAGAAGCCAACAGAGATATCCATACTTATATTCCTTTAAATTTTTTAGGGATTTATTCTTCGAAAAATGAATCTAATACGTTGAGTATTATATAAATAGTAATGATCACCGCTGATATAGGTAATATATAATAGACGTAACCCATTGGTATTTGTAATGCAGGAGTCAATTGGGTCATTGCGCGCCCTGCTAATGTGAGTCCACCTCTAAACATTGCTAAAATAACAAAAGTTAAAATAACCATGTTAATAAAAATTTGCAGAACATGATTTATTTTGGGGGGAATGCTGTGCGCCAATAACGTTATTGCTAGATGCGCTTTTATACCAAAAAGATAACTTGCACCTAATAAACCTAACCAAACCATAGTGTATCGAGATAACTCATCGGTCCACGAACTCGGGTCATTTAAAACGTAGCGACTGAAAACTTGCCAAGTTACGGTTATAACTAACAGTACCAATGCAGCCCCGCATAGTGTAAGAATTGTATTGTCTAAATTAGCTCTTAGACTTTTTAAACGTACGTACATAAAATTCCTTAATAACAATCAGAAAATGTTTGCGCCAACGCTGGTCAGAGCAAACATTGTATTACTGGATTTATTACATAGCCTGTATTTTTTCTACGTAGTAACTTAGTTTTGGATCTTTTTTCGCGGCATCTAGCATGGGTTTAACTTTTTCTTGAAATTTAGCTTTATCAACTTCAACCAGTGTCACGCCTAATGTTTTAGCTTTTTCAAGATTAGCATTCTCAATTTTATCCCAGATTTTTATCTCTTCATCAAGTGCTTCTGCTGCTGCTGCTGTCATTACAGATTTTTCTTTGTCTGTTAATGAAGCCCAAGTTGATTCTGAGATGATAATTAAATCTGGTGCCATGGTATGTTGATCAAGTGAATAGAATTTCGCAACTTCCGTATGACGCATCTCAACGAGGCTAGAAGCGTTATTTTCAGCCGCATCAATAACGCCTTGTTGTAGAGCGGTATAAACTTCAGTAAAAGGTACCGGGGTGGCTTTAGCGCCTAGCAGATTAATCATTTCCATCATAGTGGGGGATTCTGGTACACGTATTTTTAACCCTTCAAGATCTGCAGGTGTTTTAAACGGTTTTTTACCGTAGAAACTTCTTGAGCCTGAATCAAAAAATGTTAGACCAACAAAGCCTTTACCTTTACTTGACTGTAATAACTCCTGTGCAACGTCACTTTTTATAAATTTGCGCATATGTTCAGTGCTGTCAAACAGATAAGGAATTGAGATAACTTTAAAGGTAGGTTCGAATGACTCCGCAAGACCGCCATTGATTTTAGCCATATCAATTGCACCATTAACAACTTGTTCCGCTTGATCTCTTTCAGAGCCTAATTGGGCATTTGGGAAAATTTTAATGGTTAATTCCCCTGCAGATTTTTCTTTTACTTTATCCGCAAAAATAACCATCCCTTTATGAGCTGCATTTTCTAATGACATTGCATGACCGAGAGTTAATTGTTTAGCACTTGCATTAAAACCCACAAGCAGTGATGCGATTAGTAAAGGTAAGTAACGTTTTTTCATGTATTTCCCCATAATTAGTATTGTTTTATAGTCGATTAATAAAAATAATATTGGCTAATAAATGTTCATATTAATATTATACTACAATACAACCATTGGTTATGACCGATGTCACATATTCTTAACAAGCGATTCTAAAATAATTCCATCACCATCGTTTTTAATCTGTTGCCCTGTGTTTTTTATTTTTTTAGCGCAGATTTAACAAAAGATCCAGCAGCAAACGCTCTAGCAGGACGGTTTTATTTTCTCTCGTTGTGCTTATGAGCAGGGCTTTGGAAGAAACAAAATGAAGTTAACGATTGTCATAAAAAATGTCAGTAATCGCTGAGACGCTTTTTCATCGCAGTCACTTTTCTCAGTTAAGTACATGTGAGCTCTTTGCTTTATGGGTTCAGGTAAAAGTAGTATTGCCGGACTAATGATTAGTCAGTTAATTGGAAGGCTGCAGACAGTAAAAGATGATTGTGAAAATAGGAGTAAAAAAGCATGCGCTGTCAATCTTGGATGGTTAAAACACATGCTATTAGAGAGCAGAATTAGGCATTTTGGATAACTCTAACTGATTGGGAAAAAGGATGCATTGATATTTACCAATCATGACTTTTGCTTTCTCTTAAATAAGGACCCCAACATTAATGCCGCGAATATTGCCGTGCGACATGCTGGCAACTAAATTGTTATATTCATGATGAGTTAGTTTAAGCAAGTTTTGATGATCTCCTGACTCAATATAAACAGTGTCACAGGCGAGTAAACTGTCATCAATTAACATCTTCACCTTGTAAGGGATACCCATGGCTAGAATAGCGCGAGGGGAGCAGTCCGGAAACAGCTTCCGTAGTTTATGCTCACTGAGCAACTGCTAATGCTTGCCGGTGAGGTTATTAACGGCAGTTAATGAAAGGCGACTGTTTGCAGGCACGGATGCCATCGGGTAATCACCCTCTTTATTTTGCAGAACAACCGCTTTGGCAACCTCTTCTGCCGGCAGGTGAGCAGAACAGGATGCGTTTAACAGGGTTAAGGCTCTACGGTGTTTAACCGTGTTGTAGTGAATTATTGCATTGTTAAAGTATTCTTTAAGTGTGATTGCAATACCCATAAAGACCTGCTCAATAAAGACTAAAGACACACATGGGATTATAGTCTGCCTGCTCGAAATTGAGGCGCAGCGGGTAATTATTTTGCAACTAATCCATAGGGTAGAGCTGAAAAAATCTTCGGTTGTTTGCTGATGGTCGGCGCCTGATGAGGACCGCGCCAGTCGAGCAACATAATAGCCAGAACATTGCGGTGCTCACTGGAGGATAAGGTTGTATCTCCGGTAGTAGATGGTACTAAACCCTGAGAGTGGTCGATGGCTTGCTCAATCATTTTTTGGGTTTGCAGTACAACAGGATCATTTTCTAAGCCCGCCAGTAAAAAACTGATCCCCACTTCGGCGATCACATCTTCTTTAGTACGGACAAGAATAGTGTCGATGTTGTGACGATAATAATCATATATCCACTGAAAATCTTGCTCCTTAATCGGCAGTTGATAATAGTTGGAAGCGGCAAAAATAATATGTGTCAGCCCGTAAATTTTATTCATAAACTGCTGATCGGAAAGTTTATCGTCATCACTGTCCGGGTAAGTTTTTTTAAATGCGCGAATAAACTTATCAACGACATCCTGCTCGCCTAATTGGCGCAGCCAATAGACTTGATTTGCCAACTGCGCCGCCCAGGCTTGAATCATTTTTTCATTGGTGACATATTTTGTGAAATCATAGCGGCGGATCACTTCGTGCAACTTTTTATCTTCTTTATGTTTTAATCCATACTCATTAGCACGCGCCATAGAGCCTAGTAAACTGACGCCAAGATAAAGATATTCCGGCATCTCTTTGGTTGCTTGATAACGTAATTGAGTGCGTGCACTGTTTTGATCCCGATAGGCTTCAATGCGATGCTGCGCATAGGCTTTAATCTGTTCGGGATTATGCACTTCACTGGCAAAATAATTAAGTCTGCTGGCAACGCGTGCCATATCAGACCATATGGTCATGGCATATTTATTATCAAGCGTTTGCCGGTACATTCTCAGTCCGTAGTGACCTGCGTGATAGGGAGGTAATGTGTATAACTGCCCTTCAAATTTATCGCGGATCATTTGCGCATCTTGCAGAAAGTGAGTTTTCACACTCTTCTGGTGGTTTATTAATAGTTGATCTGCGCTGACCAGATTGGGTTGAAAAGAAAGAAACAGCGAAATAAAAAACAGCTTGACCAGTATTGATGATTTCATTGCATTCCTTATAAATTATTAATATCACTTTGTAAGTGAATAAAAGAGAAAATAGGGAAATATAAAGCTGTTTATTTTGCTCATTAACTTCAAGGAGAGTAGTGGTAAATGTTTTATGACCTAACTATTACACTGCCTATTTTTTGTTTTTTTGCAGGGTTATTTTTTTTAAATCATGTTGTTACCTATAATTAGCCATAAATGGATAAAACTCTAGTCTTTTTAGCGTCTAATATTGCGACCCGTCACTCAGTTTAATAAAGTTGTCATGCAAAAGTGAAATTCATTGAATATCAAAAAAATATAATTTAACGTGTTGTTTCAGCAGTTTTACTCTTCTCCATAATGGGAGCGGAGGATAATTTTTCCTAATCCGTCTGTTATTACGCCTTTAATCAGTGGGTATTGTTAGTGCGAATATTTAGCTTTCTGTTATGTGTTTTTTTTTCAACATCATTACTGGCCGATTGCCCGGAATTTTCATGGCATAAAACCGTCACTTTAAAATACATTAATGACGGTGATACAGTGACCCTGGATAATGGTCAATTAGTTCGTTTTATCGGTATTAATGCGCCCGAGATTGATCATTCAAATAAAAGTCAATCGCAGCCCTTTGCGTTGGCGGCAAAGCGTCTATTAGAAAAACAGATGAAAATAGGAGACAAGTTACATTTAATCTTTGATCAGACAAGGTTTGATAAGTATGGCCGGTTATTAGCCTATGTCTTTTCCCAAACTGGGGGGAATCTAGGCTTGTTACAGTTAAAGTCAGGCCTTGCAAGGCATTGGGTAATAGGACACAACGATCTGTTTTGGCGATGCTTTCAGGACGCAGAGCGGCAGGCGCGTGTAACTAAAAAAGGCCTGTGGGCAGATTTCAGGCCTTTAAAAGCGCAAGGTTTATCACTTAAAGATAAAGGTTACCAATACATTATCGGGGAAATTACAGGGATAAAGCACAGTAACAAAGGCTTACAATTAACTTTAGATGGAAAATTGCAAGTGAATATTAACAGAAAAACCTTAAGCTATTTTAAAACACCGGACACACAATTTGGACTGCATAATAGTATTTTATTAACAGGTAATTTAAAATGGTCGAAGGGTCAGTTACAATTAAGTATTTATCACCCAGCGCAAATTTTACCTTAAATTAATAGCAGCTTTAATGGTTAAGATGCTTAAGATTAAAAGTAAATAAAATGGAATGAATGATTACTTTGGGAGAAAGGGCACTTAACTTAAACCCTGATTTAATTGTTTCACATAAAAGGTAATCATTGTCGCTGTTGTAAAGATCATTGCATATATATTGCTCACAATTATCAACTTTGCAAAAAATAAAAAGAACTAACCTTTAACTTTTTTTGCTATTAAAGAGATGTTTTATTACGCTCTATCACACATATTACTGTTTATTAACTTCTATTTTTCATATGAAGTTACAATCAACAGTGGATTCATAAGTTAATAAGTTGTAAATTATGGCAATTTATTTTTTTCTATCACTATCTTTAAGGGTATCGTATGCCAGTGAAACCTTCTTCTTCTCATTTTGAAGTGAATAAAATTGCAGATCCGTTATTCCTTCATGCTGAGCATATCGCCAAAGATTTCTCATTATTTCCAGATAACTCACTTCCTTCCAACACTGAAGGTTTAGAAGGGTTAATTGATCGAGCGCGAATCAAATCTAATCTTTCCACTATTAATGAGCTTGACGTTGACGCTTATATTGCGCGAACAGTGCAACCGGCCGAAGACAATAAACGACCTGGTACTAAAAAAATAGTTTCCGGTTTTAATGGTAAAATTGTTACAGAGAAGCTCAATGGTGCTTTTTATAGCGCTGAAATGGAACTTGATTTTGGCGGTTATATGCGCCGCATCGGTATTATCGGGCAAGAGCGCAGTTCTAATAACGGCGCGTGGATGCCGGAGCACCACTTGGCCGCAAGTAAGGCCATTCGTAAGTTTGCTGACTTGTCATTACCCATTGTGTTCTTAATTGATACCCCTGGAGCCGATGCAGGCGAAGAAGCCAACAGTCAAAATCAAGCACACAGTATTTCGCAAATGATCACTGAAAGTGCAAATGTTGATGTTCCGACCGTTGGGATTGTTGTTGGTGTTGGTTACTCTGGCGGTGCAATACCGCTGGCCACTGCGAACATTTTACTGTCTGTACGTGATGGTATTTTTAATACTATCCAGCCTAAAGGGTTACAGAGTATTGCCCGTAAGTATAATCTTTCGTGGCAGGAATGTGCCCAATCCGTTGGTGTTTCTCCCGAGGAGTTATACGAGAACGGCTGTATTGATGGGATTGTTGACTACTCTCCGGTGGATCAGGATGAACGTCAACATAACCTGCAAAAAGCCATTGTCTCAAGTATTTTATCTATAGAGGCAACTTCAGTTCATTTCGTTCGCGAATATCCGGATATTTTAGAACATTATAACCGCAGTTTAATGCGTTATTTAGATCCTTCTAATAAATTAGTTGCCGTTGAAAATGCTTCCGATAGCGTTCACTTAATTGCTAAAAATCCAACTGTTCATAACAATGCGTTCGGCACTACATATCGCTATATGCGTTATTTAACCTTACGTTCGCGCATCAAAGCAATCCAGATGAACGAGTATGGACGTCTTTCTAAACTGACTGAACCAGAAGGTGATTTACGCTCTCGTATTGAAGCTGATCGTAAACAAGTTTTTGTTAATTGGCTGGAGAATCCGGACAAAATAATATACGACGATACGCTCAATAAAAATTGGAAAAAATTCATCGCTAAACGTGAAGATATAAGCGTTGAACGTAATATGTTTACCAAATTTATTCTTGGAGAGCCACAGCAAAATTATGATAATGCCAGAAGCGAATTATTAATTAATTTAACTTGGTCTTTATATAACCGTTGGAAAGTCAGTGCAGAAAATAATTTCCGTGCTGTCATTGAATACCTTGAAGACGAAAAAAACTTGCCACTGACAGACACTTGGCCAGAACTTAGCGAGCTGACTGCAATCGATGTGGTTGCGCATAAAGAAACACGTGAATGTTTTATTGTTCATTGCCGCCATATGCTGGTGTTTAATGCACTTTATGACAATACCATGGGTAACCTTGCTTCAATTGCGAAAGAAGCAATGGCAACCAAAGAGTTATCCCGCAATTCAGTTTCATCATTAGTACGCAGCTCGTTAAAAGGAGCGCTAAACAAAGTCAGCGATGATGATTATGAGCAACTAAAATCAACCTTTAACGCATGGTTAAAGTATTTTACGGATCAAAGTGGACGTGGTGACATCCTTGCCAAAGTGGAGGAGTGGAAGAGTGTGGGGTATCCACAGATGAACTCCAGTTTATTCGTTATTTTGACCTATATATTTGAAAAATTATTACCTGAGTATTATAAAAGTCGCGATAGTATCTCTGAATATAGCGGTGCCATTAACCCCGTACGTATAGGACGTCGTAAAGATTTCTGGAATCGTTTAACCATGGGTTATCAGGATTTGCTGATTCAAGCAGTACTGCGCGAAGAGAAAAACAAAAAGAATAATTCCGCTGATGTTATTTTGGGTAAATTCTTTACCAATTTTAAAGAATCAAAAGCCGATTTAATGACCGCCAACTTATTAGAGTTTCCTGGTTTCCGTTTGTCAATTGAAGATGCACTTGATAAAAACATTAAACCTTGTGGTTTAATAACCGGTGTTGGTGAGTTTAAGTTAGAGGGCGGTACAAGCCAAAAAGTAGGTGTTGCTGTTTCAAATCTGGCCTTTCAAGCGGGTGCTTTTGATATGGCAAGTGCAGAAAAATTCTGTGCCTTGTTAGTGGAATGTGCTAAACACCATTTCCCGGTAGTTGCATTTATTAGTTCTGGCGGTATGCAAACCAAAGAAGGTGCCTCTGCATTATTTTCTATGGCAGTGGTCAATGACCGAATCACACGTTTTATTCGTGATAACGATCTGCCCGTTGTGATGTTTGGTTACGGCGACTGTACGGGTGGAGCGCAGGCAAGTTTTGTAACCCATCCTCTAGCGCAAACCTATTACCTGTCAGGTACCAATATGCCCTTTGCAGGACAGATGGTTGTGCCTGCATACTTGCCGTCAACCGCAACTTTATCTAACTACTTATCACGAGTTCCGGGAGCCATGGATGCGTTAGTTATCAATCCATTCTCAGAGGAACTTGATAAGAAATTAAGTGAAATTGATGAAAACATGCCCTTGCCGGTGATCACCGTTGAAGAGACTATACAGCGTGCACTTAATGGTTTTGTACCAGTTTGTGATATCAGTGCAGATGATTTTTCACAGGCAAATCCGCGTGATTTAATGACCCCGGTTAAAAAAGTATTGATTCATGCGCGTGGTTGTACAGCGGTTAAGTTAATTCGTATCGCTCAGAAAAATAATATAAAAGTTGTCCTGGTGGCCTCGGATCCGGATATGACATCTGTTCCTGCAGATATGCTGGGTAAAGGTGACAAACTGGTTTGTCTAGGAGGAAATACTTCCGATGAAAGTTACTTGAATGCCAGTTCAGTGTTAAAAGTTGCCGAATATGAAGAAGTTGATGCGCTGCACCCGGGTATCGGTTTCTTATCTGAAAGCCCGCATTTTGCTGATTTATGTGTTGGTCATAATATCAACTTTGTTGGTCCAAGCATGAACAGCATGCTCACTATGGGTAACAAATCTAACGCGATTAAAACCGCTCAAGATAACGGAGTTCCTGTTGTACCCGGCAGTCATGGTATTTTGACGGGAGCTGAACAAGCCTTTGATATTGCGAATACCATGGGTTATCCGGTATTACTGAAAGCAGTCAACGGCGGTGGTGGTAAAGGTATCCTGGTGATTGAAAAAGCGGAAGATATGTTTGCCGGTTTTAATCAGGTTTCAGCGGAAGCACGTGGCGCATTTGGTAACGGTGATTTATACCTTGAGAAATACATTACTTCATTACGTCATATTGAAGTTCAGCTATTACGCGATAAACATTGTAATACTAAGGTGCTGGGTATTCGCGATTGTTCGGTGCAGCGTAATAACCAAAAAGTAGTTGAAGAGTCAGAATCAACCATGTTGCCAGCTCGTTTAGAAGCCGAAGTATTAAAGCATACAGCGGCGCTTGCCGATGCAGTTGATTACATGGGTGCCGGTACGGTTGAATTTATTTACGACTTGGATCAAGACTCAATTTACTTCATGGAAATGAACACACGTTTACAGGTGGAGCATCCCGTTACGGAGGCAACATCCGGTATTGATATCGTGAAGGCACAGTATGATATTGCATCGGGTAAGAGCATCGCAGAGCTTAAACCAGAGAAAATAGGTTATGCCATTGAAGTTCGTGTGACAGCAGAGAAAGCGGCATTGGACAGTCATGGTGTTATGCAGCTGTTACCGCATCCTGGTAAAGTGGTTGAATATTTTGTGCCTGAGCAGGATGATATTGAAGTCATGTCGATGATTGCTGAGGGTAAAGAGGTCTCACCTTATTACGATAGCTTAGTTGCACAGTTTATCTGTCACGGTAAGGATCGTAATGATACTGTTCGGAAATTACTGAAATTCTTAGATAAAGTGGTCATCAGAGGGATTGCGACCAATATTCCTTTACTGAAACGTATTCTAAAAGATGAAACCTTCTTGAACGGCGTTTACGATACGACTTACCTGCCAAAATTCATGGCTAAGCTTGACCAGCAGGTGATGATTGAGGAGATGGAAGCGTCTGCTTCAACCAGTGGATCGGATCTGTCTATTAAAGTCGACGGCAGTAATGAATTAAAAGTCATAGCGCAAAGTGCCGGTATTTTCTACCGTGCTTCGTCACCTGCAGAGCCTGATTTTGTGTCCGAGGGCGATATTGTTGATGTTGAACAAACCATCGGTTTAATGGAAGCAATGAAAATGTTCTCACCTGTCACACTGGCAAGCTTTAACCGTCAGGATTCGGTGTTATATGATGCGCAGACTAAGTTCCGTGTAGAACGTATTATCAACACTAACGGTCAGCAGGTATCAAGCGGCGATCTGCTTTATATCGTAACACCGTTGTAATATTTACTATTAAGCTCAAAAAGCCAGTCAATTGACTGGCTTTTTTTATGTTTTTTGAAAATGCAGATGGTAGCATTTGCTATAAAATCCAACATTATGGTCATGAAGGTGAAATGGAATGGATATTCCTTTAATTTGTAACGATTCAGCATTAACTCAGAAAGCCAAAATATTACGTCAAAAATGGGGGTTTCTAAGCACCCAAAATGACCATTTTCAATTGCATCTTTTACCCGAATATTTGGCGCTTGAACAAAAAGACGATCCTCAGCAGGGATTAGTATTTGTTGATTTTGTCTCCGGTAGCGTAGCGCATCGCCGTAAATTTGGTGGTGGAAAAGGGCAGGCTATTGCCAAGGCGATAGGTTTAAAACCCGGAGTGCAGGTTGATGTGATTGATGCAACGGCAGGCCTGGGTCGGGATGCTTTTGTGTTAGCTTCACTGGGTTGTAATGTCACCATGATCGAGCGCTCGCCCGTGGCCGCTGCACTGCTTGAAGATGGCCTAGAAAGAGCTTATTTAAATCTGGAAATAGGTGTTTGGATGAAACAGCGAATGAAACTTCATTTTGGTTCGGCGAATGAATATTTGCAAACTCAGCAGACAGATGTTGTTTATCTGGATCCGATGTTTCCGCATAAAAAGAAATCTGCATTAGTAAAAAAAGAGATGCGTGTTTTCCAAGGTGTGGTGGGGGAAGATCTGGACGCTGATAGTTTGCTTGAAGTGGCGTTAAACGCTGCGCGTTATCGAGTGGTTGTTAAGCGCCCGGATTATGCGCCTTTTTTAAATGATAAAAAGCCAACCATGAGCATTAAAACCAAGAAAAACCGTTTTGATGTTTATGTCAAACAGGCGATACCGCAGCATAAAAGCTGATGGTCTGTTTTTATATTGGAGAGCCAAAAAAACCGGGTATCACTGCCCGGTTTTTATGTTAGCTGTTAAGCCCTTAAAGCTCACTCATAAAACTAACTCATAAACTTAAGCATGGCATTATGCCGGTTTACCTATGGGTAAAATATCACCACCATGCTGCTCATTAATTACTTCAGCCATCGCTAAATAAATTGCACTTAATCCGCAGATGATACCTTCAAAACCAGCGATTCTACCAATCAGTTCAGAACCGGTTAAATCTTTCGCGGCTAATAAGAAAAACAGCACCGTTAAACTGGCAAAGACAAACTGTAAAACCTTATTAGCACGTAAGGTGCCAATGTACATAAAGCCCGTGAAGATACCCCACATTATTAGGTACCAGGCCATAAATCCACTCGGGGTTGGATCTGCTAAACCTAATTTTGGTAGAATAAGTAATACCACTAAACTTATCCAGAAAAAACCGTAAGAGATAAAAGCGGTTAATCCAAAGGTATTGCCTTTTTTAAATTCAAATATACCAGCAATAATTTGTGCAAGACCACCGTAACAAAGACCCATTGCAAGAATCATTGCACTGATCGGGAAAAAACCGGCATTATGAATATTAAGTAAAACAGTTGTCATGCCAAATCCCATCAGACCTAACGGACCTGGATTTGCGTAATTAATAGCTTGTGTCATCTTTTCGACCTTTTTTGTGCATGTGAATAATAGATTCGCGAAGATAGCATGAGAAAAAAAATTGTAATAAGGTTAATTATAAAAATAAGCTTTAACTCGTTATTACATTACCAACTTATTGAATGTTTGTTAGTTAAATGTTAATAATAAAAGGTAGTGAAGTTTATGAAACTGGCTTTAAATGAATTTTAAACACTGTTTATGAACAAGCTTTAGGTTAATTTTATTAATTTTCCTTACAATAACTGCTAGTATATGAAAGATATTTTACCCTTATAAAATGAATTTAATTATATGATATTACCGACATTGTCGATTAAAAATCTGCATAAGTCATTTGCAGCTAATGAAGTATTAAAAGGTATCGATTTAGAAGCCTATAAAGGTGATGTTATCTCCATTTTGGGTGCTTCAGGATCGGGTAAAAGTACGTTATTACGCTGTGTTAATCTGCTGGAAACGCCAAGCTCGGGTGAGATTCGAGTGAATGGTGAGTTGATTGAAATGAAACAGGATAAAAAACGGGGTGCGGTGCCTGTTTCAATTAAACAGGTTGAACGTATCCGTTCCCGTTTGGCAATGGTTTTTCAAGGTTTTAATTTATGGTCGCATATGACTGTTTTAGAAAATGTCATTGAAGCTCCTGTGCATGTTTTAGGTGTACCTAAAAAAGAAGCGATTGAAAAAGCGGAAGCTATTTTACAGCGTGTTGGTTTGTATGAACGTAAATATTTTTACCCCGGGCAGCTATCCGGTGGTCAGCAGCAGCGTGTGGCGATTGCACGCGCGCTTGCTGTTGAGCCCGAAGTGATGCTCTTTGATGAGCCAACATCAGCACTTGACCCTGAACTGGTAGGGGAAGTATTAAGTGTTATGCGCGGTCTGGCTGAAGAAGGGCGTACTATGCTGGTGGTAACCCACGAAATGGCTTTTGCCCGTGATGTTTCTAATAAAGTTATTTTTTTACACGAGGGTTTAGTCGAAGAGCAGGGTAAGCCCGAAGATATTTTTTCAAACCCTTCATCGGAACGTTTTAAAAAATTTATTTCATCCGTTTATTAATTTCAAAAACAGTAAACTTTACTTTAATTAAGGATATAACATGAAAAAAATAAGTATATTGATCGCGCTTTTTGCTTTGTCCGTTAATGTTGCTCAAGCCAAACAGTGGAAACAAATTCGAATTGGTGTTGAAGGTGCTTATCCGCCCTTTAGCCAAACAGAAGCCGATGGCAGCGTGACCGGATTTGATATCGATATAGCCAATGCGTTGTGTGCTGAAATGCAAGCAGACTGTACCTTAGTTAAACAAGATTGGGATGGTATTATTCCGGCGTTAATGGCACGTAAATATGATGCGATTATAGCAACAATGGATATTACCGAAGAACGTAAAAAACGGGTTTCCTTTACCAATAAATATCAGCATATTCCGGCCCGATTTGTGGCTTTAAAAGGAGCTGATTATCAAGCGACCCCTGAGTTTATGGCAGGCAAAAAAGTGGGTGTACAGCGTGCAACTTCGATGGATCTTTATATTTCCGATAACTATCCTCAAGCGCAAATCAAACGTTATGGCTCTGCCGATGAAGCATACCTGGATCTTAAAGCGGGTCGTTTAGATTATGTAATGGCTGACTCAGCGGCAATTACCGGTGGATTATTAGAAAAAGAGGGTGGTGATCAATTTGCACTTATTGGCCCTAAACTAAACGATCCTAAATGGTTTGGTGAAGGTGCGGGTATTGCAGTGCGTAAACAGGACAAAGATCTTGTTGAACAATTTAATGCCGCTATTAAAGAGATTCGTGGCAATGGTACTTACCAGAAAATCCAGGATAAATATTTTACCTTTGATGTTTATGGTAGTGAAGAATAAACGCTGATTAAGTGCCAATTTCCCTGGTTTTAAACTTATAGATTCAAACCGAGGGGCTGAAAGGATGGGAAACCATCCTTTTTTATTAAAAAAGAAATCATTATGGTTGAACTACAAAATTACTCGGGAATATTGCTTGAAGGTGCATGGTTAACCGTTCAAGTTGCGCTTTTATCACTGCTGCTGGCTGTTTTTCTTGGACTCTTGGGCGCATTGGCTAAATTGTCGCATTCGGTTTTTTTAAAAGGCATCGCGACCCTGTACACCACTATTATTCGCGGTATTCCAGACCTGATTTTAATGTTGCTGATATTTTTTGGCGGGCAGGTACTGGTTAATAATTTTAGTTACAATTTAAATGAATGGATCAACCGGATGCTGACCGACTATAATCCAAGCCATGAGTGGACGGCATATCTGCCCGACTATATTAATATTAGCCCTTATATAGCGGGAATTATCACCATAGGTTTTATTTTTGGAGCCTATATGGCGGAAACATTTCGCGGTGCTTTTATGGCGGTTGAAAAGGGCCAGTTAGAGGCCGCTACTGCTTACGGTATGAACAAATACAAGCTGTTTGTGCGGGTGATGTTCCCGCAGATGATGCGTCACGCGCTGCCGGGGATAGGAAATAATTGGTTAGTTTTACTAAAAACAACGGCGCTGGTTTCAGTTATCGGTTTACAAGATATGGTTAAAATTGCAGGAGATGCGGGTGGTTCGACGCAACAACCTTTTACTTTTTATATCGCCATTGCGCTGGTTTTTCTTTTTTTTACTTCTGTTTCCAGTCTGCTTTTTAGTTGGGCTGAACGTAAATATACAATTAAAACGAGGTAGAAATGGATTTTTCAATATTTGTTAACGAATACCAGTTTTACCTCGACGGTTTGTGGACCACTATTTGGTTAGTAACACTGTCATTGCTACTGGGGTTATTTATTGCGGTGCCGGTCGGGATCATGCGCAGCAGTGAAAACTGGTTGATTAAAGCCCCTGCCTGGTCTTTTATGTACTTTTTCCGGGGAACACCTCTGTTAGTACAGCTGTTTCTTATTTATTACGGTGCGGCGCAGTTCGACTTGATCCATGAAACCTGGTTATGGCACTATTTCCAGGAAGCGTGGTTTTGCGCGCTATTGGCTTTTACACTGAATACGGGCGCTTATACTGCTGAGATAATAAGGGGCGTTATTTCTACTATGCCAAAAACTGAGTTAGAAGCCGCTAAAGCCTACGGCATGAGTGAAAGTCAAATATTACGCCGTATAACCCTGCCAAATTCAATACGTCGCGCCCTGCCGGCTTATAGTAACGAAATAATCTTTATGATTCATGGTAGTGCTATTGCCGGAATCGTCACTATTGTAGATATTACGGGTGCAGCACGGGTGGTCAATGCGCGTTATTATGCCCCTTTTGAAGCTTATCTCGGAGCGGCTATGTTGTATATGTGCCTGACATTCTCGGTTATTTTTGCTTTTAAGAAATGGGAAAACCGTTACTCAAATCGTTAAGTTTTATTTACCCTACAGTCAAAAATAGAGGTGAAAACGCAAGTTATCCGCGTTTTACCTCTCGATAAGCTGCTGTTTAATAACCCTCCTGATGTCTCTACCTGCCCGATTAATTTTTGCTTAACTGCCTTTCACCTCTATAATTTATAAGCTGTTGCTATTATTGGCATAAATAAAAGTAGTAATATAACAATAGCTGTTTAATATGCTGATTTTTAGCCTCTGACAGGTCTGAATACACGGAGTTAAGCAATGAAAGATGCCGGATTGATTTACGGATATTACCTAAATGACGATCATCAAATAAAGCCTATTGATAACCTTGATAGGCTCGATCCTAATGAAAATTACTGGCTGCATTTTGATTACACTTTTGCAGAAACGCAGCGCTGGATTGAAAATCACAGTGAGTTGAACCCCGTTGTAATAGCTGCGCTGTTAAATGAAGAAACACGGCCACGTGCAACTTTTATTGATAATGGCTTTCTTATTTCCTTACGCGGGGTCAATTTATCACCCGACAGTGATCCCGAAGATATGGTCTCTATCCGTATCTGGATAGATCAGCATCGGATTATCAGTACCAGACGACGTACTTTGCTTTCAGCAAAAGAAATAGCCCTCGATATTGAGTCCGGAAACGGTCCGACCTCTGCCTGTGAGTTGCTCACTCAATTAAGTTCAGAATTAATTTCACGAATGAGTAATACCATTAATGATATTGAGGAAAAGTTAGCCAATATAGAAGAAAAAATTCTCGATAAAAATGTTTATATATTAAGAAATGACATAGTCGATTTAAGAAGACAGATTATTGCATTACGCCGTTATCTCGCGCCTCAACGAGAAGCCATGATGCAGCTGCAAAATGAAAAACACGCATTTTTCAGCAATGAACAACGTTTTGAATTGCGTGAAGCGCTGGATAATTTAATGCGTTATATTGAAGATCTCGATTCCATTCGCGACCGAGCAATAGTCGTGCAGGAGGAAATTGCCAATAAACTCAATGAGCAGTTAAACAGTCGAATGTATGTTTTATCTATTATTACCGCCATTTTTCTTCCTTTAGGTTTTTTGACCGGATTACTGGGTGTCAATGTTGGCGGCATACCCGGCTCTGATAACTCCAACGCCTTTGCATTATTTATCGCTTTTTTATTGCTAATAATTATTGCCCAGGTGGTTATTTTAAAAAGAAATAAATGGTATTAAAAATTATATTTATCAATATATTATGGAAAAATAATGCAATTAGATGATGTTCTGAAAATATTAAACTACCCGACTATCACTCTCGTTGGTCAGAAAATTACTGTTGGCCAATGGCTGGTTATCCCCCTGGTCTTGTTTGTCGGATATTTGCTGACTAAATGGTTCACCAATGTTTTATCAAAGCGCATGCTTGCCAAAAATATGGATCCTAATCAGATTCATCTGATCAGAAGAATCATCTATGTTTTAGCTATCTCCATTTTACTGATCACTGTCTTGGATTTAATCAACGTCCCTATTGCCGCTTTTGCTTTTCTTTCGGGCGCGATTGCAATCGGCTTTGGTTTTGGTGCTCAAAATATTATTAACAATTTCATCAGCGGCTGGATTTTAATGTGGGAAAGACCGATTCGGATTGGAGATTATTTAGAAGTTGATAATGCTAAAGGGGTGGTTGAAGAAATTAATACCCGGTCAACAAGAATTCGCCGAGTTGATGGCGTACACCTGCTGATTCCTAACAGTAAATTACTCGAGAATACTGTGGTAAACCGTACCCTTGTTGACCATATTATGCGCACCTCCGTGGTTGTTGGGGTTGCCTATGGCTCTCCTGCCAAAAAGGTTGCGACGTTAATTATGCGCGCGGCTAAAGAGCAATCTATTATATTAAAAAATCCGCCACCCGTGGTTACTTTTGAAGATTTTGGTGACAACTCACTGCTCTTTGAGGTCAACTTCTGGATAAACGCAATAGTAGATGGCAGTTTACGCGCGGTCAGAAGTGACGTGCGTTTTCGTCTTGATGAACTTTTTGCAGAACACAATATTGTGGTTGCTTTCCCGCAGCGTGACCTGCATATAGACGGCAGCTTAACGCTGCTTAAAAATCCATTAAAAGTCGCCGATGAACTATAATAAAGATCAACAACAGCATGCTGCGCCATTGTGCTGCTGTTGGCTGAAGTCATAAAAAGTATTATAAACAAGCGATAATATGACAATGTAATTAACAATAAATACTCTCTTTGTTGTTAATCTCAAATTTTAGAAACAGTCGAAAAAAACGGGTTGTGGATCTTAATTAACTCTATCTTTTATATCAACCTGCAAAGAATATCCTCCTTATCTAAGCGACTGTCTGAACAAAGTTTTTTATCAAACACAGCAAAATAATGATATTGCTATTGAACTGTTTTCACCTAAACTCGCGGAAATTTAAAGAGGGGGCTGCCCTTTATAAATATGAGATTAACGGATTTAGGTTGAAGCTAATTTAAAAGGAAAGGTTATGAAAATTGTTATTTTATCAAGAAACAAAAATCTTTATTCGACAAAAAGATTAAAAGAGGAGGGTGAAGCCCGTGGCCATCAGGTTGATATTATTGATACGCTTCATTGTTACATGGATATAACCAGCAGCCGCCCGACCGTTCGCTATAAGGGTGAAGAATTGCCTGTGTATGATGCGCTTATTCCCAGGATTGGTGCTTCTGTTACTTTTTACGGAACAGCTGTTGCCCGCCAGTTTGAAGTGATGGGGACTTTTAATATCAATGAGTCGGTTGCTATTAGTCGTTCAAGAGATAAATTACGTTCAATGCAATTATTATCACGCAAAGGTATCGGTATGCCAAGAACCGGCTTTGCCAGTAAACCTGATAATATTAAAGACTTGATTAAAAATGTCGGCGGCGCACCTGTGGTGATTAAATTACTGGAAGGTACGCAGGGAATTGGCGTGGTACTGGCTGAGACCTCTAAAACAGCCGAAAGTATTATCGAAGCTTTTATGGGGATCAAAGCAAACATTCTCGTACAAGAGTTTATCAAAGAGGCCGGCGGTGCCGATATTCGCTGTTTAGTGATTGGTGGTAAAGTTGTTGCTGCAATGAAAAGACAGGGTGCCGAAGGCGAATTCCGTTCTAACCTGCACCGCGGTGGTTCTGCTGTGGTGGTGAAATTAACCAAAATAGAACGTGAAACCGCGATTAATGCTGCGAAAATAATGGGCTTAAATTTTTGCGGTGTGGACCTGTTACGCTCGGAAAGTGGACCTAAGGTGATGGAAGTAAATTCTTCTCCCGGTTTAGAAGGCATAGAGGCTGCTACCGGTAAAAACATCGCCGCTATGGTGTTCGAATTTCTCGAAAAAAACATGAAAACAGACCATGCGAATAAAACCCGTGGACGTGGCTGATTAAGGATTGATCATGACGGCACTACGCATTGGCAATTTTGATATTTTGCCTGGTACAGATCAAAAAATAGAGCTTCCTGTCGCTAAGTTATACACAGATACGAATGTTTCCCTGCCCGTCCATATCATACGGGCCAAGAAACCCGGTCCGACCATCTTTATCAGCGCGGCCGTACATGGTGATGAACTTAATGGCATTGAGATCATTCGCCGTTTACTGAAGTTAAAAAGCTTTAAGCTGACCTGCGGGACTTTGATTGCAGTGCCTATGGTGAATGTTTACGGTGTGGTCAACCTAAGCCGTTATATGCCCGATCGCCGTGACTTAAACCGCAGTTTCCCGGGTTCGTCAAAGGGCTCTTTGGCTGGGCGAGTCGCGCACATATTCCTTACTCAGATAGTAAAGCATTGTGATTACGGTATAGATTTACATACGGGGGCAATTCATCGCTCGAATTTACCCCAAATAAGAGCGGATTTATCTGATCCTGAGACTAAAGAACTGGCGCTTATGTTTAATGCGCCCGTTGTCCTAAATTCAAATCTGGTCGATGGTTCCTTAAGAGAAGCCGCGGTTGAAAATAATACTAAAGTATTACTTTATGAAGCAGGAGAAGCATTACGCTTTGATGAATTTTCAATCAGGTTAGGTGTTAAGGGTATTTTAAATGTATTAGCGCATTTAAAGATGGTTAAAAAACAACTTTCAAAACGCAAAAAAATTAATCCCTTTATCGCCAACAGCAGCAGTTGGTTACGTGCTAATGCAAGCGGTATCGTTAATCACGAACGTCAATTAGGTGACCAGGTTAAAAAAGGAGATCTTTTAGCTGAAATTGGCTCTCCCTATGGAGAGATTATTAATATTGTAGAAGCGAACCGCGCCGGCATTATTATAGGAAAACAAAATATTCCCTTAGTGCAGGAGGGAGAGGCGATGTATCACATTGCTTACTTCACTGAGGATGATGCTTTGATAGCAGGACAAATTGAAAATGTGCAGGGGCAGGTGGAAGCCGACGGACAAACCATATTTAAACAGTAAATATAGGCAATATTATGACAGAAAATAAGAGAATAATTATTGGCCGACTTGAATCTATTTCGCTGCCTGATTTAGCGATTGATGACTTACCGGTTAGAATCGATACTGGTGCTCAAACCTCATCATTACATGTTGATAATATTAAGAAGTTTTATAAAAATGGGAAACCCTGTGTAAAATTTGATATCCATCCCGATATTCATAATGTTGAAAGTATTATTCCCTGTAGCGCATTGATCTACGATATCAGAAGAATAAAATCTTCAAATGGCAGCACCGAGCAACGTTATGTTATTAAAACACCGATGATTCTTGGAGATAACAGCTGGCCCATTGAAATTACATTAACTGATCGTTCAGATATGAGTTATTTAATGCTGCTGGGAAGGGAAGCGATGAAAAAACGCATACTGGTTGACCCGTCCAGTGTTTTTTTAGCCTCTAGCAATACAAAAAACAGCGTAAAATAAGCCCTTAGTGCTTGGTTTTAGGAAAAATCAGTGAGTGTAAAAAAGGTTAACCGCGAAAGCAGGTTAACCTTTTTTATGTGCTTTTTTAAACGCTTCTTTAATGCGATAAAATTTGATCTAAAAAGAGTTTTAAACGATCCGACTGCGGATTATCAAAAAACTCGTGAGGTTCATTCTCTTCAATAACCTGTCCCGCATCCATAAAGATCACTCGGTCTGCCACTTTTTTAGCAAAGCCCATTTCATGGGTCACACAGATCATGGTGATCCCTTCATCGGCCAGTTCAACCATCACATCAAGCACTTCCGAGACCATTTCGGGATCCAGTGCCGAAGTGG
>NZ_JBLIED010000038.1:0-35758 GCF_047632955.1 Psychromonas sp. | reverse complement strand
ATCAACAATAAGTGTCCACACAGATTGTTTGATTAAATTGTTAAAGAGCGTGCCTTTCGGCGAGGTGCGTATATTACGCTACCTACAAACGATGTCAATGATTAATTTGTGTTTCTAATCAACGTGTTACGTTGTTAAAAACCTAATCTCTTTCGTTCTAAGTAACCGGACTGACTTGCGTCTTTCCCGTTTCCGTGGGGCGCATTATAGAGATTTTGTGAACCTTGGCAAGGGCTTTATTGATGATTATTTCAATAAAATGTTCGACTGATTACTTAACAATCGATGTGTTCATTTATCATGTAAATAATGCTGTTTTTTTTAACTGATAAGCATTATATTTTCTTTGTCTATTCTATTTTGATAGAGCTTATGGGAATTTATAGCAGTAAAGAGTCTAAAAGCACATGGATTGCTGTTATTTGGTTTGATTTTTAACTTGCCCTAAAACAACAGAATTGGCGGCGGCGAAAGCACTCACCATATGAATAGTGTCTGTTTTATCTTTTTTCTTAAAAGAACCTTTAAAGTTTTACCATCGATAGCAATAACGCTGCCATGCGTCATTTCACAACAACTTTTCATGCAAGTAGTAAAACATTTTTGAAATTCATGGGTTCTACTAACTGAAAAATTCTAGAAATTGTGTCATTAGTCGGTATTCCACCCGTAAAGGCTAGGAATTTTCGTAGCCAATCTAATTTATGATTACCAAAATCTTCTATATCTTCCCAACCCTCCCCTGAAATCAAGGCTGTTATAGTTAAAATAACACATCAATCAAATTATGCTGAACTTCACTAGGCTGGCGAGGTTCTTAAACAATTGAAAGCTGATTTAACAAGGTTAATTAGGGAATACATAGCTTTTCTGATAATAAAAAGATGTATATGATCACAGCTAAATCGGATCTACAAGCAGATCCTTTTCACACTAAGCTATTTAAAAACAACCATTGACGTGCCAAATAAAAATCAAAAAATAAGTCTTTATTTTAATTCAAAAAGGGGGATAGATAGCTATGTGGATAGCAATCTATCTCTTTGATACTTTGGGTTACCCTAATATGCTATTTTTATATACGATTGTAGTGTTTTTACACTATGAGCTTGTTGTACCAACCATAATTCACTTCTATTTAACCGTAGCAGATCTAACTGGTCCCTCTAGATATTGGAAAATCACTGTGAATTGATAAGAAGAACTACACAGCAAAATTAGTGACCAGTTCAGGATAATAATACCTTGTATACATATTATAATTTATCATTCTCAGATTATCGCTAATCTTATCGTTAAGATGACAATAGCTATCCAGCTTCGGCAGTAATCACATCATCAATTTACATTTTTTGGCTGATATAATTTTTAATATACATTTTTCCCAAAAAAACCTTTAAAAATTGTTAATAAAATTATTTTAAAATCGAACCAAAGTGACCAACTTTTTATGTATTGCAAATCAAATTCGACACGTTTTTCCATTTTTTCAAGCGTGTCGGTTTCTCCTCGCCATCCATTTATTTGAGCCCAGCCAGTAACCCCCGGTTTTACTTTATGCCTAAGCATATAAAACTGCACTTTACGGCGATATTCTTCATTATGTGCAACTGCGTGTGGTCTAGGTCCGACAATAGACATATCTCCACGCAATACATTAAAAAACTGCGGGAATTCATCTAAAGATGAGCGGCGCAAAAAAGCCCCCAAAGGAGTTATTCGCGCATCATTTTTGGTAGCTTGTATAACTTTTTCATTATTCTCCATTACATGCATGGATCTAAATTTCCAAACAAGTATCTCTTCTCCTTTTAATCCATAACGCCGCTGCTTAAACAAGACAGGACCTGGAGAGGTAGCCTTGATAGTCAAGGCTATCAATAGCAAAGGTATGGCAATGACACTAAGAATAATAAGACTTCCTATAATATCTTCTGTTCGCTTAAGCCATTTTTTTGGCCCTAGGTAAGGCGATTCATAAACACTCAAGGTATCGACAGCCCCAACATGCTCAACACGGGAACGAATCAAATTAGACACAAAAAAGTTAGGTAAATAATGTACATCAACGGTTGTATCACCTAATAATAATAATATATCTGCAATGCGTTTTTCTGCTTGTAAAGGAAGCGCAATAAACAAAATATCTATATGCCCATCTCTCGCTAGCTGAACAGCATCTTCAACCCGTCCAATCACCTCTTCATTTAAATCCTGATGTACTCGATCTAAAGATCTATCATCATAAACACCGACTAATTCATAACCTAGCTCGTTATTATTTTTTACTTCTTTAAATAAATTAACCGCAGAATCTGTTGCGCCGATAATTGCTACTTTCTTAATAAATCGCCCCGATTTACGATATGCTTTCATACATTGAAGTTGCACTACTCGCCAAAATATACTAAAGAACAGAGTCAAAAAAAACCATAAAACGATAGTGACTCGCGAAAAGTATTCTGATTCTTTCAGTAAAAAAGCGAGCGCCGCCGCTACTAAAAAAGCGATACAGGTGCTGGCCCCTACTCTGAAAAAGATCCTTGAAAAACGGTCTGTTCGTCTTGAACGATAGAGTTCAAATGATTCAGATAGATACAAAAAAAATACGGAAATAATTAACACCGCGACAAGATATTCTTGGTCTAAAGAAATACCATATAAATAAGCGGCTAAAGGTAGGCTTAAAAATAAAATTGATAAGTCAATTAATCGGTAAAGAAATGAGTATGAATATGACTTAGAAGTAAAAAAATTCTGTGATACCACAACTTTAATCCCTTTGTTGGTTAACCGAGATACACAGTCCTTGTTTTAAGGCTTGAACTATATTCAAGATAGTACAGTTATTAAAAATATCAATTATGAGTAAAAATATGGTTCAACACCAACATCAATAATTATGGAACTAAAAAGCAATGTAGTGACTGCCTTAAAGGCTACCTTGATGCATGGTATAGTTCATATGTTACACAACTCAGTAACGTTTTTCCCTCAAAAAACTTGCCGTAAATTTATACAAAAATCAATTACAGAGCAAGAGATATTAACCTAGAGATTTTTATTCAGTAGCCATAAGATTAAATACGCTTTTGACCTTTGTACTGTCTACAATAATAGATCAAAGGTTGACTGTCACTTAACTTGGAAGAGGGTTGAAAAACTTTTCTAAAACAGACAAAAAGCATGGTATTAAACGTGCTGACCGTCTCTGCGAAAACACTTTTCTTTATTCGGAACGCATCGATTGTTGAATATATATGACTGAAAGTGTTGTTGTAAATGAGCGTAATCTATTACTTATGGTTGATTGGTCTTCGATTAATGGCAACGAAATATTTCAATTATTACGTGTCAGTATTCCGATGGGAGGTCGTGCGCTAACCATTTATGAAAAAACTTATGAAGAAAGTGAGCTTAATACTGCCGCCGCTCACCAAGCACTACATAATTCAATTGAATATTGTTTACCAGATGGTGCCGTCCAATAATCTTAGCAGATGCTCTTTTTAAAACGCCCTGGTTTAAAGCGATTGAAGATATGGGTTGGTATTGGGTTTGCAGAGTAAGAAATAATGTTCAATTATCAATTGATGGCGAAAAGTGGCAAAGAAGCAAAAATGGTTTTCATCTGCGAATCCTAAAGCAGTGACTTTAGGCGATATTTATTATAGTCCCCTTGTATAGCGCCCCTATACAAGGGGTAAAAAACAGGTCGAATAAAGAAGAAATTACGAGGAGGTAATTCTCAGTGTAATGCGGACAAGTACCAAGAAGAGAAAGCAAATGAGCCTAGGTTTTTATTAAGTTGTCTGCCACAAAGTTGGAATAATAAACCTGAAAAATGGTTAAGCTATACAAAACAACAATGCAAATTAAAAAAGCTTTTAGAGACAAAAAAACGCCAAACTAGCCATCAGCCTTGAGTTTGCAAACTCTCGAAAACCGGAGGGGTTTGATATACTTATTCTTATTAGTGCCCTCAATCTTTATATTTTGCGGTGTATCGGATTTGCCGCAGAGCAATAGATGATAGATGATAAAGTTATTATTGGGGTTTTGCATGAATTACCCAACCTCGTTATACGGCTAGGTAATTTATGATTATTTGTGGGGTTCCCTCAGTTTTAAAGGTTAACTTTGCTTAATACGCTCAGATAATTTTTTATACTCATCTGCGACTTTATCACCAAACAACGGATCGATGTGCCCCTCATGATGCCACTGTTCTTCAAGAATACGCCAATCATTTTCTGTTAAACTTGCTTCAATCTTAGGCAGTATTTCTTGTTCTTCGTAAGCCATATGCGCCATCTGTAATTTTATAAAGTTTTTTAACCTTTCAATGCACTGCTCTTTGGGCACTACGGCATCAAGTAAAATCATATCTAACAATTCATCCAGTTCGATAGTTATTTGTTTTACTAATTTATGCTCTAGGGATAAACGGTTGGCAACATCATCGGAAACTATACGATATTTTAAATAATATTCATAAATCATATCTTCCATCGGATGATGGTATTTATCGGAATAATTTCTTAAATATTTAATGATCGCTTTCATTAAACGATAATCTACCCCTTGATCATTTTCTAAAAGTTTAACTTTTTCTCTTAACAATCTTAACAGGTTGCTGATGTTAACATGATCTTTATGGATAGTAGACAGCATAATAGATACTCACAAATTTATGAATCAGACTTTTCATTATATCGGCTCAACAAAAATAAACAGAGGAACTATGTCACATTACCAAATAATTAATGGTTCCTTCCGTTCAGCCAATATTTCATTTACTTGATTAAAATGGTCACAACCAAAGAACCCTCGATATGCAGACAAAGGCGACGGATGAGTTGATGTTAAAACTGTGTGCTTAGTTTTATCTATCAAACTTCCCTTTTTATGGGCGTAACTTCCCCATAATAAAAAGATCACCCCACTACGCGTATTATTTATCTCGCTAATCGCATTGTCTGTGAAGGTCTCCCATCCTTTTTTTGCATGACAACCAGGAGTCGCCTGTTCAACCGTTAACACTGCATTTAACAGTAAGACACCTTGTTTTGCCCAATGTTCCAAATTTCCTGAATCAGGTATTTTATAACCGCCAATAGAGGTGGATAATTCTTTATAAATATTACGCAAAGAAGGTGGAATTTTAATGCCTTCCGGTACCGAAAAACTAAGACCGTGAGCCTGTCCTTCTCGATGATAAGGATCCTGTCCTAAAATAACCACTTTAACATTTTCTAACGCGGTCAAATTAAATGCATTAAAAATAAGATCCTCAGGGGGATAAATATTTTTCCCTACATTTTGTTGAGATTTTAAAAATCCTTGAAGAAGATGGTAATACTCCATGGATTCCTGCTCTGTAATAAATTCCTTCCAACTCATCTTTTACTCTTTATTTTAGACTGATAAAAATTATTATGAATGAAAAAAGTTGTTATTTAACAACAAAAAATCAACAAACAAAATAAAATATGACAACAACGATAATTAATCCAATATCCTGATTTTAGGGCTGAATAGCAAAAGTAGTAATTTTGCAATGATTCAAATCAAAAAACAACCAATTAAACCACAATAAAAACATGGAAATATTGATTTACATCAAGCAATTCAACCCATATAATTAACTAAGATTTATTACATAACACTTTAAATCTCCAACAAAAATTGTAATTTTATTACACTTTTTTTATTAACCCAAATTAAGGAGCTTCACATGGCTTTTGGAATCCAAATCACTAAATCTGAAAATACATCTCTACTTAACTCTTTCTGGTTATTAGACGAAGCGAATGCTCAAGCACGTTGTTTATGTGTTAATGACAATGCTTATACTGAAGATCAGATTGTATCTCTTTCTGACTTGGGGGAGATAGAATATAAAGAAGTTTCCGTTCAGGCTCCCGCAGCACAAGAAGGTGGCCAACATTTAAACGTTAATGTCCTGCGTCGTGAAACATTACAAGATGCAATCGATCACCCTGAAAAATACCCGCAGCTAACTATTCGTGTATCAGGTTATGCGGTACGTTTTAATTCGTTAACAGCAGAGCAAAAAGCTGATGTTATGACTCGAACATTTACTGAATCTTTATAATCAATAGCAGACGCAATTGCGGTTAACATTAACCGCTAATGCTGAATAATAATTTAGGCGTTTGTTAAAAACCGATAAAAAGGAAGATTAATCACTTCCTTTTTTTTCTTTAACTAACACTTTTATCTTTCTTTGGCGAATCAAGCCTTCCTGAATCGTTGAAGCAACTAGCTTCCCTTCCCTTGTAAAAAAGTGACCTTTCACCAGGGCACATCCATCCGATGCAACCGGGCTTTCAACAACATATAACAACCAGTCATCTAAACGAAAATCATGATGAAACCACATAGAGTGATCAATGGTCACAACCTGCATCCCCGGCGACAAAAATGAAACACCGTGGGGCTGTAATGCGGTTGGCAGGAAGTTGAAATCAGAAGCGTAGGCTAATAAATAACGATGTATACGTAAATCATCGGGCATTTTCCCATTTGCTCGACACCAAACAAATCGTTTCGCAGACTCAACCTCAGGATCACTGGGATTGACAAAGGTGACCGGCCGCATCTCTATCGGTTTTTCCGAAATAAGTTTGTCACGCAGAGAGTCCGGTAACATATCCGTATGCATTAATGCCATTTCTTGTTCAGAAATCAAATCGTCAGGCTTGGGCACATTCGGCATTTCTAACTGATGTTCAAAACCATGCTCACTGGCTTTAAAAGAAGCGGTCATAAAAAAAATAGCTTTGCCGTTTTGAATGGCTTTTACACGCCTTGTGGAAAGGCTTTTACCATCACGAATATGCTCAACATCATAAACAATGGGTTTGTCAGTTTCGCCTTGAAGAAGAAAATAGGAGTGAAAAGAATGAACATTTCTATTTTCACTGACTGTTTCTTTGGCAGCAGAAATGGCTTGCCCCATAACTTGCCCGCCAAAAACTATCCCGGTACCAAGATCTTGGTTATTACCACGGTATAAGTTTTCTTCTAATTTTTCTAAATTCAACTGACTTAGAAGATCATTTAGTACTTTACTCATTTTGGCTCCCTAAAAGAGGCTAGGTCCCAATTAACTGCTGTTATTACTTTAGTCTATTAAATTACAATGTATTATTAGAAACACTATAATTTCAACATATCAAAGTATTAGGTTTAGACTGAAAACCTCGCAACAGTTAACTAAAAAATAGACAAAAAAAGGGCGTTAATAAACGCCCTTTTTATTTGCCGGTATTATTACAAAGACATCAATAGTGCTCTGACCATTGCAAAATCAGCAGGAAATTCTTTTGACAATAAGTCTAAATCGGCACGCGAAGCAAGCTCTTCAGGAATGAAAATTTCACGACCTAAAATCTCTTCTACGCTTTCTTTAAATTTAGCCGGATGCGCTGTACATAAGAATAAACCTGTTTCATCTTCTTTCAACTGTTTTGTAAGTTCACGGTAAGCAATTGCGCCATGAGGTTCACATAAATAACCTAAATTATCTAGCTCAAGCAGACTGGTGCGTGTTTGTGCATCGTTTAACATGCCGTAACCCAGTTCAGATAAAGACCAGCCTTGTACTTTAAATAACTCTTCAATACGCGGCCAATTATTAGGCTGACTAACATCCATCGCATTTGAAAGCGTGGCAACAGTTGCTTTAGGAGCCCAAGCGCCATTCTGCAAGTAACGGGGAACCGTATCGTTTTCATTGGTCGCCGCGATAAAACGTTTAATCGGCAACCCTAAAGATTTAGCAAGCAATCCCGCGGTTAAATCACCAAAATTACCACTCGGAACAGAAACAACTAAGTTTTTGCGCTGCGCAATAGATAGTTGCGCGAAAGCTTCAAAGTAGTAACAGATCTGCGCCAGCAGGCGGCTAATATTGATTGAATTTGCTGAGTTTAGGCCAATCGCCTGTTTTAATTCCTGATCATCAAATGCCTGTTTAACCATGGTCTGGCAATCATCAAAGGTACCTTCAATGGCGACAGTGGTAATATTCCCGCCTAATGTACAGAACAGTTTTTCCTGCAGCGGGCTGATTTTGCCTTTCGGATAAAGAATAACAACGTTAATGTTTTCCATATTGAAAAAAGCATGGGCAACAGCAGCACCGGTATCACCGGATGTTGCCGTTAAAATAGTAATTTTATGATCGCCCTTAAATTCCGCTAAACACTGCGCCATAAAACGGCCGCCAAAATCTTTAAACGCCAAGGTTGGGCCATGAAAAAGCTCCAGCGCATTAATCTTGTCAGTCACTTTTTTTACCGGCGCTTCAAAAGTAAAAGCTTTAGAGATAATACTATGCAGCACTTCTTCACTTAACTCATCACCAATTAAGTGCGATAAGATAGCAGTTGAACGATCAACTAAATTCATTTGCAAAAGCGCATTAATATCATCAAGTGGGGTTATTTTTTCGGGAAAGAAAAGTCCCTGACCACGCCCTAAACCTTGCTTTACGGCTTGTTGGAAGTTGACCCGCTCGCTGTTGTCTTTGATGTTGTATAATTTCATAGCTCTGTTCCTAACACGCGTGCGCCTTGTTCATCGAGGCGGCAAATATGACAAAATCCGTCATCATTTTGAAGAAAATTTTCGGTTAACCAATGTTGTAATGATTGCGCTTGTATAAGGTCAGTCATTACGGCAAAAACGGTCGGTCCTGAGCCCGAAATGCCCATCGCCAATGCACCGCTTTGTTCGGCAAAAAGACGTGCTTCTTTAAAACCCGGGATCAGTTGCGAACGATAGGGCTCAGCAATAACATCCTTAAGCATTTTTGCTGCAAGATCAGGTTGATTAGAGTGACAGGCATGAACAAATGCACCTAAACGTCGGCCATAGGTTAAAGTTTCACTGAGGCGATATTGCGCAGGTAAAATATTGCGTGCAGCCGACGTTGAAATACTTATTCCGGGATAGGCCACAACCCAATACCATTCTTTAAAGGAAGGTAGCGTTTGACTGATAACCCCGCCTTCATTAACCATTAACTGCATTCCGCCAAGGTAACAGGGAGCAACATTATCATAATGTATGCTACCGCTGATTTGTCCTTCCATCTCGCCCATTAAAAGCAGCAGACTGTTTTCATCAACAGGGTAATCATGCCATGCATTTAATGCTTCTAATGCAGCTACAATTGAACTGGAGCTGGAGCCCAGACCACTGCCAACGGGTAAATTTTTCTCAAGGGTCATTTTAACCGGCAATAGTTCTTTATTAAGTTTTTTTAAGACGTTCTCAAAACCTAAATAACATTGGTAGACAATATTCTCTTTAAAATCTACGGGTAATTTATGCGCGTAACGGCCAATACAGTCCAGTGAAAAAGCACTATCACCGCTTGCTATTTTTACCCGATCACCAAATAAATCACCATTGATAGGGGTAAGTGCCCCTCCCAATACATCAAAACCTACGCTAACATTTGCAGTCGACGCGGGAGCATATGCAACAACACTCATCTTAAAACTCCTGTTTCAAGTTTGATGTATTTAAACATCTGAACATCATGTTCAGTGCTATTCATCAATCTTCTATTCATACTAATAACTCCTCATTCCGTAACGGGTCACAATATTGCGCGTCATAGGGCAATTAATGATCCATCACTAGAACTCCTGTTTCCAATTTAAGGTGCGTAAGACATCTGCAAAAACACCCGCAGCAGTCACTTCCGTTCCGGCACCGTAACCACGTAAAACTAATGGAATAGGTTGATAATACTGACTATAAAAGGCCAATGCATTTTCACCATCTTTAACTTTATTAAGCGGATCATCTTCATTCACCGCTTTAATACTACATTTACACTTACCGTTTTCAATGCCGCCTATGTAACGTAAAACTTGACCGTTTTCGTCCGCCTTAGCCTGCAGTTCAGCAAAATAAGCATCCGCTTCCGGTAAGCGGGTCATAAATTCTTCAACGCTGCCTGTCTCATCAAAACCAGGCGGTAATGCCGGTTCAATTTCGACATCATCAAGGGATAATTCCATGCCCGCTTCACGTGCTAAAATAAGTAATTTCCGCGCAACATCGGTGCCACTTAAGTCTTCACGCGGATCCGGCTCGGTAAAACCAAGCTTGCGTGCATCTGCGGTTACCTCGGAAAATTTCTTGCCGTCGTCCAGTTTACCGAAAATAAACGACAATGAACCTGATAATATACCGTTAAACTTGACTAACTGATCACCCGCTTTAAACAGGTTCTGCATATTTTCTATGACCGGTAAACCTGCGCCGACATTGGTATCATACAAGAATTTACGACGCTTCATTAATGCGGTTAAACGCAGTTGATGGTAATAATCCATACTGAAAGTATTGGCTTTTTTATTGGCGGCAACAACGTGGAAACCCGCACCTAAAAAGTCAACATAACGGGCGGCAATCGCATCATTGCTGGTACAGTCAACAATAACAGGGTTAATTATATGCGAGTGATCAACCATAGACTGCATACTGGACAGGGATAACTCTTGTGTTGCATTGGCTAATAAATCACGCCAGTTGCTTAATTTTATGCCCTGATCGTCCATCAGCATGGTACGACTATTGGCAATACCGCAGACGCGAATTTCAATATTTCGTTCGGATAGGTAAACCTGCTGACGGTACACTTGATCAACCAGTGCGGCCCCTACTCCGCCGCAGCCGATCAGGAACATATCAATATATTGGATACTGCCAAAAAAGCTTTGATGACAGGCAATAACAGCTTCTTTTGCTTTTTTCTCTGAGACAACCGCTGAAATAGAACGCTCCGATGAACCTTGCGCAATGGCGGTAACGTTAATAGAAGCTTCCGTTAAAGCGGTCAGAAAACGCGCAGCCACACCTCGCGCTTTTTTCATGCCATCACCAACCAATGAAATAATGGCCTGCTTTTCAACCACATCGATAGGCTCTAATAAATTATTTTTAAATTCTAAAGAAAACTCTTCATTTAATGCATCTAAGGCTTTGTGTGTATCACTAGAATGAATACAAAAGCTTAAACTGTATTCAGAAGATGATTGAGTAATCAATATAATCGATACACCTGAGCGTGACACGGTAGAGAATATCCGCCCCGCCATGCCAATAATACCTTTCATCCCGGGTCCGGAAATACTCAACATGGTAAGATCTTTAAGATCAGAGATACCTTTTACCTGCATCGCCTCTTCTCCATGCTCAACGCCAATTAAGGTGCCACTTGCTTGCGGGTTATGGGTATTTTTGATTAAACAGGGGATGTGATGCTGGGCTATCGGGCCGATCGTTTTAGGGTGTAATACTTTAGCACCAAAATAAGAGAGCTCCATTGCTTCGGCATAACTTAACGAACTTAATAATTTTGCATCTTTTACTAAACGCGGATCACAGCTGTATACACCATCTACATCGGTCCATATTTCACAACATTCGGCTTTTAAACAAGCGGCTAAAACAGCAGCCGAGTAATCCGAACCGTTACGACCTAATACCAATGTTTCACCCTGCTCATTACCTGCGGTAAAACCGGGCATCAGGTAGATAGCATTTTTGACAATGGTCTCTTTTGCAAATAATGCACGGGAAATATCAATATCGATTTGCGCTTCAAGATAACCGCCTTTGTGAGAAATCAGCTTTTCCTGTGGTTTAATGACTTCTACTTTATGGCCCTTGGCGATTAACAGCTGCTTCATACAGGCAACACTGAGTAATTCACCTTTACTTAATATTTGCGCTTCGATACTGGCAGGACACTGTGCGAGCAAACGCACACCTTCAAGCAAATTACTTAAATGTGACAATTCACGCTCGAAAATAGTTTTCAGTAAATCATCTGCAAACTCTGCATAAGTGCCCTTCAGTGTTTTGATAAGATCAGCAAAAATATGTTGAATATCAGTTAAATGGTTTTCTGAGGAGATACCCATACTGGTTTTTTCAACAACAGCGAGTAGATTATTGGTTACACCCGCCGGTGCAGATAAAACGACAGCAATTTGAGATTGCTGCTGATTACTAATAACAATATCAGCAACCTGATTAAAACGTTCGGCATTTGCTAATGATGTCCCGCCAAATTTAAGTACGCGCATTGATAGTCCCTGTTTATAATACGAAAAACCCGCAGAAATGCGGGTTTAGTAAAAGCGATGATTTATTTAATAAATACAACAAAAGCAGAGTCGTTATTTAAGCACCCTGCAGAAAAGAAGTTAGATTGATGAAATAATGAACAAAACATAGTATTATTGCTGCTTTAATAAATATTGAATAATCCGATGAGACTATCATAACAAAGCTTTATCTTGACGGAAACAATTGACTGTTTAGTAATGCTGTTTTTATACAAAACCAATAAATCTGGCTTATATTTCCAATGCTATCTGGAAATCCTCAGAATAAACATTCCAAGCAAACAATTCAATTTAAAATCAATGTGTTACAAAAGTGACATATGCGTTCAGTGTGTAATTAATTGGTTTTAACCTTTTCCAATTTAATAGCTTCACGCTTTATATGGCATGGAATCAATAAAGTCATTTAATAAGCATTTATGTTTAGCGGTTGATTCATATCAATCATCACCTGCATTTATTACCTTTAAATGACAATCTAGTTGTTATCTAAATGTTAAGTATTTATAGTGAACGGTATTATTTATTAGGATAACTTTGTTCGGTGCAACATTTATATTAACATTTATTTGCACTGACGCAGTTTAATCGGGAAATGAATGGTTCCACGAACAATAAAAAGAGATGAGATATAAACAACATCTTCGAGCTATTTTTTATAAATATCCGACCATATTAAAACATCTTCACGCCGAATAAGGCAAAGGGATATAAAGATTCAAAAATAGAGAGGTACCCAATGTCAACAGCAAACATACTTATTGTTGAAGATGAGTTAGTTACACGTAACATGTTAAAAAGTGTATTTGAAGCAGAAGGATATAACGTTTTAGAAGCGAATGATGGCAATGAAATGCATCAGGCTATCAAAGAAAACAATATTAACCTGATTATTATGGATATTAACTTACCCGGTAAAAATGGACTGTTATTAGCTAGAGAGTTACGCGAAAATCAAAGTATTGCGCTTATCTTTTTAACGGGCCGTGATAATGAAGTTGATAAAATACTAGGATTGGAAATTGGTGCAGATGATTACATCACTAAACCTTTTAATCCTCGTGAATTAACCATTCGCGCGCGCAACCTGTTAACCCGTACCATGCAGGATAATCTGTATTTTGAAGAAGTACGTAAAAAAGTTGAAAATTACAAATTTAACGGTTGGACACTTGAAATAGACAGTCGCTCATTGATCAGCCCTACCGGTGATATATTTAAATTACCGCGCAGTGAATTCAGAGCTATATTACATTTCATTGAAAACCCGGGTAAAATTCAAACTCGTGCAGATTTATTAATGAAAATGACAGGACGAGAATTAAAAGCACAGGACCGTACTGTTGACGTTACCATCCGCCGTATCCGCAAACATTTTGAGAGCATTCCCGATGCACCTGAAATCATTGCCACCATTCATGGTGAAGGTTACCGCTTCTGTGGTGAAGTAGAATAACAAGAGCCGGTTTTATCGCTCCAGATATTGTAAGGCACTTTAAGTGCCTTTTTTATTGCTTAAAATTTATTACAACTATCATAACAACAAAATAATTCCCGGTAACCGCTGATCATTTAATCATCATCCCATTGAGTTTTTTAGTCGTTTTATATTTTAAGCGAGCAACTGACGTCGCATATTGATTTATTCAGATGGGTCGGATTTTCGTTGCAGATTTTATTTTTTAAAGGCAAAAAAAAAGCTTCACGATAACGTGAAGCTTTCTAAACTGGTGCCCGGAGCGAGACTTGAACTCGCACACCCATAAGGCGAGGGATTTTAAATCCCTTGTGTCTACCGATTCCACCATCCGGGCAAAACTTTTAAATTTGGAGGCGGAACCCGGAGTCGAACCGAGATAGATGGATTTGCAATCCACTGCATGGCCACTCTGCCATTCCGCCAATATACTTTTTTTAATTTGGAGCGGTACAAGAGATTCGAACTCTTGACCCCAACCTTGGCAAGGTTGTGCTCTACCACTGAGCTAGTACCGCATCAAACTAAACTATTATCTTAAGGTTGTTAGTAAACTAAATCCCCTCTCGATGTGTGCGCATTCTAATGATTATTAGAAATGAGTCAACACACTTTAACAACTTTTTTATTACTTTTATACTGTTAGCTTCTTTTTTAAGCGAAGCGATGTCTTAATATACTAATTGTTATACGTTTTTACTCAGTGCCGGCCATGCCGCGCGCAAATATACAACCATAGACCAAAGTGTTAATGCGGTTGCGATATATAAAGAGATGAAACCTAACCACTCCATGGTGATTGAATGCTGCCAAATCAGTAAAAAAAGCGCAACCATCTGCGAGGCTGTTTTTACTTTACCTAACCATGATACAGCAACGCTGGCTCTCTCTCCGAGTTCTGCCATCCACTCTCGAAGAGCGGAAATAATTATTTCTCTGCAGATCATCACCATTGCAGGAATGGTTATCCAAATACCCGCGTAGTGCTCGACAATCATAACCAATGCCACGGCGACCATGATTTTGTCGGCCACGGGATCTAAAAAAGCACCAAAAGCAGTATGTTGATCCAGTTTTCTAGCGAGGTAACCATCCAAATAATCGGTTATTCCCGCGGTCAAAAAGATAAAAGCAGCGGCAAAACCCGCCCACTCGAATGGTAAATAATAAAACAATACAAAAATGGGGATTAGAAAGATTCTAAAACCCGTTAATATATTTGGGATGTTTAACATTAAAGTATCCTTTGATGACCTATTCCCAATTCACTTGGGAATACGAGTTTGCAGATTTACAACCAGCTTAATTATAAGCTATTTTTGCATTTTATTGTTTCATTATGCAAACCCTAAAGAGTAATTTATTTGATTAACATTTTAATTTTTATTAATTATGCAAAGCTTCATAAATTGTTTCTGCTAATGAAGCGCTTATGCCGGGAATTTTTTGCATTTCATCGGTACTTGCAGACATTATCCCCTGCAGTCCACCTAGGTGATTTAATAATGCTTGGCGACGTTTTGCACCTACTCCGGGGATACTTTCTAATGTACTTGTCCGTCTTGTTTTGTCCCGTTGCTGACGATGTCCCATAATCGCAAAACGATGCGATTCATCACGAATTTGCTGTATTAAATGCAGTGCCGGTGAGTCACTGCTAATATCAATTATTTCGTGACTCCCGGCTAAAATCAGCGTTTCCAAACCGGGCTTACGGCCTTCGCCTTTGGCAACACCTATCAGTAACGGATATTTATCTTTAAAATTTGCTTCCAGAGAGCTAATAATATTTTCAGCCTGATTTAATTGCCCCAGACCACCATCGATAAAAATAATATCGGGAATATTATCAATCTCCTGCGCCGTTTTAAAGCGTCTCGCCAGCACTTGTCCCATGGCGGCATAGTCGTCACCGGGGGTAATGCCGGTAATATTAAAACGACGGTAATCGGATTTTTTTGCCCCTTCACGATTAAACACAACACAGGATGCCACGGTTTTCTCCCCCATCATGTGTGAAATATCGTAACATTCCATGCGCAATATAGGTTTACTTAACTCCAGTTTTTCTTCCAGCAGCTGATAACGTTTTAATATATTACTTTTTTGACTGAGGTGACTCTGTAATGCTATTTGAGCATTTTTTTGCGCCAGCTTGACAAACTTCGCGCGCTCACCGCGCATCTCTACTTTTAATACGGTTTTATAACCACAATATTCACTGAACAAATCGGCAAAAACAGTACGCTCGGTGAAATCATCACTGAGCAAAATTTCCCTTGGTATTGCGCGTCCATTTTGCCCGGACAGATAAAACTGGCTTAAAAAAGCACTTAATACTTCGTCCTTACTGGAGTTTTTGGGGATTTTTGGAAAATAATTACGACTGCCTAATATTCGCCCCTGACGGATAAACAATAGATGCACACTGGCCAGACCTTGCTCATAACTAAAACCGACAACATCTAACTGTTCAATATCACCGCTGACCCATTGCTGTTCCTGCACTTTTTTTAAGGATTGGATTTGGTCACGGCGCAGCGCAGCCTTTTCAAATTCAAGCGTCTTACTTGCCGCTTCCATTTCATCAATCAGCTTATTAATAACATTTTGACTTTTACCCAGCAAAAATTCACTGGCTAATTCAACCTGGTGCTGATATTCAGATTCCGGCATTGCATTAACGCAGGGCGCAAGACAACGTTTTAATTGATACTGCAGGCAGGGACGGGAACGGTTTTTATAATAACTATCTTCGCATTGACGTATTGGAAACAATTTCTGCATTAAATGCAGACTTTCCCTAACCGCACCGCCACTCGGATAGGGGCCAAAATAGGTGCCTTTGCGTTTGCTGTTTTGGGAACGCACCAGAGTCAGTTGCGGATGTTTATGATCACTTAAAAATAGATAAGGATATGATTTATCATCACGTAATAAGACATTATAATGCGGTTTGTAGCGCTTGATAAAATTATGTTCAAGGATCAGCGCTTCAGTTTCTGTCTGGGTGACAGTGACTTCAATTTGGTCAATATGACTGACCAGGGCTAAGGTCTTAGGGTGTTTTTGGGTAAGGCTAAAATAACTGCTTAGGCGTTTTTTGAGATTTTTTGCTTTACCAACATAAATCACTTTTTGTTGGTTAAACATACGGTAGACACCCGGTTCAGAGGTCACCGTTTTTAAAAAACTTGCCGCGCAAAATTCACTCATATAAAAATAAGACCTCGCACAGCAAAGCATTTAATAAGGCTAACGGCTGAGAACGTCAGCATCTTGTCGTAGGGTCTCGGTAATAGCTTACAGCAAGTCTGTATCAAGCATGCCATAACGTATCGCCAAATGCGTTAAACCAACATCACCGTTGACCCCTAATTTATCAAACAAACGATAACGGTAACTATTAATGGTTTTCGGGCTTAAACCAAGTTGCTCCGATATATTCACCACACGCTGCCCCTTTGTTATCATCATCATAATTTGTAACTCTCTTTCAGAGAGCACGCTAAAGGGATCATCAGCCGTCGAAGAAAGTTGTGAAAGGGCCATTTTCTGTGCGATTTCCGGTGCTAAATAACGTTGCCCGGAATGTACCAAACGGATCGCATTTAAGACTTCATCGGGGCCGGCAGATTTACTGATATAACCGGAAGCTCCGGCTTGCATTACTTTTGACGGGAAAGGATTCTCGGTATGCATCGTAAGCATAATGATTTTAATCTCTTCATTAGTACGCAAAATTTTGTGCATTGCATCTAAACCACCAATACCGGGCATATTGATATCCATCAAGATAACATCGGGATGATATTTACGGCACCATTTTACCGCCTCTTCACCACTTTGTGCTTCTCCAATAACTTTCATGCCTCGAACATCATCAATGATACGGCAAATCCCTGTACGAACTAATTCATGGTCATCGACCAACAGGATATTTATCACAAAAATTCTCCGTTAATGCTAGAGCAATAACTTAAACTTAAACCGGTCACTGTAAAAACAGATCACAACCGGATAATTCTCTTTAGTCATCAGGGTTTATAATAATAAAAACAAACACAGCAGAGTAATTAAAAGAAAATAAATATAACATTAAAACGTCATATTTATAAGTAACTACAGAGCCGATGATGAGAGACATTTATATAAAAGAAAATAGATTGCCAAAATGAGAGGCTTTAGATATGAAAAAACCCACTGCAGGCAGTGGGTTTTCTTAATGTGGCGGAGGAGGAGAGATTTGAACTCTCGGAGAGCTATTAACCCTCGCTGGTTTTCAAGACCAGTGCATTCAGCCGCTCTGCCACCCCTCCGGAACGGGAAGAATAATACAGACTCAATGCTTAACTTGTAAAGCATAAAATAACGAAAAAAATTTGTTTGCGCATAAATTAATCAAAACCCTGTTTTTAATCAAATAATACCAAAAGAATTAATGAAGTGTTCAATCATTACGAAGTAAAAACCAGCATTAATAAAGCGTGGGTTGCGGGAATTAGTCGTTCTCACTTCAAAACGCACAACGCACAACGCAGTTAGGAATAATTTTAACCAGCAAGGGTGATCACCTTTTTAGTTTTTTGTTATAAATAATGGCTGGCAGATAAGTCGGTGCGGGATTGAACAGATAATCTTTTAATAAGGAAGGATTAATAACAGACGGACATGGTATTTAAAAGGGCCAGAAACGAAAAAAGCTTCTCATAAGAGAAGCCTTTTTAAATGAGGCTGAATAAAGAATAGGAGAGATTCAGACTCTTGTAATATGTAAAACCAGTCGTAAAAAAAACCCGCTGTAAAAACAGCGGGTTTTTTCTTGAATGTGGCGGAGGAGGAGAGATTTGAACTCTCGGAGAGCTATTAACCCTCGCTGGTTTTCAAGACCAGTGCATTCAGCCGCTCTGCCACCCCTCCGGAACGAGGCGAACAATAGCGATTATCGGGTTTAATTGCAAAGCTTAAAATAACAAAAATAACCGTTCGCCTACAAAACCAACAACCTGCACAGATTCCCCGCACAATTTGTTATTTTTTACCCTGACAAACTGATTAGCTAAATAATTTTTAACGTTAATAAAACTATAATGAGGAAAAAACAGCTTATTGTTCATATTTATTGTTGCAGAGCCCACGCTCCTGTATTCTAACGCCTAATTAATTATTTCATTTATCACTGCTAGGCAGACACAATATGCAAGAGTTATATAACCCTAAAGAGATTGAAAAAAAATTCCAAACTAATTGGGATGAAAACCAGTCATTCAAGGCCACGGAAGACCCCTCTAAAGAAAAATATTACTGCCTTTCCATGTTTCCATACCCGAGTGGAAAACTGCACATGGGGCACGTACGCAATTATACTATCGGTGATGTAATTTCCCGTTACCAGCGTATGCAGGGTAAAAATGTAATGCAGCCTATGGGCTGGGATGCATTTGGCCTGCCCGCTGAAAATGCTGCCATTAAAAATAATACCGCACCGGCAGGTTGGACCTACGAAAATATCGCATATATGAAAACCCAGCTTAAGCAGTTAGGTTTCGGCTACGACTGGAGTCGTGAACTGGCTACTTGCCAACCTGAATATTATCGTTGGGAACAATGGTTTTTCACCAAATTGGTTGAAAAAGATCTGGTTTATAAAAAAATGGCCACGGTTAACTGGGATCCGGTTGATCAGACTGTTTTAGCAAATGAACAAGTTATTGACGGCCGAGGCTGGCGCAGTGGCGCATTAGTTGAGCAAAAAGAAATCCCGCAGTGGTTTATAAAAATAACCGCCTATGCTCAAGAATTATTAGACGATTTAGACAAGCTTGACGAATGGCCGGAACAGGTACGTACCATGCAGCGTAACTGGATTGGACGCTCTGAAGGTATCGAAATGGACTTTAAAGTAAGTGGAAAAGACGAAAGTTTTTCTGTTTATACCACACGTCCGGATACCGTCATGGGTGTCACCTATGTCGCGGTTGCCGCACAACACCCGTTAGCGCTCGAAGCGGCTAAGAACAATCCAACCCTGGCTGCATTTTGTGAAAAATGTAAAAACGTAAAATTAGCAGAAGCTGAAATTGCGACCATGGCCAAAGAAGGTGTTGATACCGGCTTTAAAGCAATTCACCCTATCAGCGGTTTAGAAGTGCCAATCTGGACGGCAAACTTTGTCCTTATGGGTTACGGCTCCGGCGCCGTAATGTCTGTACCGGCGCATGATCAGCGTGATTATGAATTTGCTAAAAAATACGGCCTGGAAATTAAAGCGGTGATTAAACCTGCCGATATGGCTGTTGATGTCTCCGTTGAAGCTTACACTGAAAAAGGTGTTTGTTTTGATTCCGGCGAATTTAATGGTTTAGACTTCAGTGCTGCATTTAATGCCGTAGAAGCAAAATTAGTCGCGGATAACAAAGGCAAACGTCAAGTGAACTTCCGTTTACGTGACTGGGGTGTTTCCCGTCAGCGTTACTGGGGTACGCCGATTCCGATGCTCAACTTGGAAGACGGATCCGTTGTGCCTGTTCCGGAAAATGAGCTGCCGGTTATTCTGCCTGAAGATGTGCACATGAACGGCATTGTATCTCCCATTAAAGCCGATCCTGATTGGGCGAAAACCACCTATAACGGCCAGCCGGCGACACACGAAACAGATACCTTCGATACCTTTATGGAATCAAGCTGGTATTACGCACGTTACTGTTCACCGCAAAGCGATGATGCGATGTTAGATCCTGAGAAAGCGAATTACTGGCTGCCGGTTGATCAATACATTGGTGGTATCGAACATGCAATCTTGCACCTTCTATACTCACGCTTCTTCCATAAATTATTACGTGACTTTGGTTTGGTCAATTGTGATGAGCCGTACAAAAAACTGCTTACCCAAGGCATGGTATTAGCAGACGCTTATTATTATGAAGATGCTAAAGGCGGAAAAGTCTGGGTTGCCCCAACAGATGTAGACACTGAAACCGATGAAAAAGGCAAAGTCATTTCAGCCACCACAAAAGACGGACAAAGCGTTATTTATGACGGCATGAGCAAAATGTCTAAATCTAAAAATAACGGTGTCGACCCGCAGGTAATGATCGATAAATACGGCGCAGACAGTGTGCGTTTATTTATGATGTTTGCCGCACCGGCGGATCAAACATTAGAATGGTCAGACTCTGCACTTGAAGGTTCACTGCGGTTTCTGAAACGTTTATGGAAAATTTCTTTTGATCACGTGGCATTGGGCGCAGTTGCCGATTTAGATCTTAAATCACAAACGGAAGCACAAAAAACGCTACGCCGCGAACTGCACAAAACAATTGCAAAAGTGACCGACGATATCGGCCGCCGCCAAACCTTTAACACGGCGATTGCATCGGTGATGGAGCTGATGAATAAATTAGCCAAAGCTGCCACAAAAACCGAGCAGGACCGTGCTATTTTACAGGAAGCACTGCTCGCCATTACTAAACTGCTTGCACCTATCACGCCGCATATCTGCGCAGAATTATTTGAAGTATTAGGTCAAACTGAAGAGATATTAAATACACCCTGGCCAACGGTTGATGAATCGGCATTGGTTGAAGATTCAAAGCTTATCGTGGTGCAGGTAAATGGTAAATTACGGGCTAAATTGACCGTTGCCGCTGACGCGCAGCAGAAAACGGTTCAGGCGATGGCGCTGGAAGATGAAAATGTAAGTAAATTTACCGATGGAAAAAGCATTCGTAAAATCATTTTTGTTCCGGGGAAATTATTGAATATAGTCGCTAACTAAGTAATGAATCATAAATTTTCAAACATTCAAATCTATATTGTTTCTATGTATCATCTTGAGATATAGAAACAGTAAATTGTAAAAATGTTTGATTTTATATATTCACCTAACTAACGTTTACTTAGCAATATATTGCCGGTGTGAGCAGAGCTTTTTTTCGCCGGCAGATCCTATTTTCACTTAAGAAAAGGTTTCTTATGCAGTCCACAGTACGCAGCTTTTTTTACGCTAAAATCACCTTAATCTTCTTATCTGCTGTATTGATTAGCGGTTGTGGTTTTCATTTAAAGAACAACAATGGTCTTATTGAAAAATACCCCAAAATTTACTTACAAAGTACTAATACCAATGATGAATTAATACGTTTTATTAAAACCCGTTTACGGGGTGCCGGCATTGAACTACTGAGTCAGCCAGAAGCCGGTGTTGCCATATTAAAAGTCTACCCGGAGCGACGATCATCACGCATTATTTCTCTTTATGTTAACGCGCAGAATGCAGAAAAAGAGAAAAGCTATAATGTAAATTATTCAATTCAATCTCCCGGTTATCAAACCCAGGAATTTTCGATAAACCTGTATCGTGACTTTCTTGAAAATTCAAGTCAAGCCTTAGCAAAATCACGTGAGGCGGAAATATTAACCAAAGAATTACGCGGTATTGCCGCCGACAGTATTATTGCCACTATGCTCAGCCTCGAAAATAAAAAATAAGCGACAAATAATGCGGATTTATCCTGAACAATTACTCCAACATATTAAACAAAAAATACCCAGCTGCTGTTTGATTTTCGGTGATGAGGCGCTGCTTTGTTTAGAAGCAACGGAGCAAGTTCAACAGACGGCAAAAACGCAAGGATATCTGGAAAAATTAAGTTTTAGTCTTGATGGTAAATTTGACAGCGACCTTATTTTTGGTCACTTCCAAACGCTCTCTCTTTTTTCTGAAAAAAAAATTATATTATTAACTCTGACTAAAACAAATAAAGAAAATTGTGCTTTTATTCGAGAAATCACTCCCCTACTGCATCCTGATATCCTGCTGATTTTGCAGGGTCCAAAACTCAACAATCAACAAATGAGCAGCGTTTGGTTTAAAACCCTGGAACAACAGGGAATCTATGTTGCAACCAACCTGCCCCAAGCGCATCGTTTTCCTCAATGGGTTTTCCAGCGTCTTAAAGCTCTAAATTTGAATGCCGATAAAGACACCGTTGATTACCTTTGTTTGCATTTTGAAGGTAATTTATTAGCCGCTAAGCAAGAGTTTGAAAAACTGGCGCTGTTATATCCCAAGCAACATTTAACCCAGCGACAAGTCGAAGAAAGCATTACTACCCACAACCACTTCAGCATTTTTCAATGGATAGATAGTTTAATGGCGGGCGATCAGATACGCGCGATGCGTATTTTAAAGCAGCTAACAGCCGAAGGGACTGAGCTGTTATTACTCTGCGCGACATTAAATAATGAGATCCAGAAGCTTCTTAAACTTAGCTATCAAAGCCAACAGCAGCCTTTAGCACAATTATTAAACCAGCAGCAACCAAAACTTTGGCCGGCCAAACAACAGTTAATAAGAGATGCATTAACACGTTTGAATATCAACAAGCTTGAAAAGATGGTTATCCAGTGCGCAGAAATGGAAATTTCTATTAAAGTAGGTAATAGGGATTCTGAATGGTTAAAACTTAACGAAATTACATTCTCTTTTTTCTGATTTCAAAGGACAGTTATAAACATGGATATTCAACAGCAGGCCATCGGTTTTTTAGGGGGCACTTTTGATCCCATTCATTTTGGACATCTGCGCCCGGCACTGGAAATCACTGAGGCACTTTCTCTGCAGCAGCTTTTTATGATGCCCAATCATATTGCTCCCCATAAATCAGCCAGTCACGGCACTGCTAAGCAGCGCAGTGAAATGGTCGAATTAGCAATCAGCCAGCAACCCAGAATGACCGTGGATAAACGTGAATTAAAACGCCACAAACCCAGTTATACCATTGATACATTAAAAGAATTAAAAATTGAGTACCCCGATACCCCGATCTGCTTCATCATGGGCATGGACTCATTAATCTCTTTTGATAGTTGGTATGATTGGAAAAATATCCTTTCCTACTGCCATTTAATTATTAGTCATCGTCCGGGTTGGCAAAGTGAATTCAACGAACAAGTCGCTGCCCTTGTGGCAAAACATCAAACCACTGATAAACACGATTTGCATAATGTTCAATTTGGTAAAATCTACTTTCAGACCACCAGCCAATTAGCGATTTCATCAACTGAAATACGCGATCTCTTAAGTCACAATATCAGTATTGATTTTTTAACACCGGACAGTGTGATTAACTATATTAAAGAGCAGTATTTATATAAATAACCTTTAGATTCAATTAACAAGTGCATTTTTGAATATTCAAAATGCGCTGTGAGTGATTTTTTATAAGATGAGTTTTGTTTCATATTCCAGAGGCTGAAATGTTCACTATTATTTACATAGTTATTACCTATTTTGTTATTGGCTTATTATATGCTTTAAAGTTGAATGCTAAGCCGATTGAGCAAAAACCGCTTTGGACAAGCAGTACTGATCCTTTAAAAAGATTATTTGCCATATTAATATGGATGACAACCTGGCCGCTAATGTTTGTGAAAAACAAAAATAACAAATAATGCCAGCTGTCATTATTCCCTATTCCAAAACCCTATAAACGTCAAAAACCTAGCCTGTTTTTTATAACAATCTGAACAACAGGTCTCAATACTAAGCTGATAGTTATTTTGAAGAGCGCGATCAGCGACGCGCCTTTCTGAGCTCCATATTTTTTATTCAAAAATTCCTCACACACCTGCCTATAGCCGCTATTAATGATTAGAGTCAGCCATAACCGCATTTAGTCCGCTTTAAATTAAAACTAATAAAAGCACTCAGTCATATTCTTGCAAGGGGTGCAATCCTGCTACCCATCAGTCTCAACTTTGCAACCCTTCCCTACTCTGAAAATTACACAAAAAAAACAAATCCCTTTAACTTCAGCTTGTTACGTATCTTTAATTATTGGCATGATAGCTGCAATAATAAATAGCAAAGGTAACGGGCAGTTGTTCAGTCACATAGAGATTAACGAGGAAACTTATGAAAGTCGCATTGCTTACAGCACAATCTCGGGTAGCACCGGTTTTTGAAGTCGCCTCAACCTGGCTGATGATTAACGCAACACCCGGTGAGAGCAGCATCTGTAGTAGCCATCATTTTACGACACAAAATGAGATACAAATGGCCAACGAGTTAGTAGTCAAAAATATCGAGCTACTTATTTGCGGTGCAATCCCCTATTACCTTGAAAAGCAATTGATCAATCAGGGTTGTGAGGTGTTTGGATTTATAGCAGGTGAAGTTGATCAGGTTATAGAAGCGCATCATCTTAATCTATTAGACAATCCTAAATTTAAAATGCCTGGCTGCCAGAAGCGTAAACAAAGAGGTAAAAATCCTTTCTGTCAACGCACTGTTCGCTAAACATTTACATTCAACGATAAAGGAAAATAAAAATGCAGACATTAAATATAAGAAAAACAAACTGTCGCCGTTTTACCGATCAAGTGAAGCCATTAATGAATAACACCCAACAATTACAACGTATTCGTTGTTGTGGCCGAGTTATTACTGAACAGGAGGTTAGCAACGGGCTTTTATTAAATACTCAAAGTAGAGGTCAAGTAATGGAAAATGGTCAAGGCCAGAGTCAAGGTCGTGGTAGAGCAAACGGTCAAGGCCAGGGTCAAGGTCGTAGCGAAGCAAACACTCAAGGCCGGGGTCAAGGTCGTGGCAGAGCAAACGGTCAGGGCCAGGGTCAACGCTGTGGCAGAGCAAACGATCAGGGACAAGGTCAAGACCGTAGCGAAGCAAACACTCAAGGCCAGGGTCAAGGTCGTAGCGAAGCAAACACTCAAGGCCGGGGTCAAGGTCGTGGCAGAGCAAACGATCAGGGCCAGGGTCAAGGCTGTGGCAGAGCAAACGATCAGGGACAAGGTCAAGACCGTAGCGAAGCAAACGGTCAAGGCCGTCGCATGGCAAACGCTCAGGACAAACAAGATTAGAACTACGCAGTAACATAAATAAATCTGCTTTATCCATAAAGCAGATTTATTACTGACGAGTCATATAAGGCAATAATGAAAAAACTATCCTGGCTGCAAAAAAATCTAATATTCAGTATTCCATTGACCATGGTCATTGCTCTTATCTATGGCTATTTCAGTGAGGTAACTTACCTTAAAAATCTGATTATTCCGCTTACTTTTTTAATGGTTTTACCTATGATGATCACTCTGCCTATTCGTAATAGTCTTTGAAGGCGGGGATATGAAAGTACAGTTTGTTACTCAGTTTATTAATTTTGCTATTACTCCCTTTATTGCTTTTGCTATCGGGATAACCTTCTTTGCTGACAATAAATACCTGGCATTGGGGCTTTTATTAACAGGTCTATTACCTACATCAGGCATGACTATCTCATGGACAGGTATGGCCAAAGGCAATATGGCTGCCGCGATTAAAATGACCATTTTTGGTCTGTTAATCGGCTCACTCTTAACCCCGCTTTATATTAATCAACTGATGGGCGCAGAAGTAAAAATTGAGATGATAAAAATCGTCCAGCAAATCGCTATTATTATCATTATTCCGCTTATTCTTGGTCACCTTATTCAAAGAACGCTTATTGGCCGCTACGGCATGGCGCATTATCAGGAAAAATTAAAAAAACAGTTTCCGCCAATATCAACCCTAGGGGTATTAGGTATTGTCTTCGTCGCAATGGCACTAAAAGCAAAAACAATTTTTAATGATCCGCTGTTACTCGTTGATATTTTCATACCGCTTTTATTACTTTATATAAGCAATTTTATTATCAGTACACTTATCGGCAAGCTATTTTTTAACCGCGGAGATGCAATTGCACTGCTTTACGGCAGTGTCATGCGCAATCTTTCTATTGCACTGGCCATCGCAATGACCGCTTTTGGCAAAGAAGGTGCTGATATCGCCCTAGTCATTTCACTCGGTTATGTGATTCAAGTACAGATGGGCGCATGGGTGGTTAAATTTACCGATCAAATTTACGGTAAAGCAGAAGCGCCGATTGCCGAGCAGTTTGTACATCAAGGCATCTTCTCACTGCACCAATCCGACACCTTACAACAGGCCGTTCATCTGCTTGCTGAAGAGCAGATTCATTCCATTGCCATACTTGATAACGACGAAAAAGTAACCGGCATACTCACTCTGAAACAGGTGATGAATTTGGTGGCTGAAGCAAAACCGATGCACAGCTTATTATCCAGTATGACATTAACAAAGCCTATTCTGATGGATATACAACAACCGATTGTTTCAATCGCTAGAGAGATGAAACGTACTCACAATTACAAGGTGCTTATCACTAATAAAAAAGGAGAAATCGAAGGGGTTATTTCAAGTATTGATATCGTTGAATTTCTTAATACAGCGCTTGATAAGTCGCGATGACGCACACAATTTCCTAACCACACTATGAAGGCTTGCTTCAATAGTATTAACAAAAAGGTCATTATTATGAACAATATTGAACAGAATATAGTTGCATTTCCGCAACTTAATAAACCAGCACCCGCTTTTGAAGCAAAAACAACACAGGGTGTAAAAAAACTATCTGATTACAAAGGAAAGTGGTTAATACTCTTCTCTCATCCGGCCGATTTTACCCCGGTGTGTACCACAGAATTTATCGCTTTTGCCAAGCATCATGATGAATTTTTAGCTGAAGGCGCTGATCTGCTGGGTTTATCCATTGACAGTTATTACAGCCACGTTGCTTGGGTACGTAATATCAAAGAGAAATTTTCGGTGGAGATAAAATTCCCGATTATAGAAGATTTATCAATGTCGGTGGCAAAGTCATACGGAATGGTTCATTCTGGTGCTTCAGACACATCAGCCGTCCGCGCAACTTTTATCATTGATCCCGAGGGAATTTTAAGAGCGATGGTTTATTACCCGATGAGTAATGGCCGTTCAATTCCTGAGTTTTTACGCTTACTTAGAGCTTTAAAAACAGCTGATGAACATAAAGTTGCAACTCCTGAAGGTTGGCAGCCAGGTGATAAAGTCATCGTTCCACCACCGCAGGATAGTGATGCAGCAGAAAGTCGTATGACAGAGGGCTATGAATGCACTGATTGGTATTTCTGTAAAAAAGACTTATAAATAAGCTTCGCTATTATCGTTCGGGTATATCAATGCGGCTCCATATCATCGATATGTAAAGTCGCTATATACCCGTTCAACTTCATTCACTCTTTTAAGGATGAAAGCAAAAGACCTTCTTTAACGATTCAAAACGAGTACATATGAATAATTCAAAAAAAAACTTATTACAAGATGAAATCAATAAACTTGATTTAATTAATTCCCCCCTACTTGTAGGACAAGTCGAGAAACAGTCAAGCCATCAACACTGTATGTTGTGCGGCACACAATCAACCTTTGGTTTAAAACTTGATTTTTACCATGATCAGGAGGGCGTTGTTTGGGCGAAAGCTAAAGGCAGTATCCATCAGCAGGGTTACCAGGGCATTCTGCATGGTGGTTTTATCGCCGCACTGCTCGATGCAGGCATGTGCCAGGCTATTTTTAACCAAGGTGCACAAGCGGTCACAGCAGATATAAATATTCGCTACCTTGCTGAGATCCCACTGACAGCGGAGATTATTATTCGCGGTAAAATAAACAAAAGTTCCCTGTCACTTTATAAAATGGAAGCTGAAATCTATGTTGAGCAACAACTGATGGCTAAAAGCACTGCACGTTTTATGAAACGCCCATAAGGATTAATAATGCCAACTACAATCACACTGCTGGTTGATAACCAGGCAGAAACAGGATTAAAACATGAACATGGCTTATCCATTTTAATTGAGCATCGGGGAAAACGGATCTTATTTGATAACGGGCAAAATGATGGGTTATTTTATAATGCGCAAAAATTAGCAATTCGACTGACGGACATTGATCTGATTATTTTAAGTCATGGCCATTATGATCATGGCGGTAATTTGGCCCGCCTCTTAGAAATTAACCCTAATGCCCTTTTTTATGCCCATCCGGACTGCATGCAAACCCGTTACTCGCTGCATCCTAATAAATCCCCACGTACTATCTCTTTATCAAAAAATACGATGGAGGCTATTGCTGCATTCCCTGCTCATCAAAAAAGATGGATCAGCAAAGCCACTGAAATAACCCCTGGAATTTGGTTGACGGGTGAGATTCCACGGATCAGTGAAAGTGAAGATACAGGCGGCCCCTTTTTCCTCGATAAGGAGAAAAAACAGGCGGATCAACTTCATGATGATATGAGCCTGTGGATTGAAACAGCAGCGGGATTGACCGTTATTTGCGGTTGCTGCCATGCCGGTATTATCAACACCCTTAATCATATCAACGGGCAAACCGGAAACGCTCGAATCATCAATAACTTGCTTGGTGGCCTGCACCTGGTGAATGCAAATCAGCAGCGCCTAAAGAGCACTATTGATTATTTAAATAAGCAAAATATTGAAACCCTTTACCCGGCACACTGCACTGGTGATAAGGCGATGGCATTACTGAAAACACAATTTAACAATAAGCTTAAAATTGCCAAAGCAGGATTACAACTGACACTGCGATGAGTCTGTTATTAAACGCGCTTATTTAAGGGCGGTCTGGCAGCCAAGCTATAAATATAATCAATAACAAAAGCGAATAACGGGAAATCATGAGTAACAAAAAATTCAACAAATCCACGGTGATAACGGTCTCATCTGCGCATCTTATCAATGATATATATTCATCATTTTTGGCTCCATTGCTTCCTCTTTTGATAGAAAAACATGGTATATCTTTATCCGTCAGTGCCTTTTTAGATATTGCCAGAAGGATCCCGGCTCTATTTAATCCATTTTTTGGTCTAATAATAGAAAAAACAGGCGCAAAATATTTTGTTATTTTAACCCCGGCAATAACCGCCATTTCCATGGGTTTAATCGGTTTAGCTCCCTCATATACCGTGCTTTTTATCTTATTATTTGTATCAGGAATAAGCGCTGCACTTTTCCATATTCCATCACCGGTGATCATAAAAGAAGCCTCCGGCAATAAAATTGGCGCAGGGATGAGTTATTTTATGGTAGGAGGTGAATTAGCCAGAACAGTAGGCCCCTTACTGGTTACCGCGGCCGTTTCGCTTTGGGGATTGGAAGGAATTTATAAACTAATACCTTTAGGGCTTGTAGCATCCTTTATTTTATATCTAAAACTTAAAAATTTGGATTTACATCAATCGATAAAAAAACCAAAAGAAAAAGGCGATACTAAAAAGTTATTAAGGAAATATCGCCGGTTTTTTACAGTGCTCGCGACTTATCTGCTATTTCAGTCGGGAATGAAAAGCGCCTTAACCCTTTATCTCCCGGTGTATTTAATAAATCAGGGGGAAAGTTTATGGTATGCGGGTATATCATTAGCTGTTTTACAATTTTTTGGGGTTATCGGCACTTTTCTTGCCGGACATTTCTCAGATAAAATAGGTAGAAAAAACACGTTAATCATCGCCAGTATTGGCTCAACCGTCACCATGGCGGTATTTATACAATTAGGCAGTATTTATATACTTGCCTTTATCGGCCTTTTTCTATTTGCTTCAGGCCCCGTATTAATGGCCAGTGTGCAGGATACGCAAACCCATATGCCAACCTTTATGAACAGTATGTACATGTCGATAAATTTTGGTGTTAGCTCTCTGATTGTCTTTGGCGTTGGAATATTAGGCGACGGTTTCGGCTTAGAAGCGACTTATATTGTCTGTAATGTTCTCGCCATTGGTTGTATTCCAGCCGCATTTTTACTAACAAAACAGATCAGAACATAACTTTAACTTTAACTTTAACTTTAAGATCAAAGATCAAAAAAACTTAAGGAGTCATAAATATGCAAGCACTTCCCCATCTTTATCATGTTCAGGTTAGCAGCACTACAGATACGAATTTAATAACATCAAGTCAGGGACTGCCTAATTTAATCGTTTCCGGCCCCGCAGAATTCGGTGGCCCGGGAGATCTGTGGTCGCCTGAATCACTGATGATGTCAGCCGTTGTGAGCTGCTTTGTTTTATCTTTTAAAGCAGTTGCTAGCGCATCAAATTTTCCATGGGAGAATATTCACTGTGAAGCAATCGGAACATTAGATAAAGTTGATCGTTTAATGAAGTTTACACAGATAACAACTCAGGTCAGACTGGTTATTAACGATTCAAGCGCACAGGAAAAAGCACTAAAACTGCTCGAAAAAGCAGAGTCTATTTGCCTTGTCAGTAATTCGCTTAATTCACAATTAAAACTTGAATGCGAGATTGTTATAAAAGCATAGAATGCGACGGGAAATAATACTAAAACGCTATATTGTACTTTTTCATTTTACGAAATAGCGTGGTTTTATGTATACCTAATACCTTTGCAGTGGCGATTTTGCTGTGATTATTTTTTAGCGTTTCAATAATCAGCTGTTTTTCAACTTCCTCGCGATTATTTTCTAAATTCCCTCGAATAGATTGCTCGCCCTTTGCTGCAACTGAATTTACAAAAGGAAAGCAGCTTAACTGAAGATAACTCTCTTGAGATAAGACGCAGGCTCGCTCGATGCTGTTTTCTAATTCGCGAATATTACCCGGCCAGGCATAGGATTGAAGGTGCGACAATGCCTCTGCGCTGATCCCCTGTATTGATTTATTATGCAGCAAATTAAAGCGCTTAATAAAAATGTCCACCAAAAAAGCAATATCTTCAATACGCTGCGCCAGTGTCGGCAAGCTTATTTTTATGACATTTAAACGGTAATAAAGATCTTCGCGGAACTGCCCCTGAGAAACTAAATCCAATAGATTTTTATTGGTTGCAGTAATAATTCTAACCTGCGTTTTTTGCGGTTTATTGCTGCCCACAGGCTCAAATTCCTGCTCCTGTAATACCCGTAATAAACGCACCTGCAATGCTGGCGAAATATCACCAATTTCATCTAAAAATAGCGTGCCCTTTTCCGCCCTGGCAAAATATCCCAGCTTATTTTCATAGGCGCCAGTAAAGGCACCTTTGACATGCCCAAACAGAGTAGACTCTAATAAATTCTCCGGCAAGGCAGCACAGTTTACCGCAATAAAGGGCGCTTTATTTCTGGCGCTTAACTGGTGTAAAGCTTTTGCAATCACCTCTTTACCGGTGCCTGTTTCACCATAAATCAGTATTGTTGTGGAGGTATCAGCAACGGCTTCTACCATCTCAATAACCGCTTTCATCGAGTGACTATGGCTGCTTAAACGATTGTCTTTCGACTGTTTGCCAAGCTGTTTTTTTAAATTTTCAATTTCAGACAGATCCCGAAAGGTTTCCGCGCCGCCAATAATATTCCCCTGCTGATCTTTAAGTACCGCCGTTGATAATGTAACAGGCACCTTGTTACCTTTGCTGTTAATAAAATAACAACTTTTATTGATAATAGGTTTACCCGTGCTTAATGTTTCCCGCAAAGCGCATTGGCCGCCACAGAGGCTGGAGCGAAACACTTCAGAGCAGTAACGTCCTAGAGTATCCTTGCGATCAATACCGGTAATTTCCTCAGCGGCACGATTAAAGGAGCTGATTTTCCAGTCATGATCAACACTGAAAACACCATCCGAGATGCTTTCTAAAACAGTGCTGTTATCAATTGGTTGTTTGCTTTTGCTCATCACAGACTCATATAACTGGAAATGAAAAGAGCCTGTTAAGCACTCTTTATGTAAAGTCATCTTACTATTATTATCTGATTTATGCATTTGAAGATTGATCATGGGGATGCCTCTGCATGTTAGTGATAAAAGCATAAGACTGCCCGTTACCTTCTTCTGCCACAAAGGCGATTAGGGTGGCTATCCTCAATGAGGGGACAGAGGACGGTGGTTATTAATCAAAATTATAGGAGAGAGTAATAGATCCGTAGCGGGAACTCTCATTTTCCCCTGATATTCATCACTCTGTCGAAAAAGTGTATAGACAAGGTTCCATTGATAAAAATTGGCCACAATACTAGCAGAGATGCCAATTTGATCATGGATAAGTGAAACACTATGACTGTCTTGGAAGGTATTACCATTGATAAAAATATCATTGGCAACATAAAAGGCGGAGGTATTCACAAAAAAATACCAACCATGCGTACCGGCAAACAAAAAAGATGGGACATCCATTAATTAAAATTAACTTTAATTTAATGAAAAGACTCATAAATATCAGTCCTAATAAGCAAACTTTAAGTGATTTATTAAGATAGCGAGCAAAATCTCATTAAAAAATACATCAAATGGTTAGATTGGCTGAATTTAATGCATGTGGAAGTATCTCAACGAGCAGAGATGCATAAACTGTCATGAAAGTACTTTTAAATCAGGGAATTAATGCAAACATCGATGCAATACATTCTTCTTGGCAATCCAACATTTACCAGTGTGTTCAGCGTAGGAGGCTAATTCTTCTAACGACCCCACCGCACCATGATAATTTTTGCCAAAACTACTTGCTAATTCACACCAGATTTCATCATCAATCCCTAATACATGAAGTAATTGAGGCCGTGTGCCTAATACTGCTCCCCGTTTATCATCGCGTAATATTCTGCTCGTCCAATCCAGTAATTCAAGATAATCAATCAACGAAAAAGGTAACCCTTGCGGGGCATGCTGAGACTCATCCCCCACAAAACCATACAAAGGTTTAATGGGCTCATTTTCAGGTGCCTCTGTCAGATGTTGACTTGCTGTGCCGTGAATGCGTTCATGGGCAGAGGTGTATTCAGCGTGCTCTATGCTATTGGCCATTTTGGCGCGTATTGGGTTTAAATCAACGTAAGCCATGCAGGTAAGCAACGCATTTTCATCTAATAGAGCCTGTGATTTAAAACGCCCCTCCCAGAATCGACCGGTACAATTATCTTCTTGATTAGCTTTACGGGCGATAAATTCATTAATACTGCGCATAAACCAAGAGATATCCATTAACCTTTCTCGCCATCTATTGATAATCGTTTTTACCATCAATAACTCCCCTTCAGATAATCCTGAACCCGCTTGCCATTGGCTTATTAATGTTGGCATTGAATAAAGGCGGCCCCAACGCAGACAAACTTCTTCATCAGTTAACTGACTGTTTTCTAATTCATTAACATGCAAAACCAGATGATAGTGATTAGACATAATGGCATAAGCGCAGGTATCGATAGTAAAAATGGAGGTTAAAAACTGGAGGCGTTCGACCATCCATTGTCTGCGATGTTCAAAGCTTTGTCCGCTGAACTTATCGTCGCCACATAAAAAAGCACGGCGTACACAACGGGAAATACAATGATAATAAGGCGTATCAACCAGGGAAACCTGTGTTGCACGAGATTGCGTCATAATGAGCTCCTAATCATTCAAAACAGTGCCTGAATAAAACATAGAAGCGGATTAATATTTAGTCAATTAGATGGGTGTCTAGTTATTTTGTTAAGTGTATTTATTTCAAACTGTTACGGATGCTTTTGACGTATGTAAGCTCAGTGGGGATTGAATTGCTAGATTGAGGAATTAGCTTTGATGCCACTCCTATACCAGCACCAGACATGCCAGCAATTAATGGACTAACCCCTAGCAACGTAGCAATACCTGCTAACCCAGCACCTAAACCAACAATTCCATCCATTCCTGACATTAATGATCTAAGGGAACCAATAACAACTCTAATTTTTGATTCTTTCATAGTACGATTTAAATTTCTGAGTGCAACCTCCAGTCTCGTCATCTCGGTATTAAATGCGCGAGGTATATCAGCAGAGTTAATGATGGACTGGTACAAATCATCTAAATACATGCGAAAAGCTAAAAGTTCATCATGGCGTTTCGTTTTAAATTCCAATACATCATTAAGCTTAACTTCTGGAGCAGGTACAGGAAGAAGATTGTATAATTCAAGTTCTACACCAGTTTTATTCACTGGGTTAGAAATGACCATAGTTGAAGACATTTGTGCTTTTGACCAGACACCTGCGTCTCTAGCACTTAAAAGCATGTGTACATCTTCATGAGCTCTGAGAATTTCATCTCCAGCTCTCTGATCCAAAGTTATTTTTGTACAGTTTGTAATTAAAGCTGTATAGCCTTTTAATGAAATTTGATGTGAGTTATTAAGATGGCACATTAATTGAGTATTATTTCCATAATGTGTTCGATGTAAAACACCCGCTTTTTCAAGAAATTGAAACTCTTTGCAATCAAATTGAATTATTGAACTTTTAGGAACTTCAATTTGATCCCAATATAATAAGTACTTCAATAATTCAGCTTTATCCACAGCCGATTCAAAATACACATCGCCAGTAGGTAGCTTTGTAAATTTAGGTGACATAACAATACCACGTCGCATAATTTGATCCTTGTGATGAACAATGTTGATACGCTTAACGAGGCTGTAGAATTTCTCATTTTCAGCCAGTTTATTTAAATTAAAAACCAAGGTAATTTATATTTACTTGATATTCAATGGATTATTAAAATTTTAATAAGTAACTGATTAAATTGAGTGGTAAATAATAAAAGATGGGACAGCCAAAGCTTTTCGCTTCTAAAGCACTAAACCAATGCGGCTAGGCAATTTCCGTACGTTTTTCTTGATCAATTAATTCCTTTAGCAAGTGGAAACAGGAAGTTTCCACTAGGCTTGGCTCTGCACATGGATGTGCTGTCCAAGCCGGTGCGTTAAAAAGGGATTTATTTATCAAGATAAAAAAACGTCTAGGAACGGCACTTTTTGGTTACTTTTTCTTGCTGTTGAGAAAAAGTAACACGCCGTCAAAGGCGGAATACCAACAATGAGGTTTAAACCAAACGCCTCAAGCGAAAGCTTACAATAACCCAATACGGCATCAACATTGCCACGCAGTGTAAGGGAATGAGAAATTCTCGCCGTCAAGGGCGGAATACTAACAATGCAAGTTAAACCCATTGTCTGCTAATTTATAGAACATTCCACAGGCGATCACAAATTTAATGCGGTAGAAATGAAAAAACCGCTATCTAATTGCTTAGATAGCGGTTTTTAAAATTGTTGGAGTTGGCCTATAAGCCGGGTTTTGTCGTTGAATCGTCATTCGTCTAGGCCTGCAATCACTCACAGGCTCAAGCAACCTACCCGCTTCCAGTATGGGCCATACCTCAGGAAGCCTATTTGGTCT
>NZ_JBLIED010000037.1:0-36878 GCF_047632955.1 Psychromonas sp. | reverse complement strand
CGAATCTGCATATGATGGGTGTCAAAAAGCTCAACATAGATAAATTACGTGAAGTGGCTGCTGCATCCTGCGCGGAAGGTGAAACTATTTACAATATGCCATTTGAGGTCACTACTGAATCGGTATTATCAGCAATATTAACCGCCAATGAACTTGGTAAATAAGCGTCTATTAAGCAGATAATATTTATCCCATAAACCAGCCTTTTTCAGCACAATGGCTGGTTTTATTTTCTAATACAACAAAAGTTATATCCCCCATTTCCATGTCACTTGTCACTTGTCACTTGTCACTTGTCACTTAAAAAAGCAGATCACATCCAAATACAGGCATCAGAAAATCATCTCGCTAAATATTACCGCTCTAGGCCAATTTTCTTCACTTAAAAAAATCTTGAACTCGCTGCAAAAATGAAAAAACCGGCACAAAAGGCCGGTTTAGTTATGCGCACATCTGGGCTAATTAACCGCCGATCAGATCTTTGTAAGCGATCGTTTTGCCCTGCGGTTTTTCATTCGCTAACTTCGCTTTCGGCGAACCAGGTTGATTCAACCAATATGATGCATCTTTCTCAGGATTAAGCTTCGGACCACATTCACCCTGAGCGTTACTGCGCTCTAAACGGCTCATCACTTTATCCTGCGCTTCAGCCAGGCCATCCATTGCTTGTTGTGCTGTTTTTTCACCACTCGCGGCTTCAGCAACATACTGCCACCATAATTGTGCAAGCTTAGGATAATCTGGCACATTAGTTCCCGTTGGGGTCCACTGCAGACGTGCTTGACTGCGGTAAAATTCAACTAAACCACCTAACTTAGGCGCCATGTCAGTCATTGCTTGTGAATTAATATCTGATTCACGAATAGGTGTTAGGCCAACCATGGTCTTTTTCAAAGAGATTGATTTAGACACTACAAATTGCGCATATAACCACGCAGCCTGACGACGGTCAACCGGTGTTGATTTCAAGAAAGTCCACGCGCCAGTATCCTGATAACCGAGTTTCATTCCCTCTTCCCAGTATGGTCCACGTGGTGATGGCGCCATTCGCCATTTTGGCGTGCCGTCTTCATTTACCACGGGTAAACCCGGTTTAGTCATATCTGCAGTAAAGGCGGTATACCAGAATATTTGCTGTGCAATCGCTCCCTGAGCAGGTACCGGTCCTGATTCACCAAAGGTCATGCCGGCAGCTTCAGGTGGAGCATACTTCTTCAGCCATTCTACGTATTTAGCCGTCGCATACACGGCAGCGGGAGCATTAGTTGCACCGCCACGAGTGACACTTGAGCCGACCGGATTACACCCTTCTACACGAATCCCCCACTCATCAACCGGCAAACCGTTAGGAAGACCTTTGTCGCCAGTCCCTGCCATGGATAACCACGAGTCCGTAAAACGCCAACCTAAAGAAGGATCTTTTTTACCGTAATCCATGTGGCCATAGATACGCTTACCGTCAATTTCTTTCACTTTTACCGAGAAAAATTCGGCAATATCTTCATAGGCAGACCAGTTTAACGGCACCCCTAACTCATAACCGTATGCATCTTTAAATCTCTTTTTAAGGTCCTCACGTTCAAACCAATCCGCACGGAACCAATACAAATTCGCAAATTGCTGATCCGGCAATTGATAGATTTTTCCATCCGGCCCGGTAGTAAAGCTCAACCCGATAAAATCTTCTAAATCTAAGGTTGGAGAGGTAACAGCTTTACCTTCACCGGCAATAAAGTCACTGATTGGCACAACTTTACCATAACGGAAATGTGTCCCGATTAAGTCCGAGTCATTAACATAAGCATCATAAATATTGATCCCTGATTGCATTTGAGTTTGTAATTTTTCAATCACGTCACCCTCTTGAATCAAATCATGGTTTATCTTAATGCCAGTAATCTCGAAAAAGGCTTTAGCTAAGGTTTTAGACTCATATTCGTGGGTTGTAAGAGTCTCAGAAGCAACATTTATCTCCATACCACGATAAGGTTTTGCCGCTTCAGTAAACCAACTCATTTCGTCCATTTGCTGTTTTTCAGTTAGCGTTGATGGCTTAAATTCACTGCCAATCCAGTTCTTGGCAGCATCACTATACTGATCTGCTACCGCCAAACTACTACATCCTGCAATTAACATCGCAACACTCAAACGGCCAAGTTTAAATACTGATTTTTTGTTATCTAACATTCTGTTTTTCCTTTTATTATTAAAAGTGCATAGTTTTTACTGTAGGCACCCAATAGTGCCAGCACACATCCTTAACTAAGGCTCTCGGTATCTGTTGTCGGTTCACCCCCATTTCATTACAATAAATAGCCAAATCACGGCTACAACGAAGGGCACCCAAATTGACATTTCTGAGAATCCGATGAAGCCCAAATGAATAAATGCTGCGCTCAATAAGCTGATAAACAACCTATCTCCGCGGGTGGTTATAATCGGGAAGAAGCCTTTTCTTGCCACACAAGGACTTAATATTTCCCAGCAAACCATGGTAAATAAAATGCAGCCGATACCCGTAAAAAACAACGCCGAAGGTGTAGTCCAAGCCATCCATTCCATATATCTCTCCTAAACACGACCAAGAGCAAAGCCCTTCGCCACGTGATTCCTAACAAACCAAATAACCAGTACGCCAGGTAAAATAGTCAGTACTCCCGCCGCTGCCAACACTCCCCAGTCAATACCCGATGCGCTGACCGTACGTGTCATTACCGCCGCAATAGGTTTGGCGTCAACCGAAGTCAATGTTCTTGCTAACAATAATTCCACCCAACTGAACATAAAGATGAAGAATGCGGTCACACCGATCCCGGAGCGAATCAGGGGGATAAATATCTTCACAAAAAACTTAGGGAAAGTGTAACCGTCAATATAAGCGGTTTCGTCAATCTCCCGTGGTACACCGGACATAAATCCTTCCAGAATCCATACTGCCAAGGGCACATTAAACAAGCAGTGTGCAAGGGCAACACCAATGTGGGTGTCGAATAATCCCACCGAAGAATAGAGCTGGAAAAACGGCAGCAAAAATACCGCAGGGGGTGACATTCTGTTGGTCAGTAACCAGAAAAAAAGATGCTTGTCACCCATAAAATTAAAGCGTGAAAATGCGTAGGCCGCAGGTAATGCCACCGTTAACGTAATTGCCATATTCAGTGAGACATAATAGATAGAGTTTAGATAACCCGTATACCAACTGGCATCGGTAAAAATAGTCATATAGTTGTCAAAGGTGAAATTATTAGGCCAAAAACTCAGGCTGCCTAAGATCTCCTGATTGCTCTTGAACGACATTACTAATAGCCAGTAGATAGGCAAGAGCAAGAATATGACGTACAAGGTAAGTCCTAGTGTTTTCTTCTTATTCATAAGTACATCCTTTGCGTTAATTATTTACTATCGCCATGGGTCATGGCGGTATAAAACAACCAGCTGACTAATAGAATGATCAAGAAATAGATAATCGAGAATGCGCCGGCAGGTCCAATATCAAATTGCCCGACCGCCATCTTAGTTAATGCCTGGCTTAAGAAAGTTGTTGAATTACCCGGTCCGCCTCCGGTTAATACAAAAGGCTCGGTATAAATCATAAAACTGTCCATAAAACGCAGCAGCACTCCAATCAACAGAACACTTTTAAGTTTAGGTAGTTGAATGTATCTAAATACCGCCCAGTTTGAGGCGCGGTCAATGCTTGCGGCCTGATAATAAGCATCGGGAATAGCGCGCAAACCCGAGAAAGACAATAACGCCACTAACGATGTCCAGTGCCAGACATCCATAAGAAGTACCGTAAACCAGGCATCTATTGGATTTGCGGCATAGTTATAATCCACACCTAACGCATTAAGGCCCCAGCCAAACAGTCCGATATCGGCACGACCGAAGATCTGCCAAATGGTCCCCACCACATTGAGCGGTACTAAGAGCGGCAGAGATAATACCAGCAAACTCACTACCGACCATTTGCCTGCTTTGGGCATCATCAGCGCAACACCTATCCCTAATGGAATTTCAATCAGCAGGACGGCGCCGGAGAACAGAAACTGCCGGACTAATGAGTCCTGCAGACGCGAATCATTGAGTATTTCGCGGTACCATTCGACACCAACATAGAAACGGGTACTCCCGAAAATATCTTGAAGTGAATAGTTTACAACCGTCATTAAAGGCACAATGGCACTGAACGCCACCAGCACAAATACCGGCAGAACTAAGAACCATGCTTTGTTGGAATGTGTTTTATTCATAACTTTCATCCTTGGCGACAAGAAATTCGTCGATATAAAGCATTAACCACTGCTCCGGAAAACTGATATAAGCGTGCCCCTGCGGGACTTTCTGATCCTCCTGCAGGCGTGCTTTAAGCGCATGCTCACCCAGTTTTAGGCTGACAATTTTGTAGGTACCCAAATCTTCAATAAACCCGACTTCGGCGCGGTGAGCACTGCCATTGGGTTTATCCCACAGATGTACAAATTCCGGGCGAATACCGACCTTCAAGTTATTTGAATCGCTCGTCCGCAGGGCCTGTTTCTCAACTTCATTGAGTGGAAATATTTTGTCACCCAAACATACCCCCTGCTCACAGCGTGTAACTTTCAGAAAGTTCATTCCCGGGCTACCAATAAAATAACCCACAAAAGTATGATTAGGTCGCTCGAACAGTTCGCGCGGTGTGCCGAACTGCACTACCTGCCCCTCATACATCAGGGCTATTTTGTCTGCAAAAGTAGACGCTTCAAGCTGATCGTGGGTGACATAGACCATAGTGGTATTAAACTTCTCGTGAATCTGTTTAAGCTTACGGCGCAGTTTCCACTTTAACTGCGGGTCGATAACCGTCAGCGGCTCATCAAACAAAATGGCCGATACATCATCACGCACCAAACCACGCCCCATGGACACTTTCTGTTTTTCATCGGCGGTGAGGTTTGCAGCTTTTTTATTGAGCACTTCGGTCAGCTCAAGTATTGCTGCGATCTCACCCACCTTGGATTGAATCTTGGCATCACCCGCGCCCATATTACGCAGCGGAAAAGCCAAATTATCGAACACCGACATCGTGTCATAGACTACCGGGAACTGGAAAACCTGAGCAATATTACGATCCTGTGGTGGAATATCATTGACTCTCACGCCGTCAAATAAGACATCACCATCGGAAGGCTCCAATAAACCGGAAATGATATTAAGCAGGGTCGATTTACCACACCCGGACGGCCCCAATAGAGCAAAGGCACCACCATCTTCCCAAACATGGTCCATATGTCTGATCGCGTATTCCGGTTTTTCTGCGTGTTTATCGTAACTGTGTGCTAAAGATTTTAAGTGAATTTCAGCCATGATAATTATCCTCAACTCTGCGGCTAGATGCCTGGATTAAGTGGCCATCCAGGTGAAATACATTGAGTTTATGAGTGGGCACATAAATTTTAATTTTTTCATCCACATGATAGTTATGCACACCTGATAAATGCAGGACCATTTGAAAATGCGGATTACGCACATGCAAAAAGGTTTCGGAACCACTGATTTCAGCGACCTCCACTTGAACTGAAATTTCCAGATCATCGTCATTTTTAGGTAATAAGCTCAAGTGGCTAGGGCGTATTCCAAATTGATAATCGCCTTCGTCAAGAGAAATCAGCTCGCTGGTTAGCGGAAAATGAACCGTGTTATCAAAGGTCACTTCGGTTTTAGTGATACGTCCGGGAATCATGTTGATCGGCGGTTCATTAAACAGGGTCGCAGCAATCACATTACAGGGGGTATGGTAGGTTTCTGCCGTTGGGCCGCTCTGAATAATCTGCCCTTCATGCAATATAGTGGTCGAGCCTCCCAATGCCAGTGCTTCGTTAGGTTCGGTGGTTGCGTACACCGCAATAGTATTGCGCAGAGCAAATAAATCGCGCATCTCCTGACGCAGCTCTTCGCGCAGTTTGTAATCCAAGTTAACCAGAGGTTCGTCAAATAGAATAATGTCGGCATCTTTCACCAATGCGCGAGCCATCGCGGTACGTTGCTGCTGTCCTCCCGACAATTCCAGAGGTAAACGGGAAAGATACGGGGTAATGCGCAACATATCTGAAATCTCTATAACTTTCTGTTTAATGACGGCGGGCGACTCCTTAGCTAAACGCAGCGGAGAGGCGATATTGTCAAACACAGTCATGCTCGGGTAGTTGATAAATTGCTGGTAAACCATTGATACATTACGTTTCCTCACCGGTACACCACTCACATCGAGTCCATTCATCAGTACTCGACCTGAAGTTGGTTTATCCAATCCGGCCATTAAACGCATCAAGCTCGTTTTTCCCGATAAGGTGCGGCCAAGCAGTACATTAAAAGAACCTGGTTCAAAAGTCAGGTTGGCATTATTAATATAGTACTGGCCATCTACTATCTGGGTCACATTTTCCAGGGTCAGGGACATACGGCGATAATCTCCTTTTGTGATTAACAGCAAGGCAAAAATCATGTTTTGTGCAATTTCGCCTATTCCCGTATTACAAAGCCAAATTCATGCCAAGTTTCATAAGGCATCTAACCAACTGATAATTATAATTAATAATATATTTTAGTTTTTTTAAATAAAAAATAACGTTTGATTTGAGCATTTTTGTTAATAATGTGAACAAATTGTGAATAAATATGTTCACCTCTGTTCAGGCACAATAGTTGAACAAACTGCACAGACTAAAAATTCAACATTCAACTGATAAACAATAAAAATCAATTTGTATCGAGGCTCATGTAACTAAGAGGAGATTATCTTTGATCGTTTTTCTGTCGCACGGTTATTCTCTGGTGTGCTATTTTTATTACAGGAAACAGAAAATATTTGTGGCAATGAGATCTACTAGACAAATATGCCGATTAAACATTCGGCAGCGGTATTTGTATCAATTTCGTGATCAATGTTAACGTACTGTTGCGCATTTATAACCACAATATGCCCCTTTCCGAATATTAAGACGTGAAGCTTACAATGCTTTAAGGACAATGAAGAATAGGGAAGCAATACAGTGCCCAAAAAACCAGCAAATCATACAACGCATGAAGCGATGATCACGCAGTCCTGGCAGCGATGCCGAGAGTCCGGACTGAGTCACCATTCAAAGCCGAGTATTGAACATTTGGCTGGCGGTTCGCTGTCTTCATTGCTTGATGAGCATCAGCGACTTCTGGAAACAACTCACAATGAAGTACTGCCCTATTATGAAAATTTACTAATTAACAGCAAGAGTCAGGTAATGCTCGCGGATCATCAGGGTTTCGTGCTTAAAAGTTGGGGCGATCAGCGCTTTAAGCAACATCATGAAGAGATATTTACTCCCGGTAGCGGTTGGCAGGAATCCACATTAGGAACAAATGCCATCGGCACGGCGCTGAAAACCGGCAGCATAGTGCAGATTCAGCAGGATGAACATTTTTTGATTTCCAACCGTTTCATGACTGGCTCTGCGGCCCCTCTTTTTGGTATAGACAGAGAGATGCTCGGGGTTATCGATATATCAACTGATACTTACCTGCCTGAATCACATACCTTAGGGCTGGTAAAAATTATGTCGCAAGCGATAGAGAATCAGCTTATTACCTCCCACTTTAAGGGCGAGTATTTTTTACTGCGCTTTAATACCAGCATCGAAAATATCGATAGTCAGTGGTCAGCATTAATCGTATTTGATGAAGATGGTTTAGTTATTTCAGCGAATAACCGTGCAGAATTGATACTCGGCAGTGATTTAAAACTGGTCAATATATCTGAGCTGTTTAATCTTAATGTCAGTCAGTTAGTCAACCAACCTGAAGGTTTTCAGGTCCCCTTGCTGACCACGCAACAATTCAGAGTCCATGGGATATTGCATAAGCCAGTTCAGGCGAAACCCCGAGCATTGGATTTTAGAACCGAGATAAAATCTAATGAGCCCGCCAGACATGTATCTGAGCAACACAAGTTTCTATTGGATGAGCTTCACTTTGGTGATCCCGTTATGGAGAAAGCAGTCGCCCAAAGTAAGCGAATTATTGACAAAGATATTCCTATTCTGATCCGCGGAGAAACCGGAGTAGGCAAAGAGGTATTTGTCAAAGCGATGCATTATTCAAGCCTGCGTCGCAAGCAGAATTTGATTACGGTAAACTGTGCGGCTATTCCACAGGAGTTAGTTGAATCGGAACTTTTTGGTTATGAGAAAGGCGCATTTACCGGATCCAGCAATAAAGGTTATATCGGACTCATCCGCAAAGCTGATAAAGGGACCTTATTTTTAGATGAGATTGGCGATATGCCGCTCAACGTTCAGGCGCGTTTATTACGAGTATTGCAGGAGCGCAGGGTTAATCCTTTGGGCAGCACTGAGTCCTATCCGGTCGATTTTAAACTTGTTTCCGCCACCAACTGCAATCTTAAAGAGGCGGTCGCCGCAGGCACCTTCCGCCAGGATTTATATTACCGAGTAAGCGGTTTGAATATAGAACTACCCGCGCTGCGCAATCGCAATGACCGCCAGCAACTGATCCAGTTTCTCCTGAAATATTACGCAGAAAATAAACAGCATGCCGAGATCACGGAGCGAGCCATGAAGAGCTTTTTCCAGCACCCCTGGCCGGGTAACATTCGCCAATTAGTCAGTGTGATTCAAATTGCGCAGGCAATGTCAGATAATCAAGCGATTGACTTTGAGCATCTTCCCGATGACTTTTTCGCTGATATGGAAGTAAGTGCAAACAATGCTGAGCCTTTAATGGCCAAGCAGGAAAATAAACCACAGGCGAGCAATACGGATTCAAACGCAGACAACATAGTGGCTTTATATCAGTCTCTTAATTGTAATATCTCAAAAACCGCAGTGCAGTTATCCGTGAGCAGAAATACTGTCTATAAACGTCTCCGTGAAAGTGGTTTTAAATAGAGTAAAATCAATTTCTTATTCCACCCTAACTTAATTTGTACAGCCTCCTTATTTATTCTGCACCACTATCGTTTTACCAATTGCCGTGAAACAACGTCCACACTGGGATTACAAATCCCCTGTGCAGCGAGTAAGGCCAGCTGCAGTGTCTTTTCTGCAATGACTTCTAGTTGCTGCGGTAGAGACTGTACCTTGATAGGTAAAAAATCTAACAGGCGGTTATCACCAAAAGTCGCCAGTGCAGTTTTTTTCTGTAATTCTGGATGCGCTAATAAACAATCCAGTACCCCTACAAATAAGGTATAAGAGGTAATTAAAATAGCATCGGGGAAACAGCCCTGATCTATCCATTGCTGCGCTAAAAGTTGTCCTTGTTCAATACTAAAATTTTCACCATAGGCGTATTGAACCTTAAGCGAGCTGCTATGTTGCGCCAGTGCCGCTTTAAAACCTAACTCTCGCTCCCTGGAAACACCCAACAGCTCTGCTGCACCAATTAAACCAATACTGTTAACATTTTTTTCTAATAAAGCTTCGCATAACTGATAAGCGCCTTCGAGATCTTCACTGATAACGCTGCTGAAAAATTCATCATTCAAACACCTGTCTATCGCCACCACCGGCACGCCTTTAGCCTGTATCTTACGATAAAATTCATTATCGCCTGGTAATGCAGTGGCGACGATTAATACATCAATACCGCGCCTAATAAGATTTTCAGCAACGTTCATTTCGGTCTTAATTGAATCATCCGAGCAACAGATGATTAATTGAAAACCGGATTTTCTGGCATCGCGTTCTAACAGTTTGGCGATTTTAGCATAACTGGTATTTTCAAGATCAGGGATAATTAAACCAAAAGTGCGGCTATTACCCGCCCGTAAAGAACTCGCCGCATAGTTAGGTTGATAGTTATATTTATCCACCACGGCCATCACTTTCAAACGCGTTTTTTCACTGATCCGATATTTTTCGGCTTTACCGTTAATAACGTAACTGGCAGTGGTGCGAGAGACGCCTGCTAACCGCGCTATTTCTTCTAATTTCATCAAAAATCCTATATGAAAAAAAATTATCGAGATCTCTATCACAGTATAGAAAATCACCAAACCCCAAAGCATCATAAAGCAGTTGCAATTCTAGCTGAAACGGTTCAGCATATCAACTGAATCGTTTCAGCAACAATAAAGTAAAGAAAAAAGGGCTGCTACAGACCTTTGAAAAGTCCACATAAGACTGAACTTCTTATCTCGTTGATTTGTTCATGATTGTACAGAAGACTAAGCTTTATTTGCGAACATTTTTTAAACCATTAATGTCTGTGTTGATAAACGCGACATTAACTAACATTAGTAAGGTGCCCTGCATGCTATCAATTAATACCCACGATATTATTCTCGCGCAAACCGCAGAGAATAAACAAGATGCCATTAAATCTATCGCTAACGGCCTGCTTAACAAGGGTTATGTAGAAGGCGGGTATGTTAATGGCATGCTCGCTCGTGAAGCACAAAATACAACTTTTTTAGGTAATGGTATTGCCATCCCACACGGTACAACCGATACCCGTGATCAAATAAAACAGACCGGGGTAATTTTACACCACTTCCCCAAAGGCGTGAATTGGGGTGATGATAATACGGTTTATTTAGCGATTGGTATCGCGGCAAAGTCAGATCAACATTTAGAAATTTTAAAAATGCTCACTAAGGTACTTTCTGCTGATGGTGTTGAACAACAGTTACAAAATGCAAGCACGGCACAAACCATCGTCGATTTATTAACCGGTAAAGTGCAAACCGAAATGTTGCTGACCACTGACCTAATTAAGCTCGACATTGAAGCGCAGGATATGTCACAACTGACCGCCGCTGCAGCAGATTTAATCAAAAATCAGGTCGCTGCAGGCGATACCTTTGCTGAAGCAATCGCGACTAACAAAGCAACTCATTTAGGCCAGGGTTTGTGGTTAAACGCCAGCAACCAGGGCGTTAATAAAACAACCCTGTCTTTTGTCAGCACTTCTCTACCATTAGAACATTCGAATAAACCGGTCAAAGGCCTGCTTTGTCTAGCCAGTAACAATCAACTGCATTTAAAAACCCTGGATCTTTTGATTGACCTGATTGCCAAACAACAAGTAGAAAAACTGTTCAGTGCGAATCCCGAACAAGTTATCAACTTACTGACTAAAGAAATACTCGAAGGCAGCCAAGAGGTTTTCACTATCCTTAATCCCCATGGTTTACACGCGCGTCCCGGTGCGATGCTGGTCAATACTGCGAAAAAATTTACAGCGACCATTCAGCTGGCGAGAATTGATACGCCAGACAAAACGGTCAATGCCAAAAGTTTAATGAAAGTGATGACCTTGGGGGTCAAATTTAAAGACCAGTTACAGGTTACCGCGCAGGGTGAAGATGCCGAGCAAGCACTGCTTGCCATTGGTCAAGCAATTGAAAAAGGTTTAGGAGAAACAATCCAATGAGTAAAAATCTAAAAGTGGTTACTGTCACTCTAAACCCGGCCTTAGATCTCACCGGGTCACTGGAGGCATTACAGACGGGTACGGTGAATTTAATTGAGACCGGCAGTCTGCACCCGGCAGGTAAAGGCATCAATGTTGCCAAAGTCCTTGCTGAACTTGGCGCAGAAGTCACTGTAACGGGTTTTCTCGGGGAAAATAATCAAGCTTCATTTGTAGAGTTATTTCGATCGTTACAGATCACCGACCAATTTGTCCGTGTTGATGGTGATACGCGCATCAATGTCAAAATCGTTGAAAAATCCGGTCAGGTGAGCGATCTCAACTTCCCGGGCGTTATCGTCGGAGAATCTGAATTAGCCGAATTTGAGCAAACTTTATTTAAGCTTTCAAAAACCCATGATGTCTTTGTGATTGCCGGAAGTCTGCCGCAGGGCGTGACACCGGAACATTGTGCCGGTTGGATTGAAGCACTGCACACAGCCGGCAAAAAAGTATTTTTTGATAGCAGCAATAAAGCATTAGCAGCGGGCGTTAATGCGCATCCTTACCTGATTAAACCAAATGATGAGGAACTGAGCGCTTTACTTAATCTGTCATTAACTAACACCAGTGAGATTAAAGCTGCCGCGCAACAATTGCAGCAACAGGGCTGTGAAAATGTGGTTATATCCATGGGCGAGCACGGTGTGCTGTGGTTAAACCAAAAGGGCTGGCTCAAATCAACGCCGCAAAAAATGCAGGTGGTGAGCACCGTTGGTGCAGGTGACACCTTAGTAGCAGGTCTTTGTTGGGGTGAGCTAAATCAGTGGGATAAATCCCAAAGTTTAAGTTTTGCGACAGCATTAGCGGCGCTTGCTGTTAGCCAGGTAGGCGTGGGTGTTGAAGACATCGACCAGGTTGAAACCTTGCAGAAAAAAATAAAAATCACAAAACTCGATTAATTAACGCATTTAATCACGTCGCGATTAACTTTATAAATAAGTGCTTCAGTGGACAAGAACATAAAAATAACCCAAAAGTGATTAAAGAGATTATTTAATCACGTCGCTATTAACTTTATAAATAAATGCTTCAGAGGACAAAAATATGAAATTAGCCATAGTCACAGCATGCCCCAGCGGCATTGCCAACAGCATTATTGCTGCTGGATTAATTGAAAAAGCAGTCTCAGCATTAAACTGGGAAGCATCAATCGAATGCCAATCTAGCGTAAAACCTGCTGAGCCTTTAACTCAACAACAAATTGATCAAGCCGACTGCATCATTATAGCTGCAAATACAACGGTCGATCTTAACCGTTTTCAAGGTAAAAAAGTGTATCAATCTGATATTACCGAATGCCTCGAAGATACCAAAACCTATCTACAAAACGCAGTTAACAATGGACAACTGCTTAGCCAAACCACAACGAGGAAGACCACTATGCAATCAGGTGAAAAGCAATCAGCTAAAAAAATTGTTGCAATTACTGCCTGCCCAACCGGTGTTGCACACACCTTTATGGCAGCAACGGCCTTAGAAGACAAAGCTAAACAGCTTGGTTACGAAATTAAGGTTGAAACACGCGGCTCAGTCGGCGCAAAAAACCAGTTAAGCACAGAAGATATCAGCGCCGCTGATGTGGTTATTATTGCAGCAGATATTACGGTAGATTTAGCCCGCTTTGATGGCAAAAAATTGTATAAAACCAGTACAAGTTTAGCCCTTAAAAAAACCGAACAGGAGATCAACAAAGCATTTTCCGATGCAACGGTTTATCACAACACAGGTGCAGCGACAAGCACTGACGGCGAGCAAATGAAAGCATCGTCTGCTATCTATAAACATCTTATGTCCGGTGTTTCACATATGTTACCCGTAGTTGTTGCGGGTGGTTTATTAATTGCGTTGTCTTTTGTCTTTGGTATCGAAGCCTTTAAAGAGGAAGGGACACTTGCCGCGGCATTAATGACTATCGGTGGTGCTTCCGCCTTTGCGCTTATGATTCCGGTATTATCTGGTTTTATCGCCTTTTCGATTGCCGACAGACCCGGTCTTGCACCCGGTTTAATTGGCGGTATGTTAGCAAGTTCAACGGGAGCTGGTTTCCTGGGTGGTATCATTGCAGGTTTCCTGGCGGGTTACACAGCAAAATTTGTTGCTGACAACTTTCCGCTTCCAGATTCTATGGCCGCGTTAAAACCTATTTTAATCATTCCCCTCATTGCCAGCTTGGTGACCGGTTTAGTGATGATCTACGTAGTTGGTACGCCGGTTGCTGCAATCATGGCCGGACTTACTGACTTCCTTGCCAGCATGGGCTCAGCAAATGCTGTTCTGTTAGGTATTTTACTTGGCGCAATGATGTGTTTCGACCTCGGTGGTCCAGTAAACAAAACAGCCTATACCTTTGGTGTTGGTCTATTGGCATCACAAACTTATGCACCGATGGCTGCAATTATGGCTGCGGGTATGGTACCGGCGTTAGGCATGGGTCTTGCGACATTCTTAGCAAAATCTAAATTTATCCCTAGTGAAGCAGAAGCGGGTAAAGCATCTTTCGTATTAGGCCTTTGTTTTATCTCTGAAGGTGCAATCCCCTTTGCCGCACATGATCCATTACGCGTAATCCCTTGTTGTATGGCGGGCGGCGCGTTAACGGGTGCTCTGTCTATGTTATTTGGTGCGCAACTACTCGCTCCACACGGTGGTTTATTCGTACTGCTTATCCCGGGTGCGATTAGCCCGGTACTACTTTACTTAGTGGCGATTGCAGCAGGAACAGCAGTAACGGGTATCAGTTACGCCTTCCTTAAAAAAAGCGACCGTAAAGTAGCCGTTGCGGCTTAATCGGACGCTTTAAATAGCAACTAGTTAATTCATCAAACCCGGCAAGTTGCTGGGTTTTTTTTAACGCAAAATATCGTTATTTTCAAGAAAACAGCACATTTTTTAAGCAACTCATTCAGAAGGTAAATAATATGAAAATTGCAATGGCCTGTGATCACTCTGCTTTTAGTTTAAAAGAAGAGGTCAAAGTATTATTAGAAAATGCCGGACATAGCATTATAGATTTTGGTGCAAATAATGAAGAGGCCTGTGATTTATCGGATCATATTTACCCGGCAGCTTTAGCCGTTGCTTCAGGCGAAGCTGAGCGAGGTATTTTTATTGATGGCGTCGGTTACGGCAGTGCGTTAATCGCTAATAAAATTTCAGGATTGTATGCAGCAGTCTGCCAGGACCCCTTCTGCGCGCAACTCGCACGTTCCCATTCAAATACCAATGTACTTTGTATTGGCGCCAAAATAATTGGATCGGCTATTGCAGCTGAGATTGTCAAAACCTGGATGACCACGGAATTTCTTAGCGGTGAAGAAAAATATAAGCGGCGTGTTGATAAAGTCGTTGAAATATCAAACAGACACCTAAAAGCATTGTAACTACAGCTGAAAACACAATATTGATCTTAGTTAACATTAATCGGCAGTAAATAATGTTAATTTTGTTACCCACGATAACGTTTTGCAGATATATAGATCTGGATAAAGGGATATAGAATGATTACGCTCGGTGAATACATTATTGATAAGCAGCATGAATTTCCAGAGGCGACAGGAGAATTATCGTCTCTGCTCGGCGCAATTCGATTAGCGACCAAGGTCGTTAACCGAGAAATAAATAAAGCCGGATTAGTTGATATTATTGGTACAACCGGTACGGAAAATGTACAGGGTGAAATCCAGCAAAAAATGGATTTATACGCCAATGACGTTTTTAAAGCGGCATTGGAAGCACGGGGCGAAGTTTGTGGTGTCGCATCCGAGGAAGAAGATGAATTTATTTCCTTTGATAGTCAACGCTGTATAAACAGTAAATACGTTGTATTGATGGATCCGCTGGATGGATCTTCAAATATTGATGTTAATGTCTCGGTAGGTACCATTTTCTCAATTTATCGCCGTCTTAGCGAGCTGGGTCAGCCTGTTACCTTGGCAGACTTCTTACAACCGGGGACTGAACAGGTTGCCGCTGGATATGTTATCTACGGTTCGTCGACCATGTTAGTTTATACAACCGGACATGGTACGCACGGCTTTACCTGCGATCCTTCACTGGGTGTTTTTTATCTGTCACATGAAAGTATGCAAATTCCAGATAACGGTGCAATGTATTCTATCAATGAGGGTAACTACCTGAAGTTTCCACAGGGCGTAAAAAAATATCTAAAATACTGCCAGGAAATTGATCCACCAACAAATCGCCCCTATACATCACGCTATATTGGGTCATTAGTTTCTGATTTCCACAGAAATTTACTTAAAGGCGGTATTTATATCTACCCTTCTACCGCTTCTGCGCCAAAAGGAAAACTGAGATTATTATACGAATGTAACCCGATGGCATTTCTGATTGAGCAGTCTGGCGGCAGAGCAAGCGATGGTTTTAACCGCCGCATTATGGAAATAGTACCAACCGAGTTACACCAGCGTGTTCCCTTTTTCTGCGGCAGTCCTAAATTGATGGACAAAGTAGAAGAGATGATGGAAGAATATTCTGCAGAAGACAAATAAACAGAGCTTTCCCTGTTACAACCTCAAAAACCGCTCATTGAGCGGTTTTTTTAGTTGTACTCCATTAATTCTCAATTGATCAACACCGTTTTGCAGCACCGCTAAGCGAAGATTATTTAATGCTTTGCTGATCAACAAAAATCAGTTGATCAGTTGCAAAACCGTTCATTTTGGCGGTATTTATAAAATCCTGTTTAACAGCTTCAGTGACTGTTGCTGTTCTTGCTAGCAACCATAAATAATCTTTGCTGTAGCTGGTTACATAAGCGTATTGGTAATTTATCTTATCCAGTTTAAAAATCACGTAGGAGCCGTAAAAGGGACCAAAAAATGAAACTTTTAAGTGCCCTTTGCTTTGCTTATCGACAAAATAAGCTTTTCCCTCTGCACTTTTCCATTGTTTATTTTCACTTAAGTAACCGCTATTTATGACTTTTATCCCGCCATCTTCTCGCACTGAGTATTCGGCGCTGACATTGGACATTCCTCTTTCAAATGAATGGTCTAAACGGGCGATTTCATACCATAGACCTAAATATTTCTCCGTCTGCAGCCCTTCAACGGGCCTGATATCCGTGGCGATCCCCGTACAGGCAAACTGTAAAAAAGCCAAAAAAGTGATCAAAATTATACGCATCTTTATTTTCCCTGATAGTAAACCCTCAACCTGACTCAGTATAATACGTTGCAGCAGAAAAATACGATCACAGCTAAGGTCACTTTGTTATAGAACAATATCCTATCGTCCGCGGAAAAGATTTATTGCCGTCACAATTGAGATATTACGGGTATTATTGACTCTCTCGACTATATTAAATCATGAGACAAATACAACTATTTGCCGAGCTGCTGATTTTATTACTTCGCACCTGCTGTTAATATTGGCAAATTTACCCCATAAGGTTATCTCATTCAAGGACGAAATTAATGCGCAAACTATTCCCGACAGTCATCTTAAGCGTTTTGCTAAGCAATTTATTAGTCACTGAGGCAGCGGCAAATTCAGCACCTGCGACGCGCTCTCTTGCTGAAAAAGCTGGATGGGAGTTCACTCTGGGGATGAATATGGGTTACAGCGCCGGCCGCTCACAATTAAATACGGATGATGATAATGCGCTCAACGAAGATCTCAACAATCAGGGTAAGTCACTTGATAAGACCTTGGTATTTCCCTTAGCCAGTGCACAGTACACATTTGATGAATTACAAACTCAGATATTTGCCGGTAACAGCCGCGAACAAATTTCTGTCGCCGAGTTTCAGTATGAACTGGGAATCAAACATGTATTTAATAACCGCAGCCAACTGACTGTTGCATATTTTCCACAACTGCCGTTTTTCAATGAGGCCTGGCAGGATCCCTATTTAATCGGCAGTGCACGCACGACAACAGAGCAAAATACACAGGGAGGACGAGTTGCTTTGACCCGTATTGCAGGCAGTTCAATTACCCTTAAATACGCCTTTGCCATTACGTCGATAGAAAACGAACAAAGTGGACAAAGTATAGGATTGAATGCTGCCCAACTGAGTCTGCTGCAACGTGATAGCTTCTATCAACGCATTGAAATAGAAACTATGTTTCCAATTGCACCGGGCGTATTTTTTAAACCCGCACTGCAATACACCAGAAGATCTGCCGATGGTGAAGCACACAACTTCGATCAATATGGAGCGCAGTTAGGTTTGCTGGTTTTTAAAGGCAGGCACAGTTTAATAACCACCTTCAATACCGGCATCAAAAAGTTTGCCGTCGACAACCCGGTCTTTAGTGAAAAACAGAATACCGTCACTGCTGCTGTTTTTTCGGTTTACAGCTATGCTCAGGCGCTTAATTGGCAACCATTAAGTTTTAATATACTGGCAGGTTACAAAAAAGAGAACTCTGATATCAACTTTTACGATAGCAAGGGTTTATTTATGTCGACCGGTTTAAGCTATAAATTTTAGCCTGAAGCGACTTTTTATTTTCAGATTCAGCATGCTGTGTGGCCGAGTAATGACCGCACAGTCTTGGTGAATGGCGAATCCTTACAATTATAATAACGCTATAAATCAATCACCAAAGGCTGTTAGTAGACCTCAACCTCCACTTTATTTTTGCCTATCACGGTGGTGGTAATAATATTACCGGAACGTTTATTTTCAACTTTGATTGACTCCCCGGTCTCACCTGATTTAAGAGCAATACCAACGGTACTCAGAGTGAGAGAATCCTGCTTGATGACGATACTCACCTCGGCTTTCCGTAATACCGCATATTCTTTGATGATATCCCTATTTTGGATGACGGTGCCGGCACGTAAATTTCGTTTGATCTTTCTCCCGGTAAGGCTCTCGATATTGAAATAATAATCATTGTCTCTGATTTTCTGTTCACTAAAGACGATATCCTCGGGCTGCAGGGAATGCCCGCGGGATAATGATGAAACAGAAGTAGCAACCGGCACATAATAACGGATATTGGCGGTAATATTGCTCGACCATTTTTGCCGGTTAACGGTATTATTACAGGTGACTTTATATCTGACACGGTTAATCGCATTACGGGTAGCCCTCTGAACAAGGACAGGCGATAAGCACTTCTCAAGTGTTTTCAAGGATCGCGGAATACGCAGCTTACTGCTGTAACGGTATTCCTGCCAGTGCATTTCCCGGGCAAACTCGGCGCTGTCTGTGTGGATCTGTTTTTTTACAAGATCCTTGACCAGATCAACGGCCAAGGCCGAAGAATAACTCGCAAAAAACCCTAAAAAGAGAATAAAAATCAGCCTCACTTGAGCAGGTCAACGACAGTTTTACGCGAGATAGTTGCATGATTTTGTCTGAGATTAAATGCTGCTGCCCATTTCTGTTCGCTCATTATGGTATTAACTTTTGGCTCAAATGGCGTCGGTTCAGTTTCAAACTGCTGCAAATGAGCTGCCCCGGATTCAACCTCTGATTTTTTTAATTGATTGAGCGTCTGGTAACTGCCCTTAGCGCTATTAATTAGCCCGGTGATAGTTGACAAGGTATGCTCGTCAATGGGCAGGGGTGATTTGGTTAATGTGGCTATATCATCATTAACAGCCGTTATATTAGTCGGAATAGCCTGCCCGCTGGGAAACCGATGCCCTTGTCCGGTCACTGTGGTCACTTTACTCGATTGACGCCATTGAGCGTCGCCCATTGATAAAATGAGTTCATTTTTCTGATCATTTTTTACGCTGACATCGGCAAAGGCCAAGGCTTTATTGAATTGATTAAGCAGCTCATCATCGGTCTTTGCGGCTTCAAACATCAGCAGGCTGATTTTTCCATCAATCTTAAGCGTTACCAGCTCGTTATCCCAACGGGAACGATTCAGATCTAAGCCTTCTATCTTGAATTGAATTTGATTTTCTTTGTTTATCTGCTCGCTTAGATTTGAATCTAAGACCCGTTTACCGGAAAATTGCGCATCCATTGCCGCACTTATTTTTCGTTGTTCCAATCTGATTTTTGCAACGTGCTCCGGCTGCAGTTCAGAAATACCCTGCGCCACATTTGGTTCAACGATTTTTTTCATTTCGATCAGGCTGCCCGCAATCTTTTTTATCCCCTGTCTGGCAGTATCAATTGACGCCAGTTCAATATGAGAATCCGATAACGCGAGAGAGGCACCGATATTTTTTGATAATAACCCGCTGATGTTATTCGTCTCACTAACGGGTTTGAGGCGAGTGCTGGCAATACCGGTTAATAAGCTTGGGCTTTTAACCGCTGTCGGACTGTTTTGCCCAAGGGAAGATACAGAACTATCTATTCTGGAGGTGGTTACCATAAGTACTATCCGTCATGCCGATTAAGATCAACAGCTTGATTGTTTAAAATATTTTTTTAGCCTTAATCTCACGGACTAATTTTAACTTAGCCGCCGAGAGAATTTCCGTCGCCTCCGGCGCAGGCTCGAAAGATTCAGCTTCAACCTGTACAACTGAATCTTGAACCGCATCGGGGGCTGCAATAGCGGTATTAGGAGGAATGACACCGGCCATTTTACTGTCCAGACTTTCCTGCAGCCTCTGCAGTGCAGCAAGAACCTCTTTCTGCTGTTCACTGATGATATCAATACGCGATGCCGAAGCGTTAGCTTTATAAAAATAATCTAATTCATCAAGACCTGCCGATGATAAGTTTTGCGCCAGTTTTTCAACCAGCCCAGGCATTGTTTTTTGCAGATAAAGCCCCGCTAAAAGCGTTTCTTTCTGCTTGGACAGGCAGAGTTCAATCTGCCCGTCATCAAACAAAGCCTTCCAGCCCTGAAGCTCTATTAGCGCCGCTTTTTCATTGCTATTTTTAGCGTCAAACTGGAACTGAAATCTAACTGTCGCCATTATGCTGCACTTTCCCCGTCGGCATCACTTAAGGCATAAAGCATGTTTTCTTTAGCTAGTGCAGTCTGCGCATTATCAAGAATAGTGACCCGATCGCCAAGTACAGAATAGGCCGCTTTTACCGCGTCATAGACAAGGGGCGCTCCCCCGCCGACGATATAAACACGATTTGGGTTTTTGCAGAATTTTTTCATTTCTTCGGCCACGGTCTGCCCAAGTTCGTCGATCCGATCTTCTATTTTCTTCAAAACCTGATCAACTTTGCTCACGTCGTTAATCACTTCTTCGACAAATTCACGATCGTGACGGTTTTTGATCAGTTCGTTGGCCACCAGATAGGATGCATCGCTGTCCGCACCTGCCAGAGCCTGTCTGGCGGTATTAGTCACCAGTCCGACGCCAATTTCAGTGTTGCCGTAAATACTGGAAATTTCATCAAACTTACCAACGATCACGGCGCTATCAACCGTTGTGCCACCTATATCAATGACTAAAGATCGACTGAATTCATTGATATTAGATTCCAGCAACGTGGAGAGCACAGCAGGCACACTTTCAGGCATCACCTCTACGGACTCGATCTTAAAAACCTCACCTTTATTGAGTACCAGAGTACGCATCAGATTATCTTTTTTGCGCTGGATATTCGCTTCATTTTTCTGGCAGTCATCGGCATTATAATAAGCCGTAATAGGCAGTGTTGCGACAATCTTAATCGTCTGCGGTTTAAGGCCGGTTGTTAATAAAGCGTGATGCAATGACAATAAATTAAGATCTGAATACTGATAGTCAATATGGGTGGTCTCCAAGGCTTTATCAGAGGTAATATCATAGGTGTATTTTGTTTCACCGATTAAATAGTTAGAAATAACTTTATCGGCGCGCAGGGCTGCACTTTTCCAACCTTTACGGAATGAATTCGGACTGATAATTGTCTTTATTTTGGTACCGTCAAACCAGGATACCTTTACATTTGTACTTCCGTCATCGACTGAAATAGTAAGCATTTTTTACTTTTCCTTAAAAATATGAGCTAATTGTTGGCAACTTTCTTCGAAGTTGACATATTGAGTTGTATTTTGCATCAGTAATTTTTCTATCGCAGAATTCTTTTGGATCGCTTCATCAAGTTCAGGATCATTACCCTGCTGGTAACCTCCCAATGAAATCAAATCCTTGGCCTTGTTATACATGCTGTAAAGGCGTTTACACTGGCGGGATATTTGCAGGTGAGGCTCGCTCACCACTGCATCCATACAACGGCTTATGGATTTTTCGATATCCACCGCCGGAAACTGTCCCCGCTGGGCGAGCTCCTTGGATAATACGATATGCCCGTCCAGAATCGCTTTTGCAGTATCAACAACCGGGTCATAGTCTTCATCCCCTTCGGATAAAATAGTGTAAATAGCAGTCATGGTACCCGCATTTTCATTACCGTTTCCGGAGCGCTCTAATAACGGTGGAATAAATGAAAAAACCGAAGGTGGATAACCTTTAATGGCTGGCAGCTCTCCCAGGGAAATTGCAACTTCACGCTGCGCCATGGCGTAACGTGTTAACGAGTCCACCAGCAGTAATACATTCGAGCCTTTATCCCGATAATACTCCGCCACAGAATGGCATAATTCGGTAGCCTGAATACGCATCAGAGGTGATTGATCCGCCGGCGCCGCAATCACCACGGATTTTTTTAAACCTTCGGGGCCAATATTTTTTTCAATAAACTCTCTGACTTCGCGGTTTCTTTCGCCGATCAGCCCAACCACAACCACATCGGCTTCGGAGTATTTAGTGATCATTCCCATCAGGACCGACTTACCAACACCACTGCCGGCAACCAAGCCGACTCGTTGCCCTTTAGCAAGCGTTAATAAACCATTGATCGATTTTATGCCTACATCAAAAGGCTCGCTGATAGGTTTCTTTTTTAAGATATTAACAGCCGCAGCGCTGCGCAGGGTAATAGTATCAATCCCCTGAGGAGATGGCAGGTCATCGATCGCTTCGCCGCGGGCATTTAAGATACGCCCCAACCAGGAGTTATCAATGTGATAATTATCCATCTTTTGTAGCGGGATAATTTTTGAACCGACATAAATAGTCGAAAACGGGTTATAGGGCATTAAGAAGGCTTTAGCACGTTTGATACCAATCACTTTAACTTTTATATTTTCAACATCCGTTTCAATAATACAATCCTGATTCAGACGAAATCGGCAGCCTTCACCCACAATCAGCTGATTATTGGCATTAATAACCTTGCCCGTCAGGGTCGCAATCGGCACATCCGTTATAGTGCTGCTAGAAAATAGGTTCATCAGCTAATCTGCTCTATCATGGCCTGCATTTTTTCCTGTGCATTCATTTTAATATCAACCAGGTTAGTATTCACTTCGCAGCAGCCAGGCTTAATTAAGTGATTGGATTTTAGTTTCCAGTTAGTATCGGGTAGTGGCCCCAAATTAACAATACGCTGGTAATCCTGATCGTTTAATGCAATCGATACGCTAGTGGGTTGTTCCGGCAGCGAGGCAATACTGTCTTCAATCCAATGAACTATTATCTCCGGATTAAGTGCGAGTTCTTTATTAATCACTTTTTGTGTTATTTCAGTGATCATGGCGATCGATGCCTTTTTAACATCCTCTTTCAGGGTAGCCGTAATCGCTTGCGACTCTATCACGGCGCTGTTCAGGGCAGATAAAGTAATATCGATCTCTTTTTTACTTTCTTCGGCTCCCTCTTTTACGCCCTGTAATAATCCCGCACCGTAGCCCTCTTTCTTTCCCTGCTCAAAGCCTGTTTCATAACCTGCATGCTTGCCGTTGGCAAACGCATCTTGAAAAACCTTATCGATCATTTCCTGCGAATAAACCGCATTAACCGTCGATGCGGCAGTCAAATCCGGGTCAGCTTTAAAGGTTGCACTGTCCAGACGGGGGAATACATAAGCAATAAATTCTCTTGAGTCGACCCTGCGTATTATATCGCCCATGTATTACTCAACGACACTTTCGCTATATAAAAGAAGCTCTATTTCACCGCTGTCATTAAGCTCTCTCAAGGTATCCATAATGTCTGCTTGAGCGTTCTTCACAACGCTGACAGGCACGCCACCGAGTTCTTTGATCTGACTTTCAAGATCGGCAGCAATACGTTTAGGTAAGCTTTTTATGATCTCCTGCTTGAATTCAGGCGCCGCTCCTTTAAGTGCAACGGCCCATAAGTCAGGTGCGATATTCTGATGGATAATCTCAAGTGTCTGTTCGCTTTGATTACTGATGATGGAGAAGTCAAACATATCACGTTCAATTTGGTTAACCACCTGGTTATTAATTCCTTTTAATGAATGCATGATGGCTGCTTTATCACCACCATAGTTGTTAATGATATCTGCCACCTGCTTAATGCCTTGTAATGAACCGGTTTTATTATCGGTATATTCTGTCGCACAACGCTCAATCAGCTCTAATAAATCATCTGCGACATTCTGATCTAAATCCTCAATCTGGGTAATTCGGTAGAGCAGATCAATACGAACTTCTTCAGAAAATAACGCCAGTATTTCAGAACTTGTTTCCGCAGGTAAATAGGCCAGGAACACACTTTGCATTCTGGCGTGCTCATTAACGATACTTTTCATTAGAATTTCAGCTGAAATCCATTGCAGTTTCTGTATTTTATTTTTGATTTCATCACCGTAAAGATCAGCAACCAGCCCCTTTGCTATATTGCCATCTAAGGCACTATTGAGCATATTATCAATAAAGTTTTTTGACGCGCCCTGAATACCCGAATGCTGCTTAAAGTCATTAAAAAAATCTTCAATGACATCTTTTGCCTGTGCTGTTTTAATATCGGATAAGGTAGACATCACCTTCGCCACTTTCTGCACTTCGTCTCGGCTGAAATTTCTTAATACACCCGCGGCAACCTCTTCCCCCATTCCAAGGAGCAATAACGCCGCCTGCTCTACCTTCGAAAGGGCAACTAGCTCATCAGAAGCATCAGTTGAACCAGTATCTATTTTTGTATCGTCTTTGCTTTCCATCATAAACCTTTATGCATTAACCCAATTTTTTAATATTTCACTGACGCGATGCGGGTGTTCTTTAGAGATAAGCTGCAGGTGCTGAATTTGCACATTAAGCGGTGAATTCGGACTTGGCAGCATCTGCATAGCTAAATCATGATCACTGCTAGAATCACCGATACCGTATTCTGATAAACGCAGCGCAAATTCTTTTTCTTTATCCTGCGTACTTTGTTCAACGGTATTCTGCTCTTCCGGCAATTGCTCTGCGTCCTTCACTGAATTATTAACGGTAATATGTTTAATCAGCGGTCTTAATACCACAAAAATCAGCATCATTGCGACCAATGCGCTGACAATGATTTTCAGTAACGATTGCCACCTTGTTTCTTCATACCAGGCAGCCGCGATCGGATTGGTCACCTGAATAGGTGAAAATGTAAAACTAGTAACGTTAATGCTGTCACCCCTGCTCAGATCAAGACCTACCGCGCTAGAGATCATCGCGTCTATTTTTGACAATTCAGCGGTCGTCCACTCACCGGTCGGGGCGATATCTTCATTAATAACCACGGATAAGGAAATATGATTAAGCTTACCCTGCTGATATTCCGTATGGGTAACTGAGCTGCCGACGGCATACTTTCGATTTGATTCACTGTGCGTTTTCTGCTTGCTGTTATTTGGCGCATTATCCTGCCCGTCAACCACCGGAGGTGTGCTGCTTAATGATCCGGGAATACCAATGGCAATATCGGACTGGTCGTTATTCTGAATATTCACTTCACTCAACAGAACTGGCGTGGCATCAAAGGTTTCCCTGGTTTCCTCGCGTTTTGAAAAATCGATATCCGCAGCACTTTCAATACGGAAGTTATTCGCCCCGAGAATCGGGATTAGCATGGATTTTGCCTGTTTCTTTATCTGCTGTTCAATGCTCTCTTTATAGTCTATCTGTTTAGACGACGCTAATGCATATTCGCCATCATTGACATCATCACTGAGCAAACGGCCAGACTGATCGGTAACCGAAACAGATTCCGGACTGAGGTTATTCACACTGCCGGCGACCAGATTTATTATTGACGTTATCTGTACAACATTGAGCTTATCACCGGACTTCACATCCAGCATAACCGCTGCGGTGGCAATATTTTTACCCCGGCCAACAAATAAATTTTCCTTAGGAATGGCTAAATGCACGCGAGCGTTATTAATCGCATTGAGTGACATAATGGTTTTCGCCAATTCTCCCTCAAGGCCGAGATTGTAGCGCGCATTCTCAATAAACTGACTGGTACCTAATGCAGATTGCTCTCCAAGCACACTTAAGCCTTCCGGAAGCGTGGCTTTTACACCCTTTGACGCCAGCAACATTCTGATCTCCGCAACCCGGCCATCTTCGACTAAAATCAGGCCGGTATCGGGCTGCATTTGATATTTAATATTTTCAGTTTCTAATGCCGCCAGAATATCACTGTTATTATAGGGTTCCTGACTACCGTAAAGGGGCCGGTAATTACTTGAAGATGTCCATAACAAAATAACCAGTATGGTCACCAGAGCCGTTAAAAAAATCGTAATAACGGCAAAATTCTTGCGTGAATTTTTTAACAAGTAAACAATTTTTTCCCAGCCGGTTAATGACGAAAAAATGTCATCATCGGCAACTTTCTTATCTGTTTTTCTAGATGTAAATCGGCCAGTGGAGGTATGGCTCTTACCGGGTAAATTGCCCTGTACTGTATTTTGACGGGCGGGCATTGAGTTTTCCATTAGATAACCTTATTAAACTGACATCTTCATAACTTCATCAAAACTTGATAGCAGTTTATTTCGAACCTGAATCAAAGCACTAAAGGAGAGACTTGCTTTTTGAGCGGCAATGACTGCGCCGATCATATCATCACTTTTACCTAACTCAACCGCATCAATCTTACTGGTTGCAGATACCTGCTGATCATTAACACTATTAAGCACTGAGATAAGAGTTTTACTAAAATCTACTTTTGGATCCGCAGCGAAATCATTTGCCTTGATGGGCGAGCTCTTGATGTCCGATATTTTTTGCAGATAATCTGCATTTTGCAAGCTAGTCGCTGAAATATTCACGCGCATTCCTTTTACTGTTTAATATATTATTTTAATTCGCGCTGATTGCTCAGTCTGATTTATGTTTTTTTGTTGCTGTTGTTTGTGCATTAACCTTAACCAAACGGACAGTCACACGCCTATTTTTTTTCCGCCCCTCGGCACTATCATTACTTGCTATCGGGTAACGTCCACCATGTCCGCGCATTTCAATTAAATCAGGATTTACCGCTTTATTAATTAATATCTGCGCAATTTCATCCGCCCGTAATTTTGATAACCTGAGGTTCTGGGCTGAACTTCCCTCATCATCCGAATGTCCGTCGATCAGTATTTTTATGACACTTGAATCTTTATTGATGTAATCGCTGAGCTTGGTTAAATCTTCAGTCTGTTTTTTATTCAGCTTATATTGATTTATAATATAATTAAAAGAAAGATGACTTATCGCTTCATAATTAATGGCGGGTAGTGCATTTGCACAGCGATTAAAAGCAACTGTCTCTTTCTGCCATAAAGTAGTCGGCAGAGAGACAATATACACAACCTCTGAATTCGACATTGAATAAAATTGTAACCAACTACCGGCCAGCATATATTGAAAAATTTCCTCCACTCCGTGGCGAAAATTAATGCTATGCTCGCCGATACTGTCAGCCCTAATCTGCTCCTGCGGAGCAGCTTGCTGCTCATACCAGGGGGCATTAATGACCTCGGCAAATGACTCTTCTATCGCGGCAGCAGAGTGGATTCGCGAGTAAACCTTCAGACTTAAACTCTTACCCGGCTGTGCAATAAAAGATATTTTAAAACCCCGATCTGCAATTTCCGTATAAATTTCACAGCGATCAAACTGCAGCTCAGTTTTCCAGATTGTATTATCCATTTCTCCTTGATAATGAATCGGGGTGGCGACAAGCCCTCCTGAAAATACAAGTAAAAGGGTAAAAAACAGTTTCATGGTACAACTCATAGCTGGTTAAACAGCGATAACGAACTTATCTGCGCAAATGTTTTCTGGGTTGCTTCCAATGCACTCACAAAATTATCCAATTTAAGGCTCGCTTCGTCGTAACTCAAGGCGTTAAGCTGATCGGTAAGTTTTGCGGCAAACAGCTCGGTGTCAGTGTGTGTTCCAATCATACGGTCGATATTATTAATTTGACTGCCGGCATAAGCCTGAGCGGAAGAAGCGGTATAAAGTGAAGCAAGGCTCTTATCATGCGCTCCCCGCAGCGCGCTTAGATCGGGAGTGGGTTCACTCAATTCTTTGATAGCCGTATTCAACATCTCGAATATGTCATTGGCGTCAACATCTTCCAGAGTCATGTTGTTCTGCATAGCAAGACCGTCACCAATGGCCGTTTCCCGAGTACTATCATTAACCTCAGTATTAGGTATCACAGTGCCATCCGTCTTCAGGGTATAAGGTTTTTGATCCGTTGCCGTACCGGAAAACATATACGAACCTTGACTGTTTTTAGCATTAAAGGTGCTCACCATAGATTCACGAAGTGACTCAAGTTCGATAACAATACCCGAGCGATCCTCTTGACTCATGGTGCCGTTAAGCCCCCAAAGCAGCAATTCATTGGTAGACTGCAGGCCTTCGACAACGCTGTCGATACGTGTTTCATAAAGCTGGTAGCCACTTTTTACACTTTCGCTGTTGGTTTTATATTGGCCGATTTCCGCTTGGGTTTTCTCTAAGCCCATCAGTTTGATAGTGGCAATGGGGTCATCTGAGGGTTTGGTGATTTTTTCACCCGTATACATCTGCTGTAATAATGTACTCAGCTCTGTATTGCTTTTAGCCATGCCGGTCAGCATAGTATTGGTAAACTGTGAATCTGATATTCGCATATTAAAACTCTTAGTTAGAAATCTTCGTTAAAAATCTTAGTTAAAACGCATTAAGAATGCTGTTAAACATCTGATTAGCAGTGCTGATAACTTTCATATTTGCTTCATAAGCATTTGTATAGATCATTAAATTAGCCGCTTCTTCATCACTGTTCACTCCGCTTAAATTGTCTCTTGATGCCTGCACCTGATCAAGCAGCGCAGTACTAGAATCTAAATTTGTCTGCGCCTGCCGGCTGGCAATGGCAACTTTTCCGACGCTTAGGCTAAAGGCCTCGGAAAGGTTGACATTACCGGCCCCCGCGATAGCATAATCGGTTTTTGAAATAGCCAGCAGTTCTGCCAATATTTCTCCGTTACCGGGCTTACCATCAGCTGAAAATGCCAATTGATCCGTCGACAGTGGGTTCATTTTCAAACTGCCGGCCGAATCGTAGGAAAAAAGAGGCTTGCCGTCTTCTCCCTTAAGATCCGTGCCTCCCGCCAAGCTTTCATTCACTTTCTCGGCAAAAGTTTCAGCCATGTCGTTAACCGTACTCTGAACCGCTGCCAAATCTTTTTTCTGTGCAGTTTCGATGGCGCCCAACTCTCCGCCGAGATCCCCTGAGAATTTGAAATCGGTACCGTTAAAAGTGACCTTGATATCCGCCTGATAAGGGTCGGAAGGTAATGGCGTTGTTGATAACTGCGCCGCTTTATCATTAATCAGCAGTGGCTGCCCATTGTTCATTGACAGCTGCAATTCACCATTCTCTTCTTTGCTTACATTAACTTTCATCAGCTGCGATAATTCATTGAGCATATTATCCCGTTCATCTTCAAGGGTGGCAGTATTCCCGCCGACATTGTAAACCTTCATAATCGCTTTGCTGCTCTGAGCAAGATTATCAAGCAGTCCATTGACCATAGAAACGTTATTCTCTCTATCGTTCGCTAACTGCGCATTCTGATTGGTCAGCGTCTGGTTCAAGCCGTTAAAACGCTGGGCAAGTGCCTGCGCATCGGATAGTACCTGCTGACGATATTCAGAGGATTCCGGCGCGATGCTCGCTTCACTGATACTGCCAAAAAACTGATCCATTCCAGCTGAAAGGTTAAATCCGTCGGAACCGACAATCTGCTCCAGCTGGCTAAGGCTTTCCGCACTATAGTTGCTGCTGCCAACTTCGGTATTGCTGCTGCGCAGCTGAGAAATAATAAATTGATCCGCTACTCGGCGAATACTTGATACCTCGACACCAGCCCCTACTTCATTAGAGTTAACAACACTGCTTTGCAGCGCCTGCTGCCGGGAATGACCCAAAGTATTTGCATTGGCTATATTTTGCGCGGTAACATTTAAAGATGTACGGTTAGTGCTTGCCCCCGACAGGGCGATATTATATATACTCATTTCGATCCCCGATTGTCTGAATCTGCATTATTTAACTGTTTAAAAGCCATTTCATTGTTAAGTGCAAGGTGATTAACGGTCGCGCCGCCGGCACCGGATAATTGCTTGACCAGCATTTCCGAGATTGATCCCGGTCCTCCTTGTGCCATCTGCATCGCCAACTGACCATCGTACATATCACGCATCACTCCGTCACCTTTAGTGGATAATGGGCTGTCTTCGCTATTGATCAAATCCGAAGCGGCGCGCATATTTTTAAGAATTTGCTGGTAGAGCATAGCTTCAAATTGTTTGGCAGCCATTTTCAATCCGGCCTCCGGATCACTTTGATGCTTAATACTGTTAATCATTTTGGTGTCGTTATAAAGTGATGTTGTTGGACTACCTACTGCCTGAACCATAAATTTATCCTCTATATAACCAATAATTCTGCATTTAATGCGCCCGCAACGTCTAATGCTTGTAATATCTGCATTAAATCATCGGGTGATGCACCGACACTGTTAACCGCGTTAACTATGGTCTGTAAATCAACCCCCTCCGGCCAAACCAGCATCTGAGGGTTCTCTTGCTGCACATCAATGCTTGAATCTTGGATCACTTCGGTATTGCCTTTACGTGCTAATACATTAGGTTGACTGGCGTACGGATCTTCCTGAATGGTAATAGTGAGACCACCATGTGAAACCGCCACCTGGGATATTTTCACCGACTGGCTGATAACCACGGTACCGGTACGGGAGTTAAAAATAACCCGCGCTTTACCCTTGCCCTGTTCAACATCCATATCTTCAAGCATCGACATAAAGGTCACACGCTGCCCTCGATTCATCGGCGCCGACACTTGTACGCTTGCAAAGGTCATCGCCTGAGCAACGCTAGGTCCAAAAAGCGCATTGATACTGCGCGCAATATTTTTTGCCGTGGTAAAATTCGGTTTACGCAAATTAAGGGTGATAAACTGATTATCATTAAAGGTATTCGGAATTTCACGTTCCAGCGTTGCACCGTTAGGAATACGCCCGGTAGTTGGCGTATTAATCGTGACACTGCCGCCGTCCGCACCCTGAGCGCCTAAACCGCCAACGATCACGCTGCCCTGTGCAATTGCATAGACCTCGCCATCCATGCCGTGCAGCGGGGTTAAAATTAAAGTTCCGCCACGTAAACTTTTAGCATCCCCTAAACTGGAAACAACAATATCTATTTTCTGACCTTCACCTAGCATTGCGGTCACCGTTGCCGTCACCGATACTGCCGCAACGTTTTTCAATTTTGGCTTAACCCCACTGTCAAGCTGTACCCCAAACTGTTTGATCATATTAGTCACAGATTGACTGGTAAATTTAACCTGACTTTTATCCCCCGTACCATCTAAACCAACCACCAAACCATAACCGGCAAGTTCATTGGAACGAATGCCTTGAATATCAACCAGATTCATCAAATCATCGGCGGTACTGGTGTTGATCAGGAAAACCAACCCGACATAAACAATCGTTCTTATCATTTTTCCCATTAATCCTCCTTTAAAACGGTATCCAGGGTGATGTCAATAACTGCATGAACCAGCCCGCTGCATTGCTGTCTGCCAATGCACCTTTCCCCGAATAGGTAATTCTTGCATCGGCAATCCGCTGTGAAGCAATAGCGTTATCACTATCAACATCCTCAACCCGGACGTTGCCGGTCAAACGAATAAATTCATCCCCCTGATTTAAGGTGATCCATTTTTCTCCGCGAATACGTAACACCCCGTTGGGCAAAACTTCATAAACCGTTACCGTGATTGTGCCGCTTAATTTGTTACCTTGGGAGCTCGAGGCTGAACCATCAAAGTCACGTTCTCCGGCAATATTTGCCGAATAATGATCCAGCGTGCCGCTACCAAAAACAGGCGCACTTATTTCAGCACTGCTGTTTTTGTCAAAATTTGTATTAGCATCCTTCTCCGACGAGGTTTCCTCATCGAGGTATACCATCAGAATATCGCCGACTTGATAGGCGCGTATATCGGTAAAAAGTGAAAATGACTGATTATCTCTGAACAAACTGCCGTGTCTGGTTTCAGGTAACGAGTAATCAAGTACTGGCGGCGCAAACGCAGCAGCATCCGGAGAAGGCGGCACAAATTCAGAGCGTACTGCACATGCACTGCTTAATAATGATAAAAACAGCAAAAAAGCTGATTTATAGTACATAAAAGTCCCTCTACTGCGCCTCATCGTTAAGTTGCTTGCGCGATGTATTTTAACATTTCATCTGCGGCCGAGACCATTTTCGTACTCATTTCATAGGCACGCTGGGTTGCAATCATATCGACCATCTCTTCAACCACCTGCACATTTGAGCCCTCCAATGCGCCCTGTTTGATGATCCCCGCACCGTCAAGTCCGGCAGTCAGTTCATTGGCAGCGCCACTGGCTTCGGTTTCGGTAAATAAGTTCCCGCCCTTGGCCAGCAATCCCGATGGATTCATAAAGGTGACCAGAGTAATTTCACCAATTTCTTCAAGTTCAGTTTGTCCCGCGATAACTGCGCTGACTTTCCCGTCGATGCTGACACTGACGCTGGTTGCATTTTGAGGCACGTTTACCTCAGGTAATAACGGCAACCCCTGAGTATTAACAAATTGCCCTTCGGCGTTAAGATGAAACTGTCCGTTTCGGGAAAACATAATTGCACCGTCGGAGTTTTCAATCTGAAAAAATCCATCCCCGAGAATGGCTAAATCGAGTTCTTGATTAGTATTTTGAATGCTGCCCTGGGTATATACTTTTTGCGTTCCGACCACGCGTACACCGTTACCGAGCTGCACGCCCGTTGGCAGTCTATTTTCACCGTCAACCGATGCGCCGGGCTGTTTTTGAATTGAATAAAATAAATCTTCAAAGACCACTCGGTCGCGCTTAAATCCGACCGTATTAATATTCGCTAAATTGTTTGAAATAGCCGTCATTTTCGCATCTTGAGCAGCCATTCCGGTTTTACTTATCCATAAAGTACTGTTCATGCCCTTATCCTCTTGCCGAGATTAATTTATTACCGGTAGATATCAGTTGATCCGCAGCTTTCATCATTTTCACCTGCATCTCATACTGACGGGTGGCCGTCATCACACCTATCATTTCTGAAATTGCCGATACATTAGAGCTTTCCAGATACTCCGAGGCAATCACCACATCGGGGGAAGCCGCCAGCGGTGCCGAGCTGCTGAAGGTTCCCGAGGTGTTTAACGACAGGTTTTTAGTATCCGGATTAACCAGTTTAATCTGCCCGACCTCAATCCCTGCGCCTCCGCCATTAGCCACCACAGTAATAATACCCTGGTTACTGATGGTCAGGCTTTGATTCTCAGGCAGGACTAGCGGCTGACCATCGACGCCCAGCAGGGCATGATGATTGATACTTAATTCCCCGGTCGATGACGCTTTGATATTCCCCGCACGGGTATAGTTTTCTTCACCATCTTGACCACGAACAGCAAAAAAACCATCGCCGTTGATCGCAACATCCAAAGGTCGGCCGGTTTGTGAGAGCTCACCATTAGTAAAATCAATCGCGGTGGAATTACTGCGGCTGGTGACGCTGGTGAGAAAACCATCACCGCTGCGATAAACCGGCTCGGTTCTTTCCATTACTGACTTAAAACCAACGGTATTGGCCTGCGCCATATTGTTTGCTCTGACATGTTGCGAGAGCATGACTTTACTGGCACTCGCCGCGGCAGTGAATAAAATAGGGTTCATTGGCTATCCTTTACACCGCATTAAATAAGACTTGGGTCAGCTGATCAGAGGTTGAAATAATTTTTGTATTAGCCTGATAATTACGCTGTGCCGTCATCAGGCTGACCAGCTCACCGGTCAGATCAACATTGGAGCTTTCCAGGCTACTCGATGTTAATTCGCCTAACACACCGCTGCCGGGAACACCTGTGACGGGAGTGCCCGACGCAAAACTCTGCATCCAGGAGGTATTGTTGCTCTGGGTCAGTGCGGTCGGATTGGGGAAATCCGCTAGTATCAACTGCCCCTGCAGCTGACTTTGCCCATTGGTGAACTGCCCATAAATCATACCGTTATCTTCAATACGTATACCGGTTAGTTCACCCGAAGAATAACCATTGGGGTTATTGGTACTGACACCAAAATCTGCTCCGTATTGCGTCGAGCCGGTCAGATCAATCTCGACGGACATTAAGTTTGCACCCAAGGCAGGTATTTCTACCGATATTGCTGGAGTCGTAGCCAGTACGCCTTCGCTGGTAAAGTTAACAACCGGCGTGGTGGCGGGTATGGCAGCTGTGGTAGACGTGGCAGGTACGGCTATTGCACCTGGTGTGACATCGCCGCCGTCGGCAACCACTTTCACATCCCACTGATTCGAACCGGTATTAATAAAATATTGTGAAACTGTATGGGACTTACCCAAAGAATCAAATACCTGGGTAGTATAAGATGAAGTGAAAGAGGTTGGATCGTCAGAAGCAAAAAGTTTAGTTGTGGTATCTATTATTTCTGCTCTGGCGTCAAAATTAGCAGTAAACCCAATACTGTCTGTCTCTTTTGCTGATAATGAAGCGTTCGAGATAGCGAGATCGCCGATATTACCCTGCTGCAGATTGGCATTCGCATCAACGGTGTAACCCTGCAGTTTATTACCTGCGCTGGAAATAATAACGTTGTCTTTATCGGTGGAAAATGATCCTGAACGGGTATAAACCTGCTCGCCTTTGCTGTCAACGGTTGAAAAAAAACCATTACCGCTGATCGCCAGATCCAGCGCTCGCCCGGTGCCTTCAAGCGAACCATTGCTGTCAAAATTCTGGGTAATACCCGATACTTCCACACCACCCGCCTGACCGCCGCTATAAATAGAGGCAAACTCGGTTCGCGATTCCTTAAAACCAGTGGTCGAAACATTCGCGATATTATTTGAAATTGTATCTAATTGTTGATTGGTGGCATTTAAGCCACTGATTGCAATATTTAAACTCATCTATAATCCCTTAGAATACAGTTAATTTAATTTTGATTTGGTAGTGATGTAGTTATATAGCCAACTACTTGAAGATTCGAAGCTTCGCCCGAATCCTAGAACAAGGCGGAAAATAATGGGAATGGTTATTCCCTTTCAAGTGATTTAGGTATATTTGTCAACTGGCTCCGCCAAATTGACTGATATCGTAAAACGGCACGCTGCCCAAGCCGCGCAGAGAAACCATTGAAGTGCCCCCAGTAGAGGGAATATTAATCGATTCGATTTTTCCATTCATTAATATCTGCGGTTGATACTGTTGACCGTTACTCAGCTCGACTGCAATGCTGTAGCCGCCCCGAGGAAGCTCCAGAGCATCTGTATCCAATTTAAAATCAACTTGACCTGCAGCTTGCGGGCCAAGCGCTATTTTTTTAGTCTGACCGAATTGATCGCTAATTAATAAATTCACCTGTGATGAAGGGCTTGTTAAAGCCACCTGCCCGGATATATTTTGTTCTGGTTCGCCGTCAATACTGAAGTTACTGCTTTTGACCATGACATCCTGACCGACCAGCGAAGCCGTTGTCAGTACCTGCAGGTTATCCATCATCACCGCGTTATTCTGCATTAAAGAAACCATGTTTTCAGCACTTTCAACCTGGGAAAATTGTGCCAGTTGGCCAACATACTCAGTGCCATCGGCCGGATCTAACGGATCCTGATTCTGAATTTGCGCTACCATTAAAGTCAGAAATTCATTTTTCAAAGCACTGCTATCATTGGGGTTAGCGACAACGGCCTGAGTCTGTGATTCCATCTGCGTAATGGGAACATCTGCGCCTAATGCGCTGTAACTTGGTAACGCCATGTTAAACCTCCAGCACGCTGATTAATGACTGCTGCATCGACTTGGCATTGCTCAGCACTTCCACATTCATTTCAAAACTGCGGCTCGCAGACATCATATCGGCCATTTCACCAACCACATCAATTCCCGAATAAAAAACATAACCCTCGGCATTTGCCAGTGGGTTTCCAGGTTCATGGCGTTTTTGGGTCAGAGACTCAGTCGCAACTACATCGGCGACCACCACCTGTGCAGACTGGATAGTATCAGCAGAGCCATTGTTAATATTATTGTAAAGTGTCGCAAAAATGGGTTTTAACGGTTTAAAGACGTCCTCTTTATTGCCGGAGACCGAATCCGCATTGGCTAAATTACTGGAGATGGTATTTAATCTCACCGTCTGAGCCGTCATTGCTGAGCCCGCGGTTAAAAATATTTGCTGAAATGACATGCCTATCTTCCTTCTATGGCAGATTTTAAACCTGTAATCTTCATCTTCAAAAAAGTCAGACTGGTCTGATAATTCATGGTGTTTTCAGCAAATTTGGCTTGTTCAATACCGATCTCAACGGTATTACCATTTTCAGAGCGCTGAAAAGGTACCCTGAAAAGCGTTTCCTTGGACAAGTTGAGCTGCGTATCCCGTGCATTGAGTTTATCGAATGTCGCAGAGAAGGTTAGATCTTGCGCTTTATAATTAGGGGTATCGGAATTTGCAAGATTGTTTGCAAGGATCTGAGTTCGTTCCGAACGAAACTGCAGCATTTGAGTATGAAGACCCAAAGCCTTATCTAGTTGAATGGCCAACTTGCTATTTCCTTATACAGTATTACAAAAATGACACTTCAGATACATCGTGTGATTATATATACAAAAAATCAAATAGATACAGGCAAGTAAAGCTAATGGGGGGAGGAATTTGACTTAAAACAATATATCGGCATAATAATATTTTGACTGGAATAATCATGTGACATAGATCACTTCTCTATAAAATCAGCAGTTTTCTCTCAGTTAACAAAATTCATTCTCGTAACAGGCTTATTTTTCATCGCTAATTTTGCCACTTTACTTTTTTTAGCAAGCAGTTTGTCATACAGCTCGTTAGTGCCGCCATAAGTATCATTCATCTTGTCGATCGCATGGCGGGCCAGGACAATCACCTCCACTCGCCGGTTAATACTGTTTAACTTATCAACTTTATCTATTGGTTTAGTATCAGCCATCCCGATCACCTGAGTAATATTGGCTTCTTTTAGTCCTCCCGCCTCCATGGTACGGAGCGCACTGTTGGCACGTTGTGCAGAGAGATCCCAATTGCTGATTTCCGATCTGTTATAGG
>NZ_JBLIED010000036.1:0-37372 GCF_047632955.1 Psychromonas sp. | reverse complement strand
GTCCGCCACTCGTCATCTTCTAGCAAGCTAGAAATGTTACCGTTCGACTTGCATGTGTTAAGCCTGCCGCCAGCGTTCAATCTGAGCCATGATCAAACTCTTCAATTTAAAGTTTAATTTGCAGCTTGCGCTGCGACTCAATATAACTGACTAAAACTAAAGAACCTTTATCTAAATACCTGAGTATAAAAAAATTGGCTCTTTATTATTCTGAATAAATAAATTTATTCGTGTGTCACTTTTATTGATGAGTAATCTATTCACGAAGTGAAAAGTTACTGCCTTTACAAGAAAGGACTTTGATTTTTTTTGAAATCACATCAACAATAAGTGTCCACACAGATTGTTTGATTAAATTGTTAAAGAGCGTGCCTTTCGGCGAGGTGCGTATGCTACGCTACCTGCAAACAATGTCAATGGTTGTTTTTAATATTTTCAATCAACGTGATACGTCATTAAAAACTCAACCTCTTTCGTTCTGAGCAACCGGACTGACTTGCGTCTTTCCCGTTTCCGTGGATGCGCATTATAGAGACTTTGATCACGCTGGCAAGTGTTTATTTGCATAAAAACGGTCTGTTTTTACAATTAATTTTTATACACCCGTTACAAACAACTTATCCACAAATTTTACTTTATTATCCACATAATTTTGCCGTATAGTTTGTTTTCTTATTTATTTTTCGAGGTTTCTTATGCTTCCTGTATTACGTGGTTACAAAAATTCTTTTCCTGTTATTGGCAATTGTGTTTATATCGATCCTTTTTCTTCTATTATTGGTGATGTGATTTTGGGTGATGATGTCAGTATTTGGCCTATGTGCGTTATAAGAGGTGATGTTAACGCTATATCTGTAGGTAAACGCAGCAATATTCAGGATGGCTCGGTATTGCATGTTGCTCGCAAAGGTGAAGCAAGTGCAGAGGGATATTCTTTAATGATTGGCGAGGATGTGACCGTAGGACACAAAGCCATGTTACATGCCTGCAGGATTGGTGATCGGGTTTTAATTGGTATGGGTGCAATCGTATTAGACAATGCCCGTATTGATGATGATGTGATTTTGGCAGCCGGCGCATTGGTGCCGCCAAACAAACATCTTGAATCGGGTTTCCTTTATATCGGCTCTCCCGCTAAAGCGGCCCGCAAATTAACTGACGATGAACTTGCCTTTCTGCCACGTTCGGCAGCGCATTATGTAAAACTCAAAGATGAGTATATCGCTCAGGGGTAACTTTATTTCAGGGCTCGCAGAGCTACTCCGCTAATATCCCTTTGCTGCCGCAAACTCGCCGTTCCCACGCAGAAACGTGGGAACGAAAAGATGGGTTCTTTTAAATTTTGCCCATGCCTTTATGGAGCAGCATACTTGTTTTGTAATTCAACTCTAGTGCCTTTTCGTCACTTGCATGTTCACTTACAAACATTGAACAATCTTTTAAGACTTTTTCCGGCATAGTCGTCTTACTTTCGGGACTAAAACCAAGCTTCATAAAGAAGTCTGGCATGCGGGTTAATACGAATAGACGCTTGATCGCTAGTTTCTCTGTACGTTTGACTAAGAACTCTACTAGTGCGCTACCTTGACCGCGGCGTTCAAAACCGGGCTCTACACCTAATGAGCGAATTTCGGCTAAACCGGTATCATAGATATGCACTGAGGCACAGGCAGTGACTTGGCCATCTATTTCTGCTACTGCAAATTCAGCCACTGACTCCGCTAAGTCGGTCTTATCTCTTGGAAGGTTTTCGCCTTTATCTGCCAAGTGCTTAACCATTGCTTCAATACGATCAACGTCTGTTAAACGAGCCGCTCTTATGACAATGCCCGATGTATGACGCTCTGTTAAGCGTTGTTCTGCTTCCGTTAGTGCATATTCAATCTGTTCAGGTGAAACACCACCGAGTGCTTTACGTGCAGCTAATGTTGCTTCAAGGGTCAGAACAGGATAAACATCTTCTTCAATCACTTCGGAAAACTCTTTGAACTGCGCTACAGTGAGCTCTTCCAGCGGTACGCCCTTCTCAATCGCGCCGACAACGGCAACACCTACGATATGATGCGCCTCGCGGAATGGAATACCTTTAGCAACCAGGTAATCAGCAAGTTCGGTGGCGTTGGAATAGCCTCCTTGCGCCGCTTCTTTAGTGCGTTCTTCGTTAACTTTAAGATCGGTTAAGGCCATTGCTGCCATTTCTAAACAGTCGCCCCAGGTATCCAGTGAGTCGAATAAACCTTCTTTGTCTTCCTGCATATCTTTGTTGTAAGCAAGCGGCAGGCCTTTAAGTGTCATTAACATAGCCGCTAATGAACCAAATACACGACCGGTTCTGCCACGGATCAGTTCCATTGCATCGGGATTTTTCTTTTGCGGCATTAATGATGATCCGGACGTCACTAAATCAGACATCTCAATAAAGCCTGACTCACCACTGTTATAGAAGATCAGATCTTCTGCCATGCGCGACATATGCATCATCGAAATCGTTGCACAGCTCATCAGCTCGACAACATGGTCACGGTCGGAAACAGAATCTAAGCTGTTACGCGTCGCACGTTTAAATCCAAGAGAGTGTGCTAATGCAGTACGATCTATCGCATAGCCTGTTCCTGCTAATGCGCCACTACCCAGAGGACAGGTATCAAGGCGTTCAAGGCACTCTTCTAAACGTTCATGGTCACGCTCTAACATTTCTAAATAGGCTAAACACCAGTGCGAAAATGTCACCGGTTGTGCGCGTTGTAAATGTGTATAACCCGGTAGTACAACCCCCTGGTGAATACGTGCCAGTTCGATAAATTTGGCTTCCAAGGCATCCAGATGGACAACTAATTCTTGTGCTCTTTTTTTACACCAAAGTTTTAAATCTGTGGCAACCTGATCGTTGCGACTGCGACCGGTATGTAATTTTTTACCTAAGTCACCGATTTTATTAATCAGCTGCCCTTCTGTCCAAGAGTGTATATCTTCGGCATCGGATTGTAATACCAACTCAGGATTAGCTTGAACTGCTACTAATAATTCATTTAACGCAGCTTCTAAGCGTGTTTGTTCATCGCTGGTTAATACATCAACTGTTTGCAGTGCTTTTGACCAGGCTATTGAGCCAATAATGTCCTGCTCCGCAAGGCGATAATCGAATCTTAGTGAATCATTAAACAGTTTAAATTTTACGTCTGCCGCGTGGCTAAAACGTCCGCCCCATAGTGCCATTTTGATGCTCCGTCACTTTCTTTGTTAGTTGGTTGTAGCTATGTTTTAAATCTATTTTTATATACTCTTAGAAAAAACAGATAAAAATAGAAATTCCCGCCTTGTAAAAATACGAGGCGGGAATTGTAATATTTAAGCTTTAACGCTTATTTTTTGCTGTTCAAGGTACGGATACGGCTTGAAAGTGAATATAAACGGATAAAACCTTCCGCATGTTTTTGATTATAAACGTTATCATCACCAAATGTAGCAAACTCTTCAGAATATAAGCTGTTTGGAGAGCGTTTTTGTTCTGCAGTCACTTGACCTTTATACATTTTAACAACCACTTCACCGTTAACATCTTTTGCCAACGCTTCTGAAGCTGCTAATAAAGAACCGCAAAGCGGTGTAAACCAACGTCCGTCATACACTAAGTGAGTAAATTCCTGACCTACTTGATCGCGCCATTTACGGGCTGGTTTGTCATGCACTAATTCATCGATACCACGCAGTGCAGTCACCATAACTGTGCCTCCAGGCGTTTCGTAACAACCACGAGACTTCATGCCAACAGTACGGTTTTCGGTGATATCAACACGACCGACACCGTGTGCTGCCGCTTTGTCATTTAACAGCATTAATGCGTCATAGGGAGATAGCTCAACACCGTCAACGGCAACAACACGTGCATTTTCAACTTTAATAGTTAAGTATTCTGGTTTATCAGGTGCGTCTTCGGGATCAACGGTTAAGGTCCAAACGCCTTTGCTTGGTGCATTCCATGGATTTTCCAGCTCACCGCCTTCGTGAGAAATATGCCATGCATTTGCATCACGACTGTAGATTTTAGTCGCACTTGCTGTTGTTTCGATATTACGCTCTGCAAGGTAATCGAGTAAATCTTCACGCGATTCCATTTCCCATTCACGCCAAGGAGCAATCACTTGCAACTCAGGTGCCAATGCGGCAAAACAACTTTCAAAACGGATTTGGTCATTACCCTTACCGGTACAACCATGACATAACGCGTCAGCACCGACTTTCAGCGCGACTTCAACCTGCGCTTTAGCAATAATTGGGCGTGCCATTGCGGTGCCTAACAGGTAAGTCCCCTCATAAACAGCACCAGATGCCATCGTTGGGTAGATATAATCTTTAACAAACTCTTCTTTCAGATCAACAATATGACACTCAGAAGCGCCCGATGCTAAGGCTTTTTCTTCAAGTCCGACTAACTCTTCAGCACCCTGGCCAACATCAGCACAAAAAGCAATGATCTCACAATCATCATAAGTCTCTTTTAACCATGGAATGATTGCCGAAGTATCCAGGCCACCAGAATATGCGAGTACAACTTTTTTAACTTTACTCATTGATTTTTTCCTTTCGTCTGCATTTATTTGTTAATTAAGGTAAGCATAATAGCGTTTTGAATGTGCATTCTATTTTCTGCCTGGTCAAAAATTAACGAAGCAGTTCCATCCATCACCTCTGATGTGATATCTAAACCACGGTGTGCTGGCTGGCAATGTAATACGTGTTTAATACCGGTTGAATCTAATAATGCCTGATTGATTTGGTATGGCATAAATTTAGCTTTGATCTGTTCAAGCGGGGTATCATCGCCCATTGAAAGCCAAGTATCACCATAAACCACATCATAACCTTTGATGTCTTCAATATTGTCGGTTACCTGAATGCTGCCACCATTTTTAGCGGCAATCTTTTCAGCCATTTTTAATATTTGCGCATCCGGGCTGTGTCCGATTGGACAAACCGCGGTCACGGTCGCACCTAAAATAGCACCGGCAATAAACAGCGAATGAGTAACATTGTTGCCATCACCAATATAAGCAAGTTTCACTTTAGAAAGATCATCATACTCCTGAGCGATAGTTAAAAAGTCAGCCATCGCCTGGCATGGATGGTACAAATCACATAAAGAGTTAATCACCGGAACGCTTGAATGAGCCTGCATTTCAACCAGAGTCTTGTGGTCAAAAACACGTGCCACAATACAATCCGCCCAGCGAGAAATGTTAGCAGCAAAATCTTTAACATCTTCACGACTGCCCATTTCACCGTTAGATTGATCTAAATAAACAACATGACCGCCTAATTTATTGACCCCAATATCAAAAGTCACGCGTGTTCTTAATGATTGTTTTTCAAATAAAGTGACAACACTTTTACCGGCTAATGCTTGACTGTATTTCGCTGGATTAGCTTTTAAATCTTTCCCCAAAGCAATCAGATCTAGCGCCTGTTGCTGAGTCATTTCAAACCCTGTTAGCAAATTTTTCATATCTAACTCTCTACTTTAATGTTCTACTTAACGACTTTTGTACCCACCGCCTGACCAGCAAGCAATGATACTAAATTTTCCGGATTTTTCCAACTTGCCAGCATCACATAACCTAATTGCTCGGCAGCCTGCAGCGCAGCCTTCACTTTCACCGCCATCCCGTCTTGAATTACCTTTTCGGCAATAAGTCTATCAGCTAATTGCGTGTTTAGCTCGGGAATAACTTGCTTATGCGCATCCCATACGCCATCAACATCAGATAAAAAAACTAACTCGGCCCCGAGCAGCTCACAAATCGTTATTGCGGCCTGATCGGCATTTACATTATACAGCCGGCCATCTTCACCAATCGCGATTGATGAAATAACCGGCAAATAACCCGCGCTTAATAAGGTATTTAACAGCGCCGGATTATTAGGAGTGCAAATACCGACCGCGCCTAAATCAGGATCAAGCTGAGTGACTTTACAGCTAAAACCATCGGCAAGCGATAAACCGACTGCAGAAAGACCGGCCTGTAAGGCTTTGGCCATCAACAATTTATTGGAGGTACCCGCTAATGCACCGGCAACATAGGGGATTTGATCAAAGGGAGTAATACGCAGCCCCTCTTTTTTCTGACTGACGATATTCATTTTCTTTAAAACGTCTTCAACAATCACGCCTCCGCCATGCACAATAAGAAGAGGCCGTTGCGCGGTTTGCAAATAAAGCGTCAGTGCTGAAAACAGATTTTCTAAGGCCTGCTCATTTTCAAGTACTGCACCACCAAGCTTAATTAATAAAGGTTTTAATGCCTGTGTCATGGTTAAAAATCCTGCCTACAAAAGAGAAGTGGTGATAGCAAAACCAAAACGTAAATTAATACATTGTATTGCCTGCGATGAAGCACCTTTTAGAAGGTTATCGATAGCACTGAAAGCGACCAGATCATCACCCTCCACGGCCCAGCCTAAATCACAAAAAGGAGTGCCAACGACGTTTTTAAGGGCAGGATAAGTCCCATCCATCAAACGTACCAGGGGTTTATCCGCGTAGGCGTTCTGATAAGCCTGATTCACCTTATCGGCGGTCACACCCGCTTTTAGCTGCACATTAATGCTGGCTAAAATACCGCGTTTAAAACTGCCTAAATGCGGCGTAAATACCACCGGCATGCCCAAGTGCTGATCAATTTCCGGTTTGTGACGATGTGTAAACACACCATAAGGCTGCAAACTCACTTCACAAAAACTGCTGGCAAGGCTCGCTTTACGCCCCGCGCCACTGGCACCACTGGTGGCATTAATGGTGGGTTTGGTATCAGCTTTAATTAATCCCGCTTCGACCAGCGGTTTTAATGCCGTTAAAGAGGCGGTGGTGTAACAACCCGGTACTGCGATTAAATCGGTTTTCTTAACGGCTTCAAAATTCCATTCGGCTAAACCGTAAACGGCTTTTTCTAATAACTCAGGATATTGATGCGTAAAGCCGTAAAACTTGTCGTAAAAACCGGCTGATTGCACGCGAAATGCACCGGAGAGATCAAATACCACGGTATTTTGAGCAAGGAAAAGCGGCACTAAATCATGACTCACTTCATGGGCAGTTGCCAAAATAACAATATCTATATCAGCACATACACTTTTAATATCGGCATTGCCTAACGGCTGCAGCGGTAAATCCACCACACCCGATAAATTTCCGTACAGCGCAGATAATTTTTTGCCTTTATCAAGGCTGCCTGCCGAGACATACAAACCTGCCAATTCAATATGCGGGTGGCGTACTAAAAAATGTGCTAATTCGGCGCCGGTATAACCACTTGCACCCACGACAATGGCTTTTAACATAAGAAGTTCCTGTTTCATTTTCGGTATTAAGAGTAGGGAAGATATTATAAATAGAAATATTCCCAAGAGGAAGATGCATCTTAATTACATTTGATTATTTATTCAATAATTATGAATATTTATTTACAAAGTATTCTGTTTTAACCTTGCCGATTAAAAAATAGCATACTTAAGTGCCCTAAAACTGCCCCTAGTTGTTATAACAGCACTTTACTGTTTAGTGCGTTTTAATGCACAACACCTTCGGCGAACAGCTTAGAAAGTGTAACACCAATTCGGAATAAAAATGCGTGCCGAATTGCCTTTCAATCAACTGTCGCGCTTTTCCATACAAAACATTTTTTCACTTTCAAAAACACAAAAAATTAGGGCATAGCCAATTGTTATCTTTTGGGTGTAATATATTTTATGTTTGTGTACTCTCCCTTTTATTTACTTGTTTGAAGGTACTCTTATGGCTTTACCTAATTTTTTAAACCTTTACAAAGACCTTATCGCGATTCCATCCATCAGCTCCACGGATCCGTCCTGGGATCAAAGTAACCTAAACGTCATTAATCAGCTTGCCAGCTGGTTAGAAGAGTTGGGCTTTAAAAATGAGATACAAGCAGTGCGCAGCGCGCCCGGCAAATACAATTTAATCGCCACCCTCGGTGAGGGTGATGGTGGTTTATTACTGGCAGGTCATACGGATACTGTTCCCTACGACGAAGGAAGTTGGTCAACGGATCCCTTTAAATTGACCGAAAAAGATAATCGTTTCTATGGTCTGGGCAGTATTGATATGAAAGGTTTTTTTGCCTTCGTAATCGAAGTGTTAAAAGAGATAGACACCACTAAACTGAATAAACCCCTGCGCATTTTAGCAACTGCAGATGAAGAAACCACCATGGCGGGTGCACAGGAAATTGCCGAGCACAAAACCTTTCGCCCGGATTATGCGGTGATTGGTGAGCCAACGGGAATGGTGCCGGTTATTATGCATAAAGGGCATATGTCTGAGGGTATCCGCATTACCGGCCGTAGCGGACATAGCTCCGATCCGGATAAAGGCCTGAACGCCATTGAAATAATGCATCTGGTGATTGGTGAATTAAAGAAAGTACAGCAGCAGTTTAAAGAAAAATACCACAACCCGCACTTTGATGTGCCCTATCCGACCCTTAATTTCGGGGCAATAAGTGGCGGTGACAGTTCCAACCGAATTTGCGGCTGTTGTGAACTGCACATTGATATGCGCCCTATTCCGGGCATTACCACCAATGAGCTGCTTATTACCGTCAAACAGGCTTTGTCGGAAATTGAAAAACGCTACCCGAAGAGTGTTGAGGTCTACCATTTGCATGAGCCCATTCCTTCATATCAATGCCCGGAACATTCAGATCTGATTAATAATGCTGAAATTTTCACCGGCAACCCGGCGCAGAGTGCTAATTACTGTACTGAAGCGCCTTTTATTCAACAGCTTGGCTGCGATACTATTGTTTTAGGACCGGGACACATAACTCAAGCCCACCAGCCGAATGAGTATTTAGACCTTTCCTTTGTCAAACCCACCAAAGAGGTGATTAAAAAATTAATAACGCATTATTGTGTAATTTAATTACCAAATAATATTTTTTGATTAAATAAAGACCTTGTTTTTGTGATGGAGTATTGACTGCTGACCTTAATCTGATATTTTATTCTAATGACTTTATTTTTTTATGCGATTTTATGTAGTTTTATTACTAGCTCAGAGGACATATGACAGAAGAATATTCAAATTTACGCAGTAACGTTAGTTTACTAGGACAACTGCTTGGTAAAAGCATTGGTGGTCATCTCGGTGAAGAGTTCCTGGATAAAATAGAAACTATCCGTCAACTATCCAAATCCTCCCGAGCAGGTAATCAAGAGGACGGTGCTACTCTTGTCAACATCTTAACCCATCTTTCTGATGATGAATTAGTCCCTGTTGCGCGCGCTTTTACCCACTTTTTAAACTTAGCCAATATTGCTGAGCAGTTTCATGGGATTTCCCGTCACTGCGACAGCGGTGTCTGTGCACCGAATCCTATTAAAGATTTAATTAGCAAATTAAAAAATGCTAATTTATCACAGGAGGAGATGCAGAAAAGCGTTGATGAATTAAAAATGGAAATGGTACTGACCGCTCACCCGACCGAAATTACGCGGCGCACCCTGATTCATAAACATATCGCCATTAATGACTGCCTGAGTTATTTAGAACTTAGCGAAATTTCCGATAAAGAACGTGATATTTTATTAGATCGTTTAGAGCAGTTAATTACCCAAGCCTGGCATACCAATGATATTCGCCAAAAGCGTCCTACCCCGGTAGATGAAGCCAAATGGGGATTTGCGACCATTGAAAACAGTTTATGGCAGGCTGTTCCGCAATTTATTCGCGATCTGGAAAGCGAATTAGAAAACGGTTTAGGTTTATCATTACAACTTGACGCCTCTCCCATCACCTTTACCTCATGGATGGGTGGAGACCGAGACGGTAACCCCTATGTAACCGCCAAGGTCACTCAGGAAGTATTATTATCAAGCCGTTGGGTTGCGGTTAGTTTATATCTTAAAGATATTCAACAGCTCACCGATGAGTTGTCCATGGATAACTGTGATGCAGCCCTTCGAGCAGTCGTTGGGAAGGATGCGGCTGAACCTTACCGCGCAGTTTTACGCAGATTACGCGCGGAATTAAAAGAAACCTTAACCTCGTTAAGTGCCACTTTGCAGGATCAGCACAGTGATGCCAAAGATATCATCACTACCACCAAACAGTTAAAAGAGCCATTGCTTGTATGTTATCACTCTCTGAAAAACATGGGCATGGACTCCATTGCTAATGGTTTGATTTTAGACATTTTACGCCGCCTCAACTGTTTTGGTATCAACCTGCTGAAACTGGATATCCGTCAAGATGGCGAACGCCACGGTAATACCTTATCGGAATTAACCCGTTATCTGGGCATTGGTGATTACAATGCCTGGAATGAAGCTGATAAGCAGGCCTTTTTACTCCAGGAACTTAACAGTAAACGACCACTGTTCCCCGCGAAGTGGAATCCTTCTGCAGAAGTACAGGAAGTATTAGATACCTGTAAAGTTGTTGCGCAAACAGATCCTGAAGCCTTGGGTATCTACATTATATCTATGGCACGTCAGGCATCCGATGTACTGGCTGTTCAGTTAATATTAAAAGAAGTGGGCTGTCCGTTCCGCATTCCTGTTGCACCCTTATTCGAAACGCTTGACGATTTAAATAACGCGGCAGAGGTAATGGAACGTTTGTTTGCTGTCGATTGGTATCGTGGTTACATCAATGGTGTGCAGCATGTCATGATCGGTTATTCCGATTCAGCCAAAGACGCAGGTGTGATGGCAGCCAACTGGGCACAATATACATCCCAGGAAGCATTAGTTAAAATTAGTGCGGACAATGATATCAATCTAATTTTATTCCATGGACGTGGCGGCACAATCGGCCGTGGCGGTGCGCCGGCCCGTCAAGCATTATTATCACAACCTCCGGGATCTTTAAAAGGTGGTTTACGCGTCACTGAACAGGGTGAAATGATCCGCTTTAAATTTGGTTTACCGAAAGTCGCGGTACAAAGCTTAAACCAATATACCGCCGCAGTATTAGAAGCTAACCTGCTGCCACCACCTGCACCAAAACAGGAATGGCGTGACTTAATGCAACAGTTTTCAGATCAATCTTGTCAGGAATACCGTCACTTTGTACGCGAAGAGCCAGATTTTGTTCCCTACTTCCGCAGCGTAACGCCGGAAGTGGAACTGGGTAAGTTAGCCTTAGGCAGTCGTCCGGCTAAGCGTAAACCAACCGGTGGCATCGAAAGCTTGCGTGCTATTCCCTGGATTTTTGCCTGGAGTCAAAATCGCTTGATGTTGCCAGTATGGCTCGGAGCAGGTAGCTCGCTGAAAACCTTATTGGATGAAGGCAAAAAACCGCTGCTTCAGGAGATGTATAAACACTGGCCGTTTTTCCATACCCGTTTAGAAATGTTTGAAATGGTATTTTTAAAAGCCGATGAGAAGTTAACTAAATTCTACGAAGAACGTCTTGTGCCAAAAGAGTTATGGCCACTTGGAGAGCGTTTACGTGCTCACCTCAAGCTCACTCGAGAAACCGTTTTAGAAACTATTCCGGATCATCAATTGATGCAGGAACAACCTTGGATTAAGGAGTCTATTTCACTGCGTAACCCCTATGTTGATCCGCTCAACATGTTACAGGCAGAACTGCTTTCCCGTTCACGCAAAAATGGTGATGAAATTTGTCCGGTGATAGACCAGGCGCTGATGGTCACTATTGCAGGTATTGCGGCAGGACTGCGTAATACAGGTTAAGCAAAAAAGAAGGTGCCGGCCTTTAGCTGGCATCTTTTATTTTTTATAACCCAATGTGCTGTTTAGTGCGCTTTAAACCTAACAAAAAATTTGGACAAGAGAGTTACAATGAACGAAGAGAAAATACAGGCCTTGAATACCCTAGGCTTACGCTGCCCGGAGCCGGTGATGATGGTCCGTAAAACCGTTAGAAAAATGCAGGAAGGAGAGTTATTAAGCGTTATTGCCGATGATCCGGCAACCACTCGAGACATTCCCAGTTTTTGCCGATTTATGGATCATACTTTGGTTGAAGCAAACATTCAGCAGGTACCTTATCGCTATTTAATCCGTAAAGGGGCTTAGATTCGTTCAATGGATCTTATTCCTAAGCTTTAGGTCTCTTTTCTAAATAATAACATCACCCTATAATTCCCCAAAAGATCATCTTCTGTAGACACGCATTCTCATCGTTGCATAATAAGTTGGGTATATATATATAGTTATTAGGTAAAATCAGCTTTAGAACTTGCTATTATCTGAACAGCCCAATGAATTACGCGGGCTGAAAAAGCTCAGTCATTCTGGCTAAAAGAAAATTCGGCCGGAATAACTGAAAACCTGAATTACTGAAAGAACAAGGTCAATTTACGAATCACTACCAAACAGGTCACGAGTGTAAACTTTGTCGGCAACATCAAATAACGCTTTATCCATGCGGTTAGAAACGATCACATCACATACGGCTTTGAACTCCCCTAAATCCTTCATCACAATCGAATTAAAGAACAGAGGTTCTGTCATAACGGGTTCATAAACCACGACTTCAACACCTTTCGCTTTCAGGCGTTTCATGATCCCCTGAATACTTGAAGCCCGGAAATTATCGGAGCCTGATTTCATAATCAGACGATAAATACCGACGCGTTTAGGATTACGCTTTAAAATAGAAGCAGCAATAAAATCTTTACGTGTGGTATTGGCATCAACAATCGCGCCAATAATACTGTTAGGTACGCTGGCAAAGTTTGCTCGAAGTTGTTTGGTATCTTTGGGCAGGCAGTAACCACCGTAACCAAAAGAGGGGTTGTTATAATGATTGCCAATACGCGGATCTAAACCAACACCTTCAATAATCTGACGCGTATTCAAGCCGTTGGATTCAGCATAGGTATCTAACTCATTAAAATAGGCAACCCGAAGCGCCAAGTAAGTATTAGAGAATAACTTAACGGCTTCAGCTTCCGTTGAATCGGTAAACAGAAGATCTATATTTTCTTTAATTGCGCCTTCAATAAGCAGATTAGCAAAGACCTTTGCGCGTTCGCTTTGCTCTCCAATAATGATTCGAGTAGGGTGCAGGTTATCGTATAGGGCAGTTCCTTCGCGCAGGAACTCAGGCGAAAACAGTATATTCTCACTGTTAAATTTTTCACGAACGGATTGTGTATAACCAACCGGAACAGTTGATTTAATCACCATCACTGCATTGGGATTAATTTCCAATACATCTTTAATCACCGCTTCGACTGAAGAGGTATTAAAATAGTTTGTTTCAGGATCATAATCAGTTGGTGTAGAAATAATAACAAAGTCGGCATTTTTATAAGCGGACTCTTTATCAAGAGTGGCTGTAAAGTTTAACGCTTTATTTTTTAAAAAATCTTCAATTTCCGGATCAACGATAGGCGATTTTTTATCATTTAAAAGATTAACTTTTTCTTCAACGATATCAACCGCGATAACTTCATTATGCTGTGCTAACAACATAGCATTTGATAGGCCAACGTAGCCAACACCTGCAATTGCAATTTTCATATTTTTACTCTTCTTATTATTTTTTAGTTACAGATTTTTTTCTGTCACAGTACAATTATCAACAAATAATTAATCATTAAACAGGATCAAAAAATTCTAGTTAAGTTGATAAAAATCACGGTACCAATCGACAAAGGCCTGGACACCCTGTTTTACACTCATTTGGGGTTTATACCCCGTCGCCGCAAAGAGATCTGTTGTGTCAGCATAGGTTTGGTAAACATCACCAGGCTGCATCGGCATAAAGTTTTTCTTCGCTTCAATACCTAATGAGCTTTCTAAGGCTTCAACAAAATCCATTAGTTTAACCGGATTACCATTACCGATATTATACAGGTGATAAGGTGCAGAACTATTTGCCGGAGAGCCTGTCTCCACCGTCCAGTGCTCATTTTTTAGTGGAATAAGGTTTTGAACACGTAAAATACCCTCAACGATATCATCAATATAAGTAAAATCACGGAACATATCACCGTTATTATAAATATCAATGACTTCACCTTCGAGTATTTTCTTGGTAAATTTAAACAGCGCCATATCGGGTCTGCCCCACGGTCCATAAACGGTAAAAAAGCGTAAGCCCGTCGTCGGCAGATCGTATAAATGAGAATAACTATGGGCCATTAACTCATTGGACTTTTTAGTTGCGGCGTATAATGAAATCGGGTGATTCGTTGAGTCTTGTTCTGAAAAGGGGACCTTGTTATTCAACCCGTAAATAGAGCTGGATGAGGCATAAACAAGATGCTCAACCTTATTATGCCGGCAGCCTTCTAATATATTAAGATGACCAACCAGATTAGAGTCAGCATAAGCCAAGGGGTTATCAATTGAATAACGTACACCCGCCTGCGCGCCTAAATGGATAACACGCGTAAATTGCTGCTCTTTAAATAAACAAGCAATCTCTTCTCTGTCTGCCAGATCCATTTTAATAAATTGAAAATTATCGTTTCCAATTCGCTTCAAGCGCGCTAATTTTAGATTTGTATCGTAATAATCATTGATATTATCAATACCAATAACATCATGTCCTTGTGCACAAAGCTTTTCAACGACACAAGAACCAATAAAACCGGCCACGCCCGTTACTAAATATTTCATTTTCATTCCTTTTTATAGGGGCATATTAAAGTTGTTATTTCTTTTCTTAAGAAAACTTTTCGACGAGATTAAGCAACTAAAATAACAACTTAAAGTAAAAAAATTCTACGCCGTATTCTAGACTAAAAACCGCAGAATAGTTTAGCTTAGTGCTATATTGAGTGAAAAATCACCATAACCAAGTAATTTTCTTTGCAAGCCGCAACAACAGTCAATTTGTGCTGAAAGAAATACGCTGAAAAACATCAATATTGAATTATTCAAGCTGCTGGCGACAACAACAGAAACTCGTTTTTTAAATATGATTGTCCCTTTTAAAAGCTGGTCAATCCTGCAACTACTTCGCTCCCAGCGAGGGTCTAACTACGTGCTTACTCTGTTGTGAATGTAAAAGATATTATTCTGCCTGTAGTCATTCAACCCCACAATCCCAATATTGATTTCAGGTGACCCAAAATAAAAGATTAACTGATAATACACTATCCAAAATTTGAAAAGAGCGGGATTAGGTAACCACTGCTTGTAGTTCTGGAAGCAGCTATTAGTAATATCATTTATCAAGTAAGAGTGATTCGTAAACTTGAGTCGAATCATCGTTCCTGACACAGGGACCAGATACTAAGCTCCAAACTAGAGAGCAGATATCTTTCATGCACTCGTCTTTTTCTCTATCCATATCAACTTCGATGATATTATATGCCTTGTAAGTTAAATTTGAATTGATCCTATAACGCTCTCTAATTTCATCATCTGTTTCTTTTCCTTCTTTGACTCTATTATTATTTCGCTCGAGTGAAACCTCAACCGGCACTTTTAAATTCAATAAAAGATCGGGCATTCCACAAAATTCATAACATCTTGTTTCAAAGTTATACAGTCGTTTAGTTATATAGTGGCTATTCTCAGTAAGAATTATCCGGCGACTATCCATAACACCGACATTCTCAGAGGGAAATCTGTCAGCAATAACAAGGCTCCCTTTATTCGATAATTTTACAGCTCGTTTCGTTGCTTTATATCTCTCATAGGCTAGAACGGTATACATTAAAGCTCGAACAATACCAGTTGGTTTCGCAACATCCAGATCAGCTTTGGCGCCCCACCTATTATTTTTATTTACAAATAATTTAAGGATCTTTAATGCCCCTCTAATTGGAATTGTTAATAGCGTTGGCTTAGGTTTTCCAACATGAATGACTTTACAATTGAAATTGCCACTGAACATCTTATGCAAATGATCCACTGTGGATGATTTCCCTGTTCCATCTAGTCCGGTAATAGCAATGAACTTACCTTCATCACTAAAATTCTTTTTGCTTTTAAAAAATAATTTATTTAAAAGCCGATACGCTATTTGAGCATATCGTTGATAAAAATTTTCAGCTAAATTATATCTGCAGAAACCATTTAGAATAAATCTAATTTTCAAGCCAACAACACACTGAACGAGAAAATTCGAATTATAAATTTTTGTTAGCCTGGCAAAGTCCAAACTATCAATCACTAAATTTTTCGATGGCTGCATCCCCTCTGACTCAACTACATCCATCGATATTGCATTAAATTCATCATGATAAGATACCTTATCCTTTAAATATGAACGCAAACCCGGCACGCAGGATATTTTGATGTAGTGCCGCAGAAGGAAAATAAGCAGTTGATCAGAAGGGTGAAGAACGGGAACATCTCTTTTATCCATAACCGCTCTTTCTAAAAGAGTCGATTCTATAGGAAAATGATAATTTTTTGTGTCGCTTTCACCTGTGATTAACTTAGTGTACAAATGAATATGGAGCAGTTTTTCTAATTGTGCATCGTAACAATAATAATGAAAGACAGAGGGGTAATTAATCACTTTTGCCTGCCCCTCGACAAAGCCATACTCGTTCAATAAATCAAACATGATATGTGTATCGGATGGGTGTAACAACAAGTCAATATCAGTTTCACCAGATAAAGATAAATCTAGCTCATGATTATTTTTCCAACTGGCAAATCTTACTTTTTTTTGAATTAGTTGAAAAAATAAATCACTTAATATTTTTGATCTCCGCATTGCTAATTTCCTCATGTTTTTTCAAAAATCCCTGATTACCAGTAACACTCAGCCATAGTTAAAAATTTTGTGGCATAGGTCTGTTCGTAAGGGCGCGTACCTGAAGCGAGGCTAAATATCTTCAAATGAAAAGTGACGATTAAATCGATAACTATTTCAGCTAAATATCTGAGTAAATGCTTCTCTCTAACTGCATGATTTTTTTGTTTAATACCTCATGCTGTATTATAAAAAACCTACTTGTCGTTTGAGCGATAATGCAGCAATGCCTGCTTTAGATTGCGTTTTCATGTGAACACCTAAAAAGCACATCAACACACTGCATATCATTGCCATAGTTTTTTAAAAGCTCAGGTCAGCTATAACCATGTTGGTATTGGATTTGATTTTTACTCATGACCATTATCCTTTGCACAAGTACTCAATAAACATAGCTCATTTATAGTGAAGGAGTGGTTGAATAATGTGGGTAATCAAAAATATCTTTGATCTTCCCCCGATAAAGCAGACACCCTTTCTACTTCACTTGCTGATCCTGCAATCTCGATCATACTTTGATATTCTAAGCCCGAGTGGTCTATAACCGAGATCAATGAAGGTGTTTGATTTCTAAGGCAATGAGGATCATGATATTGCCATGCTGGAAATCAACCAGACCGCGGAACAAAAACGTGAATTATTGCGTTTCATAAGTTGATAGGTGATAAACGGGTTTTTGATCATATAAAACAATCATTCATCGCGCTAATGGTGACAGACTTCTCAGATTGTATTGCCTCTTCTTGTGCATGAAACCACAGTAATTCGACATATCAATGGGTATTTTACATCCGACAAGCTTAAAGCTGACAATGGGGGTTATGAAGGTTAATTATCTGTACAGCAAAGCGCAGCGATCATCTGCATTTATCAAATATAACCATTTGCTATAAGCAACCGAAAGGTGCTCCTCATTAATTAATAAAGAGAAATGAGCTCAATTTATTGAATATTAGAGCAAATGTCTTAAAAAAGTGATCTTGCATTGCGTAGGAAAATTAACTCTAGCAAGGCATAATTTGCAGGGAGGAGTTATTCTCCTTTCACAAAATTGTATGGAACAGCTTTAGCTGGCCACTAGTAGTGAATAACAGAATGTTATACATAAAACTATTCACACGGATTGGGTTGATTTCAACCAGCAAGGCTGTTCGCCTTGTTAGTTCTTTTGGTATAACTATTTCTCACTCAATCACGGTTATTCAATCGCATCAATATAGGATTGCAGCCACTCAACTAAATTTGAAATGCCATCACTGTCATCATCACCCTGAGGATTTTTGGGTGGTGTTAAAAGCCTTTTATTTTCCTGGACATAAACGTAACCGCCATTATCCATTTGTGAATCTAAATAGGTTCCAGTGTGCGTTCTTACCCCTTCGATAATTCGAGCATCAACTTCATCACGATAGCGTGGAAATGCCCCAACCCAGTCGCTAAGCGATTCTTCAACTACCTCTGCCGTTAGCGCTGTTACATTGCCTTCCCATACTCTGGGCACCGTTTGTAAAATGACGGCTCCCCCTTGTCCACGAGCTTCATGCACCGGGCGATCTTCAAAGGATTTATTACCGAGGAAATAAACCTTCGATTTAAGGCTTCGGCTCGAAAAGAACGCCTGTGCACCACCATTGCTCCAGCGATTAGCAGGATCATCGGGAAAATCCATGACATTGCCAACCATTGTTATATCGATTGCTTTATCGTGCACACTAACGGCGTATTCACCCGGATTGTAGACAATATTATTCACGTACTGCAATGTTCCGCCATCCATTCGAGGCGAACGTCTTTGGCAATGAGCAAATAAATTTCCGATAAGGGAAACCCTTTCACTGTCACTCCGAATAAGGAGGCAATAGGCATGATCTTTTTTGTGAACGTTCGAACGTAGAGGCTCAGCAAGAATAGAATCACGAATGGTCAAGTTTGACACACCGCCAAAGACTGAGATGCTCTCATCGACAGACCAACTGACAGACATATTATCGAGAACAACGTTATAGGTCCCCCCTGCATTGCGGCCACCTCGTATCACTAGAGTATCGGCATCCTGGGCATCCTCCGCTTTCATGGGATTTAATTTATAATCTCTGTCGCCAAGTCGAACGCGCATATGCTGCAGACAAACATCGTGCGTATTAACTCTCAGTGCTTTGTGATAAAGAGAAATACCTGGTGCCGGAGCGGTTTGCCCTGCAATAGTGACAAATGGCGAATCAATGTCTAGGCGCGACTCTAATTTAATGGCACCTGAAACCTCAAAAACAATGGTTCTTGGCCCATCGTGGTTTATCGCATCCCTTAATGATCCAAACCCGCTATCATTCAGATTCGTTACTTTAATTATCCCTCCTCTTAAACCACATACTGAATCGGTACCAAATCCCCCCTGATGAATAGAGCGTTTCGACTGCGTGCCCAAATTCTCGGTGTTTAATGGTGTAAATGTCCCCTCAAGGAGATCCTCGTTGTTGCCGGTTACAGTCAAAACATCGAACTCCGATACTGAACCTGCAACTACTGGAGGGAAGTTTTCCGCATAACTACCATTACTGACGGTCAGTAAACCGAGTAACATACAAGTGGCACTTATCATCCATGGGTTTTGTCTCAAAACATAATCCTTTTTAGTTACAAGTACGGCTATATATCGATCGCCTGCATATCACAGCAGGCAAGAAAAAACTTATCAACTTTAATTATTCAGGGTCACTTATGCGAATATTTACCAATCGAGTGATTCGAAAACCATTCCAGTATATAAACGCTGATTTAAGGTTAACATTGTCAATATGTCCATGAGCAATAACGATATTTGATATTTAGAATGAAAAACATAGTGATATTTCCACGCAAAGATTCATTCTGTTCTCAGAGCAACACGTGAGTGAATTTACCTTCGGCAGAGTTGAAAACTTATTTGATTATTCCCACAAAGAACAAAAATAAAGGTCAAGGTACACTCCATTTGAAGCTTTATTCGATCTGAGTGTTGATGGTTTTTTCTTTGTAGATGCCATTGTCAATGACGCTTAGAGTCGAGAAAATCTTTCACCTGGACAGGCAACATGCTTCGGGGTTTTTCGGTGATCCTTTTTTCATTTTTCTGCCAAAGGACAACAAGGTAAATGATTAATAGTCCAACGGTAGTCAATGCAACGGGAAATAACCAGCTGTCTTTAAATAAGTCATAAGCGAGATGCCCTAAATAAAAACATGACCCAATGGCAGCAAAAACAACGAAAACTCTTCGTATGATTAAAACGCCGGCACCTATCATGAAAATATTGATACAAAAGTAAATAAACTTAGCAATCTCGCTGTCTGAATATTGAGCTGTCATACGCCCCCCAAAATACCATTACGCCAAATATATATAACTAAAAAGTGTAATCTGCTTTTCCCTTAGCGCGAAAATCAACCCAAAAAGCTAACAGTACAATTACAAGACCGAAATACATTGAGACAAGCGCACGCAGCTCATAACCCGATCCACCACCAGTAATCATTAAAGCGATGTCCATCGACATATACCAGAGTGTTACCGCTACCGGCATGATTAAGAATGGGTATGTATCGCCAGGTGACAATTGCGCCGACGATTAATGTTCCAAACTCCATATACAGCCAATGCCATTTTATGTATCGATGATATTCCTGATAGGTACTTCCATTCGCCCACAGGCCCAGTGCCAGCTGCAGACCATATATTCCCAGAGGAGTTAAGGTCACAGCGAATGTTGCGCAGATTCCAGCCGGAACAGCATATCCCTTGTATTGGAAAACATAAAATAGTGTTAATCCTATTCCAGCATAAGCGGGGAAAAAATACCTCCCATTCACCAAAAGATTCCCAACCTAAGTTCATGAAGAGAGTCATCGCACCTATTGCGACAAGGCCGCCGAAGTAATAAAGCACATGAGTGAAATCAAAGTTTGGTCCGACACTCGGTAAACTTTTCAAGTAAAGGTCTAAATTTTCTGCCTGTTCAGCGGTAAGGATGTTCTCTTTGACAGCATCATCTAAATCCTTCCTTGTAATTCTCAGATCAATGATCCCTTATTAATGAGTTGGGATGCAGTTAACGCCGCAAACGACAGCGTATAGAATGGTGTTGTTTTTACGGCTTTTTGTTTTGCAAAAAATGGCGGCTTTATTTGCAGTGCTTATGCAACCACTCGAACAAGCTCACATTGATATTTTATATCAATATTACCTCAACGAATTAATCTTACAAGATGAAATCCTCAAAACAATCGACTGCTATAGATACTGCCTTGGTTAAGTCAGAGAATATTTCAATCAATTCCAGCGGGACAAAAATCTGCTTTCTATATCTCGTCGAACAGAAATCCTGAAGCTTAGGCAGGTAATACCATTCGATTTTTTACAGACATGTACTTAGTCCCCCTTGGATTTGGGTTGATATCGTTAAACCACCCAAGGTTAATTTCACTGCATATATTAAGTTACTGAGCTTTAACCTTCTGATAACTTTAAAAACGGGAGCCAGCTGGTTGATTGCGTTTTCTGTATGGGTGCTCAACTTTTTGCTATTACAACTATGTTTTTTAAGCTTTTATACTATCTTAATAATAATTAAAAATTTTTTAATAGACATTTACCAGACAAATAATTAAGGGGATCTAAAATCCTCGAATTTAACCCGACAGCTTGGCGATAACATTTGCATAGGTATACATTTTGGAGATGGGACAATGATTATCGATATAGTGAACGGCATTTTTAGGCTATAAGCTATTTTTATATTAGGTCATGAGATGTCAGCGCAGAAATGATTATAAGGTAATTAACTCACCACTTTGAACCAGAAGAAAACAATAATTTTAGAATAAATAACTACACCAACGGGTCTTTGCCCCCTAGCAGAATTTGTGGGTGATTCTAAATCGACTGTATCTGGCTAGATTAGAGCTTGAAATGATGTAAAGACATTTATTTCCGTAAAAAAACAACATCCGCCTAGCAAAAAACAATGGAGTAAAGTGAACGTGAGTCAACTGATTAGTAATTTTTTCATTGAAATCAATGAGAAGAAAATACCTTGTGCTTATTGGCAAAGCAATTCGAATATAGGGTGCGGCCTTTCAGAGGGCGATGATTTTGACTTATTGTTTGAACGCGGTCAAGAAGAAGACATCAAGTCAATTATCAGTCTTTTAAATTTTGTTGAAGTCGACTCTGATACAGATAATCGTCAATCTGGAATAAAAAATTATATCGGATTTGATATAGAGTTAAAAAAAATCATTTATTTCCATTTGCACTTTACATTGCCGGGTGGCTACGACTTCGATAAATATTTTGTGTTAGCTAGTGAAAGTCACTGTACCCAATCTAGATATAAAAACATTTACCGCCCTACTGTTGAAAGTGAATATATATTATTGGTGATTAGATTAATTTTAAAAAAGGGTCTTTTACCGTTCTCCCAGCAAACCTTAAGCAATAAAATAAAAACAGGAAAACTATCAAAAAAATCAGGAGTTGTAACGGATTCCGAATATAGCGAATTCCAAGTTCTTGAAAGTAAAATCGATAGAGGAAAAGTTAAAAAATCACTTGCAAGCGATTTTTCCTCTATAAATCAAAGTTTATTTGAGGAATGTGAGCAAATAGTCAAAAAAAATAATAGCCTCAATTCATATTTTAAAGCCCGCTCTGTTTTGCAATCGGTTATTAAATCAATGCAGAAAAAGGGCAGAGCTAAATTCTATTTTGTGACATTAATTAGAACAAACCAACCTCGATATAAGCAGCTTCTAAAGACAATTTTCAAATATAATTCTTTTGGCAAAGTCCCTGTACATGGAGGGCGAATTTTCGCCTTTGTTGGTGGAGATGGAGCAGGGAAAAGTACGACTATCGATTTGTTAGAAAGTACGCTATCAAAGCATTTTAAGGTTCAAGTCCTTCATCTGGGGCTACCTGGCAAGAGTTTTTTGGGGACAACACTTAAAATATCTAAAAAAATATTCAACATCTTTATTCCAAAGAATATGAACCTTGCTTTGAGCTATCTCGCACTGGCTTTTGATAGGCTCAGTGAATTTAGAAGAGCCTGTAAGCTCAGAGATAAAGGATATATTGTTTTGCTTAATAGGATTCCGTTAAAAGGAATTACAGCGAGGGACTGTCCCGAAGTAAGAATGCATACAGGCAATAAATTTGAATTTTTATCCCGCCTTGAAGAGGCTACTTATAACAAAATAAATGGTGTAGATGAGCTGTTTATTCTGCAGTTAGATCCTGAGGTTGCACTTTTGCGTAGGCCTGAAAATAAAGCAAATGAACCGCGTTTTCGATCGGGACAAATATGGAATAATGATTGGGAAGCTCCTTATGCAAAAGTAATTGACACGGGCATTACAAATAGAGAAGAGGTTCAAAGAAAAATACTTAAGTTTATCAAAAAAAGTTTATGCAAAAGATATGACTTGATTGAAATCATTGGTTTAAATGGCACAGGTAAATCAACGTTAATCAATGAAATAAAAAGCAAAAATGCCAATATAACTTCTGCAATACCTGTTAAGGAGTATAAATTGTTTATACTTTTATCTTCTTTCTTAGCAATTCCTTGGTTTATTAAAGCTTATGTAAAAACACAACATATTGAAGTGTCTAAGATTGTTTTACGCTTATTTGCATCAATAATGATAATTAAGTACTGGACATTTATTAACCATAAACCAACGTCTAATTTTATTTTAGATCAAGGTCCCTTTTTTCAGATTGCATTGTTGAGAAAAGAGAATATTTTAAAAAGCGATTTTTTAGAAAAGTTAGTAAATTCTTATATCCAGAACATTATATATTTAAGTGCTGATCACGATGTTTTATGGCAAAGGGTGAAAAACAGAAAAAACCAACGCGTTAGATCTCAGAATATGAATAAAATAGAATTTATTGATTTTTGTTCCCGTTATAGCCGTGAATTTAATGCGTTATCTAGCCATAATATTAAAAAAATAGATACTTCAAATATTTCACCGATAGAGTTGTTAAATGTCCTATGTAGGGAAAATATCATATGCAAATGATACGGAAATTATACGAATATTATTATAGAAAACAGTATCCAATCCAATATGCTAAAAAAATAGGGGTCAATATTGGAAAAAACTGCCGCCTAATTGATGTTTCCTTTAGTAGTGAGCCCTATTTAATAACTTTAGGCGATCACGTTTCTGCAACCTCTGTGCGTTTTGAAACACATGATGGAGGAGTATGGGTATTTAGAGATGAATATCCTGAAATCGATAAAGTAAAAACGATAACAGTCGGCAACAATGTTTTTCTAGGCTACAAATCCATTATTTTACCAGGAGTTACAATCGGTGATAATGTTGTTATTGGCGCTCACTCGGTTGTCAGTAAATCGATTCCGTCAAATTCTGTCGCTGCCGGTGTTCCAGCAAAAATAATTAAAGATATTAGTACTTATAAAAAAAATATATTAATAGGTACTGATAATACAAAAAAATTATCCGATAAAGATAAGAAACAATATTATTTGAAAAAATACATGGGTAAAAATGATTAAGATATGAATGAAATAAGATTTTTGTTCGACATTCCGCACTCATGCATAACCAGGTTATTTTTCATCCCAACTTGGCAAAAAAAACAAAACCATTTATTAACATGTAGTGATGAACTTTAGGTGCGGAAAGCGGGGTTTACACCAATTTACACCAAAGAGGTTTATTCAAAGCGCTTAAAACCTAAAATTCGTGTTGTGATGTTGGATTGGAATAAACAAAAAACAGGCAGGGCTTTATTGTATTCAACCGATATTATGTGGGATGCAATGACGCTGATTAATACCAAAAGAACTAAAAAGTTGATCACCCTTTCTGGTTAAAATTATTCCTAACTGCGTTGTGAGTTTTATTCAGAGATGTGAAAATAATATACAGGGCTGACTCATTGCCAATCACGGCGCAAAGAAGTGATTAGTCTGCAGGTAAACGCTTCATTAACAGCATTGAATTGACTGAAGATTGAACAGACAAATCCACCAGTAAGCCCTTGTGATATCAATCGCCTCGTAGCAAGGTCGGGAATTCAATCAACACTTGATGGGCAGGCTTTTTGACGCGTTAGGATTAGACCTAAGTTGTCAAAAAATACCAATTATTTATGATCAATATAGCGATTACGGGGCTAGGCTATTGCATCATAAAACTATTCGGAGTGTTGATCTTATTTACTGGGTTTTTGTTCTTGGCCATATTCATAATAATCGTAATATCCTTGAAAGCCTTCCTCCTGAGCAGATTTTTGAATATTAACTTGATTGAGTACTACACCATCAATTTTGGCACCCACTTCAAGTAAGCGTGCGATACCCTTTTTCACCACAGCTTGTTTAGTCATTTCCGAGCGGACTACGTATATTACAGAATCAGCTTTTTGAGCTAATACTAATGAGTCACTAACCGCTTGCGTTGGAGCGGAATCAATAATAATACACTCATATTTCTCTTTTAATGCAGTTAACATATCTGTAAATCGTTGCGAAGATAACAACTCCAGCGGATTTGGTGGTATAAAACCTGCGGATAAAATATCAATGCCAGATTTTTGATCGTGAATAATGACATTATCTAACTTCTCAGTGCCTGAAATAACGTTTGATAAACCTTCTTGATATGGAGGTAAATTAAAGATTTTAGTAAAACTTGGACGACGCATATCAGCTTCAATCAATAACGTTTTTTTCATCTGAGTCATTGCATAGGCAATATTTATTGCTGTAATTGTCTTACCTTCATTGGGGATAGATGAAGTGATTAAAAAGACACTCGAATTATCATCAAAATGAGATAAAACTAATGCGGTTCTCAAAGAACGTACTGCTTCAGAAAAGCCTTTATAATTATCATCAAAATAGACATGGGATGGCAAAGGCCGTTTACCTTTGGTCTTAATCATAGGTAATAAACCGAGTAAGCGTTTATTTAATTTCGTTTCTATTTCAGAAGCGGTTCTAAAGGTGTCATTAAGTGAGTCAAAAAGAAAGGTTAATATGGATGCAAAAATAACAGAAATAATAAAAGTTATTAACACAATCAATGCCTTTTTCGGTCTTTCAGGAGAAGCGGGTATCTCCGCAAAATCAATGATTCTCGCTTGTATGACTTCTAAATTGGTCGTGCTCTCCATCTCTTTATATCTAGCTAAAAAAGTGCCATAAAGCTTACGGTTTGCTTCGACTTCCCGTTTGATCCTCAAATACTCTTCTTCTTTATTGGTAACTCCCTGAAACGAAACCTTTGCTGACTCGAGTTCTTCCTCAAAACGACGTTCATTATCTTTTGCCGCTGTTAACTCTTCGCCAATACCTTGTACCAATTTATTTACCCGATTGCGCAGATTTTTCCTCACGGCAGCAAGCTCAGCTTTTGCAGCAATAGATTTAGGGTGTTTGTTCCCGTAACGGAAGCTTAATTCAGATACTTTTTGTTCCGATTTAATTTCAACCGCCTTAATATCCTTTATAAGAGGATGGTCGCTGATTTCTTTCAAGCTAAGTAATGAAGCATTATTTTTAACATTATTGACAAAGAGATAAATGGTTTCGGCTTCAAATCGCGCTTTCTTCGCATTTAAATATCCGGCCGTTAACGTTGCAAGCTCGCCACTTTCTATACTTTTCACCCCTTTTGATTCAATATCGATTAGATTTTCTTGAACACGGTAGTCTTGCAACTTGGTCACTGAAACTTCTAGATTTATACGTAACTGCTCAAGTCTCAATTTTAGCCAATCAACGGCTTTTTGGGTAATATCCATCTGAGCTTGCATCTCTTGTCTTATATATACGTCACCAACAGTATTTGCAATTAATGCTGCTAATGCTGAATCTTTGGCATCATAAGAGATATTAACTAATTGCGTATTACGAATCGGTGTAATGCTCAAATTTTCTTGGAAATTCTTAATTAGTGCTACTTTTTTGCTACGCAAATCAATCACATCTTCTTCTCTTTTTGGCAACAAGTTCTCAGGAATAACTGATTTAATGTAGTTTTTAACTTGAGTAACTATTATATTATTTTTTTCAGCAGGTAAAAATTCAGGATCAAGTTCAAGTTTTAATTCATCAATGACTTGCTCTGTTACCGTTCGTGATTGCAAAATGGCAAATTGCGTTAAAAAATAATCTTTACGAGAAGTATCAAGGGAAATAACTGAATCAATGGATACGGTATTTTCTTGATCGGTTTTAATTAATAAAGTGGATGTGGCACGATAAATGGGCGGTAAATAAAAAACATAAACCGTGACCAATAGAGTGATAAATATTGCAAAAGCAATAATCTTCCATTTACCTTTGGAAATGATTCTCATATAAAATTTTAGATCTATCAATGCCTCTGGAGAAGCTGGATTAGTTATTTGCATTTTAGTGTTCTCCAACATTAAAAGAAGCTTTGCTCAATGGTGATGGTATCTCCTGGTGACACAATATAACCGAGTGAGACATTTTTTTTCTGTGATTTGCTATTTAGCCCTTGGTCCAGATATATCTTTGAAATTGAAGCCCTTTCTGTAAAGCCACCACCTAACGCAACAGCCTGATCTACCGTCAGACCAGGCTGATACGCATATGCCCCTGGTTTATTAACTTCACCATGAATATAAAATGGTCGATAAGTCACTATATCGACTTGCACCGATGGATTGAGTAAGTAATCCCCCTTTAGACCATCATGAACCAGTTTTTGAACTTCTTTCGTTGTTTTTCCTGAAACAGGAATATTGCCAACAAGTGGAAAATTGATTTTCCCATCATCACCAATCAGCACTTGTAACGTTAAATCAGGTTCGTTATAAACTAAGATACGAATTTGATCACCGGCGGCAAGAGTATAGTCAGAACTCTGATTCGCATGTAATTGAAAAGATATTAAAAATATCAGTATAGCTATTAAATTTTTCATCATAATCCAACTATTAAGGAAACAAATAAGATACTTTGATCATTACCGATATCAGGCGCATCTGAATCGGTGCTAGCGTAGTCATAACCTGCTGACACATTAAGCCAGCGAGTGAAACCATAGGAAACATCAAAGCCTATATTGCTTATTTTATCTACACGATCTGAACCAAAATATTTATCGTTTTCATAACCTAAACGAATATTAGAATCTATTTTGCTTGTCCAACTATGGAACCAACCAACTTTACCTGCAACCTTAATAATATAATTACCGTCTGTAGGGTTATTTGTATCTTCAGCGGCACTGTTTAAATCAAAAGAAAATATTGAACGCTGAAGTGGGGACCATTGAAGACCAATATCTAAGTTCCCTCCACTAAAATCATCACGATTGCTGGCATCTACATCATAAGCTTTACTTTGATAGCCAATTTTAGCATTCCCCTTTAACTTTCCGAGACCTCTCCAAGACACTCCCAGTAGGGCGCGAGTATCTGTATTATCACTTGAAGTACTTCCACTCTGAAGGCTTTTAAAACTAATATCTTCAGTCGAGATGTCAAAGGTTAAATAAGTGATATTACCTAATTGATAGTCAACATCAAAAAAGAATTTCTGACCATCATAACTACTGTATTTAGTGGTTGTTTCGTATTTTGTAAACTCTTTATCTCTATATGCAAAACCACCACCAAGACGCATTTTTGCTCTTCGCCCGCCAAACTGATAATAAAGGCGCGACTTAAATAAATCGTATGTAATAGGATCAGCGAATTCAAAGGGATCACTCTCGGTTAATCCCGAACCACGCGCTTCATGTAACTTATCGTATGATAAGTTGATTGAGGTGCGATGTTTTGAAGTAAAATCATTGTCCGCATAGAGCAAAAAGCTATGATCGATAGCATCGTCATCAGCGTCATTAGTATTATTATATAAACCGCCATCAGAATACGAAATAGAAGTTAGCTTATATTCTGCACCGTAACGGTTTACACCATCCTCAAAATTAAATTTAATTGAAGGTATGAGATAAAATTTATAAGATGAAATTGTTTGATCTTCAGTGGTATAAATATTGTCATCATACTCAACTATTGTTTCAATCGTTGGCGTGAAGTAATTAGAGAAAGCAGCTGGTTCAAATTTGTCTGCAAATACGCGAGGAATAGAGCTAATAATTGTGGTCATGGTTATAATTGCGATTAACTTCATACATTCATCCCTAAATATTGAAATTTTTGATTTACGAAATGATAGATATTAATAAAAATCGAGCTGTTTAAGTAAAATTAAGTAAAAATCTAATTATCTAAACAAACTTATTTAGCAGTCAGCAAATAGGTTATTGATAATTTATTGTAGTTTAATTCATGAAATTTATAGGAACATTTTTAAATAATTAATATTTATATCTATTCTCACTGACATTCTGCACATTTTTTAGCAGTCAACCCCATTATTGTCAGGAATAAATTTTGATATATTGGCCCATACAATAAATAATCACTCTGTCACTCTCGTTTAAATTCACTACCAATTCCTGCTGGCCAGAGATATTTAAGACATGAACCCTAGAAATCAAAAAAAAGACTCGAAGTGCTGTTGGCTTTTTGAGTTGGTTTGTACTTTAAGTCCAAAGAATATGCTAATTGAACTTTCAGCTTTGCTTTTTCAAATTGAGTGATCAGGTTAAAAAACGAAAGCCTTTCCCTATGCTTTGTTGCACTTTTAAAGCTCAAGCATTCTTTCCATTGATATTGCTTAGCTACAATCCTTTGCCGCTAGAAGCTTTCGACCACTTTGTTTGTAAACCGCATGCGCTATCATTTTGCTATCAACTCCCTTTTGTAAAAATATTAAACGTGTTTCTTTATTAATTCAAAGAACATAGTCGATGTTGCATTCCAGGAATATTTTTCACTCGCAATGACACCAAGTTTCATTCCCAGATTATTACAGAAAGGTATATCGCTTGAAATCTTGATTAACTTTTCATACAAATCATTTACATTATCTTTTTCAAACAGTGCCTCTTTACATTCAACCACATCGCTATTTTCTACAATATCGGCGGCCAAAACAGCTTTAGAATTTGCCATGGCGGAGAGTAAGCTGTTTGACATTCCTTCAAGAACGGAGGGTAAAATAAAAGCTCTACAATATTTCATTAAAGTATCTACTTGATTACTGTTAATGTGACCTAAAAAAATGACAGATTGACTTTCATACTTCCTTAACATTTTTTCATAGGCCTTATCTTTCACATTCCCCCCTGCAATGACCAGTGGTAAACGAATAGAATCAGGAAGTCTTTGATTGGCTTCTAAAAGTAAATGCAATCTTTTAACAGGATCCAAACGGGCAGAAAATAATAAATAATGGTTAGGTTTAAGGCCATAAATTTCTAACTCTTTCATGCTTTCATTTATAATCGGTTTTGCGCCATTAGGAATAAAATGTGCGTCATGCCTATATTTCGAACAAACAGAAATCATTTCCTTACTATTAGCCGTAAATTCGTCTGCAAAGCGCCACGAACAATACTCTCCAAACTGTAAAATGGTGCGATTGACCTTACCCCATTTATCCCTAGCACTATCAAATGCACGCAAGCTTGTTATGACCTTAATGCCACCAAAGCGCAATAACGGTGTAAAAACACATGGCCCAGAGGCAAACAAAATGACGACTTTTGGCCTATTAATAAACAAAACATTCAAAATACAAAATAATATGTAACTATGTTGGCCTAAATATTTGTAAATAAAATCAGGAATAAAGGTTGTTTTTACATTTTCAGGCAGAGCAAATTTATTATCATTCTCACTCTTTACACAGTAGACATTAATGTATACATTTTGTTCTTGAGACATTTCTAAAATTATTTCCCGCGTTGCATTTTCAACACCACCATAATTAGAAAAAATTCCTCGGCTACCAACAAAAGCAATTTTAAAATTTTGCATGTCCTCTCCATTCTTTTAAGTCATAATTTAATTACATTTTATTTACTCCTTGTTTTATCACTTTCCCTGGAATACCAATTTTTGAAGTTTCGACAGCATCGAAAGTTAGTCAGCACGCTATTGGCTTCTAGAGCACAATAATAACCAACTGCTATCTCCAATTAATTACCTGATTACCTATAAAGTCAGGCATATTTAAAAGTATTTGCAAAATAGGTGCTGTTCGAAAATCGCGTATATAAACGATTTACAGTGCTTAAATGCGTACATTTAACATCTATAGCAAGATATATACCCAAACTACCCAGCATCTTTAGTAATTTAGGTAAGCGAACCGGCCTATCTTAGGCGCGAAATCAGCTCTAGTGAGATGGAACTCTAATAAACGAAAATACCAATGAAAACAATTTATTTGATCAACAGAAAACAATACAGCTTTGATTTTTTGAATCATGTGACGCTCGTATATGCTCCATAAGTTGCTTGCTTTTCAATCTCATTATTTTCGCTTTGAACGTAATATTCAGTTATGGCAATTATTAAGGAAAATAAAATTATTCCCTCTACTTGCCATAACGGCATGGTCCCAAAATTGAGTACAACAAATGCGGTATATACACCACATAGAGAAAGAGCTATGTCACTTTTTTTAATTTTTAAGATTCTGCGATATCCATTAACAATCAAGAGGCTAAAAATCCCAAGTCCCAAAATACCCAGTTCATAAAAAAATGAAACGAATGTATTGTGCGCATACACTGAAAACCGTTCTTTCCAAGCATTCATCCCTTGCCCAAAGAAAAGCTGAATATCTGTTCCATCCAAAGCACCAGAAATGTAAGTACTCCAGATATATATTCGGCCAGAAAAAAAATCTTGGTCTGCTTCTGAATAATATTCAGGAAGGGTTAAAAAATGAGAGTATTGAGATATGGCGTCAGGTATTTCTTGGAAACGTTCGAATAAATCAGAAGGAGCAAAAATAGTTGTCACCAGCGTAACCATAATAACTAATAGCACCATGATGATTTTATTGGAGATTATTTGTGTATTTTTATATATAGCAAATAAAACAAAAACACCTATAAATAATGAGGCTAAAAGTGTCGTTCGATAATTAATCATGACCAGAAGAAACCAAAAAAAAGTCAGTAAATAGAGTTTCTTAAATTTTTCGCCCTGTTCAGTCACCAGCAAAATAAAAATGGACATTGCACCTAATATAAGAACTGAAATGAGTGCCTCATGGTAATAGCCACCAACATAGCTGATCGAACCATCTATTTCAGTCGCTTTGCTGACACCTAATACTATTGAAAAGATGACCAATATAACTGGATACAAATATGCAATGGAAATTACTTTCAGTACCTTTACTATGCCATTATATTTAATTGACTCAATTAACATCGTCGACAACTGTAAGAGAAACATCCATCTAAATATCGAATCTACCGACTGAATTAGATTGGAATTAACAATAGAACTTACAAACATTAAAAATATCAACGCCTTAATCAAATAAAACCGATGGGTAAACATAATCGGTATATTTTTTAAGTACATAAAAACAATTGAGGTACACACAAGCAAAACGGAATATATAGAAATTATCGAAAATGGACCCAATATTTCTGGGTAGGTATGTTCATGAAAAGCAGCCAAAACAAACCTTAAAAAAACCAGCCAAAATATAAAGTTAAGAATTTGTGAGCACTTATTTACTTTCATCCACCTAAAGGTGTAAAAACCTATAAAAAAAAATAATAATAGTTTACATATTTCAAGCGTCATTATGATCCACCAACCACTGCTGCCAATAGCAAATTGAACTGTGAATAGAATTTTTCTCGACTAAAATCTTTCGAACGTTTACGGCTTAATTTGGCGTATTTTTTTAACAACTCTTCTGAGTTAATATACGTTTCTAAACCAGAAGCTAAGGCTTTAAAATCACCAGGCGAATAAATAAGACCAAATTTAGCTTGTTTAGCAACGCCTGTATCGATCGAACCTTCTAACCCTAATATCTCTTTTGGGCCGTCTGTACAATTAGATGCTATTACCGGCTTCGATAGAGTCATCGCCTCTACCAAAGCATTAGGAAAACCTTCCAGATGAGAGGGGAGCACAAATAGTATTGAATTACTTATATAGGGGTAGGGATTCTTTTGAAAACCACAAAATTCAACTCTATCGCATACACCATTATTTGCAGAGATCTCTTTTAACCTTTCCAACTCAGGTCCTTGACCAAGGATTTTCAAATCGCATGAGATATTGGCTTTAGAAAAGGCAATTATTAGGTCATCAAATCCTTTTGTTTTAACCAAACGTCCCACCGCAACAATATATTTTTTAGCAGAATAATCCTCATTACTTAATTTTGATAAAGCAATCAATTCAACATCATTATATGGGTTATTTAGCAACTTTATCTTGCTTGGACTTATTGAATAATCGGTAATCAAGCATTCACCAACACCTTCAGAAACACAGACAATAGCATCTGACTTGTCAAAGATAGTTTTTACTAATAATTTTTTTAAGGATTTAAAACGCCCGATAATTCTGCCATTGGTATTACTTCTTTCACTAATAATACAACGATATTTGAAAATACAACCTGCAATTGCGTTAAAGTGATTTGAACGAAATAAAAAACTAACAACAAAAGTTGGCTTTACTTTCTTGACTATTATTAAAAATTTTATAAATTGTCCTACCCTTCCAAAACGATTACCCAGTCGATGAATAGTTATTGATTCAGGCAAGGAATAAACTTCTGGCAATTCATCTAATATGACAACATCAAAATCGTATTCTTTCCCCTTGTCTTCCTCTATAAGTGACATTAAGGACGCAAATACCTTTTCTGCACCGCCTCCTTCTAAGGAGTTTATAACAAACAAACCGTTGAAATTATTTTTCATACAAATATCACTATTTAAAAACTTATGAATGATTATTCATCTTCGTCATCTGATGAAATCCTTTAGACCCTGCGACAAAATTATGAATACCAAACTCGATATTGGTATTCGGCTGAAATCCAACTAGCTTTTATAAACTGTCAATTTCAGAAAAGATTGCAGGTACATTAGCAGCATGTTTCAGTAAGTCGTTATTGCTCGCACTTTTGCCAGCAACCTTTTAAATCGTTTTAATAAAACCCGTCAATACCATCGGTTAGTCACTACCAATAATAAACACTATATACAGCCAGTTAATTGATGAAGGTGAAGTATCAGGATTTTAGAATCGCGAATCTGCACTGCGTTTTGAATGCGAATGGATGTCATTACAAGTAAAGCATTACTTTCTTTTTTGTCAATTACATATATTCGTCAAACTACAGACAAGTTTTAATAAAGGCTTTAGGTTTTTCTATATCAGTAAAAATACTCACTTATATAAGCGATATACCTGAAGATGTTGATTGATTTTAAGGAAAAAGGGATCGCGTTACTCGCAGAGTCTAGATCAATATTACATCCGAGTTGAAATCCGCTTTAGAAACACGCCATGGCAAGTTCAAGATGGGCAAGATCCTATTAAACCGTTTTTATTAGGTTAGAAAGGTTGGATTATTGTGTATTAATAAATGGATCAATACTCTTCATTAAAATAACTTTGTGGATAATCAAAAATCCACAACAGAAAATACAAGGTAGTAAGTAATTTTAATAGGGCTCAGACTGGGCAGTAAACCGAACATTTAACAGAGTTTCTTAACCCGTCTTCTGCCTAGCTGATAAAGCTCTTCAATGCACGTGGACACTGATTATTGACCTAAATTAAACCGAATCCGGTTCACTGAGAGATTTACCTTTAAATTTTTTTGCTATTGAAGTGGCACCAGAGAGGACTGTCGTTTTCGCAGCTCTTTATAATTCAATGAGTTGTAACCTTATTATATTGTCACTGCAGAATATTTTTGAAAATAGATATGCTGCACTTCATGTTTTTGTGAAAAAACATCTATACTTAACAATGCCTTAACAATAACTTAACAGTTACGCAACGCGAAGCTGGTGACAAAAATGGATTTTAGATGGCAGAAAATAAAACTTTTGCAATACTCTATGTGAGTCGGATTTTTAAAATAGGTTTTTTTAATGTCTTTCAAAATAATCCACTCATGTGAAAAAATAGCCTTTACCTAATTAATTTGTCTTTGTACTTTGTTAGTTAGGTATAAATGATTATTTGAGTTACCCCGCCATCTTTCTAATTTAACGGTGCTTATGAATTTTAATAAGCCTACTTAATACTGGCGACTAAAAAATCTATAAAAGTTTCTAGAAATTAATAATAAGAATGTTTCTATTGTAATGTGATTATTTGAAGGCTTAATTATGAAATTATTCCAGAAAGGGCTTACTCGTATTAGCCGAATAATGGCTGCTATGGTGTTCAATTTAGTTGTTATATCTGCAACAAGCATTAGTATCGTTCTCGTAATGGGCCCCCCTCGATTAATGGCCGCTGAAATAGAGGCTAATCTGATTCAGGTTATTGATACCTCTAATTTCCCCGCCCCAGATACGTCCGGTATCGTCTACCTTCCCCCCTTATTAGTGGAAGACGTGGACGCTTTTTTGGTCACAGACTCTGAAATCAATGAAATGGCGATTTTCCAGGGAGTCAATGTGTTCAAGGTCGACAGTCAAGGAAGTTTGCTTGCAACTTATTCGACAACTTCCTTTTCCAATGAACCGACTGGCATAACAATCAATCCGGAGAACAAGCATTGCTTTTTTTCTGATGATAACGATAAGGCAATCTACGAAATTAATCCGGGGGCCAATCTCACCTGCTTCACCGGTAACGATGACATTGTCACTTCATTTTCAACAGGTTCTTTTGGAATTAATGATCCGGAGGACGTGACTTATGGTCTTGATTCTCTATTTATCATTGGTGGTGCTGATAATACAGTGTACAGAATTAGCAGCAATAATGGCGACTTCGATAACCTAACAGCGGCCAATCTGGTTAGTAGTTTTGATACGCAGAGCCTGGGTGTAACCGATCCTGAAGGCATCGTTTTCGATTCAAGAAATGATTCTTTATTTATCGTTGGTCCGCATGAACAGTTAATTATTCAGACCACCTTCTACGGAATACTGTTGAACACTATCAACATATCTTCTATCGACCCGAACAAGGCAGCGGGTCTCGCTCTGGGCCCCAGTAGTCAGAATCCAGCAGTAACCAATCTGTATATGGTGGCTCGCGGCGTCGACAATAACAGCGATCCTGACGAAAATGATGGCGTTATATACGAGATGTCGATCCCCACAATATTCACGACGACAAATGATATGCCGGTCGTTGCGGCCGGAGAAGATCAATCAATCTTGCTGCCCGCTGATGCCTACCTTACTGGCAGCGTATCCGATGACGGGTTACCTGATGATGCATTGACTGTGACATGGAGCAAACAGAGCGGACCGGGAGTCGTCAGCTTTGCAGATGCTAACAATGAAAATACCATCGCTTCGTTCTCAATGATAGGCACTTATGTACTGCGGATCACGGTTTACGATGGCGAACTATATAGCTTCGACGACCTGTCAATTGTTGTCGGCAGTAACGAACCGGTAATTACCCTGAACGGCGCCAGTCCAATGAACCTCAATCTCGGTGATACTTTCACTGATCCCTGGGCAACAGCTATAGACAATGCAGATGGCGATCTGAGCGCTTTCATACAGACCACATCAAATGTTGACACTGCCAATGTGGGTGTCTATCAGATCACCTACACGGTTACTGATTATGACGGTTACAGTGCCTCGGTCAACCGTCGTGTTGTAGTCACTGATGGAATTTACGAACTGCAAAGTAGGGTTTTAGCCAGTACAGATGATGCCGAAGAGAATCCAGACGGCAGGGTTTATATGACCAGTTCCGACCTTGATCTGGTCGTTGATGAACAGTCTCAGACGATAGGAATCCGTTTTATCGACCTGTCTATTCCAACAAATGCAATTATCACCAAAGCCTATATCCAGTTTCAGGCAGATGAAGCTGACTTCATTCTGGATACACTGATTAACATAGCTGCTGAAAGTACAGACAATGCAGTTAGCTTTACCGAAGCAGACTACAATGTCAGCTCCCGTGCCACAACCAATACATCCGTATTATGGGCCCCTCCAGCATGGGACACCATAGGCGCAGCAGGGGAAGATCAGCGCACCTCAGAACTGTCAGAAATTGTACAGGAGATAATCTCTCAAACAGGTTGGAACAGTGGCAATTCTATGGCCTTTATTTTCACTGGTACAGGAACAAGAACAGCAGAATCTTATGATGGTGATTCCGCAGGCGCGCCGCTGCTTTATGTGGAATATACAACAGATAATTCCATTGCTCCGGAACTTACTCTGCTAGGAGTCAACCCAATCAACCTCAATCTCGGTGATATATTTTCTGATCCGGGAACAACGGCCATGGACGATCTGGATGGTGATCTGACTTCTGCAATCACCATAGTCTCCGATGTGAATACCAGCGTCGCCGCCACTTATACGGTAACCTACAGCGTGACCGACTCCGACGGCAACGCTGCTTCGATCAGCCGCACCGTGATTGTTCGTGATAATACGCTTGCACCTGTATTGACCCTGCTGGGTGCCGATCCAATCAACCTTAACCTGAATGAGACCTTTACGGATCCCGGCGCCACCGCGCAGGATGAA
>NZ_JBLIED010000035.1:0-38768 GCF_047632955.1 Psychromonas sp. | reverse complement strand
TCAACCAACTTAGTTAACTTGATGAAGCTGCTTTGTAAAGACAAAGACGGCATTATCAATATTGATTTTGAAGATGAAGTTATTCGCGGCGCAACCGTTGTTAAAGAAGGCGAGATTTCCTGGCCGCCACCGGCAATCAACGTTAGTGCTGCACCAGCGCCTAAAGCTGAAGCTGCAAAATCAGCGCCAGTGGTTGAGAAAAAAGCAGAAAACAAATGGATTAAACCTGTTGCAGCCGTTGTTGCCGCAGTGCTGTTTGGCTGGCTTGCAAGCGTCGCGCCGTCAAACTTTCTAGCTCATTTCACCGTCTTTATACTGGCATGTATCGTCGGTTACGGCGTGGTTTGGAATGTTGCCCATTCTCTGCATACACCACTGATGAGTGTAACCAATGCAATCAGCGGTATCATCATCATCGGTGCTCTACTGCAGGTAGGTCAAGGTAACGGTTTCGTGACCACCCTGTCGACTATTGCAATACTGATCGCCACCATCAATATCGTGGGTGGCTTTACCGTTACTCATCGTATGTTGAAAATGTTCCAAAAGGATAAATAAGCATGTCTCAAGGATTAATTACAGCTGCATATATCATTGCAGCCATTCTCTTTATTGCCAGCCTTAACGGCTTAAGCAGTCAAGAAAGTGCCAAACGCGGTAATATTTTTGGCATCATAGGTATGATAGTTGCAATCATTGCAACCATCGCCAGCTCCCAAGTTGCAGGCATGGGTTACATTACCGTAGCAATGGCAATTGGCGCAGGGATCGGGGTTCGTTTAGCATTAAAAGTAGAAATGACTTCAATGCCGGAACTTATCGCTGTACTGCACAGCTTTGTGGGTCTTGCCGCCGTATTCATCGGTTTCAACTCCTATCTAGAACATGGCTTGCTGACTGGGGTTGAGCAATCAATCCATGACGTTGAAGTGTTTTTAGGTATCTTTATCGGCTCTGTTACCTTTACCGGTTCAATTGTTGCCTATAGCAAACTCAGTGGAAAAATTAACAGTACTCCACTTAGCCTACCGGGTAAAAACTGGATTAACCTTGCCGTACTGGCATCAAGCGCATTTCTGCTAGTTGGTTTTGTAAGTAGTGGTTTAGGGCTAACCGCCCTTATCATAATGACCCTGATTGCTCTGGCATTCGGTTGGCATTTAGTGGCTTCAATCGGCGGCGCAGATATGCCCGTGGTTGTTTCTATGCTTAACTCCTATTCAGGTTGGGCAGCGGCAGCAACAGGTTTCATGCTTTCCAACGATCTACTGATCATCACCGGTGCATTAGTGGGTTCTTCGGGTGCCATCCTTTCTTACATTATGTGTAAAGCAATGAACCGTTCGTTCGTTAGCGTTATTCTAGGTGGTTTTGGTAACGAAGTGACCGTACAAAGTGGCGACGAAGAGCAGGGTGAGCATTTTGAAACAAGCGCTCAGGAAGTTGCAGACTCACTGGCGGCGGCTAAAAATGTTGTGATCGTTCCAGGTTACGGGATGGCTGTGGCACAAGCACAATATCCGGTTGCTGAGTTAACCAAATACTTGCGCGCTAAAGGTAAAACAGTGCGTTTTGGTATTCACCCGGTTGCAGGGCGTTTACCTGGTCACATGAACGTATTATTAGCGGAAGCAAAAGTACCCTACGATATCGTATTAGAAATGGATGAAATCAATGATGATTTCACTAAGACTGATGTGGTATTAGTGATTGGTGCAAATGATACGGTTAACCCGGCGGCAAATGAGCCTGGTACCCCTATCTCCGGTATGCCGGTATTACACGTTTGGGAAGCCGAAAAAGTGGTTGTCTTTAAACGTTCAATGGCATCAGGTTATGCGGGCGTGCAGAATCCATTGTTCTTTAAAGAGAACTCTGAAATGTTATTTGGCGATGCAAAAGCATCGGTTAATGCTATTTTGCAAAGCCTTAATTAACCACTAGGTTAAATAAGATGTTAATCAAAAAGGCGCTATTTAGCGCCTTTTTTTATATCTAAAAAGCGGGAAAGTGTGAATGTCATTGAAATACCCCTTCAGTTAAAATCGTATAAGACAGAACAGCCCTATCTGCACTCCACCAACAGTCGACACTGGCAGCAGTGTATTTTTCAGATCATGCTGGTAATAAACTTTCTTCATCGCCAACCCTTTCGCCGTAGCGAATTTAACCTGTTCAGAGCTAAACGATGCCAGCATTTTATAACGTACTCAGCGGAAAAAATTCAGTAATAAATATTTACGATTGGATCTAGTCATACTAATTTTATGATACTCAAGTTTGCGAATTATGGCTCCATTGATTTAATATTCTAATCGGCTCCATTTATAATCACTGCAGCATGTCGGCTCTTCTGAGTTGAATATGAGCTTAGCTTAAGATGATTCTTTAGACTACTTGGCGTTTATCAATATTTCTTGCCCTACCATTAGTAGCACCATAGATCGGTAAGCCGAGCTTTTTAAGATCGTTTTAAATCTTCATTTACGAAGGATGTTATAGGTTATGTCAGGGAAATAGATACCTTCCATTTCATGACCTATATGGCAGAGTAATGTTTCACCTGTTAACCGCTCACCTTGGGAATTTTTTTAATATCGAGAGTTGAATACGTAATCAATATTTCGGAAAATTTGCATCCAAAATAAAAGTGAGCGCTTTCTTAAATAATAATGGGCGTTTATCCTTTCTAGACTCGTTTGTATCAGTTTTCAGACAAGAAATTAAAATGAAAAAATGCTCGTTATAGATTTAGCGATATTAGCCACAGGATGCAGCAATAATAAAAGTATGATTGTTGATTGCGGCGAAAAAAACACGCAAAAAATACAAAAGGTAGATCCGTCTATAGACTTCCAAACACTCAAAATAAACACCATTAAGCGAGCTTAATTATCAGGTAATTACTGAGCCGGGTAAATTTGACTTCCTCATTACATCACAAAATGATGCCTTTAACTTCACCACAGGTAAATCCTTTGTCAAAGGTATTGCCTTACCGGAGACGGATGTGGCAATTAAAATTGCGGTATCCTCTCCGATGGTAGCAAGCGTATTTGTCCCTACCATATTGATCTTAGAGGAACAGCATAAACCGCTGCAACTCTATAGTGAAGAAACCATTAAATACGACAGCGGTTCCTTATTAAACGTTGACCGCTTGTTTGCTAATATTGAATTACCGGCGGCGTTTGCAGACGGCCGACGCGCTAAATATTTACTTGTCCTGACAACAGAAGAGACGATGCAGGGCATAACTACACTTGCACCACCGAAACAATCGGAGGCAGAGGTTGGTCGTGCAGATCTTGTTTATAAAATGCATCGCAATGAACCTCTTCCGCATACTGCCACGGGGGTAGTCAGACTTGCCTTTGATTACAAACCAAGCAGCCGCACTTCAGCAACAGGGATTGTGGCCAAAACCCCAACTGACAGTAAAAAAGCACAATCAATGGTTGCCGCTGAAAGCATCGTAGCAGCAACTGCCTCAGAAGCAGTCATTAACAACAGCATTCAGCCAGAAAGCGAAGCAATGTTTTTAACGCTTATTGAGCAAGCGGTAAAAGAGGGTGACTACAAAAAAGCGCTACGTTTTGTCGAAGAAGCTGAACTGGCCGGCTCTACAAAAGCTAGGGATGCGCTGATTAAAGCGATGAAAAAGTACCAATAGATAAACGAATCGGCCGCAAGCGACCGAGTTTTAATATAGTCCAAAGTTTTATCACAATCGATAAAGCTAACAAAGCCTTGAAAAGCCAATGCTGGATAATCTTGACTAGGCTTCGCCCAGTCAACACTATCCAGCACGGGGGCAAGCCCCCGAGATTTTCGCTACGCTCTGTTAAAAAAAGACCTTGAATCTTTTTATACTAAGACTCAAGGTCATCTTAGCAGTTTAACTTTAGGCATATCACCATATTGCATCTTTTGTGCGACAGAATCATAATAAGCTGATTCATAAAAGATATTGCACACCATCATACAGAGTTTACTCGGCCCGCAATCCAAATATTTACAACTCTCTCCCCCTAGTTAATGCCGCGTTAGCTTACCGCCTCAGCAAAGAACAGCCCAACAGTCTAATCCATAAGTGCTAATGAGTGTCATTAATATCTTCCTGTGATCAAGTTATAACTTCTTGATTATCCATATTGCCCTGACTATCTTTATGTCATAAAATCCACCTAAGAAAGCGCTTACAAAATTTCCTATGGACACCATAAAAGGATCGATAATGAAGACAGTACCGCACTTAGTCGCAAACATGACAGCCGTCGCATTAGCCGTTGCACTCGTCGGTTGCAGCTCAACAGCAAAAGATGTAGCGGGCGATGCCACCCTGGTACAAACCAAAAAACCGGTTGTGTTGACCGATGCGCCCGTCACGCCAAGTGATAAATGGAAGTTGCTCTGGAGTGATGAATTCGACGGTGACAGCATTGACAAGCGGAAATGGGGCTTTGAAGAAAACTGTTGGGGTGGTGGTAACAATGAGCAGCAATGTTATACCAAGCGGGAAAGTAACGCCTTTGTAGCAGATGGCAAGCTTAATATTGTCGCCAAAAAAGGCAGTTTTACGGGCCCGGACAATGCTGATGGTCGTACTGAAACCACAAAAACCTTACCTTATACTTCGGCTCGATTAAGCACCTTGAACAAAAAAGACTGGAAATACGGTCGTTTCGAAGTCCGTGCAAAACTGCCTCAAGGTCAAGGGACCTGGCCCGCAATCTGGATGCTGCCAACTGATTTTGTCTATGGCGGCTGGGCTGCTTCCGGTGAAATAGATATTATGGAAGCGGTCAATTTGAAAGCTCAATCTGACGCGCCGGGTGCCGCTGCCGGGGAAGGTGAATCACGCACTTACGGTACTCTGCACTACGGAAAAAAATGGCCGGATAATGTATTCACAGGTCAAGGCGCAACATTACCAAAGGGCATTAATCCCACCGATGATTTTCATACCTACGCAATTGAGTGGGAAGAGGGTGAAATTCGCTGGTATGTAGACAATATTCACTTTGCCACACAAAGACAAAATGGTTGGTACAGTCAGTATGAAAAGGACGGCACGCTGGTCAATGCCGAAAAAGGAGCCCCTTTCAATCAAAAGTTTCATATGCTGTTGAATGTTGCAGTGGGTGGCTCATGGGCAGCTGCTGCAAATAATAAGGGTATTGATGAATCAGTCTTCCCGCAGACATTAGCGGTTGATTACGTGCGTGTTTACCGCTGTAGCGCGGATCGTTGGAAGGGTAAGGGCTGTGCCAGTACTTCAGAAACGGACAAACTGGTTAAAGGCCAAGCAGTACCCACCATCCTTGCCGCAGATGACAGTTATGCAGCAGGTCCTGTTTTAGATATTTATACGGATGCATTGAATACCAGCCTGGCGTTTAACAGTTATAACCCTGTAAATGTGGTCAGCTATAAAGAAGTCGAAGAAGCCGGACGCGGTAAGGTCCTGCAAGTCACTAAGCAAAACGGTGCGGGGAACATTTATCTCCGGGCGCCAAAAACGAATTTGACCCACTGGCTTGATGGCGGACAGTTAGTGTTTGACATTAATGTTGAAAGTCAGGCAGAAGGCGCCGAACTGTTAGTTAAACTTGATAGTGGCTGGCCTCAAACCAGTGATTATACCGTAACAACACCTCCTGCAGGTAGCTGGGGCGAAGTACGCATTAATATCGTGGATTTACTGGCTGGAGGCAATAGATTTGCAGCGGGTAAGTCTGCCGATATCACAGCAATCACCAATTTATTGGTCATCGAGCCGTTGGCAGCAATGACCTTTAAACTGGATAACATTCGTTTTGAATATGCACTTGAGTAAGCAAATAGCTTTCGGTTAATTATACTGTGGCTGTGTTACTTCCTAACACAACCACAGTATTTAATCGTAAGCGAGGACAGACGCCACAATGAGCATTACAAATAGCCTCTCATCTTGTCTCCCAACCACCGGCATCTTACCAACTAGCAAGATTCACCGGATCTTAGATAAGCAAGCACCGGCGCTTTTTAGCATCTTATAGAAGCCCATATAAAAAAGATAGTTGCTTAAATTTTGCATTACTCCGCACAAAACAAACGAAGCAAAGATGCACTGCTTACTGCTGCTTCCCGAGCTCTTTCAGGTAATGTGATTTTGCTTTTGTTGAGCCAGCTCGTTCAGCTTCTTTGACTAAACTCTTCGCGCGCGAAAGATTGTCCTCTTTTAGCGCCTTACTAATCTGCTGTAAATAAAATTCTTCAGTATCACTTAATATTGTAGGCGCCGCATCAATAGTTTTTATAGTCATTTGATTTGCTTCGTTTTTTGTTGTGTTTTCTCCAATCATTGGGAGTGGAGCACTGAAAAAAACATCTTTTAAGCGGATATTAAGATGACCGATAGGAGAATGTTTAGCGTAAACCTTAGGATAAGAACTTTCTGAAAGGTCATTTCCCTTATTTTTTTCATATTCACGTATCGGATCAACAAGCTCGGTTTTACCGTCCAGTACACTGTCCTTGCTATAAACCAAAACATACCGAATAGCTTGTGTCATCTCAGCAGTAAAGGCATTTTCTATCGAGTAAACCCCTTCATCGGTAAATTGTGCATCGGCACTGTGCGAAACTTCCTGAAGATTTTCATTAAGAAAAACCACGCTAGGCACAAACACAGTACGACCGGTAATACTTTCTAACGAAAAGGTAAATCTGCTAATCTGCTCAGGCAGTAATAACGCGGCAACAAAAGACTTACCCTGCGGAAAATTGACCACAGGCGAACTGTCAGTGATATCGATGCGGTTATTGCTATCGAGAGAGAGCATCTGGAATGGCAGATTAATCACAGGTACAGGCTTAATTTGCTTGGTTCTTAATTTAGCAGTGAGCTCAGCAACATCGGAAAATTGCGTATTCCAGGTCCGAAAAACGTCCGTAACAACATTTCCACCTGATGAGCAGGCAGCTAATAAACTTACCAATACGACAAGCCATAATTTTTTCAAAATTTTATCCTCTAAATAAAAAAGGCAACAATCGATTGATTGCTGCCTTTTGGAGTTTATCACTTTTAATAATAAGTGAATAACTTATGGTATCGGCTTACCACCAAGCTTCAAACGCTGCACCAGCGATTACTGGATGATCTGTAACACCATCATTTTTCTCTTCACCCGCAGTGACATAGAAACGTAACATTGGACGAGCCCAAGCAACGCCGCCAATTGCAATATTTTGCGATAATGTCACTTTATAGGCTTCATTATTTTCTTGATCGCTGTCAAAATCAACCACTGAGTAACCTGCTTCTAACCAAGTAGAGTGAATATCATTCCATTGATGCATTGGACGAACAATGACATTGTAGCCATTAGTATCAGTTTCATTATCATAATCAGTAGCGGTGTAACCAAGTAGATAGTCAACAGATGTATTTTCTCCTAAACTTTGACCACCTTCTAAACTAACATAAGTTCTTGAGCCTTCTAGATATCCATAAGCTCGATTTAGAACGTCACTAGTTGCATTATCAGATTGACGAATAAGTAGTTTATGATTCCAAGCCTTGATTACCCCAGCAAGTATATAAGCATCCTCTGCATCAGAAGCGTTATTAGTAAAACCATAATGCGCGATAAGATCCATACTGATATCATCACCTAATTTGATATCACTTAGTTTTGAAGTTGCAGCAAACAAACCCTTATTAGTATTATTAATACCATCTAGGCCCATTTGAACCAAACTTACATCCAGCTTAGCAAAACCAAGTTCAACACCGCTAATACCAGCGCCTTGACCATCTGCCCAAATAGCTTTGTAGTCATTTAGATTCTGTAGATAACGAGCATTAAATCGTCGCCCTGCCCAAACATAAGCATTTGGTTGTGCTTCAAATACATTTGAAGCACCAGCCCAGGCCTGTTTCAGGCCTGTTCCCCAGCCCCAGTTTTCATACATAACACCAAGTTCCCATTTAGTGTCGTTTTCGCTTTCAAACTTTTTAAGAAAAAGAAACTCACCACCGCTCGCTTGGTTGCCTAATTTACCTACTTCATAGATGTCATCTTGAGCAGTACTTTCATTAGCATCAATAATTTCATTATTATCCTGCTCATAGTTAACACCAAATATAGCGTAACCGTGGAACTCGAGGCTATCATCTGCTGATGCGATTTGTGGGGCAGCCATACCAGCTGCTAACGCACATGCTAAGGTAATTTTTGATAATTTCATTGAAACTCCATAGTGTTATTTATTTTCCGAGTATCGACAAAGAAACTCAAAGTAAGCGCTTTCTTTTATCGTCTAAAAAAATGGCCACTTTGAGTAAATAACTGTCGTTACACAATTAAAAAACGAGGCCAATTTCTAAATTAAGTATAAATGAAAAAAATACTGTTTAAAGTGAGCATCATCACTAAAGTAAGCGCTTTCATGAGGTATGGGTCACACTCTAAGTGTTTATCCTTGAACTAAAATAATAAAAGGAAAACAAAATTGCAGTACTCACTCCTTAAACTAGGCAAGCAATATTGGGTTTCACCACTTGCCCGAGTCATCGATACTTCATATAATGGACAAAATGTAACTAAACGTAACGAAAACCCTTTCTCAGTACGTTTAAAATTGATAACAATATTTTCAAGGAGAGTCGATTGATCACCATCAAGGAAGTATCCGAACTGGCTCAAGTGTCGCAAGCAACGGTATCAAGAGCCATCAATGGCCACCCAACCGTTAAAGAGAGTAATAAGCTCAAGGTGTTTGAAGCAATCAAAAAACTCGGTTATAAACCTAACTCTTTCGCGCAGGCACTGGCATCCAACCGTTCAAACAGTATCGGCATGCTGGTAGGCTCGCTTGATGGTCCCTTCTATGGGCCATTAATGCATAATACTGAAGATATTGTTCGTCAGAAAAATATGTATCTGGTTGTTACCAGCGGTCAGGAATCGAAAGAAAAAGAAAAAGATTCCATTAGATTTCTTCAGTCTAAACAAGTTGACGGTCTGATTATTCATTCTGATATGTTATCCGATGAAGAATTGATCGCAATAGCCAAAGACACATCCGCGGTAATCATTCTAAATCGCTATATTCCGGAATTAGCTAAACAATGTATCCGTATCGATAATGAACTTGGCGGATACCTTGCTACTTCATACTTACTTGAATGTGGCCATAGCAGGATAGTTTGTATCACCGGGCAGCTTAGCAAAATTGACAGCCGGGAACGCTTGCAGGGATATCGAAATGCACTCGCTGAGTATGGTATAGCGTTTGATGACAACCTGATTGAAGAAGGACGCTTTGATCATGATGGCAACCATGAAAAAATCAGGCGGGTACTGGATCGGGCTGCTGATATTACGGCAATTTTCTGCCAAAATGATAATATCGCCTTAGCGGCTTATGATGTGTGCAGTGAAAGAAACCTAATTATCGGAGAAGATATCTCTATTGTCGGTTTCGATAATGATACTTATAGCCAGCATATAAGGCCAGGGCTCACTACCATTAACTTTCCGATTCAGGAGATGGGAACTGAGGCAGCTAACGCTATTTTAGCTTTAGTCAAAAAAGAATCCTATCAACTTAAAAACAAATTATCACCAACAATAGTTATTCGAAATTCAGTGAAAAAATTAGACTAAATCCCGGGGTTTAAATCGCCCTGACCTAATATAAACAAAGCCATTATCCCTGAGATATTAATTGAATGGCTATCCCTCTTTATAATATTCAAGAAATTCTATTCCTCCATTTTTGTTCTCTCGCTTGTCTTATTTGAGCTTTTAATTCAGGACTCAAAAATGTAATTTCGAGTCCTGTTTCTGCGTGACTTTTACGCTTTAGTAAAAATAATAGACTCAAACTTCAGACCGGGTTTTACGAAATCCAGGTCAAGTTTGTAGCGCCCTTTCTCCAGTTTGACCTGCAGCCCTTCAATAGTCACCAGCTTGCCATCGCTACCGTTAACTGAAAAAGACATGCTGAAGATACCGTTAACCCAAAGGCTGCACGAAGATTGAGCCTGTGAATTACGATCATAACGAATAAGACCGCTGCATTGATAGGTCCCTGACTCAGCAACTTCTATGGTCACACTGCTATTAGTTTGACAATTAAGTTTAATGCTATTTTCAATGGGCTGCGCATTAACGGCTAAGATATCGTTGTTGGCTTTAAAGACTTTGATCGGCTCATAAGCCTTAAGCGGACGCCCCATCACTGGAGCTTCTATGATAAAGCGGCAGATATTCATTGCACTGCGTTGCAGTTCGCCGACGGTCAAGGTGCCGTTTTCTAAAGCTTTAAGCGTATCGTCTCCCATGATATTACCCTGGGCACCGTCATTTTCGACCACCATGTAAAGATCATTTTGCGAGCGGATCATAAAAGAGGTAAAGGTTTTATCCTCTTTGCCGGCGGTAATCGGATCGTTCATTTTAGCCCACCAGTCAGTCATCACTATCCCGGTGAATCCCCATTCACCACGTAAAATAGTGGTATTAAGATCGTAATTAGAGGCGGTCCAATGCCCGTTAACAGGGTTATAAGAGGTCATTATGGTTGAAGCCAGGCCCTCTTTAACTGCCATTTCAAAGGGTTTAATGTGAATTTCGCGTAATGCTCGCTGTGACATGACGCTGTCTGCATAAGTGCGGGCGGTCTCTTGATCATTGCCTGCAAAGTGCTTAAGAGTGCCGGATACGCCCGCTTTTTTAAGGCCACGAGTTTGCGCCGCTGCCATGGTTCCGGTCATTAACGCATCTTCAGAGAAGTACTCGAAGTTTCTGCCGTTAAGCGGATGACGGTGAATATTAACCGCCGGACCTAATAATGTATCAATCTGATTGGCATAAAGCTCTTGCCCTATAAGGTAGAATAACTGCTCATTGAGCTCACTGTTCCAGGTACAAGCAAGGAGCGTACCGATAGGCACCTGCGTGGCTTTATGACCACTGTCCATACGTATTCCCGAAGGGCCGTCCGCGGCTGCAACCACTGGTATACCCAAATTAAACAGGCTATCGGAAAGACCGCCGAAAGCCGCTGCGCTGCCGGGAGTCACCTTAGGGCTGCACATTCCCTCACTGCGAATAATAGTTGCAAGTTGTTGGGGGTTCATTTGCGCAACAAAGTCGGTCAGGGAGACGCGCCCCTCTTTTACATCAATTAGCCGAAGTCCTTGATCTCCGGTGATAGCAAAAGATGTCGGCATGTTTGCTTGAATCCGCTCAGCAAGTGAGATGCTACGCTGGGGAACAGCCTCATAAGTTGCCTGATAAAGACCATTTTCTTTTCGTACGCCTGGTTTTAGTCGCTCAAAAGCTTTAATCGGTGCCAGTGCTTCGCTGAGCTCTTCTGTGACTAATGACTGTTCCAGTTCAAATGTTGCACTGATACACTGTGCGTGGCGGACGCTGGCGCCGACATAAAACTGATAACAGCCCTGCTCGAGAACGTAGCAGTTTTGATGCCCTGTGACTCCGCTGTCATCATAGGAAGCAAGGGTTTTAAGTGCTATACAAACGCGAAGGATTTCATTTTCACCCGGCTTAAGTGTTCTAGATTTGACAAAGCCTGCTAATACACGTGTTGGTTTACCAAGCTGTCCCTGAGGCGCCTCAACATAAACTTGAATAACCTCTTTGCTACTGTACTTAGATCCGATATTTTGTACTTTTATCTCAAACTGCAGTACTTGGTTAATGCCGGTGCCTAGCACTGAATGCGCAATCAACTCGCGGCTAAACTGCGTGTATGAAAGGCCCGCGCCAAATTCATACTGAACGGCTTCAGGGTTAAAGGTCTCAAAATAGCGGTATCCAAGATAAATATCTTCAGCGTAAAGATTATAATCTTTACGCCCAAAGTTAGCGGATGATGGATAGTCAGAAAGTTGATAAGCAATAGTGTCACTCAAACGGCCGCTTGGTGAGATAGCGCCGCAAAGAACATCGGCTAAGGCGTGACCGCCTTCCATACCGGCAGCCCAGCTATAGAGAACAGCTTGAATCGATTGCTTATTTTTTATGGACTCTAACCAAGACATATCCATAATATTGGTAACATTAAGGACAATAATGACATTGTCGAAATGGGCGTTAACCTTTTCGATCATTAATACTTCAACATCAGTCAGCCGATAACTGCCCGCTGCATCTGCGTTATCCTGGTCTTCACCTGCGGTGCGGCCTATAAAAAACAGCGCTTTCTTCGAGTCAGCAGCAGCCTGTTTAATGATCTCGTCAGCGAGCGGCATCTCTTGCTGAAACCAAGGCTCCGCAGCCCAGCCGCCACCAGCATCATCAAAGGGATGATCAGTAATCCACTGTTCATAGATTGTTACCAGTTGTTCATTAATTTCAATCGCGGGATTATCACGAAGTCCTTGTAAGGCGTTGACAGCGTAGGGCACATTAACCGCGCCACCCGAGCCGGTACCACTTCGATAGGTGTCTATTTGGCAGCGACCAAAAAGAGAAATTTTCTCTCCCTGCTTCAGAGGCAGTGTCGCGTTTTTATTTTCCAGCATTACTATGCCTTCAGCGGCAGCTTGACGGCTGACAGGGACAAGGTTTTTCTGAGCAATGCTAATACTTTCTGTTTGCATAGTTGTTTGCATAAGTAAGTGTCCAATTCGAGAAGATAATTATCTAGAGCTAAAATTCAATGCGTAAAAAATCAATAAAAAAAAGGCAGATAAACTGCCTTTAATAATTTGGGTATAATTATGACCATAACTCTGAGGTTATCTTCACCAATCTATGACGAACAATGTCGTCAATCATAATCTTCGGCGAATTGTTATCATCGGTATCTCGATTCTCCACAATCAAAACCTTAGCATCTTCACTCAGCGTATGCGTATGGTATACGCCGTGCTTAATATTGTAGGTTTTGCTGATTTCCATATTCCAGGCGATGATCTCAATAATATTATTTTTTTCATCTACTTCTGCACAAAATAAAATGCACTTCCCTGACAATAAGACAAAAACTTCATCGCTTTCGTTATGACACTGAAAGTTATCTATTTTATCCGCATCTAACTCGTCAATATAATTGAGCATTGCGACTCGCCATGTCTGAAAATCAACGACGGGCGCATAACCCGCCGCATTATATTCAGACACTTCTAACAGGTTGTTTTTCACAAAGACTCCTAAACTGTTTTCAATAAGATGCTTGCTGGGATAGAAACGTTAACTTGCCTGACAGTATCACTGCGGTCAAATATCTGTCGGCTGAGCTGTCTGGTCATGTGCAGTGAACTTAACGTGATAGTTTGATCATTAGTCAATGTCAGCGCAATCTCCTCCTCCCCCTGTTCAACAAGCTTGTAGACAAACGGGATCTGACAATAGGTAAATGCCAGGCTATTTTTAGCTAAGCTGATAGTCTGATATTGACCCGCTACATTAATAAAATCGAACTCCCCGGCTGCCGGCAAAAATTCAGATATTTTTAATAAAGAAGGTTTAATGTCAATGGCCCCATATTCCACAATTAAGCCTAATTCACCAAAGCGCGTTAGGATCTCTTCTTTTACTTGCCCGGTCATGCCAGGTTGTTGAGCACCCGCATGCTTAGGTGTATGAGAATACGGGTCAGTTGGGAATGCACCGTAAACATCCGGTGTTTTGTTAAAACCAATACCTGAACGTACTTTATAATAGTATTCAGCAAGTTTTTGTGTTGCAGAGGACTCTGAATCCTCTCTCCATGCAGCAAAATAGTTCTCCTGCACAGCCAGTAACAATTTAGATACCATATGCCAGTAAATTGACCCCAGACCTTCATAGCCGAACATTGTTCCTGAACGCCCTGTAAATGCCTGATGGTTAAATACTTCTTCATAGCAAGTTAATATATCAGAAGCACTGTCAGCGACTTCTGAATAATCCGATTCAATATTTTTAAGCACCTTTGATAGAACACCTGCGTTTTCAAAATCAGCATTGAAATGGTAAGCACCTGCAGCATCAACTTCAATAATGCGGCGGTCGCCCTTGGCAGCCATAGCGTTAAGTAATGCATTTTCATTTACCCGATCAGCAGCAATACAGTTTTTGTTGGCAAAACGCGTTAAATCACGATCAGGGTAGAGCATGAAAGTTTGCTGATCTGCACGGAACATTTCACTGGCATATAAATTATCGAGTAAAGTAACCGCTTGATCTGGCGTCAACACTCCTGATGATAAAACTGCAACCTGACCTTCAAGCATAGGGTAGAGCAGATCAATATTAACACTATCGGACGTATACTTAATGATGTTATACGCATTGTACAGGCCGTCTTGGCGTAGATTGGTCTGAATGCTTTCATCAATTACTTGCAGGCTAACATTTAACATTTGCTTGATAGCCGCGCAGTCAATTGTTGTTTTACCTGAGAAACCATTTTTATAAACAGCAGCACGGTAATCAGCAGCAGCAACAGCAAGATTTCTTAGCACATCATTCCGTGTTTGTGCATTGATGTTCTTATCTTGAATCTGTGCATTTGCTTCCTGAAGGATTTGCGATGTTTGTGTAACCCACTGTGCTAGCTCAGATGAAAGTTCAACTTTCATCGTATTATCTTTTAGAAGATCTTGTAAAAAAGCGACATAACGGCGCATGTAGTATAAGGTCACCATAGAAAGACCGGTACCAACGATTGCATTATTAGCATCATTCCATTCGGGTCTTTGTGTATTTAGCCAAATACCGCCGTCAACAACTAGGTTGCCGAGTTTAGCCAGCAAAGGAACCAACAACTTTTCAGTTAGGTTAACCATATAAACATTGCTATCAGCATCCAATAACAATCTACCATCACTGCCTAATTTTATAATTCTCTCTTCGATAATGCGCTGTTTATCATTATTGAAAATCACAGTATTTTTGGGATCTGCAAATAATTTATCGACACCTTCAATTTCATAAGGAACATTGGCATAACTGAAAATTTCAGTACTTAAAAGTTCATTTAGCTCTGCCGGTTGATATTTTTTAGATAATTCCAGGAATTTAAGCAAGTAGATAATCTGGTGATCACCCCAGTAACCAATATTACTCCACGCATCATCTTCCTCTAAAAGTTCCCAATCAATGCCCGCTTTAGTAATACGGTAAGGGTTGTAACCATCGATTGTCGACGCATTAACAAACTTTGAAATAAATGATTTAAGGAAATTCGGGTAGCTTACACCAAGCGCTTCCCAGTTCTGGAAAATATCACGCCAGTTACCTTGGTAAGAGAGTAGCCTATCACCGTTTTCATCTTTCAATTTAATTTCGAAATGGTTCCACGGGCGACTTGGATCACCATGACGACGGCCGAAAGTTAAAGGTAGGTACTCATGGCATAAACGTACAAGCTGTGCATCTTTTTGTTCTGCCGCTATTGATAGCAACTCTTGATATTCAATACGCTCTGGCAAAGCATCAAAAAACTTAGCATGCCTTGCGCAAACCACCTTATTAGCATTAGTTAACGTCTTTACAAGATCTTGTTTTTCGACCCAATATTGGTCAACAACTACACCACCTCGCATGTTGTTAAACAGCACATTCGCATAATGATGAACGGTGGTCTCTTCTTCTGCTGTTTTCTGGTAAGCATCACTGCCCGCCATTAGCATAATAAGATCTTGATGATTAGCTTCTATCGATTGTTTGATATTCGCTTCTATTGTTTGCTTAGCACTTAAATTCTGCTGCAGAGCAACAATATTGCTGTGTGTTTTATCAATATCTGCAACGATTTGCCAGCTATCTTCTTGGCCGGCAACAAGTTGACAATTTTTATGAATAAAATAGGCCCCTCTCTGGCCACGACATAATTCTTCATTGTCTATTTGCTGGCCATGACGAAAAGCCCCTAACTGCCGGCTTGACAGTAAAATAGACTGACAATCATCAATAATACTAAACACCGACGTTGCACGTAATGATTCAGCAGGCTCTGCGCGATCACTTAATTTTGCATATAAACTGTAGCTTGCGAGTGTAGAATCAGGTAATCGTTCATTCCACTTATACGCATCTAGTAAGGCACTACTCGTTTGCATAACTGCAAGCGGTGCATTGGGTGGTAAAATATTTTGTATGCCATCCACTATTTCAAATTCAATAACTTGTTGGCTGTTGTTTATTACTGTTGAAGTTCTAACAAAACCGTATTGCTCACTTGTAGCCCATTGATATTTAAAAGTAAGTCCGAGATCAAGATTGATTTCTTCAAAAACAATCTTATCACCGGCAATATTCTTATAAAGGTTACGTTCAACATCATAAAGGTTATTATGTTGAAGATTAAATGGTTCCCATTGTTTGCAACCATTTTCAGTTTGCACTTTAACAATTGTTTTACTACCAGTATTTTCCGCACTTTCGTGAATGTAGTCTACTGATTTATATGGAAACAATGCATTTTCTGGACGAATTCGCCCTGCAGATAACGCCCCTGTAGACGAGATAAATAGCCAGTGATCACTTGCTGAAACCACACTGATAAAAAATGGAGCCATCTGATCTGCATTTTTTATTTGATAGTATTTATCACCATCAAGTGAGACAAATTGTCCCGAAATATTATTACTATTTTCAATAATCATGGTAAAACCTAAATGTGTGTAAGCGCTTTCTTGTAAACGCTAAACAAAAAACAACTATAACCGGATACAGTTATAGTTAAATAAACCGGATATAATTAAATGTTGTGGCACCTGATAAAATGATCCGGAGCTATTTGCGTGATCGCAGGAAAGCTAGCGCTACATTTATCTAAAACACGCGGACAGCGCATGACAAATGGACAACCTTTAGAATCTGGTTTCCACAATGGTATTTCACCTTTTTTGGCACCTAACTCACGACGGCCATGTTTTCCCGCTTCAGGAACCGCTGATAACAACAGTTGTGTGTACGGATGCCGAGGGCTTTGTGTAACAATATCGCTGTCCCCCCACTCAACCATATGACCGACATACATAACCGCTGTTTTTTCTGCAAAATATCTTGCGGTGGCGATATCATGAGTAATGTACATAAATGAAATGCCATGCTTATCTTTAAGATCGCTCATTAAATTTAAAATACCCAGACGTACCGAGACATCCAACATTGAGATCGGTTCATCGGCTAAAATAACCTCGGGATCAACCGCTAATGCCCGGGCAATCGCAACACGTTGTCTTTGTCCGCCGCTTAACTCATAGGGATATTTCTCTGCAGTTTCAATGGCTGGAAACAAACCAACCAGTTCAAGCAATTCATAGACCAATTTTTTAATCGTGTCTTTATCCCCACGCTTATGAATAAGCAATGGTCGTGCAATATGATGGAAAATAGAATGCACCGGATTCAGCGATCCAAAAGGGTCTTGGAAAATCATCTGCACCTGGCGCGCATAATCCAGACTTCCATGCTCTTTAACATACTCTTCTAGCGGCTGACCTTTGAAAATTATCTGACCTTCTGTCTTACCATAAATACGAGATAAAATACGTGCGCCGGTACTCTTACCCGATCCGGATTCACCAACAATCGCCAACGCTTCGCCTTTACGTAAATCAAAGGAAACATCATTGACGGCACGCATAAGCTTTTTTTTATTATTGGATTGACCAATGGGAAAATCTTTTACCATATTTTTAACTGAAAGTATTACTTCTGGACTTTTTAAGGTATCCATCATCCATTCCTTATAATTTGTGACAAGCGGCTTGGTAATCGGCACTCAATGCAATTAATGGAGGTTCATCTGTTTTGCAGATGTCCATACAGTCAGGACAACGTGTTTGAAAATTACACCCTGTTGGTAAGCGCAACAAATCGACAGGATCACCGGGAATACCGTAAAGACGTTTTTTTGGACCGTGAATCGTCGGGAATGATGCAATCAGACCTTTTGTATAAGGATGAGAAGGATTGGAAAATACCGTTTTGGCATCGCCTAGCTCAATCATATTACCGGCATACATCACGCCAATGCGATCTGCTATTTCCCCCATTAAACTTAAATCATGACTGATAAACAAAATTGAGAATCCAAACTTTTCTTTTAAATCATATAATTCATTTAAAATTTCACGCTCTACGACCACATCTAATGCAGTAGTCGGTTCATCCATGATGATAAGTTTAGGCTCTAGCGCTAAGGCAATAGCTATAACAACACGCTGTCTCATACCACCACTAAGCTGATGCGGAAAGCTTTTTAGACGATCGCCGTGCATACCGACAATAGCAAGCAGCTCTGCCGCTTTTGCTGTTGCGTCTTTAACGCTTATTTTTTTATGCGCAAGAAGCACATCGATAAGCTGCTCACCAATAGTAATCACAGGATTTAATGAATTCATTGCACTTTGAAAGACAATTGAAACATCATTCCAGCGAAAATTTCGTAACGCTTTATCAGACATTTTCAATACATCTTGTCCTTCATAAAGAATCTCGCCGTAAGGAATTAACCCCGGGGCTTTATGCAGACGTGTAATAGCAAAGGCTAGCGTGCTTTTACCACAACCGGATTCTCCTGCAATACCAACCGTTTCACCCGGAGCAATATTAAGGCTGATGTTATTAACCGCTCTGGCGATGCCGTTTGGAGAAATATAATCAACACACAGGTTATTTATTTCTAAAAGAGCTTGTTTCATAGTAGGCCTCGACGTTGATTTGCTTGTTTATTTAATTTTTTCCATAACTTCATATGCGGACCGGTTTTAAGTTTCGGGTTACTGACCTGATCAATGGACATATTGATCAGTGCTAATGCGCCACCCGTTAATGCTAAGGCGATAGCAGGGACCAGCATTTCCCACCATGCACCGGTATACAAAGAAGAGGATACTTGTGCCCAATAGAGCATTGATCCCCAGCTAACTTCGGTTGCATCTCCTAAACCAAGAAAACCTAAAGCAGCTTCAGCACCCATTGCGTAAATAACAGTACCCAGAAAACCGCCAAATACAATTGAGATTAAGTTAGGCAGAATTTCGACGAGAATAATGCGAATTTTAGACTCCCCCATCACCTCTGCAGAAATAATGAATTCATTATTTCTAATGGCCATTGTTTGTGAGCGTATAACCCTTGCCCCCCAAGGCCATGAGGTAACCCCAAGTAAGATGGTTATTACAAAAGAGCCCACCTGTCCTAAAAAGGCGGCCAGTACAATCAGCAAGGGGAGCTGCGGAAAAACCAAGAAAACATTAGTGATAAAGTTCATCCATTCATCAATTTTCCCGCCGATATAACCCGAGGTAACCCCTACCGCAATAGCTATGCTCGTCGCAATAAGACCGGCAAAAAGGGCAACAGACAAGGTCTTTCTTGCACCCTGAAGTACCTGGCTAAAAACATCACGCCCGCTTCGCGTTGAGCCTAATAGATGCTCAGCACTCGGTGCTTCATGCGGCCTTGCGACACGATCTTGAGGATCATAATGGCTAAGGACAGGTGCGAATAAAGCACCTAGGATTATAATTGTTATTAGAAAAACACCGATAATGGCAGGTGGATTACCCGCAAAAAAAGCTTTTGTTTTTTTTATTGCTGATTGGCATTTTTTTCTAAATTCACTGTGCTGAATATTTGCAGATGCTTTATCATCTGCAGTAATTGAATCATTCATAATTATCACCTTATTTCGAAATTCGAGGGTCAAGCCAGACATAAAGTAAATCTGCTACAAAATTGGCAGTTAATACCGCAGACACAAGAATCAGTAGAATGGCTTGAATGAGTGGATAATCACGAGCCATAATACCTTTAAGCAAAATATTCCCCAATCCCTGGTAGTTAAACACCACCTCAGTCATAATTGAACCAGCAAAAGAGAAACCAATCGCCATCGCAATGGCTGTGGCAACGGGTAAGATTGCATTTCGACCTGCGTAACGATACATTACTCGAAAGCTGCTTAATCCTTTTGCTTCGGCCATGGTCACATAATCTTCGCCGAGAACATTGATCATTGCATTACGCATATTGAAGACCCAAGTTGCAATCCCCACTAAAATCATTGATCCCATCGGTAAAATGGCATGCTCGGCAACGCTGCCAATAAATTCCAGCGTAAACGCCTTTTCTATAGAAGGGTCATAGGTATAGGACAACGGTAAAAGCTCAAGCTGAAGTCCAAAAAAGAAAAATAATAAAAGAGCCGTTACTATGTAAGGGAAATTACTAACAAAAGCCAGTACGGGCGGTGCCAATTGACCGAATAAACCTTCGCGACGATATGAAGCATAAGTTCCGATACTAACCCCGAGAATTAATGCAACGATTAATGAGCCTAATGCTAAAAACATTGTCCATGGCAGTGCCATGCCAATAACCTCAGTCACATCAATGGGGAACATTAAGACAGAAGGTCCTAAGTCAAGAGTGAAAACACTTTGCATATAAGAAAGATATTGTTCAAATACATTCCCATCTACAAAACCATACATCTCTCTCACCGCATCCATCTGAGCAAGATCCATTTTCCCCTGTGCAGCTGAGAATAAGGCATCGATAGGATCACCCGGCATCATTCGCGGTAGTGCAAAGTTGAATGAAATTGCGATAAGAAAAGCGGTGAAATAAAAACTAAGTCGACGTAATATAAAACTCATAAATTTTTCCTGCAGTTTTAAAGAGCCGCAAGGCGACTCTTTTGATAGAACAAAGTTACTTGAGGTGTAGATTGTTGATGATCAAGTTACGTTTACCACCGTCATACCAAACAGGTTGAACATATGGGTTTTCTTCACTAGGCCAACCGACTAATCTCGCAGTACTATATTGAAACCAAGTTGCATTTGAGAACAATGGAATAAACGGCAAGTTTTCAGCAGTGAACACCTGCAACTCATCGAGTATAGCTTGTTGTTTTTTAGCATCATTAGTCAGACCAAAACTATTAATCAAGGCATCTATTTCAGGTGAATGTACACCGTGCCCTGCATGCCAACTTTTTCCAATCTGTGACGTTAAGAAATATGTCTGATACGCCTCAATCGGATTTGTCGCAACCATTGACCAGTTAATTGACATCTTGTATGTACTGTCTTTTAACGCGCTATCATAAACAGACCAATCGACCGTTTTTATATTCGCTTTGATACCCACTTCTTCATAGTACTCAGTGACCATCTGCACTACTTGAATCCAATCGGTCCAGCCATTAACAACATTAATATCAAACTCAATGTTCTTACCAGCCATTTCTCTGAAGCCATCACCATCAGTATCTTTATAACCAGCAGTGTCTAACAACTGTTTCGCTTTTTCAGGGGCATATGTTGTGAGATTTTTATATTTAGCCGTAACTGCCTTACTAATATACGGGCCGTAAAGTTCACCAATACCACCGGCATTAAAGTTAGCTGTTGGGTAGCCATAAGCAGCAACATCAACGATCGCATTGCGATCCAGTGCCATTGATAACGCTTTACGCACGTTCAGATCATCAAAAGGCGCTTCTTTGGTATTTACGTAAAGGTGGATAGCATCATTTGCTGGATACCAAAAATGGTTATTTACAGGATCGGCCGCCACAAAAGTATTCTCAACATCGGCAATAAAGTTAGAGCCCCAATCAATTTCACCTTTCATCAATGCAGGTTGAACTTGTGAATTATCGTTATATGAACGGTATGTTATACAGTCAATATAGGGACGATTAGGCAGATAATAATTTTCATTACGACAAAGTTCCATCTGTTGCGGTTTCAAATAGCTAACAGTCGTCATTGGGCCACTGCCCACAGGATCAGGATTCGTAAAGGTTGGTAAATCTTTAACTGCCACTTTAGACCAGATATGTTCTGGTAAAATATGGTATGCAGGCAATCCCCAAATAAAAGTTGAATCTGCAGTATTTAATTTAAAGACAATGGTTGTAGCATCAGTTGCTGTTACACTCGCTAGATTACCAGATGTCCAAATAGCTTTAGAGTCAAATGCAGGCGCATCTTTAGTCATTTTAAAACTGAACGCGACATCTGTTGCTGTTAATGGAGAGCCGTCAGACCACTCTAAACCCTCACGTAATTTAACGGTTATGCTTTTAAGATCATCGGAATACTCAGCAGATTTAGCTAAACGGTATTCAGTTTTACCGGTCATATTGTTAAAAACTAGCAAAGGCTCAAACATCACACCGAGCAATAAGTCTTTTGTTGTATAGGGATTGAAATTTTCAACAAAACCAGTATTAATGATAGGTACAACTAATGTACCACCTTGTTTAAAATCTTCTGCGGCGACGCCGTTTGAAGATAACAATAAGCCACAGATGATAGAAGCTAAAATCTTTTTGTTATGCATTTAATAATCCTTAAAGTGAGTGAACCACAACATAAACGCTGCCTGAGCCTTATCGGGTCTCTATGCATTTATAGAAATATAATCCCACAGCAACAAAGAAAGCGCTTTCTTTTTTTGTAATGCTATTAGATAAAAAGAAAAGCAGCAACTTGATTGATTGAATATTGGTACTTCGGTCACACTAAACAATCTGTCGTTTTTTTACCCGTTTTATTCCAACCAGTAAAAAATCGAGTGATTTATGTATAACTGTTTGATGTTGAATTACCTATGCCAAAACACTTTCTAATTTAGGAGCAAGGCAGAAGATATAAATAATCAGGTTTTTCTTACAATAATGGTAAGGAAGAGCGGCTGCATGAGCAGCAAAGCAGAAAGTAACTAGGTGGATTTTTTGATTCCATTAACATCCAAAGATGGTGTTAAAAATGCCCATCGCAATGGGCATAAAATAACCGACTTAACCTTTATAAATTTTCGGGTTGAAGACGTCTTTTAACCAGTCACCCAGAAGGTTAATAACCAGTACCAGAGTCACCAGTACAATACCGGGGAAGAGTGTTATCCACCAGGCTCCCGAGAAAATATATTTAAAACCTATGCTGATCAGAGCGCCCAATGAAGGCTGGTCAACGGGTAAACCTAAGCCCAAAAAGGATAATGCCGCTTCAGACATGATTGCATTGGCGACTTGTACCGTAGAAATAACCAGAATCGGTGAAAGACAGTTTGGTAAAATATGCCTGAACATTATTCGACCGGCTTTAAATCCCATGACCTGCGCAGCTTCGACGTATTCTTTTTCCTTTTCTGCCAGTACCGAGGCACGAATGGTGCGCGCATATTGCGGCCATTCCGCAACACCGATGATCACCACCAGCATGATCACCGCATATTCACTGTAAAACTCGTTACCAAAACTCGCTTTAAAAATGGCCGAGACAATAATCGCCACCATCAGGGTTGAAAAGGACAGCTGTACATCGGCAAAACGCATCAGGAAACTATCAATACGTCCGCCAAAATAACCGGAAGAAAGACCAATCACTATGCCTAAGAAAAGCTGCAGACCGACGGCTAAAAAGCCGATGGTTAAGGATAAACGTGAGCCGTAAAGTATGGTTGAAAATATGTCACGTCCCTGGTCATCGGTTCCCAGTAAAAATTGAGGATCACCCTCTGCCATCCACGCGGGAGGAAGTTCCGAATCCATCAAACTGATGCTGGTAAGATCATAGGGATCAGTCGGTGCAATAAGCGGCGCAAATAATGCCATCACGACACAGGTAAGGAAGATGGCAAAGCTCAACATTGCCACTTTATCTTTCAAAAAATAATAAATCAGATCTGAATTTTTTAAACGTTCCCAACGGCTAGGAACATGGGAAGAAGTAATAGTATTCATATTTAAGCGCCTTTACCGGTGATATTGACGGTCGGATCAACCACACCATATAAGAGATCGACAATGGTATTGGTGACCACAAAGATTAAACCAACAAAGATGACATAAGCTGTGATCAGGGGAGTATCCACACGGTTAATCGCTTCTAAAAATAAAAAACCGGTTCCCGGCCATTGAAAGACCGTCTCGGTTAAAATGGTATAAGCGACCATAGTGCCGATTTGCACGCCACCCACGGTGAGCACCGGCAGCATGGTATTTTTCAGCGCATGCTGGTAATGCACTTTCTTCATCGGCAACCCTTTCGCCGTGGCAAATTTTACATATTCAGAGCCAAGCGCTTCGAGCATTTCCGAACGCACTAAGCGGATAAACAGTGGCAACATGATCGACGCTAACGAGATACAAGGTAAAATAAGATGTAAAAGACCATCTTTAGTCAGATATCCGGTCTCCCAGCCTAAAACATTAAGCGTTTCACCCCGTCCGTAAGAGGGCAGCCACTGCAGCTCGATGGAAAACAGATACATCAGCATAATGGCGGTCAGAAAAACCGGCACGGAAATACCCAAACTACTAAGTGTCATGACTACTTTTGTCCATGTACTTTTAGGGTGAATAGCACAGTAGACCCCAAGCGGTATGGCCACAAAAATAATAATCAAAGCCGCACCAAAAACTAGTTCAAAGGTTGCTTCAAATTTATCTAATATGACTTCAACAACCGGTTTTTTAAAGAAATAAGAGGTTCCTAAATCGCCATGTGCCGCGTTTGTAATAAACCGGGTGTATTTGACAGGAAATGGATCATTAAGACCTAATTCGTCACGCAGTATCTCTCTCTCCGCCGTGGATACAGATTGTCCCACTAACTCACGAAGCGGATCGCCCAAGTTATCCTGAATAGAGAATGCAATCAAACTGATCACAAACATCACTACCAGCGCCTGAAAAAGCCGCTTGACCAGAAATGTAAACATTCCTTGTACCTCAAATTAATTAATAAAATAAACGTTTACAACGAAGTACTAAGGTCTTCGCCATAAAGATTTGAATGAAAAAACTCTTTTTTTTGTATACATAAACTACTTGAAGTGCTTTTTAAAGTCGTTTGTGTATACACTAAGGCCCTAAATAAATAGGGCCTTTTCAGCGTTATTGATAACTTGTTAACAAGTTCTCAATAAACAATTACTTAACTATTTTTTATTTTAACAACTCTTTATTTAACAACAAGGTCACCGAAGTACGGGTAGTTCATGGAGTTAACGATCGGTTCAATCTGCAGATTAGATTTTGCTCCCCAAGCCAAATTCTGCCAATGAAGAGGAACAAAGGCCGCGTCTTTGTACAATGTTTGTTCTACTTTCTGTAACATAGTCGCACGTTTAGCGGGATCTGTTTCAGCATTGGCAGCATTAACTAAATTATCAACCTCAGGGTTAGAATAATGTCCGCAGTTATAAGCACCTTTACCCGTATCAGTATTACGCGTCATGGTCAAAAATTCAGAGAAGTTAGCAGAATCTTCGGTATCTGAATGCCAACCGATCATCATCATGTCCGCAGCACAAACATCAAATTCAGGCCAGTATTGCGCTTTAGGCAGCGTTTTTAAATCAACATTGATATAAATCTTAGCCAGCATACCGGCGGCTGCCTGTGCAATCTGAGCATCCTTCACATAACGGTTGTTTGGCGCCATCATAGAAAGCTGCAAAGGTTTATCTTTAGAGTAACCCGCTTCTTCCATTAATTTCTTCGCTTTTGCCACATCAAAACGAGGCACTAAGGTTTCATCGTAACCGGCGTAACCAGGAGGGCCCTGTTGGCCGGCTGTGGTTGCAAAGCCTTTCATGATTTTTTTAACAATACCGTCATTATTAATGGCATGGACAATCGCCTGGCGTACGCGCACATCTTTAAGCGCCGGATTACTTTCCTGATTCATTTGGAAAGTAATAATTCGAGCACCGGAAACCGTGGTTAATTTAAGACCCTCTGTCTCAGCAACACGTTTCTGATCGTTTGGCGCCACCGGATAGATCATATCTACATCACCGGACAGCAGCGCTGCAACACGTGTAGCATCTTCCTTGATAGGTACCAGTGTCAGTTTATCAACATTGCCGGGAGAGTTTGTATCCCAATAATCATCAAAACGCTCAAAGACCACTTTGATGCCCTGTTCACGGGACGTTATTGTATAAGGGCCGGTACCTGAAACGTGGGTTGACGCAAAAGAGCCGCCATGTTTAATAATTTCACTTTTATCTTTACCGTCCATTTCACCAGAATAGAATTTTTTGTCCATCGGGAAGATGTAGGTCGCCGTTTGCAGTACTAACGGGTAAGGTTCAGTTGACTTGATTTCGACAGTATAATCATCAATTTTAAGCATTTTCTCATAGGGTGAGAAAATACCTTTAAAATCAGCAGAGGCTTTAAGACGATTAAATGTCCAAATAACGTCATCCGCTGTCATGGTATTACCCGAGTGGAATTTAACCCCTTTACGCAGATGAAAACGGAATGTTGTATCATCAATACGTTCCCACGTCTCCGCTAAACGGGGTTCAAAGTCCAATGCTCTAGTGAAACGAATAAGTGGATCAAAGAGCATATGCGACATCTGCAGCGTTCCACCTGAAAGTTGCTCATGCGGGTCAAGTGATACCGGATCAGCATCATAGGCAACAGTAATATCCGCAGCTGTTGCACTAAAGCTTAATCCGGCTGCCAGCAAAGCAACCGTCAGTTTGGTCTTGAAAAATTTCATTACATAACTCCTTGATGCCGGGACTAATTTCCCGTTGGTTTTGGTCATTTTAGCGAATTGTCGAAGCATAGAGCTAAACCTTAGTTTATGTCTCATGCTTACGACTGTTATTAACCTTTACACTCAATTTATTGGCAATTGACGTTTTGGTGAATATTAGTGCTTAAAAAATCAAGATCTCAGCCCTTTAAATTTAGGCATTAAAGAAATAAGATGTTGACTGTATTGATGCTGTGGCGTGTTAAACAATTGTTCTGTAGGCGCAATTTCTAACAGTTTACCCTGCTGCATAACCCCGATACGATCGCACACTTGACGTATCACCGGCAGATCATGACTGATAAATAACATGGTTAAATTCAGTTCATCCTGAAGATCTTTTAACAAGTTCAATATTTGCCCCTGCACAGAAACGTCTAAAGCGGATGTTGGTTCATCACAGATTAATAAACGCGGTCTAGTTGCCAAAGCACGAGCAATGGAGATACGCTGACGTTGACCACCGGAAAATTCATGCGGATATTTCACTCCCGCCATCCGCCCTAACCCCACATGATCTAATAAATCATGCACTATCTGACGAATTTCAGCCTCTGATTTGGCGAGTTTATGAAAGCGGATCGGTTCAGCAATAATATCGAAGATACGCATGCGAGGATTCATTGAAGTATAGGGATTTTGAAATACCATCTGCATTTGCCGGCGAATTGGCCGGCGCTGTTTTTCTGATTTTATTGCTGTTAAATCAATACCTTCAAAGGTTATCTTACCTGAATTTGGTTTATATAAACCGGCAATGACACGCGCGACAGTCGATTTTCCCGAACCGGACTCACCGACCAGACCGAAGGTTTCACCTTCGTTGATCTGAAAACTAATGTTATTGTTAGCCTGAACATATTCACGGCGGCTTGCAAACATTGAGTCTTTGGTGGTAAAACGTAAACAGACATCTTCCACATTTAATAGCGGACCGCTATATTCACGCTGATCTTCCCTTTGGCCTAACCAATGGGTTTTTATATCCAGATGCTTCATTTCACCCGCTTCCTCGATATAATTGACCAAAGGAAATCGGTCTAACTTAATATCTGAGCGGGGTACTGCTGAAATCAGACTGCGCGTATAATCATGATCGGGATTTCCAAGCACTTTTTCAGTTAGCCCAAATTCCACCAAATCACCGCGATACATTACCGCAACTTTATCGGTTATATTAGAGACCACGCCCATATCATGGGTAACCAGCATACAGCCGACATTTTTATCAATGCACAGATTACGGATAAGGGTCAGAATTTGATCCTGAATGGAAACATCCAGTGCCGTAGTTGGCTCATCGGCAATAATTAAGTCGGGCTCACCGGAGAGTGCAATCGCAATAACAACACGTTGGCGCATACCGCCTGAGAACTGATGGGGATATTGTTTGATTCTTAAATGCGCATCGGGAATGCCGACCTGCTCCATCAAATCCAGCGCACGTTGATAAGCTTCTTTTGCGCTGACCTTTAAATTGGCACGAATGGTTTCTGTCAGTTGCTTTTCAACGGTGAAAAGCGGGTTTAAAGAGGTCATGGGATCTTGAAAAATAAACCCTATTTTCGAGCCGCGCACGGAGCGCATTTGTTGATCTGTTAAACCGGAAATTTTTGTCCCGTCTAAATAAATATCACCACTGGCAATAACACCCGGCGGGCTTAGCAAATCAATAATGCCGTTACCAACCGTGGATTTACCCGCTCCTGATTCACCGACAACGCCGACAATTTCACCTCTTTCGATGGAAAAAGAGAGGGATTTAACCGCAGCATGGATTCCATGACGAGAGGGATACTCAATGCGAAGATTTTTTACTTCTAATAAAGACATGACGAATTACCTACAGCTAGATGAAATATCACCTGGCATCAAAAAAATTATTACTATTGAATATGCTTTATAGATAATGAGATAAAAAACATATTTAATTAACAAAACGCTATATGAGAGTCGGCTTATATTATTCAATATATTTAATTTTGCAATGCGCCAGATTTGCAATAAAACAATTCATTAATACCTAAAACAATCTTTGCAACATTATTTAAACTCTAAAAACAGACCGTTAGCTACTTTTAGACAGTGCCTTATGCGTTATAAAAGCAAAATATATGCCAAAATAAAATCGTTTGTTTTATAATCTACTGAACAATCATCTCCGTGAGTCATCGTCGATACAGGCCTAGTGGCGCTTGATCCTGTGTGTTTTTTGATCATAAATAGTTGACAATTTTACTCAGGTTAAAAATCAAACTTTAAATTAAAGCGCACCAAATTGGTGCGTAATAGCCGGATTTAGGGCGTCGTTTGCAGGGCGGGGTAATCATTGTTAGATCTGTATATAAATTTCTCAGGATCACCATAAAGACAGGATATCAAATTACATGAAACGTGAAACACATCACGCCAAGAGCTGTTTATGGCTATTGGTAGTGGTGGATATTAGCGTAATACGCTTAACTAGCGGCTCAATCCAGCTTGTTAAATCAATGATGACTTCTTCGTTTTCCTGATTTTCCTGCACAATTTTGAGTATGGTATGAAGTGAACTTCTTTTACCTGCGTTAGGCAGCAAGCCAATGGGCTTTTATAATTACTTTTTCATTTCCTGTGCAATACTGGCGCAGATCGTTTCTCTTATCCATTGATGGCCCGGTTCGTCGTCGTTACGTTTATCCCATAACAGCACATAAACAAGGGGCGAAAAGGTTAGTGGTAAGGGTAACTGTACTAATGGGTATAATTTTTTAGCGTGCGGAACAAAACTGCTGGGTAAAGTAAAAATAAGATCACTGTGCGCACAAACACTTGCTGCACCATAAAAATCCGGCAGGGTACTGCTAATGCGTCGATGCAGTCCGGACTCTGCCAGATGATAATCTAAGGCCCACCAGTCATTGCCTTCACAGCGCACCTGCACATGCGACATTTGCAGATAACTGTCCATATTCCAGCCCCCGGTCTTTAGGATATTAAGTATGGGGTGTCCCGCTCTGACTAAACAGATCTGCTGGTCGGTAAATAAAGTCGTTTGATTAATACCTTGCGGTAAATTATTGAGCCTGAAATCCGATGTCGGATGCAGGTCCCGCGCGGTGATCCCAAAATCAATCTGCCCCTGTAATAAAGACTGCATTGATTTTTCAGTCCATTTATAAATATCAAGCGTTATCAAAGGCGCCTGCTTAAGCAGTGGTCCTATATAAGAAGGTAACAGGGTTTCATAAGCACTTTCGAGCATCGCAAAAGAAAATTGTCGGTGGCTGCTATCTGGCGTAAAAACGGGCGGCAGCGTGACTTGGTACAAGCTTTGTAAAATGGCGGGTAATTGCGATTTCAACTGCAGTGCATGAGCTGTCGGCTTTAAACCATGCGCATTACGTACAAACAGAGGGTCGCCCAGTGTATCTCTTAAACGCTGAAGGCTTTTACTGAGCGCCGATGGACTCAAGTTTAAACGGTTTGCCGCGCGCGTTGCGCTCTCCTCTTCTAATAATATCTGCAGGGTAACTAAAAGATTAAGATCAATCTTCGCAAGGTTATTTATATTCATCTGCGCACGCTCCTTGAGGAATCTAATCATAAACACACAACCATTGTGGTAATGCTCTATCTTTGAGCCATTCGGTTCAGATATGACTAAAAGTAAATTCAGTTCTGAAATCGTACCATTATGATTCATAACTAACTTTAGGTAAACTGCGTCGCGTAAGCTAATCAACATTTTAACTACTTGAGTATGATAATGCGCAAAAATATATTACCCATGTTGATGTCAATAGTGGTTTTAAGCCCGCTTGCTATTGATATCTACCTCCCTTCCATGCCGGCAATGGCGGCTGAATTTAATGTTTCATCCAGCCAAATACAGTCAACTTTAGTATTGTTTTTATTTGCGATGGGCATCGGACAAATATTGATTGGTCCGCTTGCGGATCGATTTGGCAGACGCCCCGTTGCGCTTGCGGGGATTGCACTTTATGTGGCAAGCAGTTTACTTGCAACCGTGGTCGTGGAGTTCCACTGGCTACAATTTGCGAGAGTATTACAGGGTCTTGCTGCATGCGCTACTTCGATAGTGGTTTTTAGTGCGGTACGCGACAGTTACACGGCCAAACAAGGTGCATATTATTACAGCTATCTAAATGGGGTTATCTGCGTCATTCCGGCATTAGCACCGACCTTAGGCGGATTACTTGCATTGCAGTTTGGCTGGCGCTCAACCTTTGTCTTTATGGCGCTTTACGCTGCGCTTATATTACTCATTTCTCTGTTTCACTTACCGGAAACTCGCCCTGAAAAGACTCACAGCGACGGCGTATTATATAACTGGGCGCGTTTTAAACCTATTTTGCAGGATTCGCATTTTCTCTTTTACGCTTTAACCTGCATGGTCGGTATGGCGTCTATTTTGACCTATGTTTCCTATGCTCCGGATTGGTTAATAGGGCATCTAGGTGTTTCCGAATTAAGTTTTAGTGCTTTATTTGGGTTGAATGCGGTGGTTAATATCGGTGCATGTTTTGCAGCCCCTCTGGTGATTAAACGTTTTGGTAACCGTGCCACTGTGTTGATAGCTTTGCTGATCCTGATAACCTCAGCAGTAGTGCAGTTTTTTGCTCAGCAGTTCGGGCCCGAGAGTGGTATGGCCGCAGCGATTATATTTATGTTACCTATGATGCTCCTGTGTATTGGTTTCGCATTATTACTTGGGCCAGCGACCAGTATGGCGCTGTCGGCATTTGGCGAGCGAGCAGGAACAGCAGCGGCGATATTGGGCTGTATTCAGATGAGTGGTGCCGCATTGTTAGCCGGTTTGATTCAGCAAACTAACTTAAGCGCCCCTTATGCTTTGATTGTATTGATGGGGGGATTAAGCACGAGTTTATTACTGGTTATGTTGATGCCACGTTATAATCACTGGCATCAGGAACCGCTCGCACCTTAAGTATTAATAGAGCCGTCTTTACAACTTAAGGGCAGATAGTGGTCTTTCATAGTTGTTTATCACCGCTATTTTTATCTAATGCACCGATAATAAACAACGCCATTCTATCAAGTGCTTTTTGTAAGTGGGCGGGATGGGTAAATCCGCTTTTGACCCTGGGCTTAAGGTCATGATCCCCATCTTCCAGCCATAACCATTGCAGCTCCTTTGGCAATCCATAGGACTGTACTTCCTCCCTACTGCCAAGTTTATCGCGTTCCCCCTGAATAATAAGCACCTCCTGCTTAATGAAAGGAAAGTGTGCTGTTCTTAAGGTTTCAGGCTTGCCCAGCGGATGAAACGGAAAGCCCAGACAGACAACCCCTTTAACCTTATCGTTGGTAGACTCCGAGGCAAATAAACTGGCAATACGCCCTCCCATTGACTTACCACCAATGACCATGGGTTGATTAAGCTCAGCAATCAGATCGACAAATTCTACAACTAACTTGTCCGCACGTGCAGGCGGACGGCGCGTTCCAGTATCAACACGCTGCTGCATATAAGCAAAGTTAAAACGTGCCACGCGGATCCCCCGCAAAGCAAGCCCCGTTGCTATTGTTTCCATAAAACTGGCATTAGCCGGTGCACCCGCACCGTGGGCAAAAACAAACAGAGGCCCCTGATCGGGTCCGTTATAAATAAAATTCATATTTTCCACTTATTGAAATTAAATAACAGGCTGAATAATAGACAGAAATTGGACTCGCAACGCAGTTATAAGAGCATAGAAATAGCGCTTATTGAAGAGAGGTAACTCACTATTTAAAAATATTTTTTCAAAAAATAATTTATTATCTACTATTCTGTTTAAAAATTATATAAAGTTTAACTGCTTGATTCTGAGCCGTACAAATCTATCGAATGTAGCCCCCCTGCTTAACTAACAGATAAAAAAAGGTGAAAATAAATGATGACTCCTGATGAAATGATGACACTAGTCACCGAAAACGCCCTCGAATACGGGCCTAAGTTAATTGCCGCCATTGCCATTTGGATAATTGGTAGCTGGGTGATTAAATTACTGGTTTCCGGTTTAAATAAAGTAATGGACAAGGGTAAAGTTGACCCCTCTTTAAAACCCTTTTTATGCAGCATCAGTGGCATAGTACTTAAAGTGATGTTAGGTATCACCGTACTGGGTATGCTGAGCATTGAAATGACCTCCTTTGTTGCCCTTCTCGCCGCAGCGGGTTTAGCCGTAGGTATGGCACTTTCAGGTACATTACAAAACTTTGCCGGTGGTGTAATGATTCTGCTCTTTAAACCCTTTAAAGTCGGCGACTTCATTGATGCGCAAGGATATATGGGGACTATTAAAGAGATACAAATTTTCAATACCATCTTAAAAACAGCCGATAATAAAACCATCATTATACCTAATGGCGGATTATCAACTGGCTCGATGGTTAACTTTTCAACTGAATCAACACGTCGCGTAGACTGGACTATCGGTGTTGCCTATGGGGATGACCTGGATAAAGCACGTGCGGTAATCAAACAACTTTGTGATGCGGATGAGCGTATATTCAAAGATCCTGCGGTGGTGATTGTGGTCTCAGCATTAGCAGACAGTTCTGTCAATTTTGCAGTGCGCGCCTGGGTTAAAGCACCCGATTATTGGGGAGTGTTCTTCGATATGAATGAAAATGTCTATAAAACCTTTTCTAAAGAAGGACTTAATATCCCATTCCCACAAATGGATGTACATCTTCATAAATAAGGTGGATATTGATAGCCAGCCAAATTTATTACTTTGACTGGCTATCAACTAACTTATGACTCACTACCCTAATATATATCAGGCTTATAAACCCATTGCATACTTCATGACTTTATTTTTCAGCGGTCCACTTCTCTGCGCCAGTCCTAACAGCCCCAAGCGTATTAAACGCCTTAAACCGAAAGAACCAAGGTCACTCTTACTTTATGAAACAAATCCATTGTGCTTATAAACCCATTGCATATTTCATGACTTTATTTTTCAGCGGTCCACTTTTCTACGCTAATCCTAACACCCCCCGGCGTATTAAACGCTTTAAACCCAAAGGACCAAGGTCACTCTTACTTTATGAAACAGATCCATTGTGCTTATAAACCCATTGCATATTTCATGACTTTATTCTTCAGCGGACCGCTTTTTTGAGCCAATCCTAGCACGCTGCGGCGTATTAAACGCACCGGACCAAGGTCACTTTTACTTACCTTATAGAACACGTCCATTGCGCTTTGCATCAATAAATTAGCCGGTTTACGTTGCCACTGGTAACGTTTAAGCAAGATTTGCATCGGTAAATCCGAACACTCCAGCAATAAATCAACTAAACACTCTACATCTTTAAAACCCAAATTCACGCCCTGTCCCGCCAGAGGATTAATGGTATGCGCGGCATCCCCCAATAACACGCAGGAGCCTTTAAAATAAGATTGCGCATGGCGGCGGGTCAGCGGGAAAGCCCCTTTATCGACCACTTCAAAGTCAAAATCCAGGTGCGCGAATTCATTTTTAATAACCTCTTTTAACTGCGCATTGGACAATGATTTTAAATGACTGATTTTTTGCGGGTTGTGGTACCAAACTAAACTGCCATTGTTTTGTGCCAGCGGCAAAAAAGCACAGGGACCTGTTTCACGAAACTCCTGCCAGGTAATGTTTTGCTGCGGGCAATCGGTTTTGATCGTTACCAGCATACACTCCTGGCGATAATCCCAAGCGGTGATACCAATATCCAGTAATTGGCGAATAGCCGAATTAGCCCCGTCACAGGCGATTAATAATTCAGCTTCAATCTGCTGCTCGTTATCTAAACAAACAAGCACGCTTTTATCTGTATTAATAATGCGTTTAACTTCCCTGTTTTCGTAAAAGGTGACGTTAGGGCATTTTTTTAAGGCTTGCCATAATACCGCCTGCACCCGGCTATTTTCTGCAATGTAACCTAATGCATCAATACCAATCTCCTGGCTGTCAAAGGTCAGTTTTTGACTGCCCTTCTCCCAGGTTTGTAATCTCTGGTAAGCACACAAACGGTTTTGCGGCAGGCTCTGCCATACGCCGGCGAGTTCAAGCAGATGTTTACTCTGTGCGCTAAAGGCAGAAACGCGCAGATCAAATGCGCCGCTGGCGAGAGGGGGAATGCAGGGAGTTTTCTCCACAAGATGGATAATAATACCCTGATTAGCGAGCAATAATGCACTGAGGGCACCGACCATGCCCCCGCCAATGACAATCATTTCTCTGTGCTGCATTATTATCCCCTCGGTTATCTTCTTAAAAGCGTTATCTTTATTGTACTTAAATTATTCGTAAAATGACAAAATTCACCCTATTGTTAGGCTTAAAAAAGGAAACAAACAAAAAGTAGCATGATCGACCTGATGTGCGTAAAATACGACCTCTTTTTTAGATCCATTGTATGAGCAAATATATTATGAGCATGAAATTACACGTCAAAACTTGGGGCTGCCAAATGAATGAGTACGACTCATCAAAGATGGCTGATCTCTTAAATTCAACAAACGGTTATATCTCGGTTGAGCATGCAGAAGATGCGGACGTTGTGTTATTAAATACTTGTTCTATCCGTGAAAAAGCCCAGGAAAAGGTATTCCACCAGCTCGGACGCTGGAAAAAATTAAAAGATAAAAAACCCAATCTGGTGATTGGTGTCGGCGGTTGTGTTGCGTCCCAGGAAGGTAAAGCGATTCGTCGTCGTGCGCCTTTTGTGGATATCGTTTTTGGTCCGCAAACCTTACACCGTTTGCCCGAAATGATTAAACAGGTTCAAGAAAACAAGGGCACAGTGGTTGATGTCAGTTTTCCTGAAATTGAAAAATTTGATTCATTACCTGAGCCTAGAGCCGACGGTGCCACCGCCTTTGTCTCGATCATGGAAGGCTGTTCAAAATATTGTACTTTCTGTGTTGTGCCTTATACCCGGGGTGAAGAAGTCAGCCGTCCGCTCGATGATGTATTATTAGAAGTTGCACAGCTAGCAGCGCAGGGCGTGCGTGAAGTCACCCTGTTAGGGCAAAATGTAAATTCCTATATTGGTGCAACCTACGACGGTGATACCTGCAGTTTTGCTGAACTGTTACGTTTTGTCGCATCCATTGACGGTATTGATCGCCTGCGCTACGTCACCAGTAATCCCATTGACTTTAGCGATGAAATTATTGCCGTCTATGAAGATACACCGGAACTGGTTAATTTCTTGCATTTACCGGTACAGGCGGGTTCAGATCGTATATTAACAGCCATGAAACGTGGTCATACTGTTGCCCAGTACAAAGATCAAATAGCGCGTTTATTAAAAGTTCGTCCGGAACTCACGGTCAGTTCTGATTTTATTATCGGCTTCCCGAATGAAACCGATGACGATTTTGAGCAAACCATGGATCTTATTAAATATATCAATTTTGATACCAGCTACAGCTTTATTTATAGCCAACGTCCGGGCACACCGGCTGCCGACATGCCCGATGATGTAACTCTGGCAACTAAAAAACAACGTTTGGCGATTCTGCAGGACAGAATTCAGCAGCAAGCGCAAGGTATTGGCCGAAAAATGGTCGGCAGCGTACAACGTATTCTAGTTGAAGGACCTTCACGTAAAAATATTATGGAATTATGCGGTCGTACCGAAAACAACCGTATTGTTAACTTTGAAGGTGACCATCGCTCCATCGGCGGCTTTGTTGATGTAGAAATAACCGAAGTGCATACAAATTCAATCCGTGGAAAATTCATCCGTGGCGAAGACGAAATGAACCTTCGTGAATCAATCCGCCCCAGTGATATTGTTAACAAACATGAAAACAAATCCACTGTTGAAACCTATATTCCCGCATAATTTACTTCTTCAATAGAACTAACCCTATTAATAGGTTAGTTTTATTGATATAAAGTTGATCAAGGTTGATACTTTCAACCGCTCCCAGAGAATGATTTATCTTCTGTGAAAAAAATTGCAGAAGCTTTAAGCTTCTTTGGCGAAAAAATCATTTAACTGTTTAATTTAAGGTTTAACTATTTTGACTACAAAATTGACTACCGTATATCTTGATTTAGTGCCTCTCGACACCAAACGCTTAGCGATATTATGTGGCGCATTTGATGATAATATCAAACAGATAGAACGTCGCCTAGGGCTTGAAATAATTTATAAAAATGAAAATATTCGCATTATTGGCGAGCATCGTTATGCCCAGGCCGGTGCAGATCTTTTACAGGAATTATACCTGGAGACTCTGCCTGTCAAAGGGAAAATACCTTCTTTATCGGCAGATGACGTGCATCTTGCCCTGCAAAACCTTATCTCGACTCACCGTTTATTAGAAGTAAAATCCGAAGAGCAGACATCCATTCAAAGTCTGACCATTAAAACCAAACGTGGCATTATTAAACCGCGCAGTGAAAATCAAACTAAATACGTGAGCAATATTTTAAAGAGCGACATTAGTTTTGGCGTAGGTCCGGCCGGAACGGGTAAAACCTATTTAGCAGTCGCCTGTGCCATTGAAGCTTTAGAACGCCAGGAAGTGAGGCGTATTCTTTTGACCCGCCCGGCGGTTGAAGCGGGTGAAAAACTCGGCTTTTTACCCGGGGATTTATCACAAAAAGTGGATCCTTATTTGCGCCCTCTTTATGACGCCCTGTTTGAAATGCTTGGTTTTGAAAAAGTAGAAAAGCTGATTGAGAAAAAAGTCATTGAAATAGCCCCTCTGGCGTATATGCGCGGCCGCACTCTAAATGATGCCTTCGTTATTTTAGATGAAAGCCAAAATACAACGGTTGAGCAGATGAAAATGTTTTTAACTCGAATCGGCTTTAATTCTACCGCGGTTATTACCGGTGATATCACCCAAATTGACTTACCGCGCCATCAAAAATCGGGTTTACGCCATGCCATTGAAGTACTGGCAGATGTTGAAGAGGTCAGCTTTAATTTCTTTCTCGCCGATGACATAGTGCGTCATCCGGTGGTTGCGCGAATAGTTAAAGCCTATGAAATTTTTGAGCGTAAAGCCGAGATGCAAGCCACTAAATTGGAAATAAAATAATGCAGTTATACGTCGATTTACAAGTTGCCTGCACGGACACTGGTAACCTGCCACTGCCTGCAGACTTTGAAAAATGGATTGAAACGGCTATCTTAGGTGGTTCAGACAGCCATCAGGAAGAGGCTGAATTAACGGTTCGTATTGTTGATAAAGATGAAAGCATGCAGCTCAACCACCAATATCGAAATACACCAAAACCAACCAATGTACTGGCCTTTCCCTTTCAAAATCCACCCGGAATCACCTTGCCATTACTGGGTGATCTGATAATCTGCAAAGAAGTAGTAGCCAATGAAGCACAGCTGCAAGGTAAACCGTTAACTGCGCATTGGGCTCACATGGCGATTCATGGCACCCTGCACCTGCTCGGTTATGATCATATTGAGCAGGCCGATGCGCTGGAAATGGAAAGTTTAGAAACACAACTGTTAACCGAACTCGGTTTTACAGACCCTTACTTAAGTGAAAAAGAGTAAATAAAATTAATGCCCGACGATAAAACACAAACATCATCAGATAATCATAAACTAAGACTATTCGATAAAATTGGTAATCTTTTCCAGGGCGAGCCACAATCTCAACAAGAATTACTGGATGTGATTCAAGGTGCAAAAACACGCCAGATTATTGATCAGCAAACCAGAGAGATGATTAAAGGCGTTTTAGATGTCTCAAAATTACGCGTGCGTGACATTATGATCCCGCGCTCACAGATGACCACATTAGGTTTGCATCAAAGTGTTCATGAATTCCTGCCGGAAATTATCGACTCGGCGCATTCACGTTTTCCGGTAATAACCGAAGACAAAGACCATATAGTGGGTATCCTGCTGGCCAAGGATTTGATTAGATTTGGTTTTAGCGGTGAGGCAAGTGAGTTTAAAATTGAAGATATACTCAGAGAAGCCGTGGTTGTTCCTGAAAGTAAACGCCTGGGGACTTTATTAAAAGAGTTTCGTAGCCAGCGCTACCACATGGCTATTGTCGTTGACGAGTACGGCGGAGTGTCAGGGCTGGTGACCATTGAAGATATTTTAGAAGTGATAGTGGGTGAAATTGAAGATGAATTTGACGATGAAGAAGAGGATGATATCCGTCAGATTGGTAAAAGAACTTATGTGGTTAATGCCATGACCTCGATTGATAAATTTAATACTTTTTTTTCCACCT
>NZ_JBLIED010000034.1:0-38940 GCF_047632955.1 Psychromonas sp. | reverse complement strand
CCGCTGCCCGGCGAATATTTTGTGCCATTTTTTGATTGGACACATGATTAATTGGGAAGAGCAGCCCCAACAACCAGTTACTGCCAAAAAAATAAAAAACACAACCAAAAACGCCCAGTAGCACGGCCAGTAAGGAGTAAGTTAATTGTTCCATTAGAAAACCTCACACAGGGAGCAAAATAAAAAATAAGCCGGTATTTCACCGGCTTATTAGAGGGAACTGTTATTTAAGCGCGTCCCAGGTGCCTTGAATGTAGTCACCGACTTCTTTCGCTGATTTTCCGCCTGTGTAATCAACCATACCGGTCCAGAATGCACCTGCACCAATTTTACCCGGCATTAAGTCAGAGCCGTCAAAACGGAAGGTAGTCGCATCCAGCAGAATCTGCCCCTGTTTTTTCAGCGTATCATTACCGTAGGCGTCAATATTTACCCCTTTATAAGGTGTTAAGAAACCTGATTGTGCCATCCAAATCTCATGGGCAATAGGCGTTTGCAGGAAGGCAATAAAGGCTTGCGCTGCTTTTGAGTCATCGGTGATACCCCACATAGTACCGCCACCTAACACTGGTTTTCCTAAGTCTTTAGACGCATAAGCCGGGAAGTAAAAGAAGTCTGCGTCAACCCCGAGTTTGGTACCCTCTGGGAAGAAACTTGAGATGAACGAGGCTTGTCTGTGCATATAACATTTAGGCGGTGAGCTAAATAAACCTCCGGGACTTTCACGGAAATCAGAAGTGGCGACAGCGCGGGCGCCACCTTCAACGAATTTATCATTACCGGCAAACCAACCAAATTCTTCAATGGCCTGGATAACTTTAGGATCGTTAAATTTAAGATCATTTGTAACCCAACGGTCATAATCTTCAGGTGACTGTGTTCTTAACATTAAATCTTCAACCCAATCGGTTGCCGGCCAACCCGTTGCAGCACCACTTCCGAGACCAATACACCAAGGCGTTCCACCATCGGCAACAATCTGTTTGGTTAAGGCTTTTAACTCTTCCATGCTTTGCGGTACTTGATAGCCTGCATCATCAAAATTTTCAGGAACAAACCAAACCAGTGATTTCAAATCAACTTTATAGAAGAAACCAAATAAGTTTTTGTTGCCTTTTTTGTCGGTAAAAGTACCAAGATCCACCCATGATGATCCGGCCGCATAATTCTCTTTTATCCATGCTGCAGTATCAGCACTGAGTGGTGATAAAAAACCTTTTGATGCAAGATCCGCGGCTAAGCCGGGTTGCGGGAAAATGGCGATATTAGGTGCACTGCCTGCCTGAACATCAATCACAATTTGTTGTTCGAAAGAATCCGACCCGGCATACTGTACGTCTGCACCGGTTGCCGCTTCAAAATAAGCCATCACACTTTCAGCCAGATCTTTATCGGCGCCTAACCATGGGCCTTTAATGGTCAGCTTTTGTCCTTTTAAGTCAACGTCATTTTTAAACTTCTCAAAACTCGCCCAGTTAAAGCTGTTGTCTTTGCCGGGTTGGAACTTCAAATCAGCGGCAAAAGCTGATGAAGAGGTAAGAATTGCCAGAGCAATCGCGCTACTAAGTATCTTATTTTTCATGTTTATTTAACTCCGTTTTCAACAAAAAAGGAACATTTACTAAATCATTTAAGATAGAAACTATCAGGTGCTAATAATAGACAAAGATATTAATAAATATCGTAAATTGTACGTATATTGTGCGCAAAACCTCTTTTGCGTACAATTAGCGTACTAATTTGGTGATAGCCATCACTGAATTTATAAATTCAGCCTTAGGGAGTATGAATAATTTACTAAAACGATTTAGACTGGTTAAAATATAAGGGGCGTCTCAATGAAAATGCCACAAAAACACACATTAAAAAATATTTCCCAGCAACTAAGCGTCTCGCCGGCGACTATCTCTAATGCCTTTAATAAACCGGCTCAACTGTCAAAGTCGCTGCGCAATAAAATATTAAAATATTGTGAAGAGGTCGGTTACTTAGGTCCAAGTATGGCCGCTAGAAGCCTGCGCACGGGTAAAACAGGGGTCTATGGTATTGTATTATCGGATGATCTTTCTGAGTCATTAATGAACCCGGTGGCCAATCAATTTTTAAGCGCCGTTGCCGAGGTGTTTGATAAACAGCATGTTAATATGCTACTGCTCGCCTCGAATACGGATCGTTATATTGTTAATCAAATTGATAGCCTGGCGGATGCTTTTATTGTTTATGGTCAACCCAAAAACAGTAAAATATTAATACGTCTGGAGTTGCAGAATAAACCCATTATCACGGTGGATTTTAAGTATAAAAACTACCCGTCCATTAATATTAATAACCATGAAGCAGCTTACTCAATTGCTAAATACGCCATTGAAAATACCCAAGCCAGCACCATTCATCCGGTTATTTTAGGGCTGCACCTGACCCAGAACAGCGATTCTCAAGCTATTTCTGATCTGCAGTTATTCTCCCCCATCGAGTCGATCAGTCGCTGCCGCTTAGAAGGTTATAAAGAGGCTTTAAAGGACGCAAATATTAGCATTGAAAATGATGATATCTGGCAAATCGAACCCTATGATGAGCGCATGATCCAAACGATTATCCGCGGCATATTAACCGCCGCTGATCCCATTAATTTGCTTTTATGCATGAGTGATAAAATTGCCATTGCCGCTTTACATGTCGCCACTGAGCTTAATATTAAGGTTCCCCGTGAGTTACAGATTGTTGGCTTTGATGGTATTAGCCGCGCCCTTGAGCGGGGGATCACCACGGTAGGTCAACCTATTAAAGAGAAGGGCAATATTGCAGCAGAGGTTTGCCTGGGCATTCGCAAAAGCGAATCGGTCACTCTGTTGACTAACTTAATCATTAATCAAAGTGCATAGCGACACTCCATTATTTCTTAATATAAGGAACCGGGTATGAAAGGCGCAATAACAAAAAGATGGTGGCATAACTGCGTGGTCTACCAGATTTATCCTCGCAGCTTTAATGACAGCAATGGTGATGGTGTGGGTGATATTCAGGGCATTATTGATAAGCTGGATCATATTCAGGCATTGGGCGCTAATATTATCTGGTTAAGCCCGGTGAATCAGTCACCCATGGATGATAACGGTTACGATATTTCCGATTATTATAAAATAGCGCCGGAATACGGCACCATGGCCGACATGGAGTTACTAATTGTCGAAGCTAAAAAGCGCGACATTAAAATTTTAATGGATTTGGTGGTCAACCATACCTCCGACGAGCACCCCTGGTTTGTTGAATCAAAAAGCAGCTTGGATAATCCCAAGCGGGATTGGTATATTTGGAAAGATCCCAAACCCGATGGCAGTGAACCCAATAACTGGGAATCCTTTTTTACTCCGAAAGCCTGGGAGTTTGATGATTCAAGCAAGCAATATTATTTACACCTGTTCAGTAAAAAACAGCCCGATTTAAACTGGGCAAATCCAGAGGTGCGGGCCGCAATTCATGATGTTTTACATTTTTGGTTAAAAAAAGGAATTGGCGGCTTCCGTATGGATGTGATCAATATGATTGGCAAACCTTCGGATTTCCCCGATGCCACCATTTTTGATGAAGGCGTCGCGGGCTGGGAGCATTGGGCAAATAACCTTCTATGTCATCAATATCTGCGCGAAATAGATGCAAAAGTATTGTCCCACTATGATGTTATGACCGTTGCAGAAACACCCTTTACCACAACGCTCGATGGGCGTTACTACTCACACCCGGACAGGCATGAAGTGAGTATGATTTTCCATTTTGAGCACATGAGTATCGACAGAGAAGAGCACAATGCCGTACGCAAACCCTTCAATCTGGTTGAATATAAAGAAATCATGACACGCTGGCAAAAAGATCTTTATCAAAAAGGCTGGAACAGCTTGTATTGGAGCAACCACGATCAACCGCGTACGGTTTCGCGCTTTGGTTGTGACACTAAAGAATATCGCAGTATCAGCGCGAAAATGCTCGGTACGGTCACCCATATGATGAGTGGTACGCCCTATGTTTATCAAGGTGAAGAGATTGGCATGACCAATAAAACCTTTACTGATATCAGCCAGTTTAATGATTTAATGGCAAAATTTCATTATCAGAAAATATTAGCCAGCGGCCGCAGCGCGCAACAGGCCCTCGATTTTCTTAACTATTTTTCACGTGATCATGCACGTTTACCGATGCACTGGGATAACAGTTTAAATTCCGGATTTACCGCCGGCACCCCGTGGCTGGCACTCAATGATAATCAGGCCGAAGTGAATGCACAGGCCGAAAGAGCCAATGAAAATTCAATATTTCACTATTATCGTAAACTGATTGCGTTGCGCAAATCCGCGCTTTATGGCGAAGTCATTACCTACGGGCAATATCAGCTGCTTGACCATGATGATGCCGATGTTTACGCCTACCAGCGTTGTTATAATGGCAAAACCTTATTAATCATCTGTAACTTTACCAAGCTGAGCTTAACCCGACGTTATGAGGGAAAAATTAAACAGCTGGTATTGAACAATTATGAGGATAATCCGCACTCACTTGCATCATTAAACCTTGCTCCTTATCAGGCACTGATAGTGGATATTTCATAAAAATAAACACTGGATTGGTCAATAATCATCCTGACAAACCATCGTGCTTTTCCACTAAGTGCGATGGTTTAGTGGCTCAATGCGTTTGCCGTAATGCAAAAGTTAATGGAATAGGATGAAGATGAAATTAAAGGCATTAAGCCAAGGGCAAATAGCCTAATATTTAATAATTCACACTGTACATCTCAATAAAGCGATTTATGACTCAATTTCACCAATCCTATATTTCCAAACAGAATAACTCCTTAAATGTCAAATAAATATAATTAAACATGGTTTTTATTTTAAATAAACAGGCTTAAAATGGGAGACTAGACAACCTTGTTATATTCAACCGTAAAGATGGAGATGCCTTATGTACTATATAGTTGAAACCGGTAAATCATTCGAGCAAGCATCAGTAGACCTTGATGCCGCTGTTAAACGGCACGGCTTTGGCGTGTTGCATGTCCACGATTTGGGCGATACCCTGCGCAGTAAAGGTATTTCCTTTGCTGAGCAGTGTAAGGTTTTTGAAGTCTGCAATCCCGGGCAGGCGGCAAAAGTCATGTCCGTTGATATGCGTTTAAACATGGCTTTACCATGTCGTATTTCGGTTTTTACGGAGAAAGGTCAAACCAGGATTGGTCTTATTAAACCAGTGCAAATGCTTTCGGCACTCTCGCAGGATGCAGCTTTAGTTCAAGTCGCCAAAGAAGTTGAGGAAAAGACCATCGAGATGATTGATGAGGCGAAATGAATATCCGTAACCACAGCAAATAAGAATAGGTTGTCAGATTAGTCGCACCTGTTCTTATTTTTACCCGCATTAGTTGTTGACGAAAATAATCGAGTAAAAAAGGTGTTGCAGGACTTCTCCACTCGAAACTTAAACTGTTCGTGTTTATCACGCCTTCCGGCTAAAATGCTTCAAACAGCGGCGCTTTTATTTGCATATTGTTAAATATGCATTTAAGATGCCTCTTAAGTCAAAAGAGGTATTTTAAATGCATATTAAGGAATTCACATGTTAACGCAAACTGAAATTAATATAATAAAAGACAGCGCACCGGCACTCGCACAATACGGAGAAGATATTACCGGACGGTTTTATCAGATTCTCTTTCAAACTAACCCGGAATTAAGTCATATTTTCAATATGACCAATCAGAAAAGTGGTAATCAGAAAGCGGCGTTAGCAACGGCTGTTTATGCATTTTCAAAATATGTCGATAATCTTGAAGTGATCCTGGGTGATGTAGAGCGTATTGCTCAAAAACACGTAAGTCTGGGTATTAAAAGTGAACATTATCCCTTAGTTGGTAGCGCGTTATTACAGGCGATTGACGAAATTCTTCAGCCTCCGCAGTCAGTGATTGATGCCTGGACAAAAGGTTACGCTATTTTAGCCGATGTTTTCATTAATAGAGAACAGGTTATCTTTGATGAAAAAGCACAGCAGCCGGGCGGCTGGACTGGCACGCGGGAATTTACTCTGGTGAATAAAGTCATTGAAACACCTTTGATCACCTCCTTTTATTTAGAACCGAATGATGGTCTGGCGATTTCCGACTACGTTCCCGGACAGTATATTGCCATTCATATGCACCCGGTAGGGTCTGAAAATCATCAAATTCGTCAATACAGTCTATCAAGCGCATACCATAAAAACGGCTACCGTATATCAGTTAAAAAAGAGCATAGTCCGCATGGTGAGGGACTGATTTCAAACTACCTGCATGACAGTGTCAATGTCGGCGATACGCTCAATCTGACTAATCCCTTTGGCGAGTTTTATCTACAGAAAAGCAGTAATCCAGTGGTACTGATAAGCGGCGGCGTGGGTATTACTCCGATGCAGGCAATGCTTGAAACATTAGTTGCGGACAGCTCCCGGAAAGTGCATTTTGTGCATGGCGCTCTGGACAGCATAAATCATGCTTATAAAGAGATGCACAATAATATAACCGAGACGGAGCAGGTGACCGCGCATGTTTTTTACGAGCAGGTATCCGGAAAATTGGCAGACAACCATTATCAGGGGCGGATTAATCTGGATCTGCTAAAATCAGATTTACCGCGGAGCAGTGCTGAATTTTATATTTGCGGGCCGCTTGCGATGATGAAAGCCGTCTATAAACAGTTAAAAACATTACAAGTAGCGGATGAAAATATCTTCTATGAAGTATTTGGTTCGTCTAAAACACTGGCGGAATAAAGCACTTGCAGAATGAAACAATAAGCAGCTGAACCTTCACGGTTTCAGCTGTTATTCGTGCAATAAAGATGAAGCATTTTCTTCAATCAACAAGTGTCTTCAATCAACAAGTGCAGATTATCAGCCAGTATAATCTGCCTATTTTTAGCCATTCCTGCCGTATCAATCATTATCAATATCAACCGCGCTCGCTTATACACTTTCTTATCTAACTACTGCCATTAAATCAATATAATCAATATAATCAATATAATCATTCTCCCCCAAAATTAGCGAAATTTTACATTAATTAATTGAATAGCAAACAGATGTAAATTAGTGTGGGTTTTGTTTTAAACAAACTGGAATGAAAAATTCTACAGTCCGTTAGCTGTTTTTATTTATTGGGGAATGAAAATGAAAGAGATTGAATATCCGATTAAAGGGGCCTGTCAATGTGGCAATGTCACCTATCAACTATTAGAACCGCCCGCCATGATTGTGGCTTGTCATTGCAAAGCATGCCAAAAACTATCTACCAGTGCATTTAGTATTACCGCAATGGTCCATGCAGATAGTGTACAATTCAAAGGCAAAATGAGTGAGTGGAGCCGGGTAGCGGATAGTGGTAATATTAGCATCGCAAAATTCTGCCCCTGTTGCGGAAATAGGCTCTACCATTTTAACCCCAGTGAACCCGAAAAAATAAAACTTAAGATCAGTAACTTATCAGATACAAGAATTATACGTCCTACTGCTCATATTTGGGTTGCTGAAAAACAAGATTGGTATAAAATTCCTGAAGGGATAAAAGTCTTTGATAAACAGCCTTAATTTGTCTGTACGCAAATGATTTGAAGATGCCAAATTAAGAGCAGATAACTGCTGCTCTGAAAACTCAGACTTTATTACTCTCTTGGTACCTGCGCATACACTCTAAAAATTAATGCGAGTGACAGATACCGCACTATTAATGATTAGATGACCCTGAACGAGGCTAAAAAGATGCAAAAATCTTTGCTCAATAGCCGTTAAAAGTAATAGCTGCAGACCCTTTAGCCTCTGTGATTCGCCCAAAAGAGCTCAACAAGCTTGCCTCCGGTTTTTTAAAATAGATTAATTAGAAGTAGTTTATGACTGAAATAACGCCGAATAGATTTGCCTCGAATATTAAAACCTACGGTTCAAGTCTTGCCATTTTTGTGTTGTTTATTGCCGGAATAGTTATACTTTACAAAACGTTACACCAAACCAATACCCATGATATATATGCTCAACTGCGCGCTTTACCCGCAAGTAAAATACTACTTTCTACTCTATTTACCCTGCTCGGTTATACAGCTTTAGTGGGGTATGACTGGTCTGCTTTAAAATACGTCGGTAAAAAATTACCTTTCCCGCTGGTAGCTTTTACCTCCTTTAGCGGTTTTTCTCTGGGTAATACTATCGGTGTCAGTTGGTTATCAGGCGGAGCGGTCCGCTATCGTTTATATTCTCGGGTCGGTTTATCGGCAACAGAGATTGCGATGATCGTGGCATTCTGCACCGTCGGCTTTGGTATCGGTGAAATGCTGGTTGGCGGTATGGCTTTGATAATCCACCCCGATGTTTTTTCAGATTATATTAAAATCCCGCCTGTATTGATACGCTGGGGTGCCGTGATGATAGTGCTCAGCGCCGGGTTACTCATTTTGATTCGCAGCTATCACCAGGGAGAAGTACATTTTAGAGGAAAAACATTCCGCCTGCCGAGTACCGGCATTTTGACCGGACAAGTGTTGTTCTCTATTCTGGATATCGGCTTTGCGGGTGCCACTCTGTTTGTTTTATTACCGGAGAGTAATATCTCTTTTTTTCTGTTTCTGGCGGTCTTTGCTATTGCGCTGGTGGCCGGTGTGCTCAGTCATATTCCCGGTGGGATAGGCGTTTTCGAAGCGGTCATTGCAGGGGCATTACACCCCTATCTGCCAATGGAAAGTTTGACTGCCGCGCTGGTAAGTTACCGGATTATTTATTATCTGCTGCCTTTTGTACTCGGGGTTATTCTGATCTTAAGCAGCGAAGCCTACATTCAGGTAAAAAGCCGCTGGTTAAACACCGGAGAGCAACTCGAAGAAAGTGTAAAACTGCTCGCGAATGTTGTTTATAGTGCAATTCCGCCTGCTTTATCGGGACTGACCTTTATTTCTGGTGTCCTGATGCTGCTGGGAAGTTCAATTCGACTCTCAGGCAAGACACTGCTTATGCTGGAAGCGCTATTTCCGGCGGAGCTTATTGAGTTTTCCCATATTCTGGGTGGCGTGATCGGCATTATTCTGATTATTTTATCATTTGCTTTATGGCAGCGTATTCGTGCGGCATTATGGTTAACCAGCAGCCTGTTTATTGTTGGTGCCATTTTATCTTTTATCCAGACTCTGGATTACGATCGCGCCTTAGTTTTACTTGTGGCCCTCGGTTTATTAGTTTCAAGTCAAAAATTATTCTATCGCCGGGCGCGTCTTTTTAGCAGTCTGCTCGACTTTAAATGGTTGCTGCTGAGCATGGCGGCTTTATCAGGTTTTATCTGGTTAATTTTCTTATCGTTTCAAAATACTCTCTACAACGATGAATTGTGGTGGCAGTTTGCAACGGATCAGCAGGCTTCGCGAAGTATGCGCACCGCGGTGGCGGCCGTTGCTACTCTGCTGATTTTTTACGTCATTAACGCACTACGTCCGCCACGGCAAGTACCTGATTTTCCTGATCAGAATGAGTTGGCCTTAGCCAGAGACATTATTCAGCAGCAGGATAATGCCGAGGGTAATTTTGCATTGACCGGGGATAAACGATTATTTTTTTCTGAAAACCGTAAAAGTTTTATTATGTTTGCCTCACGCAACCGCAGCTGGGTCTCTCTGGGGGATCCTGTGGGTAATGACGACCAGGATCGGGTTAGTTTGCTATGGGACTTTAAAACCATGGTGAATCGTGAACAGGGACGCGCTGTTATCTATAAAATTGCAACAGACCATCTCGACTGGTATATCGATGCCGGCTTTAATTTGTTTAAACTGGGTGAAGAAGCCTGCATAAAGCTCGCGGACTTTGATCTGGACTGCCCGGAACGGAGTAAATTACGCCAGACCAGAAATAAAGCGATTCGTGCCGGTTTGCGTTTGGAATTCATTCAGCCGCCCTATGACGAGACCCTATTGGAAACGCTTCAAAGTATATCGGATCAATGGCTTATGCTTAAAAAGGTCAGCGAAAAAAGCTTTTCTCTAGGGCGCTTTGATAAAGCTTATATCAATGAATTACCCCTAGCGCTGGTTTACGAAGAGGAGCGTATCACGGCTTTTGCGAATGTATTTGTCACGCAAACGAAGCAGGAGTCTACGATCGACCTGATGCGGCACGTACCGGATGCGGCTCGAGACACCATGGATTTTCTCTTTATTGAGCTGATGCTGACATTAAAAGAGCAAGGTTATGGCGAATTCAGTCTGGGGATGGCGCCACTTTCCGGTTTTACAAACCATGAAAATGCCAGGCTATGGGATCGCTTTGGCACGATGATCTATAAAAATGGTAAACGTTTTTACAACTTTGAAGGTTTGCGAAATTTCAAAAACAAGTTCCGTCCTGAGTGGGTGCCGCGCTATATGGCGACCACTCAAAAAGGGGAAAGCCCTTTTCTGACGTTGGTTGATATTGCCGCTTTGACCAGTGGCGGTCTTAAAAGGGTTTTTAAAAAAGACAAAGCAAAATCTGCAAAACTATCTTCGGGCGTGAAGTAATACCAAAAGAACTAAAAAGGTGATCATCCTTGCTGGTTAAAATCATCCCTAACAGCGTTGTGAGTTTTATTCAGAACATCTCCTGCAACTAACGCCCTATTAGTGCTTATTTTTCCTTCGCAATCATTGCTCAGTTCATTAATTCTTTTGGTATAAAGAATAAAACAGTATCCATTTAAACTTCGCCGGTAGAGCCCTTAACCGGCAGAAAAAATTATTATCAACATCTAAATAAGTCCTGGCCGGCATTGCTGATCTTCTTTTTAACCCTATTCATTTTCATGACTTTTATCACGGTTATTTACTTAGCGTGCTAAGTAAGTATAATGCTTAGCACGCTAAGTAAATGGGATTTAAATAATGAGTGATGATATTGCGGTGTTTAATAAACCGTCGCTTGCTGAGCAGTTACGTCGCTCAGCTCGTTTATGGAGAACCGTTGCCGATCGGGAGTTAGCTCCGTTGGGATTAACCAATTCGCGCTGGACCTTGTTGTGGAAGCTTAAGGGCTTGAATAATAATGTCAGCCAGAAAACCCTGGCTAAGGCACTGGAAATTGAATTGCCTTCATTGATGCGCACATTAACCCAGCTTGAAACCCAGGGTCTTATTAAGCGTCACTGTTGTAACGAAGACAAGCGTGCCCGTATTGTTACGCTTACGGATGCCGGTAAAAGCATATTAATTGAAATAGAAGATCTTATTCTGATGATCCGCAGTGACCTGCTTGCTGGTATTGATGATGCTGAACTTAGAATATTTCAAAAGGTTGTTGAACGCATTACTTTTAATGCTATCAATAAGCTAGACGATCACAATAGATAAGAATAGAGATAATAATTATGACGTCAGAACAGAAATTTACGCTCTGGATTAAATACGCTATGACTATTTTTGTGGTTATTTTTGCCTATTTTTTACTTGCTGATTTTAAAATTCCGTTAACCCCACAGGCAATGGTGACGCGCGGTGTAACTAAGGTGGTACCTAGGGTTAACGGCACTATAGTGGCAATTAATATCAAAAATAACCAAAGAGTGGAACCGGGCGAAGTGCTCTTTAGTATTGACTCCGCACCTTATCAGCTGGCCTTAGAAAAAGCCTTGCTGCAGGTGCAGCTGGCTAAACAGGCGAATTTGCAGCTCGATGCATCGCTCGCAGCCGCAAAGGCTAATCTAAAGGCGATTGTTATCGTTTCGCGTCAAAAACAACAATACGTGCAACGACTGGATGCCTTGTTTGCGCGTCACAGTGTCTCAGAGCAGCAAAAAGATGATGCCGAAAGCGCGGCGGTTGGGGAGCAGGCAAACTTATTAGCAGCTAAAGCCCGCTTAAAAGAGTTGCAGGTAAGCCGTGGTGACGTGAGTGATGATAACGTTAAGCTGAGGGTCGCAGGCAACCAGCTTAAGCAGGCCGAATTGAATCTCTCTTATACGCAAGTCCGAGCGCAGCAAGGCGGCATAGTGACCAACCTGCAACTGGAAGTGGGCGCCTATGCCACTAGCGGGCAGCCTTTATTGGCGCTTGTCTCTTCGAAAGCCGAGGTGATTGCTGATTTTAGAGAGAAAAGTGCGCGTTATGCGGTTAATGGCAGTCCGGCCCTGATCACATTTGACGGTAACCCCGGCCATCTTTATAAGGCGTCGGTTATTAGTACCGATGCTGGGGTCAGTGTGGGCCAGTTTGCTGCAAACGGCAGTCTTGCCACGCCCAGTGTTTCCACTCGTTGGGTTCGTGATGCCCAGCGCATGCGTTTACATCTGGTTTTGAATGATGCTCATTCCGAAATATTTCCATCGGGTGCGAAGGCAACCGTGCAGCTGATGCCTGATAGTGGTGTGTTTGCCTGGCTGGCAAAAACGCAAATTGGCCTGCTCAGTCTTCTGCATTATATCTATTAAGGCTGATTACCATGAATTTATGGCATCACCCCATCTCCGAGAATGATCTTCGCCAATGTCTCCGCGTCGCAGCGGGTGCTACTCTGGGTTTTATCGTCTGCAAGTTTTTTAATTTAAGCAATGGTGTGTTTTTTGTCGTTACACCGATCCTGTTGCTAGGCATGGTGCCTAAAATGAACGCCCATGTCGCCAAGCAGACGCTCGCTTCTGCCATTATCTGCTGTTTAGAAGTGGGTGTTTTTGGGGGGCTGTTTGGTGCTCATCCAATGCTGATGGTGATGATTGTTTTTTTGTTATTTCTGTATAAGTTTGCCTGTATGGCAAAAGGCAGTTTGTTTTTATTTGGCGCAAATAGCGCACTTAATCTGAGCATTATGCTGCATTTTGCCAGTTACCCGGGAACCGATATTAATGCGCTTATTTTTACTAACTTTTGGGCAAACGTATTAGCCATTTTTATTGCCTATCTCATGATGTCTGTATTCCCCGATGTGCAGGAACGTACTAAGCCAGCTGCTGCGGACAAATCAGCCAATCGAATGCGCCATGAAGCGTTGATGGGCGCTTCAGTCGCCACGCTCTCATTTATAGCATTTCAAGTGCTGGACTTAAAAGACTCTATGTCGGCACAAGCCACAACGCTGTTATTGTTGTTTCCTATGCACTGGAATGGCGCCTTGGGTTATGCCAGAAAAAGAGCGATGGGCACCTTGCTCGGGGTAAGCGCAGGTTTGATTATGCAGCTATTTTTGTACAATTGGTCGGGGCAATTAGTACTGATTATTCCTCTGTTTTGGATTGGTTTAATGTTGTTGAGCTACGTTCATGTAAAGGAACGCAGCGGTTCCGGCGTCGGCTTTGGTGCGTTAACCACCCTGGGGATTTTATTTGGCCAATATTTATCACCTGATAATGATTTGATTTTTAGTGGTTTATATCGAATGAGCAGTATCGCTTTTGCGATTGTTGCGACCTTACTGGCCTGTTATCTAACCCACCATTTACTCAATAGCTTTGCCGCCACTCGGTTTGGCGAGTAGGCGCTAATTACTCTCTGAAGGTGCAGGGCGCAGGTCCAGCTTGGTGCTTGTGGTACTGTGTTGATCGAGTGAATGGGTTAATTACTTCTTTTAGTTTTTTAATAGCCGTATTATATTTTTATAAATAGCTTGATATTAAACGTCTGTTGATGGCTTTATTTAAGGAGTATCGTGATGAGTAAATCAGCCAAATTTAATCGTGCGGATGTTGTCGAAAAAGCCACCCGGCTATATTGGAAAAAGGGTTTTCACGGCACATCCATGCGCAACCTTCAGGATGTGGTTGATCTGCGCCCAGGCAGTATATACGCGACCTTTGGAAATAAAGAAAACCTCTTTAAAGAAGTCCTGCAACACTACGCGCAAGTTAGTTTATGTCGTTTGTCAGCCTGTAAAAAAGCATCTTCATCACCCCTTGAAGCACTGCGAATGCTTGTTAAAAATACTCTAAGAGACTCTTCGGCACCTAATGGTATGTGCATGCTGGTTAAATCAGTTGCTGAACTGACCATTGAAAATGCCGAACTGTTGTCAGAAGCTAAACGATTACTGCGTCTGATAGAAAGCGCATTCGCGGCAACCTTCAAAGAAGCGATTGAGCAGGGGGAGATAAGTGTATCTAAAGATCCAAACTATCTGGCTCGATATCTGCAAATTCAGATAATGGGGCTACGGACCTACGCACATGCTAACGATCATGACCAGGCTATTGAAGCGCTTATTGATGATATTTTTGATAGCAGCATTGTCCGCGGATAATGTACTAATAGTTATTCAGTGGACAGAAAAAATCAGCAGCCCCAGATTTAGATTAGGCGATAGAAGCATTATTTTTCTTGGGTTTGAATAATATTTGCAAATATTGTGGATTGCTCTAAATAGTTAAGCGATCTACGCTTTGATATATCTGTTGTTAAAATGTGACCGGGAGAATTTATGAAACGTATTTTACTGTTTATGGCAACCAACTTTGCCATACTTATTGTCCTCGGCATTGTTCTAAATGTGCTATTGCCATTACTGGGTATTCACCTCGATGGGACAGGAGAACTGTTATTTATTTCTGCTGTATTTGGTCTGGGCGGCTCTTTTATTTCCCTGGCGATATCCAAGTGGATTGCAAAACGCAGCGTCGGTGCTTATGTGATCGAGCAGCCAAATAACGCTCAGGAGCATTGGTTAGTCAATACGGTTAAAAGACAGGCGCAAAAGGCCGGGGTTGGAATGCCGGAAGTTGCCATCTATAACTCCCCTGAAATCAACGCCTTTGCAACAGGTATGAATAAAAACAATGCCTTAGTGGCGGTGAGCAGCGGTTTGTTAGCCAATATGACTGCCGATGAAGCAGAAGCGGTGCTCGGGCATGAGATGAGTCATATCGCTAACGGTGATATGGTCACTATGACCCTGCTACAGGGGGTAATGAATACCTTTGTATTTTTCTTTGCGCGGATAGTTGCAAGGGCGGTAAGCAGGGGCAGTGACAACCAGTTTGTCTACTTTATGACGGTCATGGCCTTTCAAATTGTATTCGGTATTCTGGCCAGCGTTATAGTGATGTGGTTTTCCCGTTACCGCGAATTTCGTGCCGATGCAGGTGGCGCGCATTTAGCCGGCAGAGAAAAAATGATCAATGCCTTAAGACGTTTACAAGGTGATCAGGTTGAAAGTCAGCTTGATGGTAAGTTAGTCGCCTTCGGTATCAGTGGTAAACAAGCTTTTTCTGAGTTGCTGATGAGTCATCCGCCGCTTGAAAAAAGGATTAAGGCTTTACAAAGGCAAGCCTAGAATGGCCTCATTAATGGCTTAATGTTCGCGCCACAGTATCATAAAAGGCTGATCCCGATGCAAACTGGTGATCAGGTATCAGCCAATAATTATTTAATGCGTCCATTTTACTGCACTCAATCCTCCGCATTTTCTATTGATTTTTGCAGGTTAAAATCAATCTCATCTATATGTATGGAAACAAAATATTGGGAGAAGGGTATCTGTATACGAGTTTTGCAGAGCTCTTTGAGTGGTATGGCGCGCAGCTTTCAGCCTGTTTACTGTAAAATGCATATTAATATTAAGGGTTGTGTTAACATTTCTGTAACTTACTGCAAACTCGCTTGTGGGTTTTATATTATTTGCTCTTCTGATGCGTTATACTTTTTGGGCAAATTTTCATATCAAACTTATATCAAACGATTCCAATAACGCGAATCCTTTCGCTGCAACAAGAGGTTACTATTGTGCTAGAAGCTTATCGTAAACATATCGCTGAACGTGCCGAACAAGGTATTGTCCCACAACCTTTGAATGCTGAACAAACTGCAGCATTAGTTGAATTGTTAAAAAACCCACCACAGGGCGAAGAAGCCTTTTTGGTTGATCTTTTAGAAAACCGTATTCCTCCAGGTGTTGATGAAGCAGCCTATGTTAAAGCCGGCTTTTTATCTGCTATTGCATCTGCTGAAACCACTTCGCCAATTATTTCACCTGAGCATGCTGTTAAGCTGTTGGGTACGATGCAGGGTGGTTACAATATCCAACCTTTGATCAGCCAACTTGATAATGAAAAGCTTGCGCCGCTTGCCGTCACCGCACTTTCTCATACCTTATTGATGTTTGATGCTTTCTATGATGTTGAAGAAAAAGCCAAAGCGGGTAATCTTTTTGCACAGGAAATAATACAGGCATGGGCCGATGCACAGTGGTTTTTAAAAAAACCGGCAGTTGCAGAAAAAATTACCATGAGCGTATTTAAAGTGACCGGCGAAACCAATACCGATGATTTGTCTCCAGCACCTGATGCCTGGTCTCGTCCCGATATTCCATTACATGCATTAGCGATGTTGAAAATCTCACGAGAAGGCATTGTTGCTGACCAGGAAGGTGTGGTTGGACCGATCAAACAGATTGATGCTCTGAAAGAGAAAGGTTACCCGTTAGTCTATGTAGGTGATGTAGTCGGTACAGGCTCTTCGCGTAAATCTGCAACAAATTCTGTTTTATGGTTTATGGGTAACGATGTCCCGTTTGTACCCAATAAACGTGCCGGCGGCGTGTGTATCGGCAATAAAATAGCACCGATTTTCTTTAATACGATGGAAGATTCAGGGGCATTGCCTATTGAGATGGACGTTAGTGGATTCAATAGCGGTGATGTGATTGATATCTATCCGCATCAAGGGGTGGTTAAAAATAATGCCACCGGTGAAATAATCACTAAATTTCAATTAAAAACGAATATTATTCTTGATGAAGTACGTGCCGGTGGACGAATTCCGCTTATTATCGGTCGTGGTTTAACCGAACGTGCACGTAAATCCTTAGGACTTGAGACATCAACTGTTTTCCAATTACCCGTTGAGCTTAAAGCTTCCACCAAAGGTTATACACTGGCACAAAAAATGGTCGGTAAAGCATGTGGTACTGATGGCGTACGTGCAGGTCAATACTGTGAGCCTAAAATGACCAGTGTTGGCTCGCAGGATACAACCGGGCCAATGACACGTGATGAGCTCAAAGATCTCGCCTGTTTAGGTTTCTCGGCTGATTTGGTGATGCAATCATTCTGTCATACGGGCGCTTACCCTAAACCCATCGATGTTATCACTCATCATACTTTGCCTGAATTTATCATGAATCGCGGTGGTGTTTCCCTGCGCCCTGGTGACGGTATTATCCACTCCTGGTTAAACCGTATGTTATTACCGGATACGGTAGGAACAGGCGGTGATTCTCATACCCGCTTCCCAATCGGTATCTCTTTCCCTGCAGGTTCTGGCCTCGTTGCTTTTGCTGCAGCCACCGGTGTTATGCCGTTAGATATGCCAGAATCTGTTTTGGTACGTTTTAAAGGTGAAATGCAACCGGGGATCACGCTGCGTGATCTGGTTAATGCCATTCCTCATCAGGCAATAAAAGAAGGTCACTTAACCGTTGCCAAAGCAGGTAAGGTAAATGTGTTCTCCGGACGAACCTTAGAAATTGAAGGCTTACCAAAACTTAAAGTTGAGCAAGCATTTGAGTTATCAGATGCCTCGGCAGAACGAAGTGCTGCGGGCTGTTCAATTAAGCTTGATAAAGAACCAATTATTGAATACTTAAACTCCAATATTGTGATGCTTAAGTGGATGATCGCCGAAGGTTACGGTGATGTGCGTACTATTTCCCGTCGTATTGAAGAGATGCAAGCCTGGATTGCAAAGCCTGAGTTAATGGAAGCGGATGCTGATGCTGAATACTTCGCTATTATCGAAATTAATCTGAACGATATTAAAGAGCCTATCTTAGCCTGTCCAAACGATCCCGATGACGTGAAGTTACTGTCCGAGGTCGCTGGACAATCCATTGACGAAGTATTTATTGGTTCTTGCATGACAAATATTGGTCATTTCCGTGCCGCAGGTAATTTACTGGAAAAATTCCCGGGTCAATTACCAACTAAATTATGGATTGCTCCACCAACCAAAATGGATGCTGCACAACTTTCCGATGAAGGTTATTACAGCATATTTGGTAAAGTGGGGGCGCGAACTGAAATGCCGGGTTGTTCTCTTTGTATGGGTAATCAAGCGCGAGTGGGTGATAAGACCACCGTGGTATCAACTTCAACACGTAACTTTCCTAACCGTTTAGGTAATGGCGCTAATGTCTACCTGAGTTCAGCTGAGCTTGCGGCAGTGGCGGCTATAGAAGGCAAACTACCAACGGTTGAGGAATATATGAAGTACGCTAAGACCTTGAATGCGACAGCAGCAGAGACTTACCGTTATCTAAACTTTGATCAAATAAAAAGTTATATGGATAAGGCAAATAGCATTATTCCGGTGAAAGTCGGCTAACTGTTATATTTTTTATAACTAAATTAAAGCCTCTCTGCTGCTTATTAGTTCAGGGGCTTTTTTATGTAAGTCTTTATTTTATTTTTAATTTATAATAATTATAGTGCGTATGACAGAGCGAATAAGGTGTGTATAATTACTCAAAATATTTTTTAATGTTATTAGTAGTACAAATAAAAGTTGTTTTTTTATTTTCATTTGCTATCATCTTCAACTACCCTGCGCATAGGCTTTACTGATCGGATGAAGAAAGGTTGGTGTGAACCCTAATAGGTTGGTGTGAACCCTAAATTCAATAAAGAGAACGAGTATTGCTATGTTAGAAAAAAATTTAGTTGTTGGTGAGTTTCTTATCGACACAAGTCAGAACAGTTTAATCCATACAAACCGAAAGGTTTATCTTGGTCCTTTACGTACCTCCCTTTTACATTTTTTATGCAAAAATGTTAATAAAGTGGTGACTCGGGAAGATCTAGCCCAACATGTTTGGGGACGATTAGTCACGGATCATACAATTAATCAGCATATCTCACAATTGCGTAAAAGCATCGGGACACTAGTCCTGCATGGTTTAAATATTTCGACTATTCCGAAGCGTGGTTATATTGCACGTATGGATGGTATTGGCCTTCCTCAAAATCAGGTTGCTCCTATGGCAAGGGCTGAAGGGGATGCTAATTCGGTTAAAAATATGAAAGTATTGGTTGTCGAAAGCGAAACTCCGGAGCGAAATCAGTTAATTGAGCTATTAAACAATCTGCAAGTGTCTTATGTAGAGTGTGTTGCAACCAGCCTTGATGCGGAGCGTTCTGTTGCTCTGCAAGATTTTGATTTGATTATTGTGGATTCATTACTTATCGACAATATGGGGATCGAGTTAATTAAAGATATCCGTACCGGAAAAACTTCTGCTGCTGCTGATATCAGTATATTAACCTCACATTTTGATGTTCAACGCGAATTGTTAGGTTTAAATAGCTTGTTAGACGTCCAGGGTTTGTTGCTTAAACCATTCGAAAGTCAGCGTTTAAAGCAGATATTAATGGTTGCTAATAAAGCTAATGTTATTTTAAAACCACAAGCCGCCTATGAGCTTGTGCCAACTGATGTATTAACCGCTTTTGTTAAACCTAAGGTTGCGGTTAACAATTAATATTAGTTGTTATTGTATTAAAGGCTCCTACGGTAACGTTGGAGCTTTTTTTTTGTCATTATTAATTGAGTATCATCTATAGGTTTAAAATAGAGTATGGAATTTGAATTTAGAAAAGATTATTTTAGTGAAAAGGCAAGCGTCAAATTGTCGATGGATCATGAAGCTTTTGGCACCTGGTTAGGGCAGGAAGGGCAGTCTATAGCCTGGGTCGAAGAGTTGTTAACTCATATATTAGCTATACAAAAGCGTGCCGTGACTGACTTTAAATTAGTCGGCAGCGAATTCTCGCTGCTAATGAATAACGATGAAGTTCAAGTCATCAATCATAGTTTGTTAAATGATTTAGATGAGATTGATTTGGAAGGTGACTTATCCTTTTATGACCTGGAAATTGAAGCATCCTGTGGATTCGAGGATTTTATCAAGCTCATTGAATCATGGTTAGAATTTTTACAAAGCCAATAAATTCAGACTTTTAATACTAAGGTTGCCATACCCAGGAACGAAAATAGACCAATTACATCGGTCAGGGTCGTTAGTGCCATTCCGCCGGCAAGAGCGGGGTCAATTTTATATTTATGCATAATCAGCGGAATGGTAACTCCGGCAATGCCTGCTACCGATAAATTTATAAACATCGCCCCGGCAATGATGTAACCCACGGTAATATCGCCCTTCCAGAGTGTTACCGCAGTCGCGACTAAGGTCGCCCAAATCATACCGTTAATTAAACCTATTGCGGCTTCTTTACCAATTAACCAGCGGGCATTTGTTTTGCCTATATGACCAACGGCCAGTCCGCGAATAACCAATGCGAGTGTTTGATTTCCTGCAATCCCGCCCATACTCGGGACTATTGTCATTAAAACAGCCAGAGTTGCCATCTGCTCCAGAGTGGCTTCAAACATATTTGATACGGAGGCTGCAATAAAGGCAGCCACAAGATTCAAAGCCAGCCAAACCGTGCGTCGTTTAGCGCTTGAGAGAACAGGGGCGTAGGTATCCTCATCATCATCCATGCCCGCCATACCCATCATTGTGTGCTCCGCTTCTTCGCGGATAATATCAACCACATCATCAATGGTAATACGTCCTAAAAGATGTCTATTGGCATCTACAACGGGCGCTGAAATCAAATCATGGCGTTCAAATAACTTGGCAATTTCACCGTCATCCATTTCTACTTCCAGCATTTCCGTTTTATTGTTCATAACCTGCTCTATAGAAAGAGAAGGATCAACGGTTAATAAGGTGGATAGGGGAACATCTCCAATTAATTGATCGTCTATATTAACCACGTAGAGTGTGTCTGTTGCGTCCGGCAATTCACCTTTAAGGCGTAAATAGCGCAACACCACATCAACGGATACATCGGCTCGCAGTGTGATAGTGTCGGTATTCATCATTGAACCGGCGGTATCTTCAGGATAGGAAAGTGCTTGCTCTACGCGGTGTCTATCCTGCGCATCCATATTATCCAATACTTCTTGATACAGACTATCCGGAATACTACGTAAAATTGATGCAAGATCATCAATATCCATGCCTTCCGTAGCAGAGACAATATTAGTCGCATCCATTAATGCAATGATGCTGTCCCTTGCATCTTCATTTAATTCGTCGAGTATTTCACCCTGTTCGTCATGATCGGTCAAACTCCATAATATTTTACGCTTGGTAGGGGGAGATGATTCAAGCACTAAAGCCACATCACAGGCGTGCATTTTGTCAAGAATACTGCGCGCTAAGACGAACATACCGCTTTCGAGGGCTTTATCTATTTCATGCAATCTTTCTTGGGCATTTTGAGCGTCACTATTTTCCAGCATTACATGACCTTATATTATTATTCTTCTTCTAAAAACTTATTTTCTATCAGCCCGGTAACAGCAAGCATAGCCTGCTCCGCTTCACTGCCTTCTGCTAATATTTCAATTTCCTGACCATAACAAGTCTCTAGTACTAACAAGCCCAGGACGCTACTGGCATCGGCTTGTTTGCCTTGATGTTTGATGATGATAGTAGCATCAAAAGACTCAACTAACTCAACAAGTTTGATAGTGGCTCGTGCATGCAAACCTAATTTATTTTGGATAGTAATAGTTTGTGTGAGGGTACTCATTATGGCTGCTGTTCCTTTAAACCTTTATGCTCAATTTGAACCTGGTAGTTTTGTCTAAACTGAGCTGCAAGCTGTTCTGCTACATAGACAGAACGGTGTTTGCCGCCCGTACAGCCGATGGCGATGGTCACATAATTACGGTTGTTTTCTTCAAGATACGGCAACCAGGAATGGAAAAGGTTTTCAATTTGGTTAATCGTTTGCTTTACCACAGTGTGAGCATTGAGAAAGACTTTTACAGGTTGATCTTTACCCGTGTATTTTTTTAAAGCGGGCTCCCAATGCGGGTTGGGTAAAAAACGCACATCAAAAATATAATCAGCATCATCGGGGTGCATATCTTTAAAGCCAAAAGATTGAAATATCAGCAATAAATTACTTTTAGTCGATCCCTGTAAATGAATTTTAAGACGTTCATTTAAATTATGGATGGAAAGGGTCGTGGTATCGATCGACAGTGCCGCCCTTTTGTGAATCGGCTGTAACAGTTCGTTTTCTAATTCAAGCGCTTGAGATAAAGACAGTTTGTTTTTAGATAAGGGGTGTAAACGCCTTGTTTCACTGTAGCGGCGAATCAATTCAGAACTAATGGCATCAAGGTAGATAATTTCCACCTCAACTTTTTTCTGTAACGCCGACAGCAGCGTTTGGATTTTACTGGCGTCGGTAGGTAAATTACGAATATCTAAACTAATCGCAACTTTATTATTTTTAGGGTCTACACTGTCGATTAATTGCTCAAGCAGTTGGAATGGCACGCCATCAATGCAGTTATAACCTAAATCTTCAAGTACATGAAGTGCAATGGTTTTTCCTGATCCGGAGCGGCCGCTAATGACGATTAATTTCATTGTACCCCCTATAATTATTTAACTTCTGGCAACAGACATAACCTTTCCATAATATTTCAGTGTTTTGTGCATTTTTTAGTAGACGTTAAATAGTGTTTGACTGATTTCGAAAAGAGCAGACAAATACTGCAACTATGCAATTATTTAACTTCTGGCAACAGACATAACCTTTCCATAATATTTCAGTGTTTTGTGCATTTCTTAGTAGACGTTAAATAGTGTTTGACTGATTTCGAAAAGAGCAGACAAATACTGCAACTATGCAATTATTTAACTTCTGGCAACAGACATAACCTTTCCATAATATTTCAGTGTTTTGTGCATTTCTTAGTAGACGTTAAATAGTGTTTGACTGATTTCGAAAAGAGCAGACAAATACTGCAACTATGCAATTATTTAACTTCTAGCAACAAACATAACATTTCGTTATTTTGCGCATTTCTCAGTTGACGTAAAAATTGTTTATCCAATAGTTTTTGACTGATTTCAGAAAGAGCAGACAAATACTGTGTACAACGATCTTCCGGGACAAAGATTGCGAAGAGTATATCAACTTTATTACCGTCATATGAATCATAATCTATCGCTGATTCACATTGCATAAAAACAGCGGTAGCGGGTAAAGCGCTATCTATTTTTACGTGTGGAATCGCAATGCCGGCTCCTACACCCGTAGAACCGATCTTTTCCCGCGCAATTAATTGATTAAATAATATTTGTGGATCAATATTTAATTTTTCACCGGCAATATGGCTAATTTTTTCTAAAGCGCATTTTTTGCTTGTGCAAGCAGTTCGGGCAAAAACAGATTCTTTATTTAATAAGCTTGAAATATTCATAATTAATATTGGCTATTGCAAAAATTTGCGCGATGTTAGCATTTGCGCTGTGAATGATCATCAACAAATCTGTATTTTTTAACTTTTATAAAATCAGAGTAACATTTTTCGTTGGCTTGATGATGAAATTCCCAATAATTCCCGATATTTTGTGATTGTTCGGCGCGCAACTTTAATACCCTGCTGTTCAAGTAACAGCGCTATTTTATTATCACTTAAAGGCTTGTTGCAGAGCTCTTCAGAGATTAATTTTTTGATTAATGCCTTAATCGCCGTTGAAGAGCATTCTCCACCACTTTCTGTTGCAACATGGCTGGAAAAGAAAAACTTCAACTCAAAAATACCTCTTGAGGTATGCATGAATTTTTGTGTGGTGACCCGTGAGATGGTCGATTCATGCATCTCTACCTCTAATGCCACATCATTAAGCACCATCGGTTTCATTGCCTCTTCCCCGTATTCGAAAAAGGCTTGTTGCTGGCGCACAATACAGTTAGAGACTTTTAATAAGGTTTCGTTACGGCTTTCCAGACTTTTTATAAACCATCTTGCTTCCTGTAAATGACCTTTAATAAACTGAGAATCAGATTTACTAATATTACCTTTACATAAATTTGCATATGTTTGGTTTATTGAAAGCTTGGCATCTGAATCAGGATGGAGCGATACGCGCCATTGACCGGCAATTTTTTTAACATAAACATCAGGCACAATATATTGTGGCTGGCTATTTTCTATCTGGTTGCCCGGCCGCGGCTCCAGTGTCTGGATCAAATGTAATACTTCTGCTAATTCAGGCTCTTTTAATTTACTTTTTCTTGCCAGAGTACGGTAATCGCGGTTACCCAGTAAATCCATGTGATTTTCAAGTATTGTTAAAGCTTCAGCGCGCCATTGTGTCTGTTCCGGCAAATGTCGCAGCTGGATTTGTAAACACTCCTGAGTTGAACGTGCTGCAACACCGATCGGATCAAAATGTTGAATGCGTTTTAGGACAACCAGTACTTCATCTAATTCAAGATCATCAACTTCAGTGATTAGACTTTCCAAAATTGATTCACAACTGGTGGTTAAATAACCAGACTCATCTATCGAGTCGATGAGGGCTTCGGCGATCATCAGATCGGTATCTGAAAACGGGGTCAGTTGCATTTGCCAAATCAAATGATCCTGTAAAGAGGTTGAAGATTCGCCCTGATAAATACTGTCTTCGCCTTCATAACCTGAAGAGGAAGAAGAAGTGGAAGAAGTTGGGGAACTGTTTGAATTTTGATAATTAGAGTCTTCCCAATTATTTTCAGCGGGTAAGTCATTAGAGAACTCTTGCTGGGTTATTGCTTCAGATGTATCAATCTGGCTGCTATCCGGCTTGGCGGTGACTTCCTGCGTACCGTTGTTATCTTCTTGTTCTAATAGCGGGTTTGAGTCGAGCACATTCTGAATTTCCTGCTGTAAATCCAGTGTAGATAGTTGTAGCAATTTGATTGCATGCTGCAATTGCGGAGTCATTGCAAGCTGCTGCCCCATCTTTAAATGCAAACCTTGTTTCATCAAAACATTCCCCTCTGAACCTTGCTGGTTATATAAATTGTGGAGCAATAATTAATGCGGTAAATTGTTTTAAAAAAACAATTTCTTATATATCCGAATTGCTTGAAAACATACCTTCAAATAATTTGAGTATAACCCTTTATAATTTGAATGCTTCGCCGAGATAGACCTGTTTTACCTGGGCATTGGCTAATATCTCATCTTGATTACCAACGGCAATAATTTCACCGTGACTGACGATGTAGGAGTGCTGGCAGACATCTAATGTTTCCCGTACATTGTGATCGGTTATCAATACACCCAAGCCGCGATCCCTTAAGTGTTGGATGATAGTTTTAATATCAATGACTGAAATAGGATCTACGCCGGCAAAAGGCTCATCTAAGAGAATAAATTTAGGCTCGGTTGCCAGTGCGCGCGCTATTTCAACCCGGCGTCGTTCCCCGCCGGAAAGGCTCATCCCTTTGTTATTGCGAATATGGGTAATATGAAACTCTTCAAGTAATGTATTGAGCTTTTCTTGACGCTGGGCAGTCGTTAACTCTTTACGCGTTTGCAAAATACCCATAATATTTTCGGTGACAGTTAAACGGCGAAAGATGGACGCTTCCTGAGGAAGGTAGCCAATCCCCTTTTGAGCCCTGATATGCATAGGATGATGGGAAATATCTTCGCCGTCAATGCAGATCGTACCTGCATCCTGTTTTACGAGTCCTACCACCATGTAAAAAGAGGTTGTTTTACCAGCCCCATTTGGTCCTAGTAAACCGACGATTTCACCTGTTTTTACCGTTAAACCGACGCCGTTTACGACGGTCCGGCCTTTATAACTTTTTACTAAACCTTGCGCGATTAACTCTGCCATTTTTATTCTTCTTTTTCAGAGGTATTATCTTCAGTATTTTTTTTATCAAACTGAGCGGGTAAAAAAACCGTTGTTACCCGTGTCTCTTTACCGTCGTTACTCACGGTTAGTTCTTCTTTCTCCATAAGATAAATGATTTTAGAGCCATTTATTTGACTATTAAGTTGCTTAACCTGAGCATTACCAGTGAGGGTTATTTCGGCTTTGTCGACATCGTAACGAATCGTATTTGCCTCTGCATCTATGGGTTTGCCGTCTTCCTGAATCTGGTAAAAAGTGGCAACTTTACCTTCTGCTATCATGATCTCTTGATTCGCTTTTTCTCCGCGAATAACGGTCAATTTGTCAGCGGTTAATTTAATGCTGCCTTGGGTTAATAATACGTCATCTTTAAATACAACCCTGTTGTTTTGCATCGTCACGTGCTGACTAACAGAGCTCACGTGAATCGGCTGAGCGAAGTCAGACTCCAGCGCAACAGTTGCAAAAGAGACAAGCAGTGTACTGAGGATTAAGCTTGATTTATTTATTTTCATTGAGATATACCGCTTTTATTTGATCTTTTATGATGACTTCTTCGGTAATCAGAGAAGCCCACATGCCAACACCCTGCTGGTGAATTTGCGGGCCTTCCCAGGTCACCAATAAGTCACTGCTGAGCTCTTTTTTATCTAGAAAAAGAGTAAGTTCTTCGGTTTTTATGGTTTGTACAAGCTGATCTAAACTGAGATTTTTGACTAATACATTATTCGACAGCACTAATTTGTCTTGCTGATAAAGCGCACCATTCTCGCTGGTCATTTGCCAAATTGTGTTGGAGTCCGTTTGCTCATTATAGATATAAACAATCACTTTAGGTTTTTTAAAGTTAGTCAACTCATCTTCATTAAAGTTGGTGGCTTGTTCTGCAAATATTTCATGGTCTAAAAAACCACTTTTATTAAAGTGCGTACTATTAATGTCGGTCGCAATATAACTGGGGTGATGGACCGGCAATGAAGGTAATACAGTGTCCTGTTTAAAAAACAACCAAATAAGAAAGGTAGCTAATAATAAAACAAAGGGAATACTCTGGCGCTTATTCATTTATTCACTTTTGCCCTGGGTAATATACAGTTGATTATTGCACTGCAAAAAGAGATCACAGACTTCGCGCACCGCACCATAGCCACCTTTTATTTGAGTGATAAGATTAGCCCCTTGTAATACAAGAGGGTGGGCATCCTGTACCGCGATGCCTAAACCGCAATCTTCGATAACCGGCAGATCAACCACGTCATCACCAATATAAGCAACCTCTTCAGCTGTTAAACTGAGCTGCGTTAATAAAGATTGATAAACGCTTAATTTATCTTCTTTGCCCTGAAATATAAAAGGGACTCCCAGAGCCTGCATTCTGTTTTCAACAATGACCGATTGACGCCCGGTGATGATCGCGACATTAATGCCCATTTTTAGAATAGCTTTGATTCCGAATCCATCTTTAGTATGAAAAGCTTTTAACTCTTCGCCTTGATTGCCTAAATAAATTCTACCATCGGAAAAGACACCATCAACGTCGCAAATAAGTAATTTTATTTTTGTGGCGCGGTGGTAATTATCGACACTAATTTTACCATAAGGTGTTGTGAACATTAAAATTCTCAGTTAATTAATAATTATCTATTACTATTGTTAGTGATGACTGACAAAACAGTAAACAAAATAACAAAATGGATGCATTAACGCGAGCAATGATTATTAGCCTAAGAGCCTCGCTTATGTTAACCGTTATTATTGCAACAAATAAGCTATCAGTAATACCCAAACCAGCGGTTAAGCGACTTTTAGAATATCTAAGCGGTTTACCCGTTAAAGGTGCATTGTTACCCGTATTTTTTTAAAAATAAAGTGTTACCAAAAAATATGCTCTAATGCTCGGTAACCTTTAAACACTATTTATACTAGAAAGGCGGGGATATTATATCGCATTACTTTTAGAATGCGCAGTCAATGAGTAAATAAGTTATTCTAGATCAATGTGTTAACTTACGAACTTGGTGTCATTGTGAATGCAGGAAGTTACAGACGCAGCACTTTCCAACTTTCTATTTCAGATAAGTTTTAATATAAATATTTGTATAAAAAATTTCATCACTTTACACTGTCGATCTGTGTTTATATAAAGAGCGTAACTATTTATGAAAACCCCGTGTCACCTAAAAATAAAAAATCTATGCTTCTCTCGAAGTGATAGATTATTATTTGATAATTTATGCTTTGAGTTTGAGCGCGGTAAAATCACTGCGATATTAGGCCCCAGCGGGATAGGAAAAACCACCCTATTAAAACTTATCGGCGGTCAGTTATCCGTCGATAGTGGCGAAATACTTTTTAACCAAAGCGCGCTGCATAACTGTTCAACGGCTGAACTTTATCAAGCACGTAAAAAAATGGGGATGTTATTTCAAAGTGGCGCATTATTTAACGATCTTTCTGTTTTTGAAAATGTTGCATTTCCTTTACGCGAGCATAATCAACTCGATGAATCGTTGCTCGAAATATTAGTTTTAATGAAGCTTGAAGCCGTAGGGTTAAGGGGCGCACGAGATTTAATGCCGCAGCAATTATCCGGTGGTATGGCCCGCCGTGTGGCATTGGCTCGGGCGATCGCACTTGATCCTGAACTGATTATGTATGACGAACCGTTTAGCGGGCAAGATCCTATCTCAATGAATGTGTTGCTGAAATTAATTAAACAGTTGAATGAAACATTAGGGTTGACCTCAATTATTGTGACCCATGATGTTAAAGAGGTATTATCTATTGCCGATAATGTTTATGTATTAGCGGATGAAAGAATTATTGCGCAGGGCTCTGTGGAGTCGATACTTGCACAAACTGAAAATGAATTATTACAACAGTTTTTGCTTGGCCGCAGTGAAGGGCCTGTCCCTTTTCATTTCAAAAGTGAAGATTTTCAATCTGATTTACAAAAGGTAAGTCGATAATGTTAGATTTTGTTGGCGCCGTTGGGCGTTTATCTTTATATTTTATAAAAACAACGGGTAAGTCCTGCCTGATGCTGTTTCATACCATGTTCGGCATGCCGCACCCTAAATTGTTTCGTCTGTTTATTGGACAGATATTTCAACTGGGTATTTTATCTTTACCTATTATAGTAACGGCTGGTTTGTTTATCGGCATGGTCTTAAGCTTGCAGGGTTATAATGTTCTGGTTGATTATGCCGCCGAGGAAAGTTTAGGCAGTATGGTGGCTTTATCGTTATTAAGAGAGTTAGGGCCCGTTGTGACGGCCTTACTTTTTGCCGGTCGGGCAGGCTCTGCGCTTACCGCTGAAATCGGTTTAATGCAAAGCACTGAGCAAATTGCCAGTATGGAAATGATGGCCGTATCTCCGCTTAAACGTGTGATAGCGCCGCGTTTTCTTGCCGGTATTGTCACTCTGCCGTTGCTGACTGTGATCTTTAATGTCGTGGCTATCTGGGGGGGATATTTAATCGGTGTCATCTGGATGGGGGTCGATGGTGGTGCCTACTGGTCTGTGATGCAGGGCAGTGTTGAGTACTTGCCTGATGTTATGAATGGCGTGATTAAGAGTGTTATTTTTGGTGTAATGATTACCTGGGTGGCACTTTATAACGGTTATCATGTGATGCCAAACGCGCTCGGTATTAGTCGCTCAACAACACAAACAGTGGTAGTTTCATCATTATTAGTGCTGGCAATGGATTTTATATTAACGGTGTTTATGTTTGGAATCTAATTGGTCACATAAAAAGTGGTAGTTTGATCATTCTTAGTGCAGGCAATGGCCTTTATATTAACGGTGTTTATGTTTGGAATATCATTCATCATATAAAAAGTGGTAGTTTGATCATTCTTAGTGCAGGCAATGGCCTTTATATTAACGGTGTTTATGTTTGGAATCTAATTGGTCACATAAAAAGTGGCAGTTTGATCATTCTTAGTGCAGGCAATGGCCTTTATATTAACGGTGTTTATGTTCGGAATCTAATCCGGCATATAAAAAGTGGAAATAAATATGTCTCAGAAAAAAACAGAATTATGGGTTGGCATTTTTGTCATTGGCGCAATGCTATCATTGGCAATATTAGCTTTTAATGTTGCCGGTCTTTCCTTTAAGGGGGAAGGTCGCGGTTATACTCTGTATGCCAATTTCTCAAATGTCGGTGGCTTAAAAGTAAGATCGCCGGTGAAACTCGGTGGTGTTGTTGTTGGCAGAGTTGAAAGTATCAGTTTAAATAAAGAAAGTTATATACCGGTTGTACGTATGACTATGTTTGAAAGTCAGGGTTATTATCCAGAAACCTCTTCTGTTTCGATTTTAACCTCCGGTTTATTAGGTGAGCAATATATCGGCCTGCGACCCGGTTTTATTGACGAGGGTATAAATATGTTAAAAGACGGGGAACGTTTTGAGGACACTAAATCTGCTATCGTTCTTGAAGACTTAATTGGTCAATTTATCTATTCAATGAATAAGGGGGATTAATGCGTTATTTATTAATTATAATGACACTGGTTTTTTCTAGTGTTGCATTTAGCAATGAGATAGATATGAGTAACCCGAATAAGGTTATTGAATCTGTTTCAACCAATACATTTGCTCGAATTACTGCTGAGCAAGCCCGTTTGCAAGCCGATCCGGACTATATACAAGTGGTCATTGAAGAGGAATTAATTCCTTATTTTGATTATAAGTATGCCGCTTACAAAGTATTAGGAGCGCATTTAAGAAAGACCACTATTGAGCAGCGTAATGAGTTTGTTGATGTATTCCGCCTCTATCTGGTCAACTCCTACAGCAATATTTTATTCAAATATGATCAGCAGGAGATAAAAATATCAGGTAATACTAACTTTAAAGATGCGAATATAGTGACCATTCCGGTGAGAGTTCAGGATAAAAATAATAAAACAGTGCAATTGAGTTTTAAACTGCGTAAAAATCAGAAATCCGACGAATGGAAAGTTTTTGATGTCATCGCAGAGGGGATCAGCATGTTAAATACCAAACAATCAGAGATAGGTGAGCTTATTCAAAGAAATGGTATTGATCATGTTATTGAGTTGCTGAAAAAGAAAAATAGCGAGTTTTCCTCGTGACTAAAGACACCAATGACGGGATAATAAGACTGGAGGGCAACTTGCTGCTGAGTGAGTTGTCTGCGAAAAAATTTCCGAATATTAAAACCTATGAAAATACAAAAAAAATAGATTTACAGCACCTTACAAACATAGACTCAGCCGGTATTGCATATTTGGTACAAATTAAGACCAGGATTCCAAATCTCTGCTTTGATGGCGTGTCTGATAAGATATTAATCTTAGCGGGTTTATATGGGGTGAGTTTTCTCTTCAAGTAGCGAGTTATTCAATGAATACTGAAATAATAAAAGAAAAATTAGAACAAGCACTAGAGCTTGATGAATGCATAGTCAAAGGTGAAAATGGCACTTTTCAAGTAATTGCCGTCGGCAGCATATTTGCAGATATGAGTCGAGTAAAAAAACAACAAGCCATTTATGGGCCGCTAACTGAAGAAATAGCAAGTAATGCCATTCATGCTCTCAGTATTAAAGCCTTAACACCCGATGAGTGGCAAAAACAAAAACATTTTATTTAAAAGAGATAAGGACAATTTAATGGGTCAGTTTTTAATTCAAGGTGGTTGCCAATTAAAAGGAGAAGTGACAATCTCCGGCGCCAAAAATGCCGCATTACCAATTCTATTTGCGAGTTTGTTATCAAAAGGTGATGTGAATTTAACTAACGTCCCGCTGTTAAAAGATATCTCGACCACGCTTGAGCTTTTAAAAGAATTAGGTGCAGAAGCATCTCAAGATGGACATGAAGTGCATATTAACGCTTCATTGGTGAAAAATTATACCGCTTCTTATGAGTTAGTACGCAGCATGCGTGCGTCTATTTTGGCCTTAGGTCCTTTAGTGGCACGTTTTGGTGAAGCCGATATCTCTTTACCCGGGGGCTGTGCTATTGGCGCTCGCCCGGTTAACCTGCATATCCATGGTTTAGAACAGATGGGCGCGATTATTAAGGTTGAGAATGGCTTTATTAAAGCGCGTGTTAACGGGCGTTTAAAAGGTGCTCACCTGTACATGGATATGGTCAGCGTTACCGGCACCGGTAATCTAATGATGGCAGCGGCACTTGCGGAAGGTGTTACAACCATCGAAAATGCAGCAAAAGAACCTGAAATTGTTGATCTGGCTAACTTTATTAATGGTATGGGCGGCAAAATTTCAGGCGCCGGAACGGACACTTTAACCATTGAAGGTGTTGAATCTTTAGGTGATTGCAGCTATCAGGTGCAGCCGGATCGCATTGAGACCGGTACTTTTTTAGTGGCAGGTGTTGTAAGCGGCGGTAAAGTTAAGTGTCTTAAGACAAATCCGCAATTATTAACGGCTGTACTGTCTAAATTGGAAGAAGCGGGTGCCTTAGTGACAACGGGCAGTGATTGGATTGAGGTTGATATGACTGGTCGTCAATTAAAATCAGTGAATATCTCAACGGCGCCGCATCCTGCATTCCCAACGGATATGCAAGCCCAATTTACGGTGTTAAATACGGTTGCTCCCGGTACGGGACGGATCAAAGAAAATATTTTCGAGAATCGTTTTATGCATGTGCCTGAATTACAACGGATGGGTGCAAATATTATATTAGAGGGTAATCTTGCTATTTGTGGTGATCCTGACCAGTTGTGCGGAGCCGAGGTGATGGCGACAGATTTACGCGCATCGGCAAGTTTAGTGATTGCGGGCTTAATCGCCGAGGGTGAAACAATTGTTGATGAGATTTACCACATTGACCGGGGTTATGAAGCAATAGAAAATAAGTTGATTGCACTTGGTGCAACCATTAAGCGTATTGAAAATTAATTTTATTAAATGCGGTAAATGAAAAAAGGGAAGCTTAATGCTTCCCTTTTTTTGTTTTATTAAGGATTAATTTCTTTTCGAGTGCTGTTGTCATTTTGAGGGGCATTATTTAGTTCGCCAATAATGACGTCGATATCCATTTCCTCTCCTTTACGTAATACGGTTAAAACAGCTTTTGTCCCTGGCGGGATTTCTGCCACCATATCCATCGCAAAAATTAAGTTTTCAACAGCCGTGTCATTGATTTTTAGCAAAATATCATTGACTTCAACCCCTGCGAGGCTGGCAGGTCCACCTTCTTGGACCTCTTTTATGATAGTGCTGTTTTGTGCTTTTAAGCCCCAAAGACGTGCTAGAAGAGGATCCAAATTTTCAGCCACTATGCCTAATGAACCACGAATAACACGACCATCTTTAATCAGGCTGCGCATGATCCGTTGCGAAAGCTGATAGGGGACAGCAAAACTAATACCATAACTCATATTTTGATTACGGCTGTAAAACTCTGAGGTATTGATACCGACTAACTCACCTCGGCTATTAATTAATGCACCTCCGGAGTTTCCTGCGTTAATGGCAGCATCTGTCTGCAGAAAATCTTGGCGGCCAGAAGAACTCATACCATTTCGACCGGTTGCACTGATAACACCCTGGGTGATAGTTTGCCCCAGATTATAGGGATTACCAATAGCCAGTACTATATCGCCAACTTGAGGGTTATATTGACTGTTCTGAGGGATCACCGGTAAGTTCTTACCTTTAATCTGCAGTACCGCCAAATCGGTTATGGCATCACTCCCGACCACCGTAGCGGTAAAGAGACGGCCATCCTGCAAAGCGATGAGTATCTGATCGGCCTGTTCAATAACATGGTAGTTGGTTAAAATGTAACCTTTTTTGTCAACAATAATACCGGAGCCTAACCCTGTTGGTTGCAACTGTTGTTTATTGTTGTTGAAAGTAGAGTCCACGTACTGTTGAGAATAAATATTAACCACTGCGGGAGATGCTTTTTTTACGGATTCGCTATAACTTGCGACTTTATCATTGCTTAAAAGCGATGTAAAAGCTGTTCCTAAACGTGTTCCATAAATGATCAATGTCGCAATAATAATACCCCAAAAAATGGGTTTTAAAAAATATAGGACGCGTGTTTTAAAGTTCATTTTGTTAACCAGGCCGATAAGTGAAAGTTACCACCAAGATTATATACAAAATAGGAGAGAGAAGGGGGTTTATTGTATGTTATTGAGAAATCGGTAAAAAAAAAGCACCACCAAAGGTGATGCTTAAATATTCTGAGCAGTTATTGATTAAGCAATAACGTGTACAGAAGAGGTATTTGTAGTACCAGAAGCCACAAGTGCACCAGCTACGATAATTACTTTATCGCCAGCAACAACAAGGCCAAGCTCTTTGCTCATGTCCATACCAAGTTGGTAGAACTCTTCCATTGAATTTTGAGCTTCAACAACTTTTGCTGAAACACCTTTAGTCAAAGCAAGTTGCTGCGCTGTTTTCGGATTACTGGTTAACGCCAGAATTTTAGTTCTTGGGAAGTATTTACGTAAAGAGCGTGCAGACTTGCCGGCACCCGTTGCTACTATGATTAATTTAGCACCAAGTTGTTCAGCGTTTTTAACTGCGCCGCTACATACCGCTTCAGTGATGCGTAATTTAGTTTCTTTTACATCAGCTCTTGTAGGCATTATCTTATCGGTACGCGCACAGATAGTTGCCATAATAGCAACAGCTTCTGCAGGGTATTTACCTTTAGCACTTTCACCAGAAAGCATGACTGCATCAGTACCATCCAGGATAGCATTGGCAACATCACCCGCTTCTGCACGTGTTGGACGTGGGTTTTTGATCATTGAATCAAGCATTTGTGTTGCAGTAATAACAGGTTTACGTGCAGCATTGGCTTTTTCAATCATCATTTTTTGTGCAAATATTACTTCTTCAACAGCAATTTCTACACCTAAGTCACCACGAGCAACCATGATTGCATCGGAAACCGCTAGGATTTCATCAAAGTTATCAACACCTTCTTGGTTTTCGATTTTAGAGATGATACGAATGTCATCACCACCGTGTGCTTTTAAAAATTCACGGATTTCTAAAACGTCTTCTTTCTTACGAATAAATGATGCAGCGATGAAATCAACATTTTGTTCACAGCCGAATACTAAATCACCTTTATCTTTAGAAGAAATAGCGGGCAGTTGAACTTTAACACCAGGAAGGTTAACACCTTTGTTTTCGCCAAGTTCACCGGTATTCATTACATCACAGATAACTTCAGTATCAGTAATACGTTTAACGGTTAGTTCAATTAATCCGTCATCAAGTAATACTGTGTTACCGACTGAAAGATCTTTTGTTAAGCCTTCGTAAGTTACCGCGACGATAGTCTTATCACCAACGATTCTTTGATCCGTACTAAGTGTAAATTCTTGACCGGCAGTGAGTAATACATCATCACCATTGGCAAGTTTAACCGTGCGAATTTCAGGACCTTTAGTATCTAATAAGATAGCAACGTTTTTGCCTGTTTCCTGACAGATTTCGCGTAATTTAATAATACGTGCGCCGTGCTCTTCGAAATCACCGTGCGAAAAATTAAGACGCATTACGTTCATGCCATTGTCGACTAATTTACCTAACATTTCTTTTGATTCAGATTTTGGACCAATAGTACAAACTATTTTAGTTTTTCTCACCGTTATTCTCCGATAGTGATTGTGTTTATTAATTGTAACTTTTTAAATAGAGATAAAAACGTGTTTATCAATATCTGTATTTGAATAGCGCATTTTACAGAATTTTTTCGATAAAATATGATTTTGAATCAATTAATTTCTGTTTTTTTTTATTTGAGGGTAATTTATTGCATTTTTTTTGGCGGGTTAATTTAATATTAAATATAATTTTCTATTATCACGCACTATATTAAACGCAAGTATTTTGGGCGAGCCGTTAATAAACTCAGTTAGTTCGGAGAGGTTCTGAATACGTTTTCGATTAACGGCAATAATTAAATCCCCCTTTTGAAAACCAAAATTTTCAGCGATTGAGCTCTGTTCAACTTCAGCCACCAATACGCCTGTATTTTCACCCGCCGGGTTAATTAATGTCGCACCCGCTAATGAGGGATGCAGTGGTTGCGGGGTAAATTTTGTTTTTTGCGGTTCGAGGGCTTTAAGCGTGGCGCTTAGGGTGAGGGCTTTACCATCACGAATAATACCCAATTCGACTTTTTTCCCCACACTTAAACTGCCAATTTTCGCGCGCAGAGCAGAAAATGACATAATGCTTTGACCATTTAAAGAAACAATGACATCACCTGCGTTCAGTCCTGCGGCTTCCGCAGCAGAGTTAGGATTTACCTGATAAATAAAAGCGCCATGCTTCGATTCTAAGGCAAAGGTTTTGGTCAGTTCATGAGTCAATTCTCCTCCTTTGATGCCGAGAACACCTCTGCGGATTTCTCCAAACTGTATTAACTGCTGTACTAAGTTATTGATCATATTTGCCGGAATCGCGAATCCAATGCCAATATTCCCACCACTTGAACCTAACAGCGCGGTATTAATACCAATTAACTCACCTTTCAGGTTAACCAGCGCACCGCCTGAGCTGCCGCTGTTAATCGCTGCATCTGTTTGAATGAAGTTTTCTAAATTTTCAAAATTCAGGCCGCTTCGTCCAAGCGCACTAATTATACCTGAAGTGACTGTCTGTCCAAGGCCAAAGGGATTACCTATTGCTATTACAAAGTCACCAACCCGTAATAGATCTGAGTCGGCTAGCGCCATCTGTGTTAGTGGTTTATTGCTGCTGATCCGTAACAGGGCAATATCACTCTGTTTATCTTGACCTACCAGCAACGCATTAAATTCTTGTCCCGATTTTAGGGTTACCTTAATTTCATCTGCATCTTCAATAACATGAAAGTTGGTAATGATATATCCCTGCGCAGCATCAATAATAACCCCTGAACCTAAGCCAACAAAGGGTTGATTCATAAAGGGAAGTTCGTCATCATTAAAAAATTTAAATAAGTCGGGAAAAAGTTTCTGATTTGACTGATTACCGACAATCGAAATATCAACCACCGCCGGACTGACTTTTTCGACCAGGGGGGCGAGACTAAAAATGTCACTGCCGGCAATGGTCAGCGGCAAAGCAGCATTTGTTACTGCACTAAAAGTGAGTAAGCTGTAACTAATCATAAAATAAGCAATTAACTTTCTCACAGTAGATTCCCTTTATAAAATTATTACTAAAAATCATAGTCTCGATTACGCTAAACTTAAATTATTTTTAGGGAAATTGAAATTTAAGCTGTTTTAAACAGGAATTAACAATAATACCAAACACATCAAATAAGTGATCAGCCTTGCTGGTTAAAATTAACCCTATCTGCGTGATGAGTCTTATTCAGAACGTCCTGTTCTTCACCACTTCGTGGCCAGCTAAAGCTGTTCAAAATCGTTCCATACGATTTTGTGAAAGGAGAATAATTACTTCCTGCAACTCATGCCTTGCTAGTGTTGATTTTTCCTGCGCAATACAAGATCACATTCTTAATACACTTGGTATAAAATCATGATTAAAATATCTGAGATTAATCTATTTGTGTGAATTGGCTACAAATTCAAATTTTTCCGACTTATCTTTACTGCTATAGTATGTCATTAATTTCATGAACAAATTGCGAGTGCCCGTGACCCCCCTAAATTTATACCATGCCGATTTACAAAAAAATAACTTCTTTGAAGATCCCGCACAGGCAATTGCAATACAGCAGCTGCAGCGTTTGTACCTGGAGCTGCAAACCCCGCCGGTTGAAAAGAAAAAAAACAGTTTTTTGTCGCGTCTGATTAAAAAAGTAGGCGGCCCCGAGAGCGGCAAAAAGCAATTTAAAGGCATCTATTTTTATGGTGGTGTTGGCCGTGGTAAAACCTATCTTGTCGATCTTTTTTTCCACAGTTTACCAACCCAGCGCAAACAACGGCTGCACTTTCATCACTTCATGTTAAGAGTGCATAAAGAGCTTTCTGAACTGCAGGGGCAGGTGAATCCTTTAGTTAAAATTGCGCAAAAATTTGCTCTGCAAACCGATGTGCTTTGTTTTGATGAGTTTTACGTTGATGATATAACCGATGCAATGATTTTAGCCGGTATGTTAACCGCATTGTTTGAGCAGGGCATTGTGTTGGTCGCAACCTCCAATATTCACCCCGATGATCTTTATAAAAATGGTCTGCAACGCGCCCGTTTTTTACCTGTTATTGATTTAGTTAAGAGCCATTGTGAAGTGTTCAATTTAGACGGTGGGCGCGATTATCGAACCGGCCGTTTAATCAACAGTGAAATTTATCATTATCCTTTAAACAGTGCTGCCGCTCTGCAAATTAAAAATGCCTTTGAAAATTTTGCTGATGGGGATAAAGTTTATGGACAAAATGTAGAAATTAATTACCGCTTGATCCCCACTATAGCCAATAGTATTGATACCTTAAGCATTGAGTTTGAATCACTTTGTGACGGACCAAGAAGCGTATTGGATTATATTGAAATAGCCATCTTATATCGTACTGTTATTATCGCTAATATAAAGCAGATGAATGATTTACATAATGATATCGCCAGACGCTTTATTGCGATGATAGATGAATTCTACGATCACCATGTGGCTGTGATTATCTCAGCTGAAGTAAAGATCATGGAGCTCTATGTTGGGGATAAACTTAATTTTGAGTTCCAACGTTGTATATCACGCCTGTCGGAGATGCAAAGCAAAACCTATTTAATGCAACCCCATCATGTTGAACATAAGTAATAAAAAATATCAACTTAAAGGGTTTTCTGCCGATTCGCAGGGCATAAATAAACTAACTACAAAAAATCACCTTAATTAATTCAATATTAAGGTGATCTCTGCATCCTTTTTCTGTACAATTCTGTCGCCCACGTTATCCACCTCCCCAAAGATTATTGTGTGGATCTGTTTACGCTTGACGTATTCGAAGGGATACGAATGGCAAAATACATTTTTGGTTGTCAAAATTGACAATCATATTTTTTTAAATCATTAATTTGGGTATAACTTAATGAAAACTTTTGTTGCTAAACCAGCTGAAGTCAAACGCGACTGGTTTGTAGTCGATGCTGAAGGTAAAACTTTAGGCCGTTTGGCTACTGAAATCGCTTTACGTTTACGTGGTAAACATAAAGCAGAATACACTCCACATGTTGATACTGGCGATTACATCATCGTTATCAATGC
>NZ_JBLIED010000033.1:0-40530 GCF_047632955.1 Psychromonas sp. | reverse complement strand
AAGCTCCCTAAAGGGCCGTTGGAGACTACAACGTTGATAGGCAAGGTGTGTAAGTGCAGTAATGTATTGAGCTAACTTGTACTAATTACCCGTGAGGCTTAACCATACAACACCTAAAGCGTGTTGGACTGACCAAATAAGCTTAGAGTGTCAGAGAAGATTATTAATCTTCTCCTTGAAAACTCAAAGTGGGTTAGTGTGTAACCAAGACAAATAAAGATATGCTTGCGAAACATATTTTACAAAGATTTACGATTGCTTGATAAAAAAACAATAAAACCAGCTTTTCTAATTAACTTTTTATGCTTGGCGACCATAGCATTGTGGTACCACCTGATCCCATTCCGAACTCAGCAGTGAAACGCAATTGCGCCGATGGTAGTGTGGGGTCTCCCCATGTGAGAGTAGGTCATCGCCAAGCGCCTAATAAACGATAAATCCCCATCCTTCGAAAGAAGGGTGGGGATTTTTTCGTTTAAGCGCTTGTGGTGATGACTCTTAGATGGGGAAAGGTTAAGAGTACCAACGAAGTTGGTTTCATATCATGTGATAGTAGGGCGAATTTTGCGACAGCAAAGTATCATGAGCGGATGAGCTCTGCGAATCCTGACCATTGCTAGACTCCTATTTAAAAAGGCCCCACTGGTTAGTTCCGGTGGGGCCTTTTTGCTTTTTAGTATTTATGACAGTGGTACCATCAACGTCAAACAAAGTTTTCACTATTACAGTGAACTTCCTTATGCTGCTAGCATAAGGGTTTCATACCAAACGCATTAATAAAGTGATCTGATTTGCTATTTAAAATTGATCCTAAATTTAATGGCTGTCTTACTTGAGCGCCAACTAGCACCAACCATGACAACAAACGCATCGCTCGTAGGGGGCATTCTATGCACCGATTTTCGCTGCCCGCGGTACATAGAATGCACCCTACCGATAACACCATATCAAATGCATTAATAAAGTAATAAGATTTACTATTCAAAATTATACCGACGGCTTTGTGAGCGGACGAGATCCGCGAGTCCTGTTCCATCGCCCACATCTCGAACATTAGGTCACTGTCCTGCAGCGATATTTAGTGTTTTTAAACAAAACTTTTCATCTTCAATTCCTTTTTCCGATGAACTACAAGATCAAATCTTTGATCATTTGCTATTATCATTGTATTAATCTTTTTAAAATTCTTTAAGGAGACGGATATTGCAAAAAACAGCGCAAAGAGTCATTCAGGTTAAACCCAATTCAAAACGTAATTGTCTGTTTCTACTGTATTTAGGCTGTTTATTGTTGAGCGTCTGCCTGTTGTTAAATCTGTTATTTTGGGATGACTATCGAATCCAGTTGATCTTTATTATGTCAGCTGCTTTTATGGTGTTATTTGTTGGTTTGCTTAAATTTTTAGAGCCGCCAATAAGTTATCGCATAACACCGAAGACTATCTGTTTTCTTCATCGTAACGGTCATTGGTATTTACCCTGGCAAGATATTCAGCGCATTGGCAATATCCACGCGGATATAGGGGGAGAGCATGTGCAGGTACCTTACTTGGGGATCAGCTTAAATAGTTTGACAAACATAGCACAAACTATTTCACCAAGGCTGGCTAATAAATTACTCCACGAGCAGCTGGAATTATTATTGTTAGCGGTAAACAACCGCGAAATTGATCTGCCGGAGGGTCTGATTAACTTTGAGCCCTTTCAACTAAACGGAATTACCTACAAAGGCCCTGTCGCAGCATGGTTATATCGGGCAGAACAGTTGCATAAAGCTTATGGTTATCATCTCTTTCTACCGGAAAGTAGTTTTGATCGCGGGTTAATTGAGTTTTTAAACTTATTGAAAGAATGCCACCATTACATAAATAGTTACCAGGCCAGATGAATATCCATAATATTACCGAATTGTAAAAAATAGAGTTTCATTTTATTCGCAGCTAAAAAAAAAGCTTAATTATATAATAATTAAGCTTTTTAATAAAAATTGATTAAATAACCTTAGCTGATACTTACTCCGCAGTTGTAACGGGTGCAGAATAAGCTTTTGTTCCCCAGAGCGGAACGGTAGACATTGAGTGTTTAAAGCTGCCTTCAATTTCTTTGGTGCTATAAGAAATATAAAGTAGAGTTTGTGTTGATTGATCAAAAATACGTCTGATTTTTAATGATTTAAACAAAATACTTTTTGATTTCGTGAAAACTATATCGCCGTTTTTGGAGTCATCTATATGCTTTACCATATCCAAAGTGATTTCACCGGTTTGACGACAGCTGATCGATGAATCAGAAGGATCAGCAAAACTTAAATCAGCAACTATGTTGGAAATATGACAGGTTACACCGGGTATTAACGGATCATTTAGCTTTTCAATTTTAATGTCTTTTGTGGTGAAAAGTCCCAGAGAAACATTACCGACTTCATCCTTGGAGCAACTATTTAAAACGAAAAAAACGATAATAAGAATAATACCGAGTGCGCCGAAAATTTTTATTTTTTTAATCATCATTTTCCCTTACTTTTTGAAATCCCACGATATATTCGATAATACTTTGCATTGCTCACATTTGAAATCAAAAATATCAAATAATGGCGTAGGGAGTTTCCAATCCCCTCCACAACCGGGGCATTTTCGCTCCTGCTCTGCTATTAAGCTATTACCGGCAACACGGTACAGATAATAATAAGTGGGCACTTTAGTAATAGCTTCAATGCGCTCGCATAAATTAGTGCCGCGCTGAAATAGTCTGCTGCCGACTTCGCCAATCTCTGTTAAAGCCGCACTGGAAACAGCTGAACCGTTCATTTGCAGTTCGTCGCAGTTAATCCATTCTTCCTGCCATTTTAGAACCGCTTTACGATCACCGTTACTAATTGCTTCAGGTGTTCGATAGAGTGGGATGGGCGCGAGGCTTTCACCGCAGCGCAGCGGCGAACAGGTGTCTAAAAAGGTGGTGTATAAAATCTGCCAACTGGGCTGGAATTTTTCTGCGCAGCATAAAGAGTTTAAATCTTCAGCAATATTTTTAATTTTAGGTGAAAGTAATCCGGCTTGCGTTAAACTTTCTAATGCCTGCTTCACTTGCGGGCTATTAAACATTTCATTTAAGCTATTTTCCTCCGGACAGACCAGAGTTGAGACAAACCAACCTTCAAACATGGCGATTGGAAATTCCCGTCCGAGAATTTGACCGTTATAGCGTAACATATCAAAGTAGTTGTTAATGGCCTTTTCAACGGCTGCGTACTGGGTGTTTTTGTAACACTCAAAAGTTATCTCTTTAATAAACACGGTTACTCTTTTTCTTGTATTTGAAGTTGTTTTTGTAAATCAACAAGTTGTTTAGTTAACAACTCAACCTGTTTTAGCAAAGGTGTTATGGCTTGATTAATTTTAGTGTCGATTAAAGTATCAATAGTGGTATTGCTCTGCAGATTTTCAGCTGCTGCTATTTCTGCTGGTATGTTTACCACTTTATCAGGATCATTCATCCACATTTTCAGACCTCGAATAATAACAGGCAAGGGCACATCTTTAGGTAAGCGTGCTTTAATCAATGCGGTATTAGGTTGTTTGCCTTCTTTGGCAATCTGCTGTGCAATTAGAATGATACGATCCATAAAAAACTCTGTAATTAATTGATTGAATGGGGGGATTCTATCGAACGGTAAGCCGGTAGTTCAAATCTTGGCCGACGTAATCCGCGCATATATAAATGCCCTTGATAGTTGTTATTATTATCACTGCTAAATTCAAAAATAAAACTGGCTTGTAAAAAATTTTCACCCAATTTGAAATTAAAATTCGAACGAGCAACCGACAGTAACTGCAGATCTAATTTCAGACAATGCTGAGTGATTTGATCTCTGGCATATTCTGATTGTTTACGTAATTTCCAGATAATAGCGCTAAAAAGAACACTAAACAGGATAAATAGCAGCTCGAGCATTATAACTCCACCTAATTTTGAACACCTGAAAATAATCGCCCAATTGCTTCTGTTAAAGCGGGTGAACGGGCAGGTAAACGTATTTGCTTGAGTACTTTTTCGCGTAATAAAGGAATCGCAACAATATCTGCAAAGAGCTGCGGAAAAAGTGCTACTTGATTATTTGCCAATGATTCTAGAAAGCGATTAAGTAAGGTTTCATCTTCAAGGACGTTCCATAGGCGTCCTGCAATGCCAACATACCAATGCATATTGTGGATTAAGTCTGAAGAAAATTGCTCCTCTATCAATTTTTTGGTGATTTCAGGTGAGGGAGAACTTGCTAATGCCCGTAATAATAAAATCGCATTTTCCTGGCGATTTTCCTGCAGTTCGCCTCTTATTTGTGTGGCAATAGCCTGGCACAAGTCAGGGTTTATTTTATCTTGATGTTCTAAACACAAGGCGAGGGATTGCAAAGGCTGTTGTGGTAAATAAGGAAGAGCGTTAATTAAATTCTGCTGATTATTATCATGATTTAAACGCGCGGTGAGATCTGCAATGCCTTGAATGCCAAGTTCCTGCCACTCGTTCCAGCTTGTTGAACCTGAAAAATATCCCCGTGCTGCGCTGTAAAAAGAGGAAGCAGGGCGGATGAAACGGGCATTCATAATGGCATTAAAAATAGCCAGTTTTTCGGTGTTTGGCTTAAATAAAAATGGATTACTCGCCATACGCTCTTGTAGTTTGTCACTCATATCAGCGGTTAAATCTTCACCCATCGCTTCTATAACCATTTTAATAAAGCTCATCTGTGCGGGAATTTGTAACAAACCCTGCTCATCTAATGGCATTTTTAAAAACCAAATGAAGTGTTCTTTTTGTGCGCCAATTTGCCAAAACGTTATTGCAATAAAAGCGTGCTGCTGAATAGGGTAGGGGTAAGGTAATTGGTTACGTTCAACATTTTTAAAAAAGCTGTTGGATATGTTGCAAACTTTACGTCCCAAATCATAAACACAAAATTGGCAATTTGATTTTTCTAAAAAGTCGCTAAGGTTATTTATGTTCATAGTCATCTGTTCTGCTGTTTATTAAAGTATTCGGATTATATCAATTACTAACTTGATATTGTTAGGAATTTACATGATTTTCTGATTTGCGGCTAGCGCGCTTATAAATAAGCGGATTATACAAAGTGTTAAACTTTTGTGTAATGAATGAGTCAGTGATTTATGCTGCCTTAATCTATATTATATTGCCATTATAGACTCGTTTCAGTCAGAAGAAATTATGCTAAAAAATGAATTGGAATTAAAAAAACACCGCCTTATTTTGCCATTATTGGCGGCCTTAGAAAATGAATTGCGCAATAAAGGCTTATGGCAGGAAACTAAACCTGAGCAACAGGCACTCGATAGCCGGGAACCTTTTGCGATTGACAGCTTAAGCTTTGTGCAGTGGTTACAATTTATCTTCTTAGATAAGATGAACCAACGGGTGCGCTTGTTACAACCCTTACCAAGTACAATGCTGCTCTTACCGATGGCGCAGGAATATTTTAAAACTATGGCGGGCAATAGCACTGAAATAACTGCTATTATCGGCCGTATTGATTTGCTATTTCGCGCATAAGCCTCAATCCATCGAGGTTCACTCCTTACGGTCAATGTATTAAAAATTTGCTTTATTCGTTATAAATTAAACAATGAGTTTACAAACAAATCATGAGTAATAAAGAAAACAGTAGTGTTTTGTCAGAAGACCAGCCGATTGCAGTGGATCTGCACGAACAGGATTTAAGGATCGAAGTCAGCAGCCCTGATTTAGAAATTCTTTATCAGGATGATTTTTTTGTTGCGGTTAATAAACCCTCTGGTTTATTGGTTCACCGCAGTTGGTTAGACAGCCATGCCACCGAGTTTGCACTGCAGAAAGTACGTAATCAAATCGGCAAATATGTTTTTCCGGTACATCGATTAGATAGACCCACTTCGGGGGTTTTATTATTTGCACTGGATAAAGACAGTGCGCGTAATATGATGCCGCAATTTGCCGGACAGGGCATAGGTAAGCGTTATCTGGCGGTGGTTCGTGGTCATTTAGGTGATGGTGAACTTGATTATCCGTTGAAAGAAATCATCGATAAAATTGCCGATAAAAAAGCGCAGCAGGATAAACCGGCACAGCAGGCATTTACCGAATATCGCTGCCTGGCACAAACAACATTGCCGATTGCGGTCCGTCCCTATGACTCATCGCGTTACAGTTTAATGGAGATGACACCCAAAACGGGACGAAAACATCAACTGCGCCGGCACATGGCACATCTTCGTCATCCTATTATCGGTGATACTTCCCATGGTGACGGCAAGCATAACAACATGTTTCGTGATAATTTCGCTAACCGGCGTTTATTATTACACGCCGCATTTTTATCATTTAAACACCCTGAGAGTGGGCAATTAACCGAAATTAATGCCCCTTTAGATCAAACATTTAACTCATTGTTATGCGCGCTAAATTTGAATGTAAATGAGAAATTCGATGAGATTAAGCGGTGATCTGGGTGCAGCAAAGTGGGGCGAAAAATGTGCGTTTTAAAGTAGCTAAAGCGCCGTTACGTTATCGCCAGTATTTAGTTTTTGATCAATTTGAGCCTTAAATGATCAATTTATTGGCTATTCTCGCAGATCTTTATATACCACTTTTAATCATTACCTGGTTATTTTATTTATATCAGCAAGAGAGTAATCGTGGCGGTGAAATAAAAGTCTTGTTGCTTTCATTAGTGCTTGTTTATAGTTTAATGTTGCTCGATAACTACTTTAATATCTGGCCTGCTTGGGGATTAGATTACAGTACTCACAGCGCAGTGGCATTGATTTTTGTGGTTAACTTAACAGGGCGCAATAGGATATTAAAGCTGCTGGCTCCATTATCTTTATTTGCTTATTGTGCTTTGATGCGGTTTCTTAACTACCACTCCTTTGTTGATACTTTAAGCACCCTGTTAGTGTTGTTACCGGCTTTGATATATTGGCAAAAAAGATTGAAAATTAACACTGGATTGTGGAAAGAGTGGTTTAATAATCGATTTTAATGGTAATGACTCCGCCTGCTAAGTAGGCAATAAAATGAACTGTTTTTCGAATAATACTGAGCAGTTAAATTTATGCGCCATTTCTTGCAAACAAAAAAGGGAGGCGAGCAAATGATCATTAGTTCTTCATTCATTACATACTGTAACATTCCATACCGTAACATTTAGTCGAGCAGTGATTTATAATAAGGATTTTTATGTGCAATAAAAAATCAGCATCGGCAGACGATGCCTTTTTTATCAAAGTATCCGCTTATTGTTTAGCGGGACAAAATTTGAATGTTACTCGCGCTTATAAATCAATGCGTTCAACATATCTTTTGAGCCGATCCTTGGGGTTATAAAAAAATGAGTCGTACATGTTAAAATCATCTTTGTTTAAACCCAGTTTACTGCGCCGTTTATTTGTCGGCTACGTAGTGCTTATATTAAGTTTAACCACTATTGTGGGTTTATTAATTAGCCGGCAGACCACTGAAAATACCTTGCAAGAAATTCATCATTCATTATCTATTCGCGCGCAGTTTTTGGCTGAATTATCCAAATCTTTACGTCCCTTCTCGAAACAAACATCATTACCGGAACTCAACCAGACAATCGTTGATTTGGGCAAAAAAACCCAAAGCAGATTAACCATTATCAACGAAAGCGGCACTGTGCTGGCCGACTCTCAAAAATCCCCCCTGACCATGGATAATCACGCCAATCGTCCGGAAATCATCGCGGCACATCAACAGCGTATTGTCCCGACCACGCGCTTTAGCAAAACCTTAGGTAAGAACATGGTTTATCTGGCACTGCCTATTATTATTGAACAAAAAGTGCAGGGTTTTGTACGAGTGTCTTTACCGCTGACCATTATAGATAAAAAATTAATGCAATTACGCCTCGCCATAGCGTTAAGTGCCTTTATTTCAGCGTTAGTGGCATTAATTTTAGGTTATTATTTTGCCAAACGTTTTTCAGCTCCTTTAATAAAAATAACGGCTGTGGCAGAGGCCATCTCCCAAGGTGACTATAGTAAACGTATTATTACCCACCAAAAAGACGAAATCGGTTTATTGGCGGATGCTTTTAATCTGATGGCGCAAAGCGCTGAGCAACGCCTTAATGAAATTGAAACGGAACGCAATCGCTTAGCAATCATTTTTGCAGGTATGGTGGAAGGAGTTATTTATGTTAATGAAGACCTTCAAATTATCCACATGAATCAGGCCGCAGCACAAATGTTTAATCTGTCCAACACAGCTTCTATCAGGCAACCGCTGGCTAAGCAGATTCAGGTACCTGAAATAACATCGGCAGTGCAGGCTGCAATTGCCCAGCAAGGTGTGGTAAAAACGCAGTTATACCATGATGACCATACTAAAAATGCCGAAGTTATCGACATTTATGTTGCCGCGCTAAATAATGATTCAGGTGAGTCGGTTGGTGCAGTAATAGTACTCAACGATATATCCGAGCTTGCTTACTTGGAAAGAGTACGGCGTGACTTTGTTGCCAATGCCTCGCACGAGCTGAAGACGCCGATCACCGTGATCCTCGGCTTGGCAGAAACCTTATTAGATTATAAAGAGATGCCAGACAGCATGCGCACCCGGTTTATGGGCGATATCCAATCACAAGGGCTGCGTCTTTCTTCATTGGTCACTGATTTAATGAGTCTCTCGCGTTTGGACGCAAATAAAAATGGCCTGGTGTGTGAAGCGGTTGATTTAACTGCCAGTGTGAAAACCGCGCTTACTAATGCGCGTAATATTTGCCGGGAGAAAAATATAGCCCTTTCCTGTCAGTTACCCAATGAAAAAATATTGATTAATGGTGACCAGCAGGAGATAAATCAACTCATTGATAATCTTATTAGTAATGCTATCAAATACACGCCGGCGCTGGGTAATGTCAATGTAAGCTTACAAATGTCAGATGAACAGGCTCAGATAATAGTGAAGGATACCGGAATAGGTATCTGTTTGGCGGATCAAAAGCGTATTTTTGAACGTTTCTATCGTGTTGATAAAGCGCGCTCCAGGGATTTAGGCGGCACCGGATTAGGTTTGTCGATTGTTAAAAATATCGTTGAAAACCATGATGGTAGCATCAGGGTTAACAGTATCGAAGGGCATGGTTCAACCTTTACTGTTTTGCTGCCTTTGCGTTAATAAGGCGTTTTTAGCCCTATATGTATGCTGAATTTAAAATTCTAATTTTAATTTGCTGTAATGAAACTGTAACACTAGGCGGTGATAATGACCCTATCGTAATAACTAAGGGTATTAAAAATGAAAAAATTAGTATTAAACGCGGTCGCATTAACATTTACAGCTTCATTACTCGCATCAACGGTTGCAACAGCTGCAAGTCGAGATGTGATCAGCGTTGTTGGTTCTTCAACGGTTTATCCTTTTTCAACCGTAGTGGCAGAACGTTTTGGGAAAAAGACACAATTTAACACCCCTAAAATAGAGTCAACGGGTACTGGTGGCGGCATGAAATTATTCTGCGCCGGCAATGGTATAGATACTCCTGATATGTCCAACGCATCACGTCGCATGAAAAAAAGTGAATTTGAAATGTGCGTTAAAAATGGCGTAACAGAAATCACTGAAGTACTGATTGGTTATGACGGTATTGTTGTTGCCAACTCTAATTCTGCACCGCAAATGAAACTCAGCCGTAAAGATTTATTTTTAGCGCTAGCCGATAAAGTGCCGGCACTTGACGGTAGCGAAACATTAATAGATAACCCCTATAATACATGGAAAGATGTTAACCCAAGTCTACCCGCAACTAAAATTGAAGTACTTGGACCGCCTCCTACATCAGGTACGCGAGATGCCTTTGTTGAATTAGTCATGGAAGGGGGCTGTACGCAGTACCCGTGGATTAAAGGGATTGAGAAAACAGATAAAAGTGCTTACAAAACTATTTGTCACTCGATCCGTGAAGACCATGCTTATATCGAAGCCGGTGAAAATGACAATTTAATTATTCAAAAGCTAGATGCCAACCCTAAAGCAATGGGTATATTCGGCTTTAGTTTCCTTGATCAAAATACAGATAAAATTCAAGGTTCATTTATCGATGGTACTGCTCCTTCATTCGAAGCGATAGCCGACGGCAGTTACCCTGTTTCACGTCCACTTTTCTTTTACGTCAAAAACTCCCATGTTAATAAAGTACCGGGCATTGCAGAATATTTAGCTGAATTTACCAGCGAATCAGCAATGGGTGAAATGGGCTATTTAACAGATAAAGGCTTAATACCGCTGGGTACTGAGAAATTTGCTGAAGTCACTGCGGATGTGAAATCCTATAAAACGCTACAACTGTAATGTCAGTCTGCATTATTACCTGATAATACTTGAATTAAGGTAGCCCAATCATGGTCTACCTTTTCACTTTAAAGGCCATTGTATGACCTCAACAGCTTTAATTTTAATAATAACGTTACTCACACTCGGAAGTTATTGGTACGGAATGCAACGCTCGATTAAGGTTGCAGGCGGCGTCAGTCAGATTAAAAATATGCATTCTTTGCCGCAGCAATTTGGTTTGCTGACTGCATTTTGCTGCGGTTTACCCGCGTTATTTCTACTCTTGTTATGGGGGATAGTTGAACCCATTATTCTCGAATCACTGCTGGTCAGATCGCTTGATGCGTCGGTACAGGCATTATCCACCGCAGACTTAAGTTTATACCTTAATGATATTCGTATTATGGCAGATTCTGCCCTCAGCGGACTGTCAAATCTCAGTGACCTATCAAATGACGGTGTAAAACAGCAGGCTGCACTGTATCTGCAACTGTTAAAAGACAAAGCGAGTATTTTAAAAGCCGGACTAATATTAATTACCGCCTTAGCCAGCGTGATGCTAATTGTCAGTCGTTTCAAATTAAGCTTTTCCGCTCGAGCATTATCTGAAAATGTCATCAAATTTTTGTTTTTAAGCTGTTCAATTGTGGCCATTTTCACCACCTTAGGGATTTTAATGTCGGTGTTGTTTGAATCGCTGCAATTTTTCAAATCAGTATCATCCTTGGATTTTTTATTCGGCACCACCTGGAGTCCGCAAATAGCGATGCGTAGCGACCAGGTTGGATCATCCGGTGCGTTTGGCGCCGTACCTTTATTTGCAGGTACTATGCTGATCTCCTTTATTGCGATGATGATTGCAGCGCCGGTTGGATTGTTGACTGCGATTTATTTATCTCAATATGCAAGTCCCACTTTACGCACCGTCGCTAAACCTATGCTGGAAATACTGGCAGGGATCCCGACCGTCGTTTATGGATTTTTTGCGGCACTAACGGTTGCACCGTTCATCCGTGATACGGGTGAAATACTGGGCTTAAATGTAGCTTCAGAAAGTGCGCTAGCCGCAGGAATAGTGATGGGCGTTATGATTATTCCCTTTGTATCTTCGCTTTCCGACGATGCGCTTAATGCCGTACCCAAAGCGTTAAAAGAAGGCTCTCTGGCAATGGGAGCAACTGAGTCTGAGACTATTAAAAAAGTACTGTTACCCGCAGCTCTGCCGGGCATTATCGGTGCCATGCTGCTGGCGGTTTCGCGGGCTATTGGTGAAACCATGATCGTTGTAATGGCGGCGGGTATGGCTGCAAATTTAACCGCTAATCCGCTGGCTGCGGTGACCACGGTAACGGTACAAATTGTGACCTTATTAACGGGCGATCAGGAATTTGACAGCCCTAAAACATTAGCTGCATTTGCCCTAGGTTTAATGCTGTTTGTGACAACACTATTACTTAACGTGATTGCCTTAAAAGTGGTCAGAAAATATCGAGAACAATATGACTAATCAGCTGCAACCAAGCAAAGAGCCGCTAAATATCAATGATGCAACTATGCACAGTAATATGCACAGTAATACTGAAAGAATTAAACAAAGCCTGAAAAAACGTAATCGTAAAGAAAAACGCTTTCGTTTATTGGGAAGACTTGCGATCAGTTTTGGTTTTATGATGGTGGTGATCCTGTTTGCTGATATCGGTACTAAGGCCTACCCGGCTTTTTTCCAGCATTGGATAAAAGTGGATATTGAATTTAATCGCCAATGGCTGAATATTGAACCCTCGAATCAATCAGAGCAGGCATTGAAGCAGGCAAACTATTCAACAACCGTAAAAAAATCGCTATATCAAATGTTCCCCTCGATCACCGCGCGCGGCGATAAACGTGATTTAGTGAAGCTACTGAGTTACAGCGCCGAGTTCAAAATTGAGGAGATGGTCAATGCCAATCCTGATTTATTAGGGCAAACGGTCTCAATGTGGCTGCTGGCTGACGATGATGTTGATAGCTATTTTAAAGGCGAATTTACTGCGGGTCAAAGCAGCGGCCGTATTAACAGTAAACAGGCCATGTGGTTAAAGCAATTATTCGAATCGGGCGCGGTTGAAAAACGTTTTAATACACTTTTCTTTACCAATAGTGATTCCCGTGAACCTGAGTTAGCCGGAATAAGAGGGGCGCTTAGCGGTACTATCTTAACCATGATAATTGTACTGCTGATTTCTTTTCCCATTGGCGTTTCCGCCGCATTATATCTGGAAGAGTTTGCACCTAAAAACCGCTGGACAGATATTATCGAGGTTAATATCAACAACCTTGCTGCCGTACCTTCTATTGTCTTCGGCTTATTGGGTTTAGCAGTGCTGATTAATATCTTCGGTTTACCGCGTTCGGCGTCCTTAGTTGGCGGTATTGTACTGAGCCTGATGACCTTGCCGACTATTATTATTGCCAGTCGCGCATCGATAAAAGCGGTACCAAACTCGATTCGTGAAGCCGCTATTGGTTTAGGGGCTTCAGATATGCAGGTTACATTAGGGCATGTGCTGCCGATGGCCATGCCGGGTATTTTAACCGGTACTATTATCGGGCTTGCACAGGCGCTGGGTGAAACGGCTCCGCTGTTAATGATCGGAATGGTCGCCTTTATTGTTGATGTACCGGGTAATTTTACCGATGCAGCAACGGTGATGCCGGTACAGATTTATTTATGGGCTGACAGTCCGGAATCGGCCTTTTTAGCTAAGACCTCCGCCGCTATTTTAGTGCTTTTAGCTTTCCTATTAATAATGAATTTCAGCGCAACCTATGTGCGCAGTAAATTCGAAAAAAATGGCAAGTAATGCCATTTAGCAGCCAATATACAGACAAGGCGAGAATAAAATGACAATAAAAACCAACTCATTAACAGACGGAATGGATATCGAACACACGGTCGGCAATGTCTTTGCCGACGATGCTAAAATGTCGATGCGTAACGTCGATGTGTTTTACAACGATAAACAAGCGATAAAAAATGTCAGTATAGACCTGGCCCGTAATCAGGTTACCGCGTTAATCGGGCCTTCCGGTTGTGGTAAATCAACCTTTTTACGTTGCTTAAATCGCATGAATGACACTATTGATATCTGCAGTATTAAAGGCAGTTTATTGCTTGATGGGGAAGACATCTATCACAAAAAAATGGATCCGGTGTTATTGCGTGCGCGGGTCGGCATGGTCTTTCAAAAGCCCAATCCTTTTCCTAAATCTATTTATGATAACGTCGCCTACGGCCCGAGAATACATGGCTTGGCAGCCTCTAAAGATGATCTGGATGAAATAGTTATTAATAGTCTACAAAAAGCGGGATTGTATAAGGAAGTGAAGGACAGATTAAACTCATCGGGTACCGGATTATCCGGTGGTCAGCAGCAGCGTTTATGTATTGCCAGAACGATTGCCGTGAGTCCCGAGGTGATATTAATGGACGAACCTGCATCGGCCCTTGATCCGATTGCGACCGCCATTATTGAAGAGTTAATCGATGAGTTAAAAGAGAAATATACGATCGCGATTGTGACGCATTCTATGCAGCAGGCTGCCCGTATCTCTCAAACGACCGCTTATTTTCATATGGGGAGTTTAGTTGAAGTTGGTAGTACCGATCACATTTTTACTAACCCTTCACATAAACTGACTGAAAACTACATAACAGGCCGTTTTGGTTAATCCTAAAAGCAGTCGCTGGAGCATCATATGAAACAAGATTTAAATATTACCGGGCATATATCTAAGCGCTACAATCAGGAACTCGAAGACATCCGTTGTTTGTTAATTGAAATGGGCGAATTGGTGATCAACCAAGTTGAAGACGGCTTGAATTGTCTGCTGACATCGAATAAAGATCTTGCTCAGCAGGTTATTATTAATGATAAAAAAGTAAATCAATTTGAAATTAGAATAGATGAAGCCTGCACTCACATTATTGCTACCAGACAACCCGCTGCAAGTGATTTGCGTTTAATACTTTGTGTTATTAAAACCATCACCGATATCGAACGTATTGGTGATGAGGCGGTAAAATTAGGACGTAATGCGTTAAAATTAATTAATTCAGAAAAAGATCTGCGCCAATTTAAAGAGCTAAAACATTTAGGCGAACAGGTGCTGTCAAATCTGCATTTGGCAATGAAAGCCTATGCGTCCCTGGATGTTGAGCTAGCGCTGCAAGTCATTGAACAGGATGAGCAGATCAATATAGAATTTGACAATATATCGCGCCTATTAATCACTAAAATGATGGAAGATCCCCGCGAAATTAAAAATTCCCTGCGTATCACCTGGTGCGCTCGAGCATTGGAGCGAATAGGTGACCATGGTAAAAATATTTGCGAGTATGTGGTTCTTTTAGTCAAAGGAAAAGATGTGCGCCACATCAGTGTCGAACAGATGAAGCAGACCCTGGAAGAATTTTAGAGGGCTGTCGCTCAGGGTTTTTTAATTAAACCCTGAGCGAATTTTGCTTATTAAACTTAAATCTTTTTAACACCCATATAGAAACCTTTTTGAAGATTCTTGCGCTTTTATTAAAATAACCATCCGCTAAAAAAACACCTGTTCTTTATACTTTTAATACCAAACGCATTAATAAAGTGATCTGATTTACTATTTGAAATTGATCCTAAATTTAATGGCTGTCTTACTTGAGCGCCAACTAGCTCGAACCATGACAACAAACGCATAGCTCGTAGGGTGCATTCTATGCACCGATTTTCGCTGCCCGCGGTGCATAGAATGCACCCTACCGATAACACCATATCAAATGCATTTATAAAGTAATCTGATTTACTATTCAAAATCATACCGACGGCTTTGCGAGCTTAAATTTTTCCTTTGAAGCAACTGATCATAAATTTAATGCTTTTGGTATAAGTCCTATCTGAGGGCTTTGAATATCCTTTTTTATCTTCCTTTTTAATGTCGCAGTTGTTGTCATTTTTTAAATAGTTATTAGTGAATAAAAAATAAAATATAAATATACAATGAGATCTAACTTACTGTTTGAGAAAATAAATTTTGTTATAAAAAGATCTGTTATTAAGCAACGATGTTTGGGTATACAATCTGATGCTTTATTGTAGAATTTTGGGAGAAGGTCATGTCAACAGGAAAACATAAACGTAAAACGGTCAATAACGGGCATAAAAATAAGTCTTTAAAAAACACCAATAAACACCCCAGTTTAATCGGCAGATATCCTCAACTTTTCTTTTTTATTGGTGCATTGTTAATCTTAACCGGGATCTGTTTAATTACTATCGGCATACTCAATCATGCCAAACTTGGACTGGCGATGTTGTCTATATTTTTTGGCATAACAACCGTCATTTTTGCTAACTCAGCCTTACCTTCTAAACACTGATACAGTGCATTCCTAACAGAAAATCGTGAATCTTTTTGGAACCAGCTAAAGGGGGGAGGGTATAAGAAACACCCCCTATTGCCAGCAATAATAACTGTGCTGATGAACCGCGTTTATATCTTCTGAATGCTGTCTTTCATGTTAGAATGCCGATGTTATAAGGTTATTGCCCTTATGCATAACCGTTTGTTTATTAATTACCCCTGAGATGCCAAATGCTATTTTCCACCCTTAAATTAAGCGATCCGCTTGTAAAAGCGGTAACCGAACTCGGTTACCACACCCCGACACCTATTCAAGAGCAGGCGATTCCTGTTATTTTAGCGGGAAAAAACCTGATCGCCGCAGCGCAGACAGGCACAGGTAAAACAGCCGGTTTTGTCTTACCTATATTACAAAACCTGATTGATGCACCTGTTGTGCGGGCAAAGCGTATTCGCGCGCTAATTCTGACGCCCACTCGGGAGCTGGCCGTACAGGTTGAAGAAAATATTGTGCAATATGGCAAATATCTGCACCTTACCTCCATGGCAATGTATGGTGGCATTGACTCTGAACCTCAAAAACAGCGCCTTATCGAAGGTGTTGATATTTTAGTCGCCACACCGGGACGATTATTGGATATGTATACCCAAAGAGCCATCCATTTTGATGAGTTGGAAGTGTTGGTCATAGATGAAGCTGACCGCATGCTCGATATGGGTTTTATTGCTGATATTAATAAAATTGTTGAACGCTTGCCGTTAAAAAGACAGAACCTGCTGTTTTCGGCGACTCTTTCTGATCAGGTACGTTTTTTAGCTAAAACGGCTATTACCGATGCCGTTGAAATAGCGGTTTCGCCTGATTATAAAACTGCACCGCAAATTGAGCAGTGGCTGGTCAGTGTTGATAAAGAAAATAAATCGGCGTTGCTGAGTCATTTGATCATAGAAGAGCAGTGGCAACAGGCGCTTATCTTTATCGAAACCAAACGTGGCGCGGCCAAGTTAGTCGGTCAGCTTGAAAAACGCGGTATTAAAGCCGAGGCTATCCACAGCGGCCGCAGTCAGGCGGTGCGAACACAACTATTAGCAGACTTTAAATCGGGGCAACTGCAGTTTTTAGTGGCAACGGGTATTGCTGCACGTGGTATTGATATTGACTCACTGACTCGCGTGGTTAATTATGACTTGCCCGACGAAGCCGATGATTATGTTCACCGAATTGGTCGTACCGGGCGTGCCGGCGCATCTGGTGAGGCGATTTCATTTGTTTCCAGGGATGATTTTAGAAACCTTTGTGCTATCGAAAATCGTTTGGGTGAATTTATTACCCGCAAAGAAATTGCCGGATTTGAAGCTAGATTAGTGGTACCAGCCTCAAATGCTGCTCATGCTCCAAAGAAACCCCAAAAACCGAAACACCATACCGGTAAACGTAAGTAGTTTAGCGTTAAAAAAATATAACCAAGCCACTTAAAAAAGCGGAAATCCGCATCTTAAGGTGGTTTGGAAATTTTTATTTTTCGGTTGCTCAGCACTCGAAATCGCTGTTATAGCAAATGTATTAAATATCCGCTCTTGTAAGGTTTACCATCTATATAATGCCTTTGGCATTACTAAATCTAGTAATGAAATTGATTGATAGCGATATTTTCACCCGCCTGATTTTGTAACTCAACTTTCCATTCGCCGTGCATGTGAGGTTGTATAAACTTACTTGAGTAACTTCTCCAACGATTAGATCCCACCTTTACTCTGATTTTGGCTATATTTTTGCCATTTAAGCTCCATTGATAATAAAGAGTCTGATCTTTTAAATCACTGACATCGGAGTAGGCATACACGGTTGCAATATTGTTATCGTCAAATTCAATCTCACTGATAGTGCCAATCGGCTCATTGCTTTCTACTGCTTGGGAAATAACAAAACGGGTGACGTTATCGGAGAGGATGTTTTTCTGAGATTGAGTAAACAGACCTTGTGAAACAGTATTTTTTTGTGCGGCAGGTTCAATAACAGTTAGATCTTCAGAAACTGTCTCTACGACTGCAGGTTCAACGGCTGTTATCTCTGTTGGAGGTGTCTCTGCTGCGGCAGGTTCAACGGCTGTTATCTCTGTTGGAGTTGTCTCTGCAACGGCAGGTTCAATGGCGATTAGATCTTCAGAAACTGTCTCTACGACTGCAGATTCAACGGCTGTTATCTCTGTTGGAGGTGTCTCTGCTGCGGCAGGTTCAACGGCTGTTATCTCTGTCGAAGCTGTCTCTGCTGCGGAAGGTTCGATCGCTATTGTCACTGCAGGAGCGATCTGTGCTTCACGCGAAGATGGTTTTGCTGTTTCGATGACCTCCTCTTTCATTAAGGACGGTGATCGGGTAATGCTTTTATCCGCCGCTGATGCTATAACTTTGCTATCAATATGATCTTGATTTAAATAGTAGGATCCAGCGCCAATAAGAGAGGCGAGGGCAACAATCACTACGATGGAAACGCCTAGGATCCTTCCCCAGTGATAGTGACCGAGACGCTCATTTTCAGCTCTCTTGTCTTTTTCGCGGCGAAAGTTAATGCGGATGGTGAGTTTTTCCGGTTTCTTCATTTTATGCTGCTCACTGCCGTTAATGGGAGTCATGGTATTGTTGAATTATGGGAAAAGTAAAATAATATCAATCTCATTAAACGAGAGGCTATTTTTGCATGCGCCACTTAAGCCACTATTTTTGTATTAAGTACTTAGTAACGCAGTTGCAAAGATAAAACAAACCCATTCGTTTTGCAGATTGGTAAAATTCATACTTTATTTTAGCCTATTATTTGCCTGAGGCGAGGGCTAATCTGACGGCACTAATATGAAATACAGACTATAAGAAAAATCAGGATAATCCAAGGCATTGGTAGACTCTTTTTATTTGAAATTTAATTCGCGCTTAAAGCTTAAAAAGAAAAGCTGTTTATGGAGATCATCATAGCGGGTTAACAAAATAGCCATAATCCAGACTTTCTCAGCAGGAAACTATAAAGCTTAGAGACTCAGTTCAGATTAATTATTTACAATCTTATTATTCCCAGTTACCAGCTATTATGATGTACCATCTTCTCAACGATTTTCTTTATACTTTTTTCCCCGAGGTGCACTTTGTTTTCTATCCCCGCTTCATTTTGGCTGAGCTTATATTTTATTAGTTTCTTTTTTATTTGGGGGGTGTTTTTGCCCTTTTGGGGAATTTGGTTAGCAGATAAAGGTATGTCCAGTGAAAGTATAGGTTTGTTTTTTTCGATCGGTTTACTGTTAAGGTTTGTCAGTAATCTGACCTTATTACCGATGGTCTCCAGTGCACAATCGACCCTGCGGTTATTAAGAATATTAGGATTTATCACTGTATCAGTCTTTGCATTGTTATTGTTTTATAATGGTTATATATGGTTAGCCGGCATTACCTTAGTTGCCAATTTTGTGATGGGACCACTGCCGCCTTTAGGTGACCTTATTGGTGCCCGTTTAGTAAATCAAATTCAGCTTGATTACGGCAGAGTGCGCTTATGGGGCTCTTTTAGTTTTATTGTCGGCTCAACCTCAGTCGGTTGGCTGATCGTAGTCTTAGGAAAAGATGCTATTTTATGGGCAATTATAGCCGCGGCATTAATAATGTGGATACTTTCATTATTAAATTTATCACCACAATTACACGATGATATTGACTTAAACAAAGAGCAAAAAAAATCTCTTTTTACTCTATTTAAACGACCCAGTGTGCTGTTGTTTTTAATCATTGTTGGCTCAATTCAGGGCAGTCATGGTGCTTTTTATGCCTTTGGTACTATTTACTGGAATGAAATAGGTCTTTCAGGTGTGAGTATTTCCTGGTTATGGGCGATCGGTGTTTTTGCTGAAATATTATTAATGCGTTTTAATAAAAAGCTATTTAGCAATTGGTCAATTAAACAGATGGTATTATTAGGCCTTGTTGCCGCAATAATTCGCTGGTCGGTATTTTCTGTCAGTGATAATTTTTATGTGCTGGCAATTTTTCAAACCTTTCACGCATTGACCTTTGCGGTGACACATTTGGCGGCCATTCGTTATATTAGTTTACAGAAAAAATCAGAAATGGTCTCTTACCAGTCACTGTACGCCGGAGTCGCTTTAGGTTTGATGATGGCTGGATTTACTTATCTTTCCGGGCTTTTTTACGAGGACCTGCACGGTTATATCTTTCTCATTATGTCTCTATTGTTAATGCCTGTTTTTTGGTGCATCAAAATCTGGAAAACTGAATAAATGCACACTATTTTTATTTTTTAGAAAAAAAAGTAAGTTTCTGTCTAAAAAAATAATTTAAAAAGTGAACTTATGAAGCATTTCTTAGACAAAACCCTGTTGCTGCCAGGGGAATCACTTTTTACATTGAATTATCGAAACTTGCCCCCAAATTAATATAAGTAACATTTTAATTTCAGGAGTCAGTATGTTTGCAAAGTTATTTTTAACTATGGTCAGCGTTTCTTTGTTAGAGCTTTATGTTCTGATCAAAGTGGGCGGTTTTTTAGGTGCTTGGCCAACGGTGGCATTAGTTGTAATCTCTGCACTTGTTGGCTCTGCATTAGTACGCAGTCAGGGGTTACAGGTATTACGACAATTTCAAGAACGCATTGCTCAGGGAGAGTCTCCCGGGCAGCAGTTAATTGAAGGGTTTATGTTACTTGTGACCGGGGTTTTACTGGTCACGCCTGGTTTTGTAACAGATTTTTTAGGGTTATTAATTTTACAGCCAACAATCCGTAGCATGGTTGCCAAGTATTTATTAGCTAATGTGAAATTAAATTCAGCAATGTCCGGCGGGTTTTACCAATCCTCAAGTAGAACAACTTTTGGTGATAAAAAAGAAGATGGAAATATCATTGAAGGTGAATTTGAACGTAAAGATGATAATAAAGATCACTAGCAGACAAGTTTCAATTTTGTAAATTTTTATTTGATAAATACCTATAAAGTAGAGGGAAGTCATAAAATGATCGTCACTTGCTAACATCTTATTGTTAACAGGTTGTTATCAAGTTAACATGAACTAATAATAAAGACTTTATAAACGGAATTTAACAGGAGTCAAAAGTGAATATTAAAAAATCTATTACACTGCGGACGTTTAAAAAATACCAACCTCGACAAATAGCCAAGTTTGTTCGAGCGTTTTTTAACGGTCGTATTTTTATTGTTGGTTTGGGGCGATTAAGGGTAATTGAAGGCAAAGTTGCTGCTTATCAATATCAAAAAAACGATAAAAATTTCCTGATTATTGTCAGTGAAATTAATCGTATGATTAATGAATTATCCAAACCTAAAGTTTCAACCATCTGATCCGTTGTAATGCCGAGGCGGCTTTCTGACAAAGCGCCTGCAGGGCAAGTTGAAAGGCAAACTTTTTCAGCTTTATATTGTATTCCTTCCCGATTTAGATAAAGGGCCCTGTAATTTTCAGGCCCTGCCTCTTCAAGTGCTTTGCCATATCAAAATCTGCCGTTTAAGGCAGTTTCGCATAAAATTATTTTTTTATTCTTTTTACTTGAAAACTCGTTTTTAAGCACCATCTATTAGCTACATCCAAACATCTATTACCATTGAGGAAAGAACATGACTATTCGTCCATTACATGATCGAGTTATTTTAAAACGTACTGAGAAAGAAACTAAATCGGCTGGTGGTATTGTCTTAACAGGCAGCGCAGCTGAAAAATCGACACGTGGTGAAGTCCTTGCTGTCGGTAAAGGTCGTATTTTAGAAAACGGTGAAGTTAAGCCACTTGATGTGAAAGTGGGTGATATTGTGATTTTTAGTGAGGGTTACGGCCTAAAAACAGAAAAAATTGAAGGCCAGGAAGTTATTATATTAAGTGAAAACGATATCCTTGCCGTCGTTGAATAACGCCCATCTGCTTTTCTCAATCTCGAAAAGTAAGACTCTCAATATTAATGATTTAAAGGAACATAATAATGTCTAAAGAAATAAAATTCGGAAACGATGCTCGTATCAAAATGTTAAACGGCGTTAATATCTTAGCCGATGCAGTTAAAATCACTTTAGGACCAAAGGGTCGTAATGTTGTGATTGATAAAAGTTACGGTGCGCCGCAAATTACTAAAGACGGTGTCACGGTTGCTAAAGAGATCGAACTGGAAGATAAGTTTGAAAACATGGGCGCACAAATGGTCAAAGATGTTGCATCACAAACTAATGATGCTGCCGGTGACGGAACAACAACGGCAACCGTATTGGCGCAGGCTATTATTGCTGATGGCTTAAAAGCCGTTGCTGCTGGTATGAATCCGATGGATTTAAAACGCGGTATTGATCAAACAGTAAAAGCCGCCGTTGCCGAGTTAAAAAAATTATCTACACCTTGTTCAGATTCAAAAGCAATTACTCAGGTCGGTACTATCTCTGCCAACTCTGACCATGAAATTGGTGAAATCATTGCAACAGCAATGCAGAAAGTCGGCAACCAGGGTGTTATCACCGTTGAAGAAGGCCAGGGTCTGGAAACAGAATTAGAAGTGGTTGAAGGTATGCAGTTCGACCGTGGTTACCTCTCTCCTTATTTCATGACAAATCATGAAACCGGCACAGTTGAACTTGAAAACCCGTTTATTTTATTAGTTGATAAAAAAATCGGTAACATTCGTGAATTATTACCTACATTAGAAGCTGTTGCAAAAGCCTCTAAACCATTATTGATTATTGCCGAAGATGTAGAAGGCGAAGCATTGGCAACATTAGTAGTCAATAATATGCGCGGTATTGTTAAAGTATGTGCTGTTAAAGCACCTGGTTTTGGTGACCGTCGTAAAGCAATGTTACAAGATATTGCAACTTTAACCGGTGCTACGGTTATCTCTGAAGAGATTGGTTTGGATCTGGAAAAAGTTCAACTTGAAGATTTAGGTCAGGCTAAACGTATTGTTATCAACAAAGATGAAACAACCATTATCGATGGTGTTGGTGATGAGTCTGCTATTAAGGCACGCGTAAGCCAAATCAAACAGCAAATTGAAGCTTCAACGTCTGATTACGATAAAGAAAAACTGCAGGAACGTTCAGCTAAATTAGCTGGTGGTGTTGCGGTAATTAAAGTTGGCGCATCAACTGAAGTTGAAATGAAAGAGAAAAAAGATCGTGTAGATGATGCTCTGCATGCAACGCGTGCTGCGGTTGAAGAAGGTGTTGTTGCCGGTGGTGGTGTTGCTCTGGTACGCGTCGCTGCTATATTAAAAGGCTTAACGGGCGAGAACGATGATCAGAATGTTGGTATTCGTGTTGCACTGCGCGCCATGGAATCACCACTGCGTCAAATCGTAGAAAACTGCGGTGAAGAAGCTTCTGTTGTGGCAAACAATGTACGCAACGGTGAAGGAAACTACGGTTACAATGCAACTACTGGCGAATACGGCGATATGTTAGAAATGGGTATTATTGACCCGACTAAAGTAGCCCGTAGCGCACTGCAGTTTGCTGCATCGGTAGCGGCTCTTATGATTACCACTGAATGTATGATAACAGATCGTCCTGTTGCAGCATCCGCTGCACCAGCGCCTGATATGGGCGGCATGGGTGGAATGGGCGGTATGATGTGATAATCATCCTTTGATTATTTCATAGGAACTCATAACGTTTCATAAGCCCCGAAGAACTCTGTTTTTCGGGGCTTTTTGTTTTTTGGTGAAGCAAATTATATGGGATTGCCGCCTACTGTATAAATTTCAAACAAAGATCAACAGATCCTAAACTTATAAAATTCAATAAAAGAGAAAAGTACTTAAATTTTAAATTAAAGTGGCAAACTCTGAAAGAGGAACAGGACGACTGAAATAATACCCTTGATAAATATCGCAATCAAACTCCTTAAGAATTTCAAAATGAGCCTCAGTCTCGACGCCTTCAGCAACAACATTAATACCAAAGTTTTTACCCAAATCAATGATCGATTTGATCATAATTAAATCCGTTTTATTATTAAATAGGTCACGAATAAAGGATTGGTCAATTTTAATTTCATCAATGGGTAAGTTTTTTAAATAGCCCAACGATGAATAGCCCGTTCCAAAATCATCTAAAGAAAAGGTTAATCCAAACGCTACCAGATCATTAAGTTTTTCTGCCGTTCCATTTATGTCTCTTAATAAAATAGATTCTGTAATTTCTAATTTTAATTTAGACACATTAATACCAGAATCAGAAACAATCCTTTTTACCCCCACCACAAAATCTTTCTGCCAAATCTGTTTAGCACTGATATTAACGGATAGGGACAAGTGCTGGTATTGTGGATCAGACTGCCATTTTTTTAATTGCTGACATGCTTCGCTTAATACCCAATCACCAATCGGTAATATCAAGTTGGACTCTTCGGCCACTTTGATAAAATCACCCGGATTGACCAACCCCAATTCTGGATGACTCCAACGAATTAAAGCCTCGGCAGACACTAGGTTTTGCTTGGCATCGTATTGGGGTTGGTAATACAGCACAAAATCTTTTTGTTTCAAAGACTGACGCAACTCTTTATCTAAGCGAGTGCTGTAATCTAATTTTTCCTGCATCACAGGGTCAAACATAGCACAATCATCACGGCCATTTTTCTTAGCCTGATACAATGCCAAATCCGCAAGCTGAAGTAGTTCAGAGGGCGCTTTGACCTGGCCATAAAAAATAGTAATACCGACACTTGCACTAATGAAGTAATCAATCTCGGAAGTCGTATTGCTTATTTTTATATTAATTTTTTGATTGATTGAATGACGAATGCTCTGAGCAAGACGTTGCGCCTTAATGGCCGCTTTGACCGGCTCAGAATCCAGTTCATTAAGCACAATCACAAATTCATCGCCGCCAAATCGAGCAACAGTATCATCCTTACGTATAACCGATTGAATACGTTGTGCTACGATCGCCAATAAATCATCACCCGCTTGATGTCCATAAGCGTCATTTAAGGTTTTAAAGTTATCTAAATCGAGAAACAGCACTGCACCATATTTTTTAAAACGTTTGCTATGCTCAAGCGCAAGGTTTAACCTATCATTTAATAGTGCACGGTTGGGAAGCATGGTTAAGGTATCGTAAAAGGCCATTAACTCGATTTCAGACTGGTTGAATTTTTTCTCTGTAATATCCTGCATGATCCCAACCAATAACTTCGGCTTGCCCTGATCATCATACTCAACAACCTGTCCTCTATCCCAAATCCATATCACTTGACCGTCAGGGCGCCTAAATCTGAACTCAATATCATAAGGAATTTTTTTTTCGATTAGCGCCTGAAGAGAGGCAAGAACATATTTTTTATCTTCTTCAACAAGACAATCCTGAAACTCTGAAAACGATCTCTTTGAATGTTTAACGCCGGTGATGTCTGCCCATTTTTGATTCTGAAATACCTCATTGGTTTGTATATTCCAATCCCACATTCCCTCACCGGAGACCTCCAAGACATGTTCCAAACGCTTGGCATTGGCTTCTGCTCTATTTTTGAGCGAGATGATTTCAGTAATATCTTTTGCAAATATGGCAATATTGAGTTCATCATTGTTGTTTTTAAAAGGGATTTTTAAGGAGTGGAAATGGCGAATCTCGCCTGTCCTTGCATCAGTAGAATCTTCGTAGACCATTTCAGTATCAAAGCGTCGAATAATAGACTGGATATTTTTTTTAAAAAACTGACCTTGTTCTTTATTGCCCGTAAAAAAGGAATCTTCTTTTCCAATCATCTTCTCTGGAGTGGTGCCATAAAGTTCAGCGACACGTTTATTTGCGAAAATAAAGTTCCCCCGCCAATTTTTGGCCATAATGGGCTCTGGAATACTGTTCACAATATTTAACAATAACTTGTTTTTTTCCCTTTCGGCATTCAGCTCTAATTGGAGCGCATTATCCATGTAAACCTCAAATATATTGTGAATAAATATAAAATAATTTTTCGAACTTGAACTGCTAACAACAGATATGTTTGAGCTGTTCACAATAAATGTCTATTGTGCTTTCTATTTGATCGATAGTTTCATGGCTAATATTAAAGAGAGTATTTTCATGGAGCCAACCTGAAATCTGCTCTGAACCCCATTTCCCCTTGATTTTAGAGTTGATGAATTCAATGAGATTTATCGTCATTTTAATTGCTTTAGAAGCTTTTAAGCGACGTTTTTCTGCTAATTTATGAGCTTATTTAATACGAGAACCGCGTTGGCCAGTATAACGCGAAAGCGCTTAGCTGATCGTCTATTGGCTTACATTAAGTTGCTTTGCTATTTTATTTTGACTCAGACCTGTTTTATTTAAGGCGTAAATCTGGCATCGTTGTTTATAGGTCGGTTGGTTATATATTTTTATTGTTGCATCTCTTGCCGGAGAAAAAGCGATTCGCCCATAGTCAGCTGAGCGATTTTTCTACCTATTCAAGTTATGCACTTATTATTTGAATCTAATTTTGCTTTAATATAGCGTAATAAAAACGGAAGATAAAGCCTTGACTTATAAAGCCTTGACTTATAAAGAAAAAGTAGACTCAACACCGTTTTCTACGGTGAAACCAAACATTTTAAATAACTGTTCAGCAGGTGCTGACTCACCAAAGGTGGTCATACCGATAACTTTTCCGTTTAGGCCAACATATTTGTACCAGTAATCAACAAGAATGAATTACTGGACCCATCTAATTGAGCAAATATTAATCCGCTTCTATATTTTCGTAACTATCCTTGATCACAAAAAAAGATTGACTGTCCAATCTTTATCCAATTTGAAATCGATAGGGCATAGAGCCTTCTCTGTACATTGTCAATACAGGGGATCCAATAATATGGAGCCTCTTTGTATTCAATCTAAAGACTCAGATCCTAAACCGCTTGTAATCTCATTAGAGCTGCCTAATACCGACCTGGCGCATTGTATCCCTTGCCGCTAAGCAGTAAACTGGCAAGCATTATAAAGAGACAGCGCTCTGCTTTTCTTTCTCTCCCGATCGCATTATAGGTATTTAAATGACCCACAAAATCACCCTGCAGCAGCTTGAATCTTTTTTATGGGAAACCGCCGATATACTGCGCGGTAATATGGATGCCTCGGAATTTAAAGATTATATATTTGGCATGATGTTTTTAAAACGTCTCTCCGATGCCTTTGAAGAATCCCAGGAGCAGGTGATTCAGCTTTATCTCGATAAGGGCAAAACGCAGGCACAGGCTGTTGATCTGGCCAATGATGAAGATGAATATGACGCGACCTTTTTTATTCCGGCTAATGCACGCTGGGCAGCGCTGAAAGACCTCAAGCACAATATTGGTGAAGAGCTTAACAAAGCGACGGAATCGATTGAAGAATTTAACCCCAGCCTTGAAGGTGTATTGGTCACTATCGATTTTAATATCAAAAATAAACTCTCCGATAAAAAACTGCGCGATCTGTTATCACATTTCAGCCAATACCGTTTACGTAATATCGATTTTGAACGTCCGGATCTGCTTGGCACCGCTTATGAGTATTTGATTAAAATGTTTGCCGACAGCGCCGGTAAAAAGGGCGGTGAATTTTATACGCCTTCCGAGGTGGTGCAATTACTGGTGGCCCTATTAAAACCCCATGCCGGTATGCGTATTTATGACCCGACATCGGGCTCGGGCGGTATGCTGGTACAGATGCGCAACCACCTTGCCGAACATGGCGAGAATGCCGCTAACTTGTCCTTATACGGGCAGGAGATGAACCTTAATACCTGGGCAATCAGTAAGATGAATATGTTTTTACATGGTGTCCTTAATGCCGATATTCGCAAGGGCGATACCCTGCGCGATCCGCAGCATACTATCGGCGGTGAGCTAATGAGTTTTGACCGCGTTATCGCTAATCCGCCGTTTTCATTAAAGAAATGGGGTAAAGAGGAATGTGACAGTGATGGTTTTGGCCGTTTTCCTTACGGTACACCTCCTAAAGATGCCGGTGATTTAGCCTTTGTCCAGCATATGATCGCCAGTACCAATAACGAGGGGATGGTCGGTGTGGTCATGCCGCACGGTGTGCTCTTTAGAGGTTCAAGCGAAAAGGCCATTCGTCAGGGGATTCTGGAGGACGATTTACTGGAAGCAGTCGTGGGTTTACCTTCTGGGCTGTTCTACGGCACGGGTATTCCGGCCTGCTTATTGATTATCAATAAAAACAAAACCAGTGATCGCAAAGGTAAAGTTCTATTTATTAATGGCGAACTCGATTTTCAGGCGGGTAAAAACCAGAATAAACTGCGCTTGGAAGATATCGCCAAGATTGTGGAGACTTTTGACAGCCATAGTTTTAAAAGCGAATGCGATATTAAGCGTTATTGCAAAGTCGTTACTATAGCTGAGATTGCCGAAAATGATTACAACCTGAATATCCGCCGTTATGCCGATACTTCTCCACCCGCTGAAATCTTTGATGTGCGCGCTATTCTGCACGGCGGCATTCCCAAACGTGAAGTGGAAGATGATTACATTGTCGATGAAATGCTAGCGGGTTTTGATGTCAGTGTGGTTTTTGATACTAAAAGCGAAAGCTATTACAAGTTCAAGAATGAAATCCAAAGCAAAGAGCAGATTCGAGAAACCATCGACCGTCATTCCCGCGCAGGCGGGAATCTCATCGAGGTAGACAGCAAAGTCATCACTCAACTGGAACGCTGGTGGGATAAATATCAGGTCTCCCTGCATCAGCTTGATGCACAAGTCACTGAAGCTGAAAAGGTAATGCAGGATTATCTGCAGGAGTTGGGTTATGAGTGATGTTGTTCCTGAAGGGTGGAAAATTAGCTTATTGAATGAATTGGTCAGCCGAATTAGAACACCAGTGCAATATAATCCAAAAAACGTTCTTACCATTTCTTCAACTTCTGGATGGATGGACCAACGACAGAAATGGGCAAGAAATATGGCTGGTGAAAGTTTAAAAAAATACACGCAATTGAATCGTGGTGAACTTTCGTACAATAAAGGTAACTCGAAAACATTTCCTTATGGCTGTGTATTTAAATTAAATGGGTGGAAGTCTGCAGCTGTTCCAAATGTTTACCATAGTTTTCGAATTAATGAAGGTAAAGCTGACCCAGACTTTATTCAATACTCATTTCATGGTGGATGTTTAGATTATCAATTACGAAAAATTATAACTTCCAGCGTCCGGGCGAATGGCTTACTAAATATAACAGCAAGCGATTTTTTTAACATTGAACTAATTTCTCCCCGACTCCCTGAACAACAAAAAATTGCGGCGATCTTGACCTCGGTTGATGAGGTGATTGAACAAACCCAGGCGCAAATCGACAAGCTTAAAGATCTAAAAACCGCCATGATGCAGGAGTTACTGACTCGCGGCGTCGGTGTCGATGGTAAGCCCCATACGGAATTTAAAGACTCGCCCGTGGGCAGGATTCCAAAGGGGTGGGAGGTTGCTTTGATTAGTGAGTTATTTCAAGTACAGCTTGGAAAAATGTTAAGTAAAGCTTCAAAAATTGGGAATAAACCTTATCCATACTTGGGCAATAAGAATGTGCAATGGGGTGACGTTGATTTAACCAACCTTGAAACAATGGATTTCAAAGATGCTGAATGTAAAAAATTCTCTTTATTAAAAGGCGATTTACTGATGTGTGAAGGTGGTGATGTGGGCAGAACCGCGATTTGGCAAGGAGAAATGGGCAATTGCTATTATCAAAAAGCTATTCACAGGTTAAGACCTATAGAGTCGTCTTATGAGCCATTTCTTTTAATGGAATATATGAGGTATGCAAAAAAAACTGGTCTTCTAGTGGACTATATATCTCAAACTAGCATCGCTCATTTGACGAAAGAAAAGCTGATTTCTATTCCTCTTCCTGTCCCTTCTGTTCAGGAACAACAAAAGATAGTTTGTATATTAAAATCAATAACTGGAAAAATTAATTTATCAGCTACAACATTACAAAAAAATAAAGTACTCAAAAAAGCCCTGATGCAGGATCTGCTTACTGGCAAAGTACGAGTCACGGTACCAGCACCTTCAAGCCCTAAAGCATCTAGCCTTAAAGCGATCGCATGATGAGTTATATTCCTCCTTTCACCCTAAACAACAAAATCCTGTCGTTGGTTGCATCCATCAGTGAGCAGCTTGGCGCTTTGTCAGCAACACTGGCCTTGAGTCAGTCATTGCTGCTGCGTAAAGTAAACCGTGTGCGTACCATTCAAGGCTCATTAGCCATTGAGGGGAACCAATTAAGTGAAGAGCAAATCACTGCTATTTTAGACGGTAAGCGGGTTATCGCCCCTGCGCGTGAAGTGCAGGAAGCCAGCAATGCCTTGAGCGTTTATGAGCAGTTAGATAGGTTGCAATTTGCTGATCAAAAATCCTTATTGTCAGCCCATAAAAAATTGATGCTGGGTTTAATCGACAGCGCCGGGCAATATCGTTCTGGCGGGGTTGGGGTGATAAAAAACAGCAAGGTGATCCATATGGCACCGCCAGCGAATTTAGTCCCAAGATTAATGGGTGACCTGTTTGACTGGTTAGCAAACAGTGATGATCATGCTCTGATAAAAAGCTGTGTCTTTCATTATGAATTTGAATTTATCCATCCCTTTGCTGATGGTAACGGCAGAATGGGACGTTTATGGCAAACGCTGATCTTAAAAGAATATCATGATGTTTTTACCTATCTACCCGTAGAAAGCTTAATTTCAATTCATCAAACAGACTATTACCAAGCGATTGCTGCAAGTACCAAAAATAGCAATAGTGCACCTTTTATCGAGTTTATGTTGACCATGATAGAAGAAGCGCTGCAGCAATTACACCTTAATAATCAGTCTCTCTCGCAAGATGGCGTTCCGGCCCCCCCCCAAGTTACCCCACAAGTCACCCCCCAAGTGTTGGCATTGTTAAAAGTGATGGCGTCAGAAAAGAATCAACATAAAACAGGGCAGTTTAAGCGCGAAGTATTGCAGCAATTATTAAAGCTGCATGATAAAAAATCCTTTAATCAGCGTTATATTAAACCCGCATTAAACGCGGGATTGATTGAAATGACCATCCCGGATAAACCCACCAGCCGATTGCAGCAATATCGATTGACGGCATTAGGGAAACACACTTATTCAGAGCAGAGTTAGCCTGCTGGTAATTCGGAACGCAGTGCGTAGCGAATTGAGTTGGCCGCATTACCGCACTCGCAAGGTATTGATATGATGACTCGTTCCCACGCTCTGCGTGGTAATGTTAACGTGTAGTGAAAACGCCGTTCCCACGCGGAGCATGGGAACGAGCAAACAGCAAGGATAGCTAGTGAAAAACAACGAATTCGATAAAGTAGAAGCGCCTGCCATTACCCAACTGGTTAAACTTGGCTGGCAGTATGTGCCGGGTAAAGAACTTTCACCCGAGCATGCCTGTGTCGATGGAAAACCGGAGCGGGCATATCTGCGTGATGTGGTTTTAGTTAAGCGCTTGAATGCCGCGCTTAAACGCCTTAATCCGTGGATCAGCGAAGAAAATCTGCGCAAGGTATCGCGTGATATTACCCATCCTAACTTTGCGGCATTAATGGAATATAACCATGCCTTTTATCAGACATTGGTTAATTACTTGTCGGTCGAACAGGATTTAGGCAAAGGGCGTAAAGGGCAGACGGTTAAAATTATCGATTTCGACCATCCTGACAATAATGAATTTATCTGTACCAATCAGTTTAAAGTCGAAGGCATTAACCAGAATATCATCCCCGATATTGTCTGTTTTGTGAATGGATTGCCGCTGGTGGTCATTGAGTGTAAATCGCCTTATATTTCCGCGCCCATGGCAGAAGGCATTAACCAACTGCGCCGTTATGCCAATTTACGCGACCAGCCAACACAGCAGGGGGCGGAAAAGCTGTTTTGGTATAACCAGCTGATGGTATCAAGCTGCCGCGACCAGGCTAAGGTAGGTACTATCAGCTCCAGTGCGCAGCATTACGGTGACTGGAAGGATGCTTACCCCTTTACGGATACGCAGCTTAGCAAGCAAGCACTGGCCTCCAATGTTAGTGATATTAACTCAGCCAAAAAAATAGAGATCAGTCTGCCGGAAGACGCCTTGATTGAGAATGAACCTGAGCCGCTTGCTCAAGTCGCAGAGCCAACCGCAAGTTATGAGGCCATTACTCAGGTTAGTGCGCAGCAGCGTTTATTGGCGGGTCTGTTCGATAAGACTAACTTACTGGATATTGTGCAGAACTTTATTCTTTTTGAAACCGGTGATGGGCGTTTAATTAAGAAGGTTGCCCGTTATCAGCAGTTCCGTGCGGTTAATAAAGTGATTAAGCGGTTAAAAACCGGTAAAGACAGAAAAGAAAAATCCGGGGTTATCTGGCATACCCAAGGTAGCGGTAAATCTCTGACTATGGTGATGCTGGCGGTTAAAATGCGCCGTGATGCCGAGCTGAAAAAATATAAACTGGTTTTTATTACCGACAGAACCCAGCTTGATGAACAGCTGTCAAATACCTTCCGTGATGCGCAGGGCGAAACCGTCTATAACGCGGGATCAGTGGCCGAGCTTAAAGAGCTACTTAAAAAAGATAGCTCTGATTTAGTGACGGCCATGGTGCAGAAGTTTGCCGATTTAGAGAAAGAGCAGGCGAAAGCGCAGGATGAAAACCAAAATAAGTATAAAACTGAAGCCAGCCCCGCCGATGCTTTTATCGATTTAAATCCCAGTGATAAAATTATTGTTCTAGCCGATGAGGCGCATCGTACTCAGTTTGGCGGTTTAGCCATGACCATTAATGCCGCGTTACCCAATGCTCCGAAGATTGGTTTTACGGGAACCCCTTTGCTTAAAACCCAGCAAATGGATAAAGCCTTTGGCGGTTATATTGATAAATACAAAATCAATGAAGCGGTGGAGGATGGTGCAACCGTTAAGCTCTTATATGAAGGCCGTGCGGTGACCTCTGAAGTGGCCGGGGAGTCGTTAGATAAACTCTTTGATGAGTATTTTGGTGATTATACGCCGGATGAACAGCGGGAAATTAAACAGAAATACGGTGTTGAACGTGCTGTTCGTGAAGCGCCCGCACGTATTCGCTGGGTTTGTATCGATTTAATTAAGCATTACAAAACCTCCATTCGCCCGGAAGGGTTTAAGGCGATGATAGTGGTCGGCAGTCGTCATGCCGCAGCGATATTCAAAACAACCTTAGATGATCTGCATGCGCCACACTCTGAAGTCATTATTTCAGGGGATCACAATGATGAAAAATACCTGGCGAAATACACTGATAAAGTGCATCAGAAAAAGGTTATTGCCAATTTTAAGAAACCCTTCGGCACGGATAAAATCAGCACCGATGAAAAGCACAAACAGTTTGATAATACCGCCTTTTTAATTGTGAAAGATATGCTTCTAACCGGTTTTGATGCGCCCATTGCACAAGTCATGTATATCGACCGTAAACTGCAGGATCACACTTTAATGCAGGCCATCGCCCGCGTTAACCGAACCTACAAGGGTAAAACCTGCGGTTATGTGGTCGATTATCATGGTGTCTCGCAGTATTTAACCGAAGCCTTGGATTTGTTCAGCAGTGAAGATGTGGAGGGCAGTTATCAAAGCTTAAAAGATGAAATTCCTAAGTTAAAAGCGGCACAAACCCGCACGCTGTCATTCTTTAAATCAATCAAGCATAAGGTTAATGATCGTGATGTGGATGATTATGTGTTGCTTTTAAAGGATGAAACCGTCCGTGCGCAGTTTGATATCGCCTTTAAACGTTTTGCCAAGCAGCTTAATGTGATTTTACCCGATAAGTCCGCCGCGCCCTTTTTACCCGATATGCGTTTTCTGGGTAAAGTGCATAACGCCGCAAAGAACCTTTACCGCGATGCCGGTTTAGATATGAAAGAGATTGGCGTGAAAGTCCGAGAGCTCGTGGATACGCATATTATCAGCACCGGAGTTGATCCTAAAATCGCCCCGATTGACCTGCTGGCGAGTAACTTTAAAGATAGCCTTGCCGGGCATAAAAGTGCGGAGGTTAAAGCCTCTGAGATAGAAAGTGCCATTAAAACACATATTTCCATTAATCTGGGTGAAGATCCTGAATATTACCGTTCACTGAGTTTACGCTTGCGCGATATTATTGAAAAAACCGCCGGGCAGTGGGAGCTGCAGTTAGAGCTGATGCTGACCATGACGGGCGATATTGCAACAGAGCATCAACAGGCTGCGCAGGAGGTGGGATTATCGGAAACTGAATTCGCTTTCTTTAATATTCTGATGAGTGAGGTGGTACAAGCCAAAGACGGTGATCTGATTGATGAGTCCATACATGAAGAGATTAAAACCACTATTCAAGCCCTGGTTAAAATGTTTGATCAAGCCACTGAAATTGTCGACTTCTTTAATAAACCCGATGAAATGAAACGTATGAAAAAAGAGATTAAACATGAAGTGCTGGATCAGTCCTTTGGTGATAAAACCCTGGTGAATATCTTGCAGGATCGCTTTATGGATTTGGCTAAAACTAAGTTTGCTTATAAGTGACCCTATGATGAAAGCAGCCGAGTTTATTCAAGGTAAGGGTTATGTGGTTGTAATAAGCAGAACCAACAGAACTAAAACCGCCTCACTCACGGTAGATGATGGTGAAGTGATGCTGGTGGTGCCGAAAGAGCTAACCAGCGATCGCATCGAGAAAATCATACAGGGCAGGCACACCTGGATCATTAAGAAGATAGCAAGTCATTTGGAAGCAACGCCTGCCACCAGCAAACAATATGTTTCCGGTGAGGCCTTTCCTTACCTTGGCCGGAATTACCGCTTAAAAGTGGTTCAAGGTGAGTATCAAGCCGCTAAATTAATCAATGGCCGTTTACAAATTGGCTTGGCAGAATCAAAGATTCAAGACCACTTTGCCCGTGGCGCACTAGTGCATTGGTATAAACGTAATGCAGAACGCAAACTGCGCGAAAAAGCCGAGCGTTACGCCAAGATAGTCGGCGTAACGCTTGCTTCAATCCATATTAAATCATTTAAAACCCGCTGGGGAAGCTGTACACCTAAAGGGGATTTAGACTTTAACTGGGTGATTGTAATGGCCCCTAACCGCATTGTTGATTATGTCGTTGTCCATGAGCTTTGCCACTTGATACATATGGACCACTCATTTAAGTTCTGGTTAGAAGTAGAGCGCGTAATGCCGGATTATAAAGAATGTCGGGAGTGGTTGAAGGTCAATGGGCATACGCTGGTGGTTTAGTTGCTTTAAACGACTTGGAAAATTTTTACTGGTGTCGCTGAACACTCTGTCAAATTAGTTAGCCACTTAACTGTCGTGTGTTGTAAGGCTTTGGAGCGTTTTATAGTTAATTTTATGAGGAAAACAAAAGCCTCAGCGTTTTATTCTCTAATATCAATTTTATCAGCCAATATCGACTTGATTAGAGGAAAAGTGTCTTATGAAAACGTTAAGGTGGGGATTTAGTTGATGCTAACTATGGCCTCTAATGTGGGTGAAAAACAGATAGACACCAGCTCTCTTTAAAGAAAAAAGTGAGGACATACTTTTTGACGGGAAGAGGATGTAAAAAGAATTGTGTAACCGCTAAATATCTATAACCTTGAAATATGTAGGAGCTATTTGTTAAGATCTTTATTTAGTGTAGATCTGCTTACCTAAAAATGTGGGACAACTTCTGCGTCTTAAAACATTTATGCTATTTATCTGTTGATATCCCTCTATTTACACTCATATTCTCTCCAGAAACGAGCGTAAAACCTTTTATACATTTCAACTAAGTTGGTTCTCAATACACGCAAAGCAACAAGAAGAAACTCAATGGAATATTTTAACGGTTAAATTTCAAACAATCACAGTCACAATTACAATCACAATTTTATAACTATTTTTTGTGGATAACATGGATTGGTATTGGTTGTTAACAGAATTTTTAAAATTAAACATTACTTTTACTAAGTTATGCACAGTTTTCCTTTTTTTTCTTCTAGTCTGTTGAAAACTTTTTTGTGAGTATCCATACAGTATATATACACTTGATATGTAAGAGTATACTTTTAGGTAAGCAGATGTCATGATAAAGTCAAAAATATCATCATTCTCTATGTGGAACTTTATTTTGTCCACTTCTAATAAACTATATTTAAGTCTCTATACTTATGATTAACGATATTTATGACATCAATTAACTATGTGGGTTATCACGGTACAGATTCTACGCGTGTAGCCTCTATTCAAGCTAATAACTTTAATTCTAGTCAAAATAAAAATGACTGGTTAGGATATGGAGTTTATTTTTTTATCGATGGAATAGGTTGCCCTCTGGAGAATGCGTGTGAATGGGCAATTAATCAGGCTTATCATAAAGGCAGCTATATCTATGATGAATATTCAGTGTTAAAAACAAATATTGAATGTTTAAAAGTGTTAGATGTAACTGAAAAAGAGGGAAATAAAGTATTTCATATACTTAAAAAAGTAATGATAGATAAAAATCCAAATATATTTGATAGATATCGGGACACATCTGAGGACAATCGTCTTATTTGGAATTTTATTTCGAAACAAATGGATCTTGATGTTGTTATAAACAGCTTGTTTATAAAGCATAAAGAAGAACGAAGAAAAAAAATACAGCTTAATGTTCCTAACTCATTAGTGTTATGTGTAAAGAAAAGAGAGCTTATAGACTCCGATAAATTGGAGTTAGTTGAAGAAAAAAGGAAAGTAAAATGAATTTAGATGAAATGTTACAGAGTGCTATGACTCGCATTAATAGCATGTCTGATGATGAATTTGAACAGGAATTAGTGGAAGCTGGGTTTGAGTTGATTCCAAACTATGCTCAATCAGGAGAAGCTCACGTTCCCAGCCTAGAAGATGAAATTCTCTATAATGCAAGGTATACTCCTGTATTGAATAATCCACAGGCCTATGACACATTTTGCATCTCTGGTAATGATGCCAATTATGAATTAGATTTAATGGTGGCATAACGATGCAAATACAGCTTTTAAATACAATGGTAGATAAATTTGAATTTAGCAGAGCTCAAGTTGAGGACGAAGATTTTCAACTTGAGTTTGCACCAGCTTTTAATGAAGAAGAAGTGGACTCTTTTATTGTTCGTTTCAAAGTAGAATTTAAATCTACACAGAATTATCAATTTGTTTTAAATTATGTGGCTGAATTTAAAACAAACGAAATTGTTAAAGATGAATTTAAAAAAAGCCAATTTCCAGCGGTGAATGCACCTGCTATAGCTTTTCCTTTTTTAAGAAGCTTTATAAGTATGTTTACATTAAACGCTGGCTTTGATGCTGTGATTTTACCAAGTATAAATTTTCAGGCTGCTTACGATAAGCAAAAAAGAGTTACTCAAGAGTAACTTCCTTTTGTCTTAATCTGATTGCCGCGATTAATTGCGGTATTTGCACTGTTTACACCATGAACTTCTTTCCCCTCCATCATAAGCTGTAGCGTGGTTAGTTTTAATAAGCAGTTGTGTTAGGTTTTCCCCATCAATGTAAACGTCGTCAATAATTCGAAAGTATTTACTTCGTTTCATATTCTTCAGTTCAATTATTTTTCCATTCCTTAGCTTATCAACTGTAAATTTTTTTGCTAATCGGGAATTGTTCTTTTCAGCCTCACTTTTGCCGCGTATTTCTGGTGTATCAACCCCATTAACTCGTGTCACTGGGGTCGCGTCTGCCTTTTACTTCCAACCCGCTGCTTAGGGGGCGTTTACATCTTAGAAGGTTTTTTGATGCACTACTGAGAACAAGTAGGGGTATAAAGCGGGGTGTCTTGATTTTACAGTTTAATTATAGCGTTAAATATCAATGACTTATCGTGCGTATGGGCGGCACGATGTAAAACAGCATCTAGCCATTTCATAGGAACGCATAAGGTTTCATTAAGCCCGTAACGCGATGCTTTACGGGATTTTTTATTACTTTTTGTCGTAGTTAGTATCATGCCATATCATTGAACAGCAGAATATTAGGGATAGAATGAGGGGTACCGGTGAGTTTCAGGCCTTATTACTGACATTAATCGATGTAATAATTCTTTTAAATTCAGTGCTATGGACTTTAATAGGACTTCTCACCCAGAGTTATCTAACATAATTAAAACGACAAACTTTAATGTATATCTCGCACCTGTTTTTAAGAATAAATTTGCCAGTATTGTGCTCTCAAACAGTCAATAATAATTTGTTGCTGATCCATCCTGCTAGCCATCAATTAGAGGAAGAACAGTTAAATAACACCGCCCATAAAGCAGATTTTTTATTTTCAAGTCATAATCAAATACAAAATCAACTGGTACAGCAACAAATAATTTAGTAACAAAAAAACTACATACTTAGACCAAAGCTTTATTCACTTTGGTCATTGTTTATGAACTAGATTTTATAAGCGCCTTCTACGACTTGATCGGTACTGAGTGATTTGGTGTCAGTTGTTTTTCCGAGTATACGGCTAGTTATAGTGCCTGCTGTCATTGAACCAGAAACATTAAGCGCTGTACGTGCCATATCAATTAATGGTTCGATTGAAATTAATAAAGCAACAATTTCAACGGGTAATCCCATTGCAGGAAGCACAATTAGTGCAGCAAATGTTGCACCACCACCAACGCCGGCAATACCAAATGAACTGATCACTATCATGCCTATTAACGGCAGAATAAAACTAATTGCCATCGGATCAATACCAACCGAAGGTGCCACCATTACCGCTAACATAGCAGGGTAAATACCTGCACAACCATTTTGACCAATTGTTGCCCCAAATGTAGCCGCTAAGTTTGCAATAGCAGGGGGAACGTTTAGTTTATCAATTTGTGTTTCAACATTTAAGGGAATTGTTGCCGCAGAGCTGCGTGAACTAAAGGCAAAGATCAGTACCGGCCATATTTTACTAAAGTAGGATTTCATTGAAACCCCCACTAATGAAACTAACAAACCATGTACAATAAACATCAAAGCAATTGCTGCGTAAGAAGCAATCACAAAGTTAAGTAGATTTAAAATATCTAATAGACTCGATGTGGCAATAACTTTAGCCATTAAAGCGGCAATACCATAGGGTGTTAATGCCATAATAATGCGTACTAAACGCATAATAATACGTTGCATTGTGTCAACAAATAAGCGGATAGGTGCTTTTAATTGAGTATGTTCAATCATTACCTGGCGTGCCGAGATACCAATGAGTACTGAAAAAATAACCACTGAAATGACCGATGTTGAGCGTAAGCCGCTTAAATCTGCAAAGGGATTAACAGGAATAAAACTAACTAATAGCTGCGGTAAACTAAGATCATCTACTTGACCTTGCTTGGCCGTTAGTGCACCGAGTCTAGCTGCTTCTCGACTACCTGCGCTAAAACCATGCAGTATAGATTCAGCATCTAATCCAAAACTATTAGCCACAATAATACCAATAAGCGCAGCAATTGCCGTTGTACCTAATAATACCGAAAGATTCAAACCCGCTATTTTACCTAAGCTTCCATGACTGCTATCAAGCTTTACCACAGCAGATATCATTGAAACAAAAACCAATGGCATAATAACCATTTTTAAGAGGTTAATATAACCGCCACCGACAATATATAACCATGAAATAGTATTACCTATTTCAACGTTGCCTTCACCGTAAATGAATTGTAACGCCAGGCCAAACAAGCTACCAAGAACTAACCCCAAAAATACAGATTTAGAAAGGCTCACACCTCGTTGTTGATAACGGAAAACAGCATACAGAATACCCACGAACGTGAGTAAATTTAGAATAACAAATAAAGACATAACCCCTGCTTAAATAACGATAGTTAAAATTAAAATGATTCGATTTGCGGAGGATACTCTCGGTGAAAAGTACCGTAAAATGCAATTATTAAATTATATATTCCAACATAATCTATAGAGCAGATATTCTGTACCCGTTTTAAGCATATATTTTTTCTATGTTTTATCTCAAACTGTCAATAATAACTTGTTGTCTCTTCTGCTCGTTAACCACCATCAAACTCAAATGATTTAATAAATGGGTAGACCATGATTTATCTCTTTCAAAAGAGAGTCATAGATAAAAAATAGATCTGGAAGCATTATTTTTTGCAGTCGGTTTTCGTCCGATATAAGTATAGCAATGCATATATAACAATAAGTTATAAACTAGGGTTGGACATATATCCACGGCAAGAGAATAATCCGCGCTCCATTTCATACCGGCTCAAAAATCCGCAGTGTATGAATGCCTACTTTTCATTTCTTCTGGATTATCACCATGGATAAAAAACAAGCTTCATTTGGTATTGTTATCGCCATTTCCTCTCTTCTTTTAGGTGCCGTCTTTCTTGAAAGTTCATCACTTTTTTTGCGTTTATTGTTCGGTTTGAGCCTCGGTTTTGTTCTAACAAAGGGGTCGATAGGTTTTGCCGGCAGTGTTAACCGCGCCTATCGCCGTGGTTCGACGCAATTGCTGCAGACATTAATGTTTATGTTCGTTATTACCGCTATTATTAATGCGGGTTTGCTGCTGAATGCCAGTCCCGGCAGTTATAATCTATGGGTTAACCCTATCAATCTGGGCTTAGTGCTGGGGGGAGTCATGTTTGGTGCCGGAATGAGTCTTTCAAGCTGCTGTGCGACGGGCGTGATGGTTGAAATGGTGAGCGATGTTCCGCGTGCTTTGACGACCTTATTCTTTTTTGGTGCCGGGGTGTTTTTTGGTTTTCC
>NZ_JBLIED010000032.1:0-41175 GCF_047632955.1 Psychromonas sp. | reverse complement strand
TTGATTTTTTTGAAATCACATCAACAATAAGTGTCCACACAGATTGTTTGATTAAATTGTTAAAGAGCGTGCCTTTCGGCGAGGTGCGTATATTACGCTACCTGCAAACGATGTCAACGATTAATTTATGTTTCTAATCAACGTTTAACGTTATTAAAAACTTAATCTCTTTCGTTCTGAGTAACCGGATTGACTTGCGTCTTTCCCGTTTCCGTGGATGCGCATTATAGAGATTTAGTCAGCGCTGGCAAGGCTTTATTGGTGATTATTTAAATAAACTGTTCGACTGATTGTTTTATAAACGATGTGTTTTAAAAACATACTTAATAACTAATAATTTTGCTTTTTGAATCTAATTTGGCTTTCCCAAGATAATCTAAAAGTATGCCCGAAGCATTTACAAGCGGATTCTGTTCAGTCTTCTTCAATAGATTTAGACACATTGCTAATTAACTTAACCTTTGACTATCTCCGTACCTACAATGCCCCTCTTCCAAAGGCTATCATTGTAAATAGAAAGCATTAAATAACGGTGAGTAACTTAATTATTAATTCGGTTAATATGTTTTCAACTAGAATGGCACCTCATTTAGCGCTAAGTTATAACCTTTTTATATAATAAATAGACTATATGTTTTCTAATGCTACTGTAACCTTACAACTAGATGTAAGAATATTTCTGGATAGCTAATAAAGCTTAAATGATTATTCTTCTGTGCATCATTTCCTTCTCTTTATTATTTTCCAATTATCAGGAACTGATCATATCTATTTTTATAATTTATACATGCAATAAAAAAGGTTAAATGAATGAACAAAGCACAAAGAGAGATCACCCTACGTTTTTTAGCTGAACCCCAAGATGTCAATTTTGGTGGCAAAGTTCATGGCGGCTCAGTCATGAGATGGATCGATTTAGCGGCATATGCCTGTGCAGCTGGTTGGAGCGGTCATTATTGTGTGACAGCTTATGCGGGCGGAATCAGATTTGTCTCTCCCATTCATGTCGGTAATTTGGTTGAGGTAGAGGCAAAAGTTATCTATACGGGAAAATCTTCGATGCATATTGCCGTTGAAGTTAATGCTTGTGACCCAAAATTGTTAAGCAGACGCAAAACCACGCATTGTATTGTGATTATGGTGGCGGTCGATGAACATGGTCATTCTATAAAAGTTCCGGCTTGGATACCGGAAACAGAGGATGATATAAAACAGAATGAAACCGCCCGTAAACTGATGGATATGCGTAAAAAAATTGGTGAAGAGATGCAAATATTTGTTGAATAATAACATTATTATAAACTTATCCATCAACTGCACATGTTTATCATAACCGAGATAGTTATATCTTGGTTATGATATTTTCTCAATTTAGTTTCATTCATTAAAATATTAATTACCTGGCAGTTAACTTCTCTTTATTAAATGACCCAAACCAATATGCTTATCGGTAGCCAGTATTTTTTATTTCTTCCTGTAACAGCTAAATGGCATGCTGTTGATCTACTCGGTGGTGGTTAACTAATATCAATTGCATAAATACCGACTCAATTTTGTTTGTTAAAAAACTATAACCGCTTTATCTGATTAATTTTTCCTATCCGATTTATTGTCCGTACCATCAAGCGGAATGATATAACTGATTCACAAGGAAATTTTTTTTGGATTTTCACGGTCTGTTGAAGAATAGAATTTATTTTTACCCCGAGAGAAATTATCAATGCACAGAAAAAAAATAATTATCGTCATTTTAGCCTTTATTGCACTGTGCTGCGTTTTTGAATTTAATCATCTGTTGACGCTGGAAAATGCCAAAATCTATCAGGCGCAGCTCAGCGAATATATCAATAACAACTTCCTGCTCGCCAGTGTGCTGTTTTTTGTCTTATATACTGTTAGCACTGCTCTTTCCATTCCAGGTTCAATTATACTTACTCTGCTCGGTGCTGCATTATTTGGCTTTTGGTGGAGTCTGTTATTGGTTTCATTTGCGAGCAGCATAGGGGCAACAATCGCTTTCCTGTTCAGTCGTTATCTGCTGAGAGACTGGGTACAAAGACGATTTAGTGGAAAACTACAGGCAATAAATCTAGGTATCAAAAAGGATGGCACCCTTTACCTGCTGACACTGAGGCTGATCCCCATTTTTCCTTTTTTTATTATCAACTTATTAATGGGTTTAACTCCCATGTCGGCAAAAAAATATTACCTGTTCAGCCAACTCGGTATGTTACCCACCACCATCGTATTCCTGAATACAGGTACTCAGCTTGCTGATATTAACTCATTATCCGGCTTACTTTCTCCTTCCGTTTTAATGTCTCTGGTAGTATTAGGATTACTCCCGCTTATCAGCAAATTTATTATCAACGGCATTAAACAGAATAAAGTTTATCAGGGCTAGCAGAAACCAACCAGTTTTGATCAGAACATGGCAGTAATAGCTAAGGTGACACTAATTGAAAAACATAAAATGGCTGGAGATTGTGTAAATACAGGTTGTGTACCCTCCAAAGCATTAATCATAACGGGTTATAATATTAAGGAGATATTAAATACACAAAAGTTTGTTGTGGACGCGACAATAAATTCACAACCGGAATGTGCAACAAAAATCATGCCCCGCAAACACTGTTGCGCTGGGTTGAGCAATATTTTAACTGGACGCGTAAAAAGGATCTATCATGAAAAAATTAATCGCTCTGTTTAGCCTGCTACTGCTGACAACGTTCGCCCAGGCTGACAATGTCAATTGGCAGAAAATTGAAGAAAAAGCCAAGGGTCAAACTGTTTATTTTTATGCCTGGGGCGGCAGTCAGGATATTAACAATTATTTACGCTGGGCAGATAAGCGCCTGCAGGCAGAATATGGTGTCACCCTGAAACATGTGAAAGTCACCGATATTTCTGAAGCTATTACGCGTCTGCTAGCAGAAAAAAGCGCCAATAAAAACAGCAATGGCAGTATTGATATGGTTTGGATAAATGGCGAAAATTTCAAATCAATGAAGGATTTTAATCTGCTCACGGCTCCCTTTGTGAACAATCTGCCGAACTGGCAATATGTTGATAAATCATTGCCCGTTGACAGTGATTTTGCAGAGCCAACGCTAGGCTTGGAAGCTCCCTGGGGAGTTGGGCAGCTGGTGTTTATTTACGATAAAAACAAAATAAACAATCCTCCACAGAGCCATCGGGAAATGCTTGAATATGCACAGAGCCATCCCAATAAACTCACTTACCCCCGCCCTCCTTCATTCCATGGCACCAGTTTTCTGAAATCTGCATTGATTGAACTCAGTGACAATCCTGAAGCTTTGTATCTGCCCGTTGATGACGATACTTTCCAGCGAATAACTGCGCCATTGTGGTCATATTTAGACGATTTTCATCAGGTTGCCTGGCGTCAAGGTGAACAGTTTCCGGATAACAGCGCGGAAACCATTCAATTACTTGATGATGGCGAATTAGATCTGGCTATCTCCTTTAATCCCAATGAGGTATTTAGCGCACAGCAAAACGGTTTATTAAGAGATTCAACAACAGCTTATGCGCTTGCTGCAGGCGCTTTGTCTAATATTCACTTCCTGTCAATTCCATGGAATGCAGCTGCAAAAGAGGGTGCGCTAGTGGCCATTAATTTTATGCTGAGCCCTGAAGCACAGCTTAAAAAAGCAGATATTTCTGTCTGGGGAGATCCGACTGTTTTACAATCCTCACATTTCAGCAATACCACGCAAAATACAACGTTATTTAAATCAATTAGTGAACCGCACCCCAGTTGGCAAAAATCCCTGGAAACCGAATGGCAAAAAAGATATGGACATTAAAAGGCGATGAACGGCTCTATACAGAAAATCTCATTTCAGTTTTTACTGGTATTGGCCATTTTTATCTGTTTCACACCTTTGCTGCCGGGCTTACTGGGATTGTTTTTTTCTGCTTTTTCTTATATTCCGGCCGTTAATCTGCACACTTTTTCATTAACGGGGTTTTCAGAGCTTTTATTATGGCCGGGTCTGCATCAGTCGGTTTTGATCACCCTTTTTGTCAGCCTGAGCAGCACCTTTTTATCCGCTATGCTGGCCTTTTCAATTTTACAATCATGCTGGAATAAAGCGTACTGGAATAAATTAGAAAGCTTGCTCGCGCCTATATTGGCACTACCCCATGTGGCTTTCGCTATTGGTTTTGCCTTTTTATTCACCCCGAGTGGTTTTATTGCGCGTATTTCAAACACTCTTTTTACTGATTTTGGTATCGCTAATTGGAGTTTGATTAATGATCCCTATGGTTTAGGGCTCATTCTCGCTCTGACCATTAAAGAGATTCCATTTTTACTGTTTATGAGCATTCCGCTTCTTAAGCAGCTAAATGTTAACACTACCCTGGTGACGGCGCAGAGTTTAGGTTACTCCAAAGCACAAACCTGGCAAAAAATAATTTTACCGCAATGGTTGCCCAAAATACGTTTTACGCTATTTGCCGTGATGGCATACAGCCTGTCAGTCGTTGATGTGGCATTGGTAATAGGCCCGACTTCACCCGCCACCTTACCGGTCCTTATTTGGCAGTGGTTAAATGATCCTGATTTATCCGCATTACCTAAAGCATCGGCTGGCGCGTTATTACTTTTACTTACCTGTCTGGCTTTATTGTATTTAATCCGCTTTATAGAATGGGCAACAATAGTTAAGTGTCGCAGCTGGCAAACCAGCGGCCGCCGCGCACTGCCGCTTGCCGGTAAAAGTGCAATACTGGTGAGCTACGTTATTTCATTATCCACCCTGCCGCTTCTGCTGCTTTGGAGCTTTGCACAGCGCTGGTCTTTTCCGGATCTTTTTCCTACCCGTTGGTCATTACGCTTTTGGCAGCAGGAGTGGACCTTTTTATGGGGCATTATCGGCAACAGTATCTTAATTGCCTTAGTCAGTGCGTCCCTGGCACTTTTATTCGCGATCATTATTCATGAACATAGCATTAGGGCAATCGCCCACAAGCGCCGCTTTGTCGTACCACGGGTAATGATCTCTATTCCGATGCTCGCACCGCAATTATCCATTTTATTCGGGATACAGGTTGCAACGCTTTTTATTGCCCATCAGTATTATTATTTATGGGTTATTTGGGCGCATACCTTCTTTGTTTTCCCTTACGTTTATCTGGTATTAGACGGCCCCTGGCGAAGTTATGAAAAGCGCTTAGATATGATTGCGCTGAGTTTAGGGATGTCTCCTTTGAAGGTTTGGTGGAAAGTTAAAAGACCGGTCTTATTACCCACTCTTTGTATTGCCTGGGCGGTTGGAATAAGCGTCAGTTTGGCACAATATTTACCGACCTTAATGCTTGCGGGCGGACGTATTTCCACCTTAACCACGGAAGCTGTTGCACTTTCTAGCGGTCAAGATCGACGGGTCAGTGCCATTTATGCACTGCTGCAATCATTAGTTCCCTTTGTCTTTTATCTCCTTGCTATTTTTGTCAGTCAAAAAACCGGGATGATAATAAATCAAAGCACAGCCAATAAAAGGAGTGTTGCTCGCTATGTCCCTGACAGTAAAAAATCTAAAAATTATTGATATCAATAAGAAACAGTTATTTTCTCCGCTTTCATTTTCCATTTTGCCCGGAGAAATATTAACTTTAATGGGCCCCAGTGGTTGCGGAAAATCAACCATTTTAAGTGCCATCGCCGGTCATGCCTTACCGGATTTTCACTTCAGTGGTGAATATTATTTAGATGATTGCTTACTCAATGAGATAGCCGTAGAGAAACGTAAAATTGGTATTTTATTTCAAGATGACCTGTTATTCCCGCACCTCAACATTTGGGAAAATCTCGCCATTGCCCTGCCCAATAAATTTAAAAAAGAGCAGCGTAAGGCGGTTGCAATGGACACCTTAACTGAATTAAAGTTACAAACCTTAGCGGAAAAAGGACCATCACAAATATCTGGGGGGCAAAGAGCCAGAGTCAGTATGATGAGAATGCTGCTTGCAGAGCCCGCCGCCGTTTTATTAGATGAACCTTTTAGTAAATTAGATAAATCCTTACGCGGTGACTTCAGAGAGTGGGTGTTTGAACAGATAAGAAAAAGAAAACTACCGGCTTTAATGGTTACCCATGATGAATCAGACGTACCTTCTAATGGTCATTGTTTACAATGGCCTTGGAATGAATAATAAAAATAAGCTTAATAACAAATTAATAAGGAAAAATGCATGCTAGACCGTTTTACCACTAAGATTATCCGCTTTCCCCTTAATTACGCAGCGAAAAAGATAGAAAAACGGGGTATCACGGCTGACCAGATAACCTTATTCGGTTTTTTTTGCGGCCTTCTGAGCCTACCGGCTTTAGCCTTTCAGGCATACTATCTTGCCCTGTTTTTCATTATTCTCAATCGAGTTTTTGATGGTATTGACGGCGCAATTGCGAGAATACAGGGGATCACCGACAGTGGTGGTTTTTTAGATATTACCCTGGACTTTATTTTTTATGCCTTAGTCCCCTTCGGTTTTGTTTTGGCGAACCCGGAAATGAATGCTATCGCCGGGGCTTTTTTGATTTTTTCTTTTATCGGTACGGGGTCCAGTTTTTTAGCCTTCGCGGTGATGGCAGGAAAAAGAAAGATAGAGAACGTTAAGAGTCCAACCCACAGCAAAAAGTCACTTTATTACATCGGCGGATTAACCGAAGGGACTGAAACGATTCTTTGTTTTATTCTTTTATGTTTGTTCCCGCAGTACTTTTCAATTATTGCTTATATTTTCAGTTTCCTTTGCTGGCTGACCACTGTGACGCGAATTTGGACAGGTTATTTGACACTTAAACAGTAACAGCTCAGAACCGTAATCATCCCTCTAAAATAGAATCATCACTATTTTAAAGGGATGATTGCCGTATTACTCAATGAGTATAGGAGTCAAACTGGCCAAAAAGTCCGCTAAATTGTCGGCTAAAACGGCTTCCTGCCCTTTCCCTAAAGTCTCCAGCTGTACTTCACCCGTAGCATTTAACACCGACACTATCTGCATCTCATCGGAACAACTGGCAATGAACATAGATGCCGGCTGTTTCAGACGTTTTTGCATCATGAAATGGGCGATCATATTTTCCTGTAAGAGGTTAAAATCCTCATCATTCCAGGCTTGGATCAACTCGATCGGATGATCCTCGTAGCTCGCAGGTAAACCGGCCGAATAGGCAGAGCAGAAAAATGCCACAATACTCGGGTGCAGTTTAATATCCAGTGCCTGCTCAATATTACTCAAATCAATAACGGATTCACGCTCAACCGGTGACCAGTGAATAAGCTGCTTTTCGACCTCTCCTATCTGGCAGGGTGAAATCCATTGCGAGTCAAAAACCGCTTGAGGTAATGATTTTTTTTGGCTCTGCCAAAGAGTTTTAAAACGTTCGAAAAAATCGAATAGTTGTATTTGTGTGGTTTGATTCATTGCTCGAATAATTCTTTATTTTGTTTACAATACTGTCATTGTATTGTTTTAAAAAATAAAAGCGAAAAAAATGACTAATAAACAACTCTATGATCAAGATTATGTTCTAAATAATCTGGCTCTGGGAAAAAAAACAGAATATAAAAGCAGCTATGATCCTACTTTATTACAAGCAGTGCCGCGCAGTTTAAACCGCAATGAACTGCAGCTTTCAGAACATAACCTGCCCTTTTGCGGTGTTGATTTATGGAATATTTATGAGCTTTCCTGGCTAAACAGTAAAGGTAAACCCGTTGTCGCAACGGGCGTGGTGAAAGTCCCCTTTGACAGTAAAAACTTAATTGAATCAAAATCATTCAAGTTATATTTAAACAGCTTTAACCAAAGCAAATTTGCTTCTATCGAGGCACTACAAAAAGTATTAAGCGCAGATCTGTCACGCTGTGCCGATAAAGCGGTTAGCGTTGAACTGAATACGGATTTAGATAACTTCAGTGATAAGCTGGGTACTTTTAGCGGACAGTGTTTAGATACCTTAGACATTGAAATAGATAACTACCAACTCAACGCAGACTATCTTCTGGACCTGTGCTCCGAGGAGCAGGTAACCGAAACCCTGTATTCTCATTTATTAAAGTCAAACTGCTTAATCACCAGTCAACCGGATTGGGCAAGTATCGAAATAAGTTATACCGGTAAAAAATTGAATGCTGAGAAATTATTACGCTACTTAATCTCTTTCCGTCAACATAATGAGTTTCACGAACAGTGTGTTGAACGCATCTATTGTGACATCATGAAATATGGACAAATTGATTCGCTTTGTGTCTATGCGCGTTATACTCGCCGGGGCGGATTAGATATTAACCCGCTGCGTAGCACGGAACACTCTGATGATATTAATAATATTCGTTTATTACGACAATAAAAATTTGCTGTTATGAGATATATTGGTCAATACTTTCGCGCCCTTTGTGCGCTATTTTTAGTTCAGGTCAGCCAAACGGCCGGGGCCTTGGCATTAACCGATCCGGCGCTACCCAATACACTAAAAAATGCTTTTGAGCTGCGTGATATAGCTCCGCAAAGCTGTATCAATAGCGCAACAATTTATATCAACACGCCGCAGAATACAGCCGCGCTAGCTAACCACCAAAGCAGCAAGCATTTCGCCATACAATTACAGGCCTATTGTTATGCTCAACTTGGAGAACACACAAAAGCGCTGGATTTATTGCAGGTAATTTTAAACAACCCGGACGATAAAAACGACCAGATAGAAACATTGAATCTTATTGCCCTTGAAATTCCTCCGCAAGAGCGCCCGCAAATAAGTAATGTGGAACTGATCAAAAAACTCGGTGAATTGAACGAGGCACTGCAAACGCCATTAATCAACTCAATTAACCTAACGGTGACCAGATCATTAACCCTCGTTAAATTGTATTTAGAAGAAAATAATTATCAGGATGCGCATAACGCTTTAGAAAAAACCAAAAAATTACTGAAAAATAATAACAATAATAATCTACATGCCTGGTTAGATTATTATCAGGGTCTTTATTTTGATCAAATTCAGCAGGAACAGTTAGCCAGCTTACATTTTTTTTCTGCAGACAGCTCAGCTGATCAACATGGCTTTATTAAACTCAGTGGCCAGGTTAAAAACAGCATCATTTTAATGTACCAAAAAAAGTATCGCTTCACTCGGGCTTTAGATTTTTCCGGCAGAAGAATTGAGCTTTATATGGGGACTAAAAACATCCCTAAGCAGGTCGAAAGTATCATTCAATTTGCGGGCTTAAAACGGCAAAACCATGAACATAATCAAGCCTTAATTTACCTTTTTAATGCCTTAGAATTGATTGAAGAAAATTCATACACTGGATTGTTAGGGGCGGCCTACCTTGAAATCGGTCGCACTTACGCTGAAAAAGGAAGTAATGAAAATAACAGCAAAGATCTGGCACTGGCGAAAAAATATTTGCACAATGCGCGTTTTCATTTCAAGCAGTTAAACAAAGTGCAGTTGCAAATAGAAAGTATTTTACTGCTGGCAAAATTGAACATTTTTAACAATGCCCCTACTCTGGCTATTTTACAGTTAGAAAAAGTATTACAACTGTCAGCACAAGATTACCCATTATTACGTGCCCAGGCCGATGAAATGCTGGCATTAAGCTATGAAATGACAGGCTCTCCTCAGCTGGCTATTTTACATTTTAAAAATTTTCACTCATTACAAAATAAGATTAAAGAGAGCGCATTTAAATTACAACAGCTGCAGATCAACGAACAGCTGCAACTGCTTGAACAGGTTCAGCAACAAAATAGATTAGAAACCCAAAACACAACATTACAGGCACAATCAAATTTTTATAAAATATTAAGTTATACGGCGATATTACTGTTTATTTTGTCAGCACTGATGCTTTTATCCAGATCCAAACGCTATCACAAACTGCGCGCGCTAGAGAAACAAGCACAACAACGGCTAGCCTTCCATGGGCGCAGTAAACTGCCCAGGCAGGAAAATAACAGCAATGATTTTAAAGCTATCAGTAACCGCCCTACTCTGTTTTACGCCCTGGTTAATGTGCCATTTTTAAGCGAGCTTAATGCGTTATATGGTGTCAAGCTGGCAAATGAAATAGAAGAAAAACTCGGTGAAACATTAAAAAAACAGTTTACAGACAGCGCTGAAATTTATCATTTCCGTGATAATCAAATTTTATTTATTAGCGAACGGGCTAACTACGTAAATGCAGGCGCCTTCGCAGCTTTAATAGAGCAATGCTTTGACGACTTCGCAGACTATTATCATTTACCAAAAACAATTTCTACCGGCATTGTCGCCTACCCTTTTTTGAAAAATGCCAGTCGCGCCATCAACACTACTCAAATTTTAAATTTAAACAGTTTGGCACTTTTTGCCGCCTCTCAAATCTGCATCTCAAAACAGCAAAACAGCTGGGTTGAACTCTACGCCATTGATAATTTGCAACCGGCCTTTTTTGATGGTGATTTATGGCGATTGGGTCAGATTGCGATTGCTAAAGGACTGCTCAAAATCCATTCCAGTAATAAGGACTATTCGTTTAGTTGGCCAGAGCTTGAGAACAAAAAAATGGTTGAAGAGGTCAGTCAACGGCTGCAGGAGTAATGTTTACTGAGTAGTTGAACCGAATTTATGCATTAAAAACAGCATATTATTAAATATAATTGCAGTAAAAATGGCAACGATGCTTATATTTCTTATACTTACATACCCAGACGCAGGAATCACAGCAGTCAGAAGTGAGTGCCAAGGAGATAATTATCTTCTTGCTTTTACATCCTCAGTTAACTGGGTATACATCAATAACACAAGGAGGTTCCATGATCGCCCATATCAATCCTATTGGAAGCATGGCTTTATTATCGCAACTTGAAGTGAATGAATTACAAAAAAATGCAGATTGCGATATTTATAAAGTATTTCGTAACTGCTCCCTTGCTGTCCTTAACTCAGGCAGTCATACGGACAGCAGTAGGGAAATTTTAGAAAAGTATAAAACATTTGAAATCAAAGTATTACATCAGGAAAGAGGCGTAAAAATAGAGCTGCACAACCCGCCGGAAGACGCTTTTATTGATGGCCAGCTGATCAAGGGTATTCAGGAGCATCTGTTTGCCGTATTACGCGATCTATTATACGTTAATACCCAAATTAGGATCGGCGTTGAAGAGGTAGATCGTTCCTCGCAAATCACCAGTTTAGTTTTTTCTATTTTACGTAATGCCGATATTTTACAAGCAGGTGTCGAGCCGAATGTGATTGTCTGCTGGGGCGGACATTCGATAAGATCCGAGGAGTATGATTATACCCGCGAAGTAGGCAGTCAATTAGGCCTTCGAGAACTTAATATCTGTACCGGTTGCGGCCCCGGCGCGATGGAAGGTCCGATGAAAGGGGCAACAATAGGCCATGCTAAACAACGGGTTCATAATGGCCGATATATCGGCATTACAGAGCCGGGCATTATCGCCGCTGAGCCACCCAATCCAATCGTTAATGAGTTGGTTATTTTACCCGATATTGAAAAACGCCTTGAAGCATTTATCCGCGTCGCACACGGCATTGTTATTTTTCCCGGCGGCCCCGGGACTGCAGAGGAGTTATTGTATCTTTTGGGGATAATGATGCACCCGGAAAATAAACGTCAACCTTTCCCTATTATTTTGACCGGTCCCAAGGGCAGTGAATCCTATTTTAAAGCCATCGATAAATTTGTCGCCGGCACCTTAGGTGAAGAAGCGCAGTCACATTATCAAATAATTATTGCCGATCCGGCTTTAGTCGCACAAACACTCAAAAAATCGATGTCAAAAGTCACTGAATATCGCCGCGCTATTGGTGATGCTTTTTCCTTTAACTGGTCACTTAAAATATCAGAATCGTTCCAACAACCTTTTTATCCTAACCATACCAACATGAGAAATTTAGTCTTAACCCATGAGCAGCCAAGTGAACAATTGGCATCAAATTTACGCCGGGTTTTTTCAGGTATTGTCGGTGGTAACGTCAAAGATGAGGGTATTAAATCCATCGAAAAACACGGTCCCTTTGAAATTAAAGGTGACCCGCAGTTAATGAAAAAAGTAGACAGTTTATTGGAAAGTTTTATTAAACAGGGACGGATGAAATTACCGGGTACGGTTTACACCCCTTGTTATAAGATAATAAAATAAGTTACAGTTAAGACCACAAGCTGTTAAGCGTTTTATTTTAAAGCTCAAAATAGCAATAATTTACTCCTGAGAGTCCTTTAAAAAATGATATCAACGCTATTAATCATAGATGCAATGAACCTTGTTCGGCGCATCTATGCGGTGCAGCAAAAACAGCACGGAGATACCTTAGCTGCGCTTATTGCCACCCAGAGCACAGCAACCAATGCCCTGCAAAAGTTATTACGTATTCATCAGCCAACCCACGCAATTTGTGTCTTTGACAGTCATGCTCCCAGCTGGCGCCATCAAATTTACCCGGAATATAAACAGGGAAGAAAACCCATTCCCGAACTTCTCAAGCAAGGTTTAGCGCAAATTCAGGAACAGTTTTTTAGCATTGGTATTGATTCTTTAGTGACCGAAGGTGATGAAGCTGACGATCTGATTGCCTGCCTGGCTGATAAAATCGCAAAACAGCAACAAAAATGTATTATTGTTTCCACGGATAAAGGGTTTTACCAGTTATTAAATGAATCGGTCAGTCTTTATGATTATTTTAATAACAGCTTTATCAACCGCCAGCAAGTCCTCAAAAAAATGCAACTAACCAGCGAGCAACTTATTGATTATTGGTCTATTACGGGCATTTCAAGCAGTGCCATAAAAGGTGTTGAAGGGATTGGCAGTAAAGGCGCGTTATCTCTTTTACAACAGTATGGCAGTTTGGATAATATCTTTAATCAGGCGGACGATCTTAGCAATAAACTGTTAACTAAAATCAAATCCCAGCAAAGTAATGCACTCTTGGCAAAACAGCTGGTCACATTGAAAACAGATATAAAGCTCGGTTTTAATCTAAAAGATTTACGTTATACCCCTTCCACCGATTAGGTGCTCTATTAAAGCGCATGAAAGCAAGGTACTAGTTGAGTGTAAGTGATGCTCCTTGAAGACGATGCGTGCATATTAACGCCCTTTTCTAAGGGTAAGCTGAATCAGCATAAAATCGGATGCTTTTTTATACTGATTTTTCTGTGACGGACAAACCCGCAGATGCTCAGCTAAAATATCCACCCGATGATAAACAAGCAAATCACAGCAGTCATAAAAGAAATATATTAAAGTTTTTATTTAGTGAAATATTTGGCATCAATGATGCATTATATTAATCACAGTAGCCGCAGACATTTGTATCGGCTAAAAAAACTTTATCAGTAACGGAGTATAAGAGCATGAGCAAAAAAATAACCAACATCACCTATAAAGACGTATTGCTAAATGATTGTACCAACCACTTAGCTGTTCAACTAAAGCAATGTTACACAAAAGGCCAACCACAACAAACACCCGTTAATTCATCATACGAAACGCCGTTAACTGATATTGTAACTTCTGAATTTATTCGCGGTTATAACTAGTGGCTTGCTTTAAAAGGACACCCGCCAATGCTTAGCATAGGCAGGTTCCTTTTTAATGGTGTTGCTTAAGCATATTACGTTGAGAGTCTGGCTATTTAACTTTCTGTGTACAAGTACCATCGAAAATTCAACGCTAGCTGTTCTAAAAAGGAGCGACTACTTCGTTTTCTAGAATACAAACCACTTTACACCTTCGTTTTATTTATCTTTTTAGCCCCCACTTACTCTCGCCAACTTTTAATCCCAAGCACCCCTCTTAGTCAGGAAGCTCTTCTAGCGCGCACCAAATTAAAGCATTTATTCAGTTTTTTATCGCTTGTTGGTGCAATTGAGATTAAAAAACCACGTCTTATTCTTAGGAAACCAATTTATTTTGTGACTATGGTCGCATTAATTAAGTGTAAGCATTGCTCATTAGTATTTTTACTAACATGACAAACATGTCATCTGAGCGTTGGTTTCCGGTCATCTACCAGGGGTTATTCTTGTCGGGTCGCAAACAACCAAACAAAATAAAAAACTTATCAGGGGATAAAAAATGAAATCAATTAAAAACGTATTACTCGCATCAGCAATGGTCATCTTAAGTGCAAATGTTTTTGCCGGTACAGCAGTTTATGGTGATTACGGCGTACACCATGACAGTAAAGTAATTAAGACTCAAACGGTTGATACTAAAGAAGGCGCTTATTCACTAGGTCTTGAAAAATCAAATCAGCTAAAATCAGAATCAGGCAGCGAATTAAGTAATGAGCTTGCATTATTTTTAAGCTCTTCTAAAGAGAAAAACAGTATAACCTTGAATGATAATGCCTTTATTACTGTTCAAGAGTCGCTTAATGCCCAAGGTGAGATGGCCTACAGCGGCCTGGTTAATGTAACTTACAGCTATTCTCAAGCTAACTAGATCAAAGAAAGTAAAAGACTTGATGATTTAATATTGCAGGCTTGATCTACAAACAATTAAAAAACCCAGCCTGATCCTAAGCTGGGTTTTTTGTATTCATCATAGGGCTAAAAATGAACGTCACAGGCACTTTTAGTTCGTATTTTCGCCTTAACACAACCTACTGAAAAATATATAACAGTTTGATCATCAATGCTGGATTATCATTGATCCACCTTTACACTCAATTGTGCTACTTGAAAGATATTTAATCCTCCGTCACCCCCTGCCCTTTAGAAAATACAGCTCAAGATGGCCAACGCGCCATAGGTAGATTTAGAGCGATTATTATGATGATTCATATTGTGCCGGCTATAAACAGGTATACTCGAATCTTTGATCAAAGTATTCGAGAGGCGCAATAATGCGAATTCCAGACAAGCTTTTTAACATAAGAGATAAAAAAACCTTGAAAACCCTGTTAAGCATCCTGCTTGCGCTGCTTATCTCTCTGGCCCTGGCCGTTACTTGTATATTATTTACCCCGTCAATATTCAACTCCACCCTGCATAAAGGATTGGAATTACTACCCAAAAATAAGTTCATCGAATATAAGGTGCAGAGTAAAACTGAGTTGGCAAAAGAATGGCTCGAAGAATCCGATGGTTTAAGGAACGACAAGTCATTTTTCGAGCAGTTAAGAACAAAACTACCTAACAGCAGCAATAAAGATAGCTTCTTTGCTCATATGTTCGTGGTTCACGACTACCCAGCCCCCTGCTTCTTTACCCTTTTTGGCAAACACCGAACCATGGACGTGACTTGGACGGTCACAGGCATTCGCTGCCGGGGTGCAAAAGAGTGTAATGATCCGCAATTTATTGATCACTGCCCACCCCGTAAAAGCGATCACCAATGAAGTCCCGCACTTTAAAAATTATTACTTGGATATTGATTGTTGCGCTAGCAATTTGGGGGATGCGATGGCTTACAAGCAACTACAGTGTCAGTGAGCTACAAAGCGCAATTGAAAAATATTACTGGTACATTTTATCTGGCTATGCGCTGCTGATTGCAGTGAGAGGCCTGCTATTTATTCCAACCATACCAATCATTATTATGATGGCAAGCTCAATTGATGCTTGGGTTATGTTTACAGTCACCTTGGCCGCAACCTGCTGCTCAGCATACTTGGTTTGTCTGGCCGTCGATTATCTGGATATACAAAAAAAGATGGATCTACTGCCAAGTAAAACTCTAAAACACGCTCAAAACTTGATTAACTCCTCGGGCATGGCGGCAGTAACGGGTTGGGCATTTTTTCCTCTCGTCTTTACCGATATCATAGTCTATCTTGCGCGGCTCTCGGGAATGCCCCGTAAACAGATTTTGCTGAGTATCGCCACCGGCGAGGGGTTACTCATCTTAATTCTGATAGCGGTTACTGAATGGCTAGTCGCCATTTTACAGTAATACGGGTGGCTCTAACGAGCTGTATTAACGTCTATTTATCATTTTATAGTTTAACAATACTGCGACGATAGGCCGACCGAATGCGCCTGACAAACGCTCCATATCCGATAGCGTTACCATAATATTAACGTTGCAAATTAGCAGCGACTCATTTGAAACGCAATAACATATATTAGAGCTGTTTTGATTGCTCTGATACGATATGAAAATAATGAGGCCCACCCATTCCATTAAGCTAAACCCCATTTTATTGATGTTTTTACTAACATGACAAACATGTCATCTGTGCGTTGGTCTCCGGTCATCTACCAGGGGTTATTCTTGTCGGGTAGCAAACAACCAAACAAAATAAAAACTTATCAGGGGATAAAAAAATGAAATCAATTAAAAACGTATTACTCGCATCAGCAATGGTCATCTTAAGCGCAAATGTTTTTGCCGGAACAGCAGTTTATGGTGATTACGGCGTACACCATGACAGTAAAATAATTACGACTCAAACGGTTGATACTAAAGAAGCCGCTTATTCACTGGGCCTTGAAAAATCAAATCAGCTCAAATCAGAATCAGGCAGTGAATTAAGTACTGAGTTGGCACCATTTTTAGCGTCTTCTATAGAGAGAAATAGTATTACCTTGGATGATAATACCTTTATTACTGTTAAAGAATCGCTTAATGCTCAAGGTGATACAGCCTACAGCGGCTTGGTAAATGTCACTTACAGCTATTCTCAAGCCAACTAAGATTGCGGGCTTGATCTGCAAATAACCGAACAAAATAAAAAACTTATCAGGGGATAAAAAAAATGAAATCAATTAAAAATGTATTACTCGCATCAGCAATGGTATTTTTAAGTGCAAATGTTTTTGCCGGTACAGCAGTTTATGGTGATTACGGCGTACACTATGACAGTAAAATAATTAAGACTCAGACAGTTGATACTAAAGAAGCCGCTTATTCACTGGGCCTTGAAAAATCAAATCAGCTAAAATCAGAATCAGGCAGTGAATTAAGTAATGAGCTTGCGTTATTTTTAAGCTCCTCTAAAGAGAAAAACAGTATAACCTTGGATGATAATGCCTTTATTACTGTTCAAGAGTCGCTTAATGCTCAAGGTGATACGGCCTACAGCGGCCTGGTTAATGTCACTTACAGCTATTCTCAAGCCAACTAGATCAAAGACAGTAAAAAACTTGATGATTTATTATTGCAGGCTTGAACTGCAAAAATTATAAAACTAAAAAACCCAGCCTAATGTTAAGCTGGGTTTTTTTATATCAATGCGACGCCTCAAAACAACCTCAGCACGTACCCCTTATAACAAACCCACTGATAACCTGCAAAAACACACCTTGCTGACGAGATAAAATATCTGTTTTAATTCTATTCATAACATCCTGTTGTTCAGCACTTCATCACTGGCTACAGCGGTTTAAAATTTGTCTATTCTGGCTGCGTTCCTGCGTTTAAAGAGACTACCTGACAAATGAAATTGGTAGATCATCCTTCGAATAAAAAATTATCTCTTTCATTTTCATCCAATTAAGTTAAGTTATTAAACATATTTCCAATCATTACGACTCTGACTCGCCAGGTTATAATAAATCTGTTAACTATCAGCTGCTATTGATTACCAACAGGAGAGACACACTTGAAAAAAACATTAATAATAACTGCCATCGCAGCACTCGGTGCAGGCGCTTATATTGTTAACCAACAGTTGCAGACTTCACCCGCAGCTTACAATGTACTTGATTACGTGCCGGCCGACACTCCGTTATTAAGCGCGCAACTTAAACCCTTTCCGCTTAAAGATTATTTAAACAGCTCACCGCAATTAAGGACAGCTGAAGACTCAAACGCATTGCAAAATAAAGCCGTTCAAGGTAATTCGCAGTCTAAATTTTTCTTGAGTCTTGCAAAAAGTTATCAAACATCCTTAACGGATACGGATCTGTTTCTTAACACCTTCGGCCTGGCGGATAATATTCGCGCTTATTTTTATATGCTCGGTGCCTTACCCGTATTAAAAATTGAAGTGGAAAATACTCAGGCAATTTGGGATTTATTAGATAAAGCAGAACTGGATAGTGGTTACTCCCACCGCAGCGGTAAAATACAGGAAACTGAATATCGTGCTTACCGGTTGAGTGATCCGGCTGATGCACAAACAACCGAACTGATTATCTCTCAAGATGAAGGCTTATTAACCGTCACCCTAAACAGCTCATTAAATAAAGAAGCATTATTAGCGAGCGCCTTAGGTTTAGTTAAAGCTGAAAATCCGATTACCGACTCGGGCATTTTAGAAGAGATTGAAAGTACATATAATTTTAGCGATCAAAATATCGCTTTTATCAATCATCAGGAGATAATAAAAGGCTTAACCACGGTTGATGCTAACCAGCTTGCACGTCACCTGAGTTTACTGTTTCCAAAACAGGATCAAGACAGTCCGCTGTTAACCTTCAGAACGCCTGAATGTAAAGTAGAGTTGACCAATATCGCCAATAATTGGCCACGTACGGTCTTTGGGTATACGGATTTATCGGTAACAAGTAGTCAATCCACAATGGATTTTTCCACTGTTATTGAAAGTAAAAACCAAACAATTATAAACGCTCTGCAATCGCTGCGCGGATACATTCCACAATATACGCAAAATATTAAAAACAATGTATTTGCATTAGGTTTTGGCGTGGATTTCAATCAATTAAGCTCCACAGCCGCAACCATATTAGCGGATTTAAAAACGCCAAATTATCAATGTGCTCCATTGAAAAAAATGCAAACCTCGTTACAGGATAAAGGGCAAAAATCTTCGATGATGCTGGGAATGGCAGGCGGAGTCGCCAATGGCCTTAAAGGTTTTAGTTTGGCAGTGCTGGATTACAGTATCAGTAAAAATGGGGATAAGCAGGCATTAGAAAGTATCGATGCGCTACTCAGCTATTCTGCGGATAACCCTCTAACCCTGCTCAACTCATTAAAAATGTTTAGCCCGGATCTGCAGCAGATGCAGCTACCCGCTGACGGTACTGCAATTGATTTATCTGCATCACCTTTGATACCTAACGGATTAAATGTGAACCCTAAAATGGCCATTAAAGGTAATCATCTGGTCATCTACAATGGTCAGAAATCTGCGCAGCAGGCGGAGTTACTAAGCAATGAAGCACTGACTAAAAATGGTCTTTTCACTTTTTCGTTCGACTTTAAAAGAATGTTCGACCCAATCATAACGGCGGCTGAACTAAGCGGAGAAAGTATCCCTAAAGAGGCAATGTTTTTACAGGACTATAATATGCGCATGAAATTTGATATAGACGTCAATCAACAGGGTATTGTCTTTAATTCTCACGTCAGTAACAAAGTTGAAAAATAAAAAAAGGGCAGGCTGATTTCGGTCAGTTTGCCCGTTATTGGCACAGTTCATCCTCAAAATCATCTGATTACTTTAAATATTAGCTTTAAAGCTGACTTATAGGTTTGTATCTTTTATAATCCCGTCCTTTTTATACATGAACTATTTCCTGTCTAAAGTACGTTAGACAGGTCCACTTATATAATATGGATCTATTATGTTCGAAAAACTGTTTAAACTAGACGAACACGGAACCTCTGTAAAAACTGAAATTATTGCAGGTACCACCACCTTTTTAACCATGGCTTATATCATTTTTGTTAACCCGCAAATGTTGTCCGCCGCCGGTATGGACTCCGGGTCTGTCTTTGTAGCCACCTGTTTAGCTGCTGCACTGGGCTGTTTTATCATGGGATTTTATGCAAACTACCCCGTTGCACTCGCTCCGGGAATGGGTCTGAATGCCTTTTTCTCTTTTGTGGTTGTTGGCCATATGGGTTACTCATGGCAGGTTGCCTTGGGTGCGGTTTTCCTATCGGGCATCTGTTTTACACTGCTCAGCCTGTTTAAAATTCGCGAATGGATTATAAACTCGATTCCAATGCCGATGCGCAAAGGTATTGCAGCGGGTATTGGTTTGTTTTTAGCGCTTATTGCACTGAAAAATTCAGGAATTGTTATTTCTAACCCACCGACCCTTATTGCACTGGGTGACATGCACGCTTTACCGGCAATCCTTGCTTGTCTGGGTTTCTTTCTTACTATTGCGCTGGCACATTACCGTGTTAAAGGTGGTGTGATGGTCGCTATTTTAGCGATAACACTGATCGGTTTTTTAGCCGGTGATGTTGAATATAATGGTCTTATGTCAATGCCGCCAAGTATTGCACCGACATTCCTGCAGATGGATATTGCAGGTGCATTCAACGTGGGCATGATAAGTGTTGTGTTTGCTTTCCTGTTTGTTGATTTATTTGATACATCGGGCACCTTGATTGCCGTTGCAGACAAGGGAAAACTATTAGATAAAGATGGCAATTTACCACGTTTAAATCGCGCTTTATTAGCCGACAGTGGCGCATCAATCGCCGGTTCAATGTTGGGTACATCAACCACTACCAGTTATATTGAAAGTATTGCGGGTGTTGCAGAAGGCGGTCGTACGGGTTTAACTGCGGTAACGGTTGGCGTGCTATTTTTAATCGCTTTATTCTTTGCTCCATTAGCGGGCATGATACCTGCTTATGCAACAACCGGCGCATTATTATACGTTGCGGTTCTAATGATAGAAGGGTTGAAAACAATTAACTGGGATGACATTACAGAAGCGGCACCGGTTGTTGTTGTTACTCTTATGATGCCTTTAACCTTTTCTATTGCTAATGGTATTTCACTTGGTTTTATTGCCTATGCAGCCATTAAAGTGATGAGCGGAAAATATAAAGAGGTAAGCGCAAGCGTTTGGTTCTTAGCGGTATTGTTCCTGGGAAAAATGATTTTCTTTCCGGGTTAAAACCCTGGTGTGATTAATTTCACCGGTCAATCCTTTGAAAAACACCCTTTATTTATATAAAGGGTGTTTTTTTTGCTCTAAAAATCCGTATACGATACTGCGGTTATAAATTCGCAGATTCAATGTTATCGGCAACCATTTGCACCAATTTTTTTCTGGCTTCTTGACTGGCCCATGCAGTATGGGGAGTGATCACCAAACGCTCTTTTGCCTGCACAGATAAATAAGGGTGGTCTGCAATCATAGGCTCAACCTCCAGCACGTCAGTACCATGATAAATACCCAACTGATCAACAGCTTCGGCCATTGCAGCTTCATTTATTATGCCCCCGCGGCCCATATTAATCACAACAGCCCCTTCTTTTAGCTGTTTTAGCGCCTGTTGATCAATGAGGTTATGAGTATTCTCATTAAGGGGAGCATGGATAGTGATAATGTCAGAGGTGGATAATAAAGTTGTTAAATCAAGCTGCTGGTAAGCTTGTTGATTATTTTTACCCGAGGCAGAAAAATAGCAAACTTCACATCCGAATACGGCTGCAATTTCAGCCACGCGTCGACCAATTTCGCCCATTCCGATAATGCCCCAACGTTTACCCTTTATTTCACCAAAAGGCCTGCTGATATGCGTAAAGCTCGGACTATTACACCATCCTTTAGATTGTATGTAATTATCATAATAACGGCTTTGATGGATTAACTGAAAGAGCATTGAAAAAGTAGATTGAGCGACACTCTCGGTAGAATAACCAGACACATTTTTAACCATTACACCGGCTTTTTCAGCTGCAATTAAATCAACATTATTCATTCCCGTTGCTGCGATGCAGATTAATTTCAGTTGCGGGTTGGCCTTTATAATTTCCTCATCAATAACAACTTTATTGGTGATGATCACATCTCCATCGCCGATATGTAATAGTCTTTGTTCCTTGCTGGTCAGCGGATAGCTTGTAAAATCACCCAACTTTTCAAATGGAGATAAATCACTATCGCCTAATGTTTGTGCATCCAATAATACAATTTTCATGCTCTTCCCTAATGTTAATAGTGATGAACCCAAGCGATTTGAAGCGGCTTTGGGTCTTAGATTAAAATAACTTAAACAGCTCTAAAAAACGTTCAACTGAACATATACTAATCGTTTTTCCTTCGACAGAGATGCAATAATAAGGGCAGATAACTAACTGACCTATCAACAACGATGCCAGAATTATGCGCTAAATAAAACAGCTTCGAATCAAAATAAAAGATCAAAGCAACTTAATGTGAGTCAATCGACGATTGGAAGAGAGACCAAGGTGGCTATACTGTTAAACAAGCTTGATAATTGAAGTTAGCAATATGTTGCTCTGAAATGATTTCTACCCGGCTTAATGAAGGAATATTGACTGATCATCTAATAAACATTATTTGCTTATTATACAAAGAGGACAAGCGCTGAAGATGGGGTTTACTTTGCAGATTCGAATTGTTCTTGGCGAGCAAGGTTAAATGAAAATACCAAGGGCTTGTTTGTTGGTCGTGATGGGCGCTTAAGGGTTATGTACTTTAATGTTGAATCTGCCGGTTAGCAGATTCGACAAAAAAGAACCGAGATCTTAGAAAATAGAATTTAATGAGGGTCAATTTACCTTAATAAACTCACTGTTCCAAAAGCATATCCAATGCCACAGCTTCCGCTATTTTAATACCATCAATACCGGCGGATAAAATGCCTCCGGCATAACCGGCCCCTTCGCCGCCCGGGTATAAACCTTTAACGTTAACACTTTGATAGTCTTTGCCGCGTTTAATCTGCAACGGTGAAGAGGTACGTGTTTCAACGCCAGTGAGCAGAGCATCTGCTGCGGCAAAACCGCGTATTTTTTTATCAAATGCGGGTAATGCTTCACGAATAGCATCAATGGCAAAATCCGGTAAACTGCTGCTCAAATCTATCATTTTCACCCCCGGTTTAAAGGAAGGTTCAATCAGCCCGACAGGTTTAGCTTCACTGCCCGCCAGAAAATCTCCTACACGCTGCGCCGGTGCATCATAATTACTGCCGCCGAGAATATAAGCTTGACGTTCTAATTTACGTTGTAACGCAATTCCCTGTAACGGGTCATCATTAAAATCACTTGGCGAAACACCCACCACAATAGCACTGTTCGCATTACGTTCACTGCGCGAGTATTGGCTCATACCATTAGTAACAACCGCTTCTTTTTCTGATGTTGCGCCAACCACCACGCCCCCCGGACACATACAAAAACTATAAACACTGCGTCCGCTCTTGCAGTGATGTACTAATTTATAATCGGCAGCACCCAGAATAGGATGACCCGCATTGATACCAAAACGACTTTGATCAATCAGATCCTGTTTATGTTCGATGCGAAATCCAACCGAGAAAGATTGCGCTTCAAGATGCACCCCTTTATCGGATAACATTTGCACCGTATCGCGCGCACTATGACCTATTGCCAAGACCACATGCTTAGAGTTGATACGCTCTCCGCCGTTAAGCGTAACACCGGTGATTTGCGCATCGTCAATATGAATTTCTTCAACACGGGTTTCAAAACGAATTTCGCCGCCTAATTCGATGATCTTACGACGCATGCGTTCAACCATGGTGACCAGTTTAAAAGTACCAATATGAGGCTTGCTGACATAAATAATTTCAGCCGGCGCACCCGCTGCAACAAATTCCTGCTTTACCTTTAAGCCTAAAAAATTTGGATCTTTTACCTGACTGTATAATTTACCGTCGGAGAAGGTACCGGCTCCGCCTTCACCAAACTGCACATTGGATTCTGTATTTAACTCGCCTTTTCGCCAGAAACGGAAGGTATCTTTGGAACGCTCGTGTACCGATTTCCCGCGTTCTAAAAGGATAGGATTAAAGCCCATCTGAGCAAGAATTAAGGCGCTAAATAAACCACAGGGCCCCATCCCAACAACGATTGGACGCTCGGTGAGATCCTTGGGGGCCTGTGCGACATATTTATATTGCGTATCCGGTGAGTTACGGACATCCGTATTTTTAATAAAAGACGCTAATAAGGCCTCTTCATCAACATCGGTTAAGGTCACATCCAGGGTATAAATCAAGGTAATAGCATTACGCTTACGCGCATCATAACCGCGTTTGAAGATATGGATATCGGCTAATTGCTCAGCTGAAATCGACAATGTCTTTAAAACATATTTTTGCAGCGCATCATCTGCATGATCTAGCGGGAGTTTAACTTGGTTGAGACGTATCATCGGTTCACCTGAAAGCAAATGGCTGGAAAAATATGCGTAGTTTACGTGATCTCCTGCTTAATTGAAAACAACTAAACAAGCATAATATTTAATGATGGGAGCTATCAGTTATCAACTATCAACTATCCACTATCGGCTAGCGGTTATCAGTTATCAGTTATCAAATCTGTTCATTCAGCTTTCGTTCAGCTACCGGGCGTTATATTAGCGGCATAGGGAAAGCTCGTCATCATTACAACAGACTGGAGAACAATATGAATATTATTAAAAAGTTAACAAGCAAGCCAAAAAGAATCATCGTAGCCGGTTCATTGTTATTAGGTTTAGCATTAACCCCAGCAACCTCATTCGCAGGCAATGATCAACATCAGGGGCACCGAAACGGTGGCTCACAAAAGGTAATGATTCATCAGGTTGAGAATAACAGACACTACAACAAACGTGATAGTCACCACAACAAAAGAGACCGTCGTCAGATGAAACACAAACATTCGCATCATGGCAAATACAGCAACCGCCGTCACAGCGAAACGCATTATGTGGTAGTCAACAATGATCGTCATCGTTCACCACGTTTAGGTATTCAAATAGGGGTACAGTCAGGTAGCTTCAATATTGTTTTTCGTGATTAAAAAATCTAAAGGGGCAGGGAGCTTTAAGGCAGTCCGCTGTCAGATAATAAATCTGTCCCAGAAAGAGACTTACTACGGGACAGATATCACTATTAGCGGATAAACAGGAGCCGATAGTTACTTATTATTAAGGGCTCTTTGTATCTTCTGGCAATGGATTAATACCCTTTAGAAACTTGAACAGTTCACTGTCCGTAGACAATATCAAGGTAGTGTTCTGCGAAATAATGCTCCGGTAGGCCTGCAGCGTGCGGGTAAATTCATACAAAGCGACGGCTTGGGGGCTTTGATTGTATGACAGCGCATAAATTTCAGTGGCTTTGGCATCCGCAAGACCTTGAATTTCTTCCACCTGCCGATAAGCTTCTGACTGTATTTTATTTAAATCCCGCAGACGATTCCCTCTAATTCGAGCGGCTTCACCGTTTCCCTCGGAAAGAAAACGCTCGGCAATTTGCCTGCGTTCACTGATCATGCGATCATAAATTTTGGGCCGCACACTGGCATTGTAATTAATACGTTTAAAACGGATATCCAGAAGCTCAATACCAAAGACCTGCACTTTTTCGGCTGCAGCAATAAAAATCTCCTGCTCCACCAGCAGACGCCCTTTCTGAATAGGTACCAGAGAGCCCATTTTCAGTGCGCGCTCAGCATCGGTCAGAAGATCATCACGCAGCGGCTCGCGGTCTTTTGTGGTGCGGATTATTTCTATCAATTCGTGTTTTGCAACGGCATTACGGGTTTCACTGCCAAGAATATCGTCCAACCTTGATTGGGCGCTGCGCTCATCGCGCAGACGCAGGAAATATTGCAGGGGATCAGTTATCCGCCAACGAGCAAAAAGATCCACAGAGATATAAAGCTTATCCTTAGTCGGCATATCCGATGGATCGCCATCCCATTCTAAAACCCTTTTATCAATAATGTTGACCTCTTGTATAAAGGGTAATTTTGCCTTCAAACCCGCCTCGGTAACCGGGGCACCTACCGGCTTACCAAACTGGGTAATGATAACCTGCTCAACTTCGTCCACAGTATAAAGAGTCGATTTTAAAACCATGATAACCAGCGCTATCAATAATAGTGAAAATCCCGTAGTTATCTGTTTCATGGTTGCTCCCCTTGCAGCGCATTAATATCTAACCACGGCAAAATATTAGGGCTGTTTGAATCTATAATTATTTTGGAGCGGATCTGTGGTAATACCGCCTGCATGGTCTCAAGATAGATACGTCTCTGCGTTACTTCAGGTGCCTTAACGTATTCAGCGAGCAGTGCATTAAATCGCGCCACATCACCTTCAGCCTCGTTAATACGTTTAAGCCGATAACCATCGGCCTCGCGAATACGTTGATCTTTTTCACCCAGCGCTAAGGGAATAACTTTATTGTAGTCACGGCGCGCTTCATTAATGAGCTTTTCTTTTTCCTGCTGCGCCTGATTAACTTCATTAAAAGAGGCCTGAACCGGCTTTGGCGGATTAATATTTTTAAGCTGTACCTGATCAATGCTGATGCCCATTTCATATTTACTGGAAAGCACCTGCATCTTAGTCAGCGCCTCGTATTCAATCTCCTGACGACCAATAGTGATCACTTCATCAACGGTACGATCCCCCACCACTTCACGCATTACCGACTCTGAAACAGAGCGCAGGGTTTCACCGGGTTGGCGCACTTTAAATAAAAATTTAACCGGGTCGGCGATACGGTACTGAACCACCCACTCCACCAGCGCGGCATTTAAATCGCCGGTGACCATTTGTGTTTCCCGTTCACTGTTTCTAAAATTAGAGCTTTGATAAGGATCCGTCGCACCCGGAGTGGTAAAACCAAACTCTTGCTTTAATTGCCTTTTAACCGGAACAATAGTGGCGCGGTCAATGCCGAATGGAATTTTAATATGCAGTCCGGCGGGCACTTCTTTCAAATATTTACCGAATCGCTGCACCACGGCAACGGAGTCACTGGGAATAGTGTAAACAGCCGACCAGAGACTCATTACGATTAGCAGTAAAAAGGCAATATAAAAAACATACCGTGCAGGACCGTTTGAGTGTCCCCCAATAAACCTGTTTTTATAGTGCCTGTATCCTCTTTTAATTAACAAAGAATATTCCAGAGGAATAGGTTGATTGTTCTCCCAAGGGTTACCCCGAGGGTCTTTCTCATTTCCGGTAGGCATAACAATGGCCCCTATGAATGACAAAAAAGTATGCCGTACATCTACTATGGAAGGATCACTAAGATTGTCAAGAAGTAAGTTCAAATAACAACCACTTAGATAAAAATCTGCGCGCTCTGTTGTTATTAATGGGCGAGCATTTAACTGCCTGAATATTGGCGCATAAAAGTTCAACATTCCCTTCACGCCTTCGAGCGGATCGAAAAATGGCTAAGCGAAATGGATACCTGAAGCGGTAATTCACTAACGAAGCTTGCCTGCCGCTATATTGAGTATAATCACAGCGGCAAATAAATAATGATTTTTTCATTTACACTATACAAATCAATATTTACACTCAAGTAACAATATTTACTTTAATTACAATTAGCTAGGGATTAATTATGGAAAATGAGCATAAAAATGAAGTTACCATTGTCGATATAAAAATGCCTTTTTGGTCAATCGTTATATTTATGGTTAAAGCCGCAATTGCTTCAATACCAGCATTTATTATTTTAGGCATAATAGGATCAGTACTGTCGATGGCGATGGGCGGGTTTTTCGGACCGCATAACTGGTAAATAATGCCGCTAATTAATGCTTTTTTTTGATCAAAAACAGCATCATGATCTAATCTTATTTTTTAATGTTAAATTTGGAGTTCTGCCATGACTAATTTAATTTTAGGTTTATGTCTATTTTTAGGAATTCATTCAATATCAATAGTGGCAGAGCCACTGCGAGACCGATTTGCAGCCAAAAGTGAACTTGCCTGGAAAGCCCTTTATGCACTGATTTCATTGGCAGGCATTTTTCTGATAATAAATGGTTATTCCCAAGCCAGATTAACCCCGACACTCATGTATGCCACGCCCTACTGGTTGCGCCATTTTAGCGCTTTATTGATGTTACCCGTTTTTATTCTGTTTTTAGCCCCTTACTTCCGGGGAACAATAAGTAATATCACAAAAAATCCGCAGCTGCTTGCCGTCATACTCTGGGCATTGAGTCATCTGCTTGTAAATGGGAATCTTGCGGATATATTACTGTTTGGCTCATTTCTTGTATGGGCGGTGGGCGATCTGATTTCGATGGAACGCAGAGTCTCCCGGCCATTACCGGGTTTAAAAAAATCTTCCGTCAACGATCTTATTATTGTTATAGCGGGCCTGGGACTATATGGCTTATTTACTGTCTATCTGCATGGCCTGTTGATCGGCATACCGCTGCTTAACTGAGCCTTATCACATAAAGAAGTTAAGCCAAATCAATGACAGCCGGTTTTAAAAAAAGATCAGACTTTCTTTTGCATATGAAAATTAATCAGTTGCTGATCTCTGACTTCAACTGATTGTTGTTTTACTAGGTTAAATCCGAAATGCTCAAAGAAAGGTTTGGCACTGATGCTGACCTGCGAAAAATAGCTGTTAATTTTTTTCTTGCCGCCTAATTCAAAAATATGCGCCATCAGCGCACTGCCTATCCCCTGTCTCTGATATTGGTGGTGACAGAAAAAGTGATCGATCAGACCGTCGTTCTGTAAATCAGCATAACCGACAATAGTGCCCTCAATCTCTGCAATAAAGGGCTCAACATCCATCATGCGTTTGTTCCAGATAAAAAGATCCATTAAATCGGGTGCCCAGGCCTGTACCTGAAGAGGAGTATAGTCATGACTATTAATATTTCTGATGGTATTAAAAAAAAGTAACCAGGTTTCTCTTGCATCTTGTTCAACATATTTTCTGATAATGAGCATATAAAAATTCCATAGGGCTTTAAAAGGCCTGCAAAGATTGCCGATATAACCAAGGCAGTATCAGCACTTGCACTGCGATTAAAAAGATAGACAGCAAAATTTTGGTAGGTTGACTGAACCATAACCGAGGTTTGGCCATTAAACAACGAAGTTATGCTCTATTTTAACTATTGTTCTTATTCTTCAATTGCTATAGCGGCACCGGGACTGTGACCGAGGAGCTTGATTTTTGAATGGTTAAAGCAAAATATATAATTAACAGGTAAATAAATGCACATGCAGCAAACACCACCGGCCAACCACCTGCCTGCCAACAATAGATCAGTACAAAACCGCCAATACTTCCGCCCACATAATACATAACAAGATACAGAGCAGTCGCCGTTGATTTTCCCTGTGTCACGTTTCTTCCAACGTACCCATAAGCAAGAGAATGAATAAAAAAGGCACCACCGCTTAATAATAACAACCCCACTAGAATAGCCGCAATACTTGGCAGGAACATAATCATTAATCCGCAAAAACATACACCTAAACCACTCAAAATACCGGAGATGGCAGAATGCCGTTTTATCCAACGTCCGCTTAGTTTTGCCGACACTGTGCCCATCAAATAACATAAGAATATTAACGAGGTGATACTGGCGGGTAATGATAATGGTGGTGCCGATAATTTAAATCCCATGATGCTATAAACGTTAATAAAGACAGCAAAATTGAGACCGCCAATGATCATAACCAGAAAAATAGCAGGATTTCTAATATGATTAAATAACACTCTATTATGATAATAAAAACGAGCTTTTTGCGGTTTGAAATGTTTTTGCTTGATGATTAAGGGAAAAACAAACAATAAAATAATAAAACTCAAAACAGACATGCTAAAGATGGTCCACTTCAAGCCCACAGCGTCAGTCATTACCCCGCCATAGATACGCCCGATAACACCGCCGAGGGAATTTGCACTGATATAACCGCCAACTGCGACTAACAGGGCTTGTGGTTCAAACTCTTCGGCCATATAGGCCACCGCCACGGCAATAAAACCGGCCAGTGATACACCTAATAATGTGCGCAGGAAGATTAAATGTGACAACTCCTGGCTAAAAAACATCAGCAGATTAACCAGAGGAATTAGTACCAGGCTGCATAACATCACCGGCCTTCGGCCATATATTTCTGAAACAATTGCCCAGGGAATAAGCGAAAAAGCAACGGCAAAAGTAGTACTGGAAAAAAGCCAGTTTACCTGCAGCTCCGATGCCGAAAATTTACCCATAAAATAGGGTAGTAACGGCTGAAAATAATAAAGGTTACAAAAAACCAGAAAAGAGCCTAGCCCTAGTCCGATGGTGACGCGTTTGTATGAGGCGGAATGTAATTTAATCACTTTATCTACTCGGTAATTTATTCTATTCATAGATTAGCCATTAAATGCTAATATTAAAAATATATTAAACTCATATTAGCCATATATTAAACTTATGTTAAATTCCAAAATATTATATTATTTCGTGACCATAGTTGAGCATGGAAGTTATACCAAGGCAGCTCAAGCGCTGGGTATTGCGCAATCTGCTTTAAGTATTGCAATACGCAAGTTCGAGCAAAAAATTGGAGTGACAATATTACACCGCAGTAGTAAAGGCGTAACGGTTACTAAAGAGGGTGAGGTACTATTAACGCATGCCAAAACTATCTTAAGCAAAATAAACGATGCGCAAATTGCCATTGATGAATTACGCGGCCTTAAGAAGGGGGAAGTCAAAATCGGCATCCCAAGCATGATGGGATCCTATTTTTTCCCTGAAATATTAATGGCCTTTAAATTTAAATACCCCGATATTAACCTCTCCATCGTTGAATCCGGCACACAAACTATCAGAGAAAAGTTGTTAAACGGCGAGTTGGATCTGGGAGTAATAGTTAATGATCACTTACCCGATGAACTGCAGGCCAGACACGTGATTACCTCACAAATGGTTGCCGCAGTCGGTACCAACCACCCTCTGGCAGGCCTTAAAAAACTCGATTACGGTACCTTTTTCGAGCAGGAACTGGTGATGTTTAAAGTGGGTTACTTTCACCGGGAAGTGATAGATAAACTTTGTCAGCAATATCAGCACAGTGCCAAATATTCTTTTGAAACAAATTTACTGGCGATGATGTTAAATATAGTCAAAAACGAATTTGCGATAACCGCCCTGCTGGAGTTGGTAACAGACCGAGAACCGGAAGTACTGGGTATTCCCTTTGAAGAGCCTGTTTATCTTGATCTTGCCTTAGCCTGGCGAAAAGAGGGGTATTTATCAATAGCCAACAGGCGTTTTGTCGATTTCACATTAAATGAGGTCAATGAAAAAGGGTTATCAAGCTCCCCTTCAGGAAAACATTAAGCGGTATTTTTAGGCAGAACATAAAAATCAAGCACCGGCTTTTACCGGGCTAAAAATAACCGCCCCGAAAAGCCTGCGTATCTTTCGCTGCAGAGAATTATTCATTCTCGCACCTAGATTCAGTCACTTAATTGGGAAACAACTATCTTATTGATTAGATAGTTGTGCAACGCTGGTTAAACTATGTAAATTTCCGAAGCCATCTTCATCGAGCTCGACAATGCCAACGGCAGAAGTTGAAAAGGCGGGGACACCGGCCTCTGGGGCTAACTCTCCAACTATATATCCCACCAGGGGAAGATGAGACACAATTAAAAGTTTTTGTACACCCGTAGCCTGCAGAGCCAGAATTTCATCAACTGATTTACGGGCGCTGCCCCCTGGAGTTAAAAACTGTAATGTTTGTACATTTGCAACGGCAGAAAAAAACGGGAAAACCGACTGCCAGGTTTGTTGGGCACGTAAATAGGGGCTGACCATTACAGCGTCAAAAGATATATTTTGATTCGCCAGATAGCTGGCCATCATTTCTGATTCTAACCGTCCGAGCGCAGTTAATGCTCTTTCCGAGTCTGAGTGGGCGAGCATCTCAGCTTCCCCATGACGCATTATATAGATATGCAATAACTTACCCTCCGGTCAATATTAAGCTCGACACTAACAGTTTATTAAAATAATTAATCTTGAATTGGGGTCGCGCCGGATATTTTTAAAACAACAACGGCCGCAAAAAAAACGCCGATAAAACCGGCAACAAAAATAGTAGGAATTGCGGCATAACCTGCAATATGCCAAAGAACTGATTCTAATTCGCTCATCATTTTCTCCTTTAAACTAAAAATAAAACGGGTTAAAGATTGGGGCCTAAATCCAGTCATCTTTTATGACTGATTGATTCTTATATAAAAAAATTAAGTATTTAAATATAATTGCTGATTATACGCAATTTTTTTATGACTTAACAGAAGATAACCAAACAGCAAGGATACGTACTTTAGGTAGAAAAAACATGAACAAAATCATAAATATTAGCGATCAATCACTAGACTACTCGACCTTGTTCACATTAACTGAAAATTAATTGCTAGAAACGACGGAACTTTTTCCACTTGAGATGGTCTTTTAACCGCGGTATATTTTCCCCTCCTTAATTTAAAGAAGATTATCACCATGGCAAAACAACAGCTTAACGCATTACGCAGCTACCTGAATAAAATGATCTTAGGACAAAGCGAACTTGTTGATGGTTTACTCATAGCGTTGCTGGCTGATGGTCATATTCTTGTAGAAAGTCCTCCGGGACTGGCTAAAACACGCGCTATTAATGCCCTTTCCAAGGGGATTGAGGGAGATTTTCATCGTATTCAATTTACCCCGGACCTGCTCCCTTCGGATCTCACCGGTACGGATATTTTCCGCCAGGAAACAGGCGAATTTATTTTTGAAAAAGGTCCGCTTTTTCATAACTTAATTCTTGCCGATGAAATAAACCGCGCGCCGGCAAAAGTGCAGTCAGCCTTGCTTGAAGCGATGGCCGAACGGCAGATCACAGTCGGCAAAACAACCTACCCGTTGCCGGAACTATTTTTAGTGATGGCGACCCAAAATCCGCTTGAGCAGGAAGGCACCTATCCTTTGCCGGAAGCACAACTGGACCGTTTTATCATGCATCTGGAGCTTGATTACCCCAATGCCGAAACAGAAAAAGAGATTTTAAAACTCAATCAAAAAGAGATTCTAAAAGAAAAGATTGCCGAGGTCACGCCACTATTAAATGAGCAGATTTTCACTATTCGTCAGGAAATCATGACAGTGAAGATGGCGCCTCATTTAGAGCAGTACCTGATTGATTTAATCATCGCAACGCGCCAGCCGCAAAATTACGGCACACAATTAAAAGAGTGGATCAGTTATGGTGCCAGTCCGCGGGCTACATTGGCGCTAATGCGCACGGCAAAAGCCCGCGCATGGCTTGACGGACGAGACTTTGTGATGCCCAGTGATATTATCCAAAACCTTTATCCGGTTTTACGCCACCGCCTTATTTTAAGCTACGAAGCGGAAGCGCAGGGAATTAATGCCAATAGTGTTATTCAAGAGATCATCAATCAGGTAGCCATTCCAGCCTAATGACCAGCACAAATATAAAAGCAAAAAACGCCATCTTTGTTGATAGCCCTTATCAAACCGGCATAGATGTCAGTCTTAGTGAATTACTGTGTTATAAACAGCAGGCCAAAATACAATTAAGGCCTGTCAGCAGCGCGGCTTACAAACAGCGTTCCGGAAATTATCTGGCCAAAATAAAAGGCCGGGGCATGGAGTTTGCCGAAGTACGTCATTATCAGGCGGGTGATGATGTACGCAGCATTGATTGGTCGGTCACCGCGCGCACCGGCAAAGCGCATACTAAATTATTCCAGGAAGAGAAAGAGCGCCCGGTATTTATTCTCTTAGATCTTTCCGACAGTATGATTTTTGGCAGTCAGTTTGTGTTTAAGTCAGTGCAGGCCTGTCACCTTGCCGCCCTGCTAGGCTGGCAGGCAAAGCAGCGTAATGATCGCCTTGGCGGTATCGTTTTTAACCAGCAAAAAGTAGCTGAACTAAAACCAACCGGGAGAAATACAGGTTTGATGGCGTTCCTCCATCAAAGTGCGCAACTGTGCAGCAATACTCCCTTTAAAACGCTGCAGCAACCGCAATCATTATTACTACAGCTTAAACGCCTTTCCTATTTAGTACAGACCGGCAGTCAGGTGCATTTAATCAGTGATTTTTCACAGCTCGATGAACAGTGCCAAAAATTGATTAGCCAGATTAGCAGGCACAATCAAATTAATGCCTGGCAGATATCGGATCCGCTGGAGTTAGCCTTACCCAAAAGTGTGCAGCACAGCACGCTTAAAATAAACAGTTTACAGGGCAGTGGATTTTTCAGGCAAAAAAAATCACTGCAGGATTACCAGGAGGCGGCCAGTCAACGCCAGCAAAAGGTAATCAAACTGTTTACCAAACAGGGCATTCCATTTTATCAGATTTCAGCTTCACGCTCATTATTGGATCAGTTTCATGTCCGTGCAAAATAATCAAAATCTTCTGGCACAACTTAACGACATACAGGCTCCCTCTTTGCCCTCGTTTTGGCCGCCAGCTCCTATCTACTGGTTTTTATTAAGCGCGCTTATTATTTGCCTGCTTCTCTCTGTTTATTTGTTTAAAAAATATAAAAAACAAAAAGTGAAGCAAACAGCGGCCTTAAAGCAATTAACCCTTCTTGAAAAGTCTAACGCTGACTTTATTCTCTTGAATCAGCTGCTTAAGGGTGTTGCTCTGTTATATTTCCCACGCCGGCAAGTGGCATCGTTACACGGCGAGCAGTGGTTTGATTTTTTACAATCCTATGCACAAACGCCTCTTTTTGGTGATAAGGCGGATTTTATAATCAGGCTTTATGACAGCCCTGAGCCAACCTGTTGCAGAGATGATTTTGAGCAAGCCAGAAAATGGATAAGCGGTTTGCACAAACAGATAAAAAAGCTACAAAACATAACCCAAGAGAAACACAATAATGTTTGAATTTGTTTATTTATGGATCTTTTTTCTCCTGCCGCTGCCGCTACTCATCAGGTATTTATTAAAGGCAAAACAGATAAACTATACTCAGGTTTGGATTCCGCTGGCAGAAGGTTTGAGTGAGCAACGGTCGTCCACTGCAAGGGGATCCTTAACATCAATCATTCCCTGGCTCGCCTGGTTGTTATTATTAGCCGCCTTAGCCAAACCCGTTTGGTTTGGCGATCCCATTCGCCTGCAGCAGCAAAGCCGCGACATGATGATCTCCCTGGATTTATCGGGCAGCATGCAGGAAGAGGATATGCCCTTAAACGGGCAGACAGTCGACAGATTAACCCTGGTCAAGAATTTATTAAAAACCTTTATCGAGCAGCGCAAAGGAGATCGTTTGGGGCTGATCCTGTTTGCCGATCATGCCTATCTGCAAACACCACTGACCTTTGATCTAAAAACCATTCAGCAAATGGTTGATGAAAGTGAAATAGGTTTGGCAGGCACTAAGACTGCAATTGGTGAGTCAATTGCCATGGCTATAAAACGTTTTGTAGAAAACCAAAATGAGCAGCGTGTCCTTATTCTGGTAAGTGACGGTGCAAATAATTCAGGCAGCATAGAGCCGATACAGGCAGCAAAACAAGCAGCTAAAAACAATATCACTATTTATACCATAGGAATTGGTGCTGAGCAGATGATTAAACGTGGAATATTTGGCAATCAACGGATCAACCCTTCCGCGGATTTGGATGAAAAAGCATTAACTGAAATAGCCACTCTCACTGGCGGTAAATACTTTCGAGCACGTAATCAAACTGAACTGCAAAATATCTATCAAACACTCAATAAATTAGAGCCGATTAACTCTGACTTTATGTCCTTTAGACCGGAAAAAGACCTCTTTTATTGGCCATTATCAACGGCATTAATACTGTTATCTATTTTATTTATTACTCTCAAAGTAAGGGGCCCTTATGCTCTCTGAGTTAAGTTTAATGCCCTTGGTATTTTTACGTCCGTGGTGGTTATTGGGCGCCGCAGCGGTTTTGATATTTGCCTTATTCCGTTATCAAACCGGCAAAAAACAACATCAGAGTTTGATTGCCGCACACTTAAGCGAGCACTTAATAAAGATCCCTGAAAATGTCTCATCCGTGTTCTTAACCTTTCACTTGTTGGCAATTATCGCCTGTATTTCTCTGGCGGGCCCTTCCTGGCGGCAGCATGATTTACCGGTTTACGAGATGCATAAAGCACAAGTCATTGCGCTGGATCTTTCCTATTCAATGTATGCAACAGATGCCAAACCAAACCGTTTAAGTCAGGCAAAATATAAAGCCATTGATCTGGTTAAAAGCTGGAGCGAGGGTGAAAAAGGCTTAATTGCCTATGCGGGTGATGCCTTCACTATTTCGCCTTTAACCACAGACGGCAATGCAATCATCAACCATATTCCCAACCTTTCACCAACGATTATGCCCGTGGCAGGGTCGCGAGCAGATTTGGCTTTAGAACGAGCAATAACACTGCTCAAAAATGCCGGTTATGAGCAGGGACATATTATTTTTATCAGCGATGGTATTGATCACAAGCACGCGGCAATGATGGTAGACAAATTAAAAGGGAGTCCCTGGATTGTTTCAATACTGGCCATAGGCAGTGAACAGGGAGCTGCGATTAAACTGCCAGAGGGCGGTTTATTAAAAGACCAGGCAGGCCAAATAGTGATTCCCAAATTAAATAACCGCCCTCTGCTCGATATAACCCGTGCAAGCGGCGGTTTATATGTCAATGTGAGCAATGACAACAGCGATATAGAGCAGTTATCCAAACAGTTTGCGGTTAACCAGGCCGTTAAAAAGAAATCGCAGCAGGGACAAAATAAACTGGCAGTCGATGATGGTTATTGGCTGACTTTTTTATTAATACCACTGTTTTTATTGTTGTTTAGAAAAGGACTATTTTACACTCTGTTGTTGGCACTGACATTGCAGGTTACAACGCCTAAAGTGCAAGCCTCAATATGGAAAAATGATCAGCAAAATGCTTTTCAGGCCTACCAGAATAAAGACTATACGCAGGCAGGTGAATTGTATGATAGCGCATTGGAAAAAGGCAGTGCTTTATATAAAAACAAACAATATCAACAGGCATTAGATGAGTTTACCGAGGCGACCCGCACTCAACCGAACAGCGCAACCGCTTTTTATAATCAGGGTAATGCCTATGCACAGCTGCACAACTTTGAGAAGGCCATTGCAGCATATCAGCAATCACTAGGATTAAACCCAACCTTAAAAGCCGCTCAGGAAAATATTGATTTATTAAAAAATTTAAAAGACCAGCAACAAAAGAACGAGCAGCAGCAAAAGAGCGAACAGCAACAAAAAAGCGAGCAGCAGCAAAAGAGCGAACAGCAACAAAAAAGCGAGCAGCAGCAAAAGAGCGAACAGCAACAAAAAAGCGAGCAGCAACAAAAAAGCGAGCAGCAGCAAAAGAGCGAACAGCAACAAAAAAGCGAGCAGCAGCAAAAGAGCGAACAGCAACAAAAAAGCGAGCAGCAGCAAAAGAGCGAACAGCAACAAAAAAGCGAGCAGCAAAAGGCCGCAAAACAAGCAAAAAGTATGTTAGAACAGCCGGACGAGGTTAATCAGGAGCTCGAAGCACTGCCTAACTGGTTAAAAAACATGCCGGATGATCCTTCAGTATTATTACGCAATAAAATGCAGCTTGAATATCAAAAAAGAGCACAATCAAATTCGGCCGAACAAGAAAACAATGGAGTTATCTGGTAATGCGTATTAAATCTTCAATTTTTATCGCCCTGTTGACAGGTTTTTTTTACAGTCAGATGCTATCAGCCGCGCCGCAAGTGCTTACCTCGGTAAGTAATAATCAGGTTTCATTGGGTGATACTTTTATTTTAAATATCGACATTGATGATAGTGACTCAGATTACCAACTAGATACAGGGCCACTTGAAAAAGAGTTCAACATTTCTCGGCCTTCAAAAAGTCAGCGCAGTACATATATCAACGGTAATTTTATCCAGCAGACGCAATGGCAAATCAGGTTGCAGGCAAAAAGGTCTGGCGATCTGACTATTCCGGTATTAAAAATTGGTCCCTTAAACACCCAGGCAATCCAACTCTCTGTTACTCCAGCCTCAAAGCAGGCGACTAAAACTGCCGATAATAGAGTTTTTATGGAAAATAGCATTGACAAAACAAGCCTTTATATAGGGCAACCATTGATTTTAACGACGCGCATCTATATTGGGCAAGCGGCTGAAAACCTGCAGTTGAGCAACCCGGAACTAAAGGATGCGAGCATTGAGGTTTATGGTCAGGATAAAAATGAAGACGTTATTAAAAACGGTATTCGGTATAAAACGATCACCCGGCAGTTCCAGATAACAACCGATAAGCCCGGTAATTTTACAATCAACTCGCCATTATTAAGCGGAGACGTAAGAAAAATAGCGAATTCCAGTAACGGGCAAAACCAGGTCATGACAGTGCCCATTAATGTTCGCGGTGACAGTATCAAAATACAGGTAAAGGATAAACCCGCCGGTTATCAAGGTGAATGGTTAGTCAGTGAAGATGTACGTTTACTTGAAAACACCCCATTAACACAACAAACTTTTCATCTTGGCGATCCCATCACTCGCACTGTTACCCTGCAAATTGCTTCGATTAATAAAGATAAGTTACCGACCATCGCCTTCAATTACCCTAAGGGGTTACGTTTTTATCCGGATCAGGATGAAATTAAAGAAGGACAGGTAAATGGGCTGTTATATTCACAAAGAACCATGCGTCACGCAATAATACCGGATCAGACCGGAGAGTTAACCTTGCCGGAAATAAAAATCCCCTGGTGGAATAGTGTCACGGACAAGCAGGAGTATGCTGTTTTGCCGGCACAAAAACTGACCATTTTAGCAGCCGTTAAGCAACCCGCCGGTTTAGAAAATAAACAAAAAAACATCGACCAATCAGCCGCTTCGGCAACGGTTTTAATTGATAATGAGGAGTTAATCTACTGGCAAATAATAACCGCTCTGTTGTTATTAGGATTCATTATATTACTGCTTTACCATCTCTCTTATCGCCGTCGGTATTCAAACTCTGCACAACTAAAAGAGCATTCAGTGCCGATAGCTAATCAAGCATATTTAAATCTTCAGAATGCACTGCAGCAAAATAATGCGCCGCTTGTTTATCAGAAATTGATCACTTTTTTGCAAGCTGAAAAGTATAATCTGAAAAGTCTCTCACAAATAAGCGAATATATTGTGATACCTGAAAAAGAAGATGAGAAACAATTTTTGCAGGAAATTAAAATATTAGAGCAGGCATGTTGCGGCACAGTAACAAATTGGGACGCCACACAACTCAGTCGCCTAATAGAAAAATATTTAAGACAAAAAACGGCGTTTAGAGAAAAAAGTATTATGGATTTAAATGCCTAAATTAGTTCAGTGCAGCCCCCTGAGCTAAATTGATAAATATCAATCTTACATCAGAAAATAAAACGCTTAAAAAAAATACAACAAAAAGCAAAAAAGCCATAATCCACGGGCGCTAGAGCCTTATTTCAGGGCATAAAAAACGCCCCAAATGCTAAAAAAAAACTTCTGCCGCAGCAGCGTATAACAGAAAAACATTGAATAATCTTCATTATTATGGTTTCTGTGAGACAGCTCTTATTATTACAAATCATTAAAAAAACTACGTAAAACTACGTAGCGCCTACCAAGAATATCTTCTATTGTATTATATAAATCAGCTATTTAGATCAGCTGAGTTATATGCTTATTTTTTTTGACATGTATTACAAAAACATACACAAGGAAATTTTATGAACATTACAAAGATAGCTTTCTTACTGGGTGCTGCGACACTTGTACCAAATCTAGCTTCTGCTTCTACCTTAGAAGAGGTGGTTAAAAAAGGGGAACTAAGCTGTGGTATCTCAACGGGTATTCCCGGTTTTTCTGCAACGGATTCAAAAGGTGTTTGGAAAGGACTCGATGTTGATTTTTGTAAATCAGTCGCGGCAGCCGTTTTCGGCGATGCTTCAAAAGTAAAATATATTCCGTTAACAGCAAAAGAGCGTTTTACCGCATTACAAAGTGGCGAAATTGATCTTTTATCACGTGCAACCACTTGGACAGCAACACGAGATACCTCTCTAGGGTTAAACTTTGCCGGTGTAAACTACTACGATGGACAAGGTTTCTTAGTCAATAAAAATATTGGTGTTAATTCAGCATTAGAGCTTAACGGCGCAACCTTTTGTATTCAGGCAGGAACCACCACTGAGCTTAATTTAACTGATTATTTCCAGTCAAATAAAATGGATTATAAAGCGGTGACTTATGATACATCAGGGCAAACTGTCGATGGTTTTAAAAGCGGTCGTTGTGATGTGCTGACCTCCGATGCATCACAACTATATGGTTTGAAACTTAAATTAGAAGATCCAGATTCTGCGAAGGTATTACCGGAAATTATCTCTAAAGAGCCGCTCGGGCCGGTTGTCCGTCAGGGTGACGATGAGTGGTTTAATATCGTGCGCTGGACTATGTATGCAACATTAGAAGCGGAAGAGTTAGGTGTTTCATCAGCGAATGTTGAAGCAATGCTTAAATCTGAAAACCCAAGTATTAAACGTTTAATCGGGACTTCAGGTACCGCAGGTGAAAATCTGGGTCTGAAAAATGACTGGGTTTACCAGATTGTCAAACAAGTGGGTAACTACGGTGAAATGTTTGATAAAAACGTCGGCAAAGACTCCCCCCTTAATATCGATCGCGGGATTAATAAGTTATGGAATAAAGGCGGCTTAATGTACTCAATGCCAATCCGCTAAATACTATTTAGGGGGGGGCCTTGTCCCCCCTTTTCCTAAGGATTGCTCTTTTATGAATAAATCACCACTCCCCCCGACCGCCGGCGGCTTATTAAGCAGCCCCAGAAATCGTGCTATTCTTTTCCAACTTCTTGCCCTGCTTGCGGTGATTGCCTGTGCGTTTTATTTTACCAATAATATGTTCGACAATATTGAAAAAAGAGGGATCACCACCGGTTTTTCATTTTTAGGCGAAACAGCCGGATTTGGCGTGAGCCAGTCACTGATCCACTACGATGATACAACTTCTACCTTTTTAGATGTCTTTATTGTCGGGGTCCTCAATACCCTGCTGGTCTCGGTAATCGGCATCATCTGTGCGTCTATATTAGGGTTATTAGTGGGTGTCGGGCGTTTATCCTCTAATTTTTTAGTGGCGAAGCTGTCGATGATATACGTTGAAACTTTCCGTAATATCCCTATTTTATTACAAATCTTATTTTGGTATAACATTGTCCTCGCCGCGTTACCCAGTCCGCGCCAGAGTTTTAGCTACTTTGAATCTGTTTTTCTGAACAATCGTGGATTAATACTGCCCGAGCCTATTTTTCAGTCCGGCAGCCTGTTTATTCTGATTGCTTTTATTCTCGCCTGCGCCGCGGTGTTTTTTTTAGCCCGATGGGCAAAAAAACGTCATGATCAAACCGGTG
>NZ_JBLIED010000031.1:0-41349 GCF_047632955.1 Psychromonas sp. | reverse complement strand
TTGTTTTATTTGGTCCGTCTATTTTGGTATCAGTTCATGCTACAAGCATAAGTTACATATGGGTGTTGATGTGGTTATTGCATTATTACCTGAAAAAGCAAAAGTGCCATTTAACCTGGTGATTTCACTTTTCTTGCTGGCGATAAATTTGGTTTTAACTTACCTAAGTTACGATTACATGATGTTGTCTAACAAAGTCACACCGGTGATGGGAATGTCTTATTTCACCATTAACGGCGTTTTGTTTGTTTGTTTTTTCCTGATGTCTATTCACACCGTGAATTTCATTCGAAGTGATTTAAAGCTGCTGCGTAGCAAGTCGCTAAATACTATATAGGTGACACAGTGGAAATCTATCTTCCAATTATTATTTTATTCGTTTTATTTTTGTTAAATGTACCGATTGCATTTTCTTTAATATCTTCCTCGTTGGTTTATTTTTTATTTATTAATACTTCAATTCCAGTGACCTTAGTGATGCAGCGCTTTATTTCATCGGCCTCATCATTCCCATTATTGGCGATACCCTTCTTTATTATGGTTGGCTCGGTGATGAACTATTCCGGGATAAGTCGTAGCCTACTGTCTCTTGCGGATTCATTAATTGGCCATAAATCCGGTGGACTTGCGCATGTTAATGTTGCATTAAGTACTTTAATGGGCGGAATTTCAGGTTCAGCTAATGCTGATGCTGCAATGCAATCTAAAATTCTTGCTCCTGAAATGACCAAAAGAGGTTATGACTTGCCTTTTACCGCTGCAGTTACAGCGGCATCATCAAGTATTAGCCCGGTCATTCCACCGGGTATTAACCTTATTATCTATGCATTATTAGCCAATGTATCGGTACATGAAATGTTCATTGCAGGTTATGTTCCTGCTTTTATGATGGCGTTGTCTTTAATGATAACCATCGCTTTCATTGCTAAACGTCGAAACTATGCACCTTCAAGATCTGCAGCTGCACCGGCAAAAGAACGTCTGCATTATTTAGGCAAAGCGGTGCCCGCATTATTCATCCCGTTTGGTATTATTTTAGGGATGCGTTTCGGCCTGTTTACACCAACAGAAGCCGGTGCTATCGCTGTCTTATTATGTTCTATTATTGGTTTATTTATCTATCGCGAATTAAAGATCCATCACTTTCCTGCTATTTTAAAAGAAACCATTCAGGGTACTAGCAGCGTCATGTTTATTATTATCGGTGCGATGATTTTTGGCTATTACATGACCCTGGAGCAAATACCACAAAATGTAGCATCAGCATTAATCTTGGTAACAGATAACAAAATAGTGCTATTAATGCTTATAAACTTATTGTTATTAATTGTGGGCATGTTTATCGAAGGTGGGGCTGCGATGATAATATTAACGCCGCTACTATTGCCTGCGGTGCTTAACCTCGGAGTGAACCCTATTCATTTTGGTATTATTGTTATCGTTAATATTATGATTGGTGGAGTAACCCCTCCATTTGGTTCAATGATGTTTACGGTTTGCTCGATACTTAAAGTTAAATTGATCGATTTTGTGCGTGAAGTGATGCCTTTATTATTTGCACTGCTGGTGGTGTTAATGATTTTAACTTATTCGGAAGGTTTAGTGATGTTCTTACCTAACTTATTATAAATACAAAGGGATAAAATGAAGCAAATAAAAAGCACCTTAAGCAATGATTGGAAAGAGGTGCAATGGGTATTAACTGATGTTGATGACACCTTAACCTGGCAGGGAAAGTTACCACCGGAAACATTAATCGCACTGGCCGCGTTACAACAAGCAGGTTTGAAAGTTGTTGCTGTGACTGGGGCTTGTGCAGGTTGGTGTGATCACATTGCACAACTTTGGCCCGTTGATGCTGTTATTGGCGAAAATGGGGCATTTATCATGGAGAAAAAAGAGGGGTATTTAACACTCAACGCTGATGCTCCAATGCCAACCATTGCGCAAAATCAAGCTAAGTTAAAAGCACAGGTCATTGACGTTTTAGCAGATTACCCTGAGCTGCATTTAACCCTGGATCAGTCTTATCGTTTGTGCGAAGTGGCCATTGATATCGGCCAGAATCGTGCTCCTGTCTCATCGGAGATCATTGCGGAAGTGGTCTCTAAACTTAACAAGTTGGGTGCTAATGCAACGGCAAGCTCAATTCATATTAATAGCTGGTACGGTGATCACTCCAAAAAAACAACCTCGCTGAAGTTTTTAAAAGAGAAAGGTTTATCACCGGCTGAAATAGTCTCACAAGCTTGTTATGTAGGGGATTCGGTGAATGATCAATTTATGTTTGCTACGCTACCGAAAAGTGTTGGTGTTGCGAATATTAAACACTATTGGGATAAACTACTGCATCACCCGGAATTTGTAATGACCGAGCCCGGTGGCTATGGCTTTGCCCAGTTTGCTAAACAGTTATTAGCCATTAAAGCAGCGGGAACTATCAACTAATAGCAAGGGGGTGAAAAAAGGATTGATGAATTTTTGCTACGCAATGCAAGATCAGATCTTTAATACATTTAGTCTGACAATAGAGAGTTTATATTTTCTAAATTTTTTCCCCGTGGGTTATTGACCATTGATTATTGGTTATTGCTTCGACTGACCTTCATTCAATGTTATTATTTGTTTTATTTTTAGACCTCAGATAATTGATTGGATTTTCAATGAAAGATCAACAAGCACTTTATTTACAGGAGATGGGCATAACCCGTTGGCAAGTCCGTAAACCTGAATTATTCCCCTTCTCATTTAATTGCGCTATTGATTTAAGTCATTATAAATTGCTGCTGGTGGCCTCGACAGCCGACTTTGCACACCCTCTTTTACTGAGCATAGTAAATGCCTTTAACCTAAAATTAAGTGAAGTATATTGCTGCTCAATGGCGCAATTTAAAAACCTGCAGGGACAGTTACCCGAGCTTATCTGGTCAACTCAGGGGGAAATAAATCAACCCCAGGGGCATAAGTTATTAACCTCAGTAACCATTGATCAACTTGTTAACGATGCAAAAGCAAAAAAATCATTATGGAAACAGTTTTGTGCTTTTAATCAATAGGATTGAGACTCGAAGGCTCGAAGGCTCGAAGGCTCGAAGCTCGAAGCTCGAAGCTCGAAAGTTATGAGTCACGAGTATGAAAATGAAATCAATATGGAAACCGTTATGCCTACACCTTTAATCGATAAAGAAAAATTACAAATAGTGCCCATGGGCCTGGCTGATTTAGAGAGTGTTTTTAACATTGAATCCCGTTGCCATAGTCATCCCTGGTCAAAAAAATTATTTTTAAGTAACTTTGGCAGCCGTTATTTCAGTCACTTGTTACTCGCTGATGAGCAAGTGATCGGTTATTTTGTTGCCAGCTCGGTCGCCGGAGAGGTAACCTTGATGAATATTGCTATTGCACCCGAAGCGCAGGGGCAGGGGTTAGGAGGGGTTTTATTAAAGTTTCTAAAAGACTACTCAAAGGCAAAGGATGAAGAGCAGATCTGGTTAGAGGTTCGCGCTTCTAATACTTATGCATTAAAACTTTATCAAAAATTGGGTTTTGTTGAGGTCGACAGGCGTAAAGATTATTACCCTTGCGAAAAGGGCAGAGAAGATGCTGTTATTATGTGTTGTTACCTTTCACTTTAAAGAACGAGAAATAAATTATGATCTCAAAAAATCAGTTAAAACTTATTCATGCACTTGAGCAAAAAAAACAGCGTAAAAAAAATGGTCTGTTTTTAGTGCAGGGTGAAAAAAATGTGGGTGAATTGTTTAATTCTGATTTCACGGTAAAACAACTTTTCGCAACCAGCAGTTATATCAATAAAAATAGTCAGACACTTAATGAGTTTGGCCTTGTCAGTATTACCACTGAAGCAACGCAAGAAGAGTTAAAAAAAGCCGGGACTTTATTATCAAATAACAGCGTGCTTGCAGTTGCCGAATGTAAAATAATGGCGCTTCCGCAAATCCAAGAAAATGAGTTGATTCTGGTACTGGATCAGGTGGGTGACCCCGGAAATTTAGGCACTATTATTCGCGTTGCTGACTGGTACGGTATTAAACATATTATTTGCAGCCCGGACTGTGCTGATTTTTATAATCCTAAAGTGATCGCCGCCAGTATGGGATCATTTGCACGAGTACAAGTGAGCCATACGGACTTATCCGAATACCTGAGTCAACAATCAACGGCGATTTATGGGGCTTTTTTGGAAGGGGAGAATATCCATAAAACAACTTTAAATAAGAGTGCCTTTATTGTTATGGGCAGTGAATCTCAGGGGATTTCACCAGAGATTGCCAAATTTATCAGCAATAAAATTACTATCCCCAGTTTTGGAGGTGCAGAGTCATTAAATGTGGCCATGGCAACGGGTATTATTTTAGATAATTTTAAACGTTGAACTTAGTTTAGGTTTGCTATTAGTGCCTGGGTCCATTATGTATTCTTAATTTTCAATTCTACCCGGCACTTTTTACACGAATATTTAACCCCTTTTAAAATCTTATTATGACGTCTTATGGTTAGCTGGTGGGTGGTGCAGTCACATTGATAAGCAAACTGTTTACCCATAACATCACTGATATCTAATGAATGGGTGGTATCAGCGGGGCAGTTGAATATGTTCTGCATTACGTATTGCCACTCTTTACCATGCGGGCGCACTTTTCCGTAATGTTGGTAGGTTATCAGATGGGCAACTTCGTGGGGTACTACCTGGGCAAAAAAATCAGCTGAATTTTGGCTAAACAAGGTAGAATTATATTTAATCAGATTCAGCTGTAAATGTGCGCTACCGGCACTTCTTCCCCTTTGGTTAAAAAGGTAAGTCGGGCGTTTGAAAGCGCGATCAAAAAAGCACTCGGCCAAAATGAAACATTCTTCACTTCGGCTAATGAGTGCTTTTTTATGTGCATTACTTAGCATGGTTAATTTAACAAAGTGTTAAAATGCGCTGGCTTTTAACGCTTCGACTTTATCTAACGCTTCCCATGGAAATTCATCACGGCCAAAGTGCCCGTAAGCTGCTGTTGATTGGTAAATCGGCTGAATAAGATTCAACATCTCGATCAGGCCATAGGGGCGCAAATCAAAATGTTCACGAATCAATTGAATGATTAAGTCTTTTTGAACTTTTTCTGTGCCAAATGTTTCGACGCTGATAGAAGTTGGCTCTGCAACGCCAATGGCATAAGAAACCTGAATCTCACAACGATCCGCAAGACCTGCTGCCACTAAATTTTTTGCCACGTAACGTGCTGCATATGCTGCGCTGCGATCCACTTTTGACGGATCTTTACCGGAGAAAGCACCACCACCATGGCGCGCTGAACCGCCGTAAGTATCAACAATAATTTTACGCCCGGTAAGGCCACAATCACCAACTGGCCCGCCAATGACGAAGCGGCCGGTTGGATTGATAAAGTATTTAGTGTGCTCAGACAACCACTCGGCCGGTAATACGGGCTTGATGATTTCTTCCATTACCGCTTCAACCAAATCTTCCTGTTTGATCTCATCGGAATGCTGGGTTGACAGTACGACCGCATCAATACCGACAATTTTGCCGTGATCATAGGCAAAGGTTACTTGACTCTTTGCATCGGGGCGTAACCATGGAAGGGTCTTATTTTTACGCATTTGTGCCTGTCGTTTAACCAGGCGGTGTGCATAAGTGATCGGGGCCGGCATGAAAACTTCTGTTTCATTCGTGGCGTAACCGAACATTAAACCCTGGTCACCAGCGCCCTGCTCGCGAGGGTCGCTACGGTCAACACCCTGGTTAATGTCGGGTGATTGTTTGCCGATAACATTTAAAATGGCGCATGAATCAGCGTCAAAGCCCATTTCTGAACTGGTGTAACCGATGTTGCGCACGGTATCACGGGTGATTTCTTCGATATCAACCCAGGCATCGGTGGTAATTTCACCGCCGACCATGACCATACCGGTTTTTACGTAAGTCTCACAAGCAACGCGTGCTTTTGTATCTTGTTTTAAAATTGCATCAAGTACCGCATCAGAAATTTGATCGGCGATTTTATCTGGATGACCTTCAGATACTGATTCTGAAGTAAATAAGTCACGTGACATGTGAGCTCCTAACTAGTTACAGGTTTAAAATGTTTGGATGTTTTTACATCTAGACGTCTATCTTACATTTATTTGTGACGGAAAACACCTTAATTATTTAAGCATTCAGGATAAACAAACAAAAAAGAATGTATTTTTCTTTTAAAAATAAGCGCTGTTTTTTATAAATAAAAGGAAAAGCTTGATATACTTTCTATTTTATTTTTATTGATTTCTTTTCTCCGTCTAAGTTGTATTAAGTTATGCCATTTTTGTTACGTTTAAAGGCGCTTTTTAAAACGCCCATTGATTTTGTAAATAATCTTCCCCGAAAACATTTTTTCGCCCTAATTCTATTATCTGTCTTTCTGCTGGTTGTGTCCTTAGTTCCCATGCAGCCGGAAACCGGAGAAAAAATTTACCGCTCATTGGAACTACCTGAGAGAGTTGTTGTCAAAGATGAGCATGTGGTCACGGACCCTCTTGATGTCATAAAAACGAATTAAAATGAGATCTTTTTTTTATAATAATAATAAAAAACTTGATATACTTTTCTATTTTATTTTCATTGCTCCCTTTTCCCTGTCTGAGTTATATTAAGTTATGCTATTTTTGTTACGTTTAAAGGCGTTTTTTAAATCGTCCATCGCTGTTGTCAATAATCTTCCTCGAAAACATTTTTTCGCCCTGATCCTCTTATTTGTATTTCTGTTGGTTGTCTCTCTTGTTCCCCTGCAGCCAAAAACCAAAAAAACAGTTTACCGTTCATTAGAGCTACCTGAGAGAGTTGTCATTCACAATGAGCGTGCTAGCGCAGAGCCTCTTACTGCAATAAAAGACGAATACGGCAAACTATTTCCTGACTTTTCAGGAAATAGAGAAGTAGAATTTGAGGTTGGCGAAGGTGATTCCCTAAGCAATATTTTTGAAAAAGAGAGCTTGTCGGCAGCTGCATTACAGAATTTGTTAGAAGCCGATACAGAATATCTACGCCTCGGCAACCTGATCCCCGGGCAAAGCATTAAGTTATTGATTGGTCCCGACAACAACCTGCTCTCCTTAAAAGTATTTTTAGATATTGCGAATACCTTAACTTATACCCTGAAAGAGGATCACTATGATGCTCTTTTAGAAACCAAAAAGGGGCAATGGCGTACCAGTTTATATAAAGGCCGTATTATTGGCAGCTTCTATAATACAGCCAAAGCTTCAGGTCTTACGGCAGCGCAGATTCAGCAGGTATCCGTGACGCTGCAGGATAAAATTGATTTTAATCGTCAGCTCTATGCCGGAGATACTTTCCGCGTATTAGTGTCCAAACAATATATTGATGGACAATACAGTTCGGAAAGTGATGTGCTGGCCATCCTGATTAAAAGTCGTAATAAAAGTTATACGGCTTTCCTTCATGAAGACGGGCGCTATTATGATATAAACAGACAAGGGTTAAGCAAAGCTTATCGACGCTACCCGGTCAATGGAAGGCCTCGGATCAGCTCTCCTTTTAATCCAAGGCGACTGCATCCGATCACCAAAAGAATTAGTCCTCATAACGGCACTGATTTTGCTGTCTCAACGGGCACAAAAGTTTATTCTGTTGGTGATGGTGTTGTTTTACGGGCAGGTTATCACCCTGCCGCCGGTAACTACATTGTTATTCAAAATAGTCGGAAGTACACCACGCGCTTTTTACATCTAAGTAAAATTTTGGTCCGTAAGGGGCAGAGAGTCTCAAGGGGCGATTTGATTGCTAGAAGTGGTAATACCGGACGTTCAACTGGTGCGCATCTTCATTATGAATTTCAAATAAATAACCGCGCGGTAGACGCAATGAAAGTGTCGTTGCCTCTTTCAACTGCCGTATCTAAAAAAGAGCAGGGTAGTTTTGATAAAAGACGCGATCTTTACCTGAAGGAGATGGGGGTTAACGATATATAATAGGCATTTAGTGATAAGGCGAGCAAGCGGTCTCGATTTTAAAGCGCTGTTCGCGGCCTACAATGTTTTTCAGAAAAATACTTTTCAGAACAATATTTTATAACTCATATTGTTCAATTATTTAATTGCTCAATTAAGTATTGTGCAATTAAATAATGAAGGTTTTATTCAGGATAAGTAAAGCAGCGCTATAAATTAATAGCGCTGTCAGTTTTTATGCCAGAGTGTGGTGCAGATGAACAACTTCAAGCAACTGATCTTCGCGTTCAAAACGCGCTTCCATTACTTGCCCCAAGTTAGAAAGATCTCTGTCAAAATCAAGTAAGGCTTGATCATTTGCTGATTCTGCATACTTATCATTAAAATTCAAAGCCGCATCTGTTGTGGTGGTGATACGTGAATATAACTCCTGGGCAATTTTCAAATTATTTTCCCCGTCTAATTTGCACTGTGCAATTATCTGTTCGTAGATTCCAAAGTGTCCGGTTGAGGCATAATCAAGCAGAAGCTGGCAAAAACGAGTGATTTTTTCCTGCGCAGGCAAGCTGTGATTTGTGTCTTGATAAGGGGGTAAACCCGCCAGTTCGCAATACGCAACGACCAGGTTCTGACGCTCTGCAAGCCAATGATCAATAACTAAAAGTCTGCCGCCCCATTCATCTTTTGCATGTTCTAATTTGCGTAGCATATTCTGTACCTCATAATGAGTAGACTGAAACTGTTATATCAAAAATAAAGAAAATCGCACTTAGGGTCAACATGAATTTGAATTTGTGGATAACCTTACTGTATAACTGTGAAGTAATCCCTGTCCCTGTAATTAAAGTTCCGATAAATAAGGAAGCATGATGCCACCGGAAAAAAATAACGTTAACCCGCAAGAGAATGCTTGGTGGTTTATTATCGCAAAAGATCAAATTGTTTTACAGCCGCAGGGGAATTTTATTCCTTACGGTAATCTTGATGATTTACCCTTTCCTGAAAAACTCGCTAATAATGTCATAAAAATAGCAGACTACCACTCCAGTCCTTGTTATCTTGTTGTATTGCAGGAGCAATTAGATATCGGCCTGGGAGAATATTTGTCATTACGTTCTTTGTTAGGGCGGATTGATGACCTCTTATTTGATCTGACCGGTCGTGCCTTTCAACTCGCTTTGTTTTATCAAACACATCAGTATTGCGGAAAGTGTGGCCATAAGATGCACGCCATAAACTGGGAAACTGCAATGAAATGTTACCATTGCCAGCACCGCTGTTACCCGCGTATTTCACCTTGTATTATTGTCGGTATTCGTAAAGACAAGGAAATATTATTAGCAGTGCATCACCGCCATCTGAAACAAAACAACCCGGTTTTTACCGTATTAGCCGGATTTGTAGAAGCCGGAGAAACACTGGAGACCTGTGTTGAACGTGAAGTCTATGAGGAATCAAAGATCAGGGTCAAAAATATTGAGTATGTCAGCAGTCAACCCTGGCCTTTCCCACATTCGCTAATGATGGGCTTTCTGGCTGATTATGAATCAGGTGAGATCCAGATTGATAAAAGTGAGCTGGTTGAAGCTGCCTGGTATCACATTGATAATCTGCCTGTTTTGCCTAATAACGGCACCATCGCTAGAAAGTTGATTAACAAAATGGTCGAACAAGGCAACACCGAAATATGACGAAGTAAAAAACATTTAAAAATGGTAGCATATTTGCGTATTTTCATAGTTATATAATTATTATTAAATGTTTAAAAAGATAGGATAGAGATAAGCATGACTGAATTAAAAAACGATCGTTATATTCGCGCCTTATTAAAACAATCCGTTGATAAAACTCCAGTATGGATGATGCGTCAGGCGGGCCGATATTTACCTGAATATAAAGCGGTGCGCGCACAAGCCGGAGATTTTATGTCTTTGTGCCGCAATGCAGATTTAGCCTGTGAAGTAACTCTGCAACCTTTGCGCAGATTTGACCTTGATGCTGCTATTTTATTTTCTGATATTCTCACTATTCCTGATGCAATGGGACTGGGTCTTTATTTTTCGGAAGGGGAAGGACCTAAGTTCAAACGTCCGATAACCTGTAAAAAAGACGTTGAAAATTTAATTATGCCGGATCCCGAAGGTGAACTGCAGTATGTGATGAATGCGGTGCGCACTATACGCCGCGAGTTAAAAGGCGCCGTGCCATTGATTGGTTTCGCGGGTAGTCCATGGACATTAGCGACCTATATGGTCGAAGGTGGCAGCTCTAAGGCGTTCACTAAGATCAAAAAAATGGCCTTTTGTGAGCCACAACTGTTACATACTTTATTAGATAAACTTGCCGACTCTGTCATTGATTATTTAAATGCGCAGATAGCCGCAGGCGCGCAATCGGTAATGGTCTTTGATACCTGGGGCGGAGTATTATCTCCTCGGGATTACAAAGATTTTTCATTACAGTATATGAGTAAAATCGTTGCCGGATTACAGCGCAGCTACGAAGGTAAAAAAATTCCCGTCACTCTGTTTACTAAAAATGGTGGACAGTGGTTAGAAGCGATTGCAGATACCGGTTGTGATGCTATCGGTCTTGATTGGACGATTGACATGGCAACGGCTAAAGCGCGTGTCGGAGACCGTGTTGTGTTACAGGGCAATATGGATCCTTCGATGTTATATGCCTCGCCGCAGCGCATTCGCGAAGAGGTTGCGACCATATTAAAGAGTTTTGGTAAAGGAGGCGGACATGTCTTTAATCTCGGCCATGGTATCCATTTAGATGTGCCACCTGAGAATGCTAAAGTCTTTGTTGATGCAGTTCACGAGTTGAGTCCGCAATACCATCTTTAAGCACTGTGCTTATTTTTGATAAAAACCATGCAGTTGCATGGTTTTTTACTTTTCTGTCAGTAATAAGTAGTCATTTTTAGTTTTTTTGCAGAAAACGATTTGTTGCTTTTTTGTGCGATTTGAGTATAAAGGTTGTATGATAAATAACCGCAGAAATTAAAATATGACGTTATTTGCAGAAAATAAAGACCTCGCTGTTCGGCAATTTATCGTATCTGATCTCACTGATTTCAGTACCCTGGTGGGTAATGCCAAGAGCATGAAATATTGCCCAACGGGTAAATTAAATCCTCAACAAGCAGAACAATTATTCACCAATATCATCACCCAAGCACAGCGTAACAAGTATTGCCTTTACGCAATTGAAGATAAAAAACACAGTCAAGTGATCGGTCTGGTCGGTCTGCAGGAGTGTGCTATGGAAGACGACATCGGCCTGAGTTTTGTGTATCGTATTCTGCCGGAATATAATGATAATGTTTCTATTCCCGCTTTATTTTCCCAATTTATTAAACACCTTCTGGTGATCCACAAGCTTTCAAAAATGAATGCGGTCATTGCCAAAAAAAACCTGCCAACATTAACCCTGATGGCGTCTTTAAACTTTAAACCGATATCTGTGGTCGTTTGCCGCGGTATTGATAGTTTTTTGTATCGATATTCCCCAGAGTAAATAAATTTATCTTTTAAAGGTTCCATTCAAAGGAATATTTTTATTTTTTTATTCAATAAAACAGCTCAAATTGCCATCGTTTTCGGGTAGAATGCTCACCTTAGTTCTATTTAAGTTAAAAAAACCAATGACTGGTTTTGCTTATTGATCAATTAACCGAGGTATTTATAAGACGATGGAAAATAGCCGACCAATTAAACGTGCGCTGCTCAGCGTTTCTGATAAAGCTGGAATTATTGAATTCGCCAAAGAGTTATCTGCAAAGGGCGTTGAAATCCTTTCTACTGGTGGTACTTGTAAACTGCTTGCCGAGAATGGCATCAAAGTGACCGAAGTATCTGACTATACTGGATTTCCTGAAATGATGGATGGACGAGTTAAAACCTTGCATCCTAAAATTCATGGTGGGATTCTTGCCCGTCGCGGTATTGATGAAGCCGTTATGTCTGCAAATGATATTGCACCTATTGATATGGTAGTGGTCAATCTTTATCCGTTTGCTGAAACCGTTGCCCGTCCAGATTGTTCTTTAGAAGATGCTATTGAAAACATCGACATCGGTGGTCCAACCATGGTCCGCGCTGCTGCAAAAAATCATAAAGATGTGGCAATCGTGGTTAACGCCAGTGATTACGCCCGTGTTCTTAAAGAGATGCAGGAAAATAACGGTAGCTTAGCTTATAAAACCCGCTTTGATCTTGCTATCGCAGCCTATGAGCATACTGCGCAATATGACGGCATGATCGCTAATTACTTCGGTACTATGGTGCCAAGTTATGGTGAGAATAGCGAAGGCGATCTTGAATCTAAATTCCCTCGTACCTTCAACATGCAGTTTAAGAAAAAGCAAGATATGCGTTACGGTGAAAACAGCCACCAAAATGCCGCTTTTTATGTGGAAGATGCTATTCAAGAAGCTTCGGTTTCTACCGCGACTCAGTTACAGGGTAAAGCCCTTTCTTACAATAATATCGCCGATACCGATGCGGCTCTTGAGTGTGTTAAAGAGTTCTCGGCGCCGGCTTGTGTGATTGTTAAACATTCTAATCCTTGTGGTGTTGCTGTTGCTGATAATATTCTTGATGCCTATGAAGGTGCTTACAAAACTGACCCGACATCTGCTTTCGGTGGCATTATTGCTTTTAACCGTGAGCTCGATGCAAAAACTGCTGAAGCCATTGTTTCCCGTCAGTTTGTTGAAGTGATTATTGCGCCTGCCGTTAGCCCTGAAGCTGCACAAATTGTAGCGACTAAGAAAAACCTGCGCTTGTTAACCTGTGGAGAATGGGCTGAAAAAACTACCCAGTTTGATATCAAACGCGTTAATGGTGGTTTATTAGTACAGGACAGAGATCAAGGCATGGTTGGTTTAGGCGACCTTAAAGTGGTTACTAAACGTCAACCTACAGAAGCGGAATTAAACGATCTGTTATTCAGCTGGAAAGTGGCTAAATTTGTTAAATCAAATGCCATTGTGTATGTTAAAAACAGCGCCACCGTTGGTGTTGGCGCAGGACAAATGAGCCGCGTTTACAGTGCCAAAGTGGCAAGCATTAAAGCGGCCGATGAAAACCTCGAAGTGGCAGGTTCTGTGATGGCATCGGATGCATTTTTCCCTTTCCGTGATGGTATTGATGCGGCGGCAGAAGCCGGTATTAGTTGCGTAATCCAACCAGGCGGCTCAATGCGTGATAATGAAGTTATCGCAGCAGCCGACGAACATGATATGGCAATGGTATTTACGGGAATGCGTCATTTCCGTCATTAATTCTATTTTGCTTTGTGCTTTTATCCGCACTCTGCGTTGAAAGTGCTCAATAATTCTTCGGGAAAGAATTATAACATCCGTAGGATGACCCTTTGGGGCGTAGCACTGGATGTGCGCAGTACTTGCAGGAGCAAGCTGCGCGCTTTCGCCTTGATTGCGAATTAAATCACTTAGCAAGATATGATTAATCTATTTGATTGAATAAGGTTACTGTATGAATGTTTTAATTATTGGTAGTGGCGGACGTGAGCACGCGCTTGCGTGGAAAGTTGCTCAAAATAAGCAAGTTAAAAATATCTTTGTTGCCCCGGGTAATGCCGGTACCGCGCTAGAAGCAAAAGTGACTAACGTTGCCATTGACGTTGAAGATATTGACGGCTTAGTTAAATTTGCTAAAGAAAACCATGTTGAGTTAACTATTGTCGGCCCTGAAGCGCCATTGGTTATCGGTGTGGTTGATGCCTTTACCGCTGCCGGCCTTGCTTGCTTCGGTCCCACTAAGGGCGCAGCCCAGCTAGAGGGCTCAAAAGCGTTCACGAAGGACTTTTTAGCGCGTCATGATATACCAACGGCCTGGTACCAAAACTTTACTGAAATTGAGCCTGCATTGGCTTATGTTCGTGAAAAGGGTGCCCCGATTGTTATTAAAGCTGACGGTCTTGCGGCGGGTAAAGGCGTTATTGTTGCGATGACCCTTGCAGACGCGGAAGAGGCTATTCATGACATGTTAGCAGGTAATGCATTTGGCTCTGCCGGACACCGTGTTGTTATTGAAGAGTTCTTAGACGGTGAAGAAGCTTCATTTATTGTTATGGTTGATGGTGAAAATGTTGTTCCCATGGCAACCAGTCAAGATCATAAACGTGTCGGTGATGGTGATACCGGACCTAATACGGGCGGCATGGGAGCCTATTCTCCTGCGCCTGTAGTAACGCCTGAAATGCACGATCGTATTATGGATCTTGTTATTAATCCAACCGTTAAAGGCATGGCGGCGGAAGGAAATACTTATACGGGTTTCTTATATGCGGGTCTGATGATCATGGCCGATGGAACACCTAAAGTGATTGAATACAACTGTCGTTTTGGTGATCCGGAAACCCAGCCGCTGTTGCTGCGTATGAAGTCTGATCTTGTAACCTTATGTCTGGCGGGTGTGAATGGCGAATTGGCTGATATGACAGCTGAATTTGACCAACGTGCCGCGATCGGTATTGTCCTGGCTGCTGACGGTTACCCAGATGAGTACAAAAAAGGTTTAGTGATTAAAGGCTTGCCTGAACAGGAGACCGAAGGCCTTAAAGTTTTCCATGGTGGTACCAAAGAAGTTGATGGCCAAATTGTCACCAATGGCGGGCGCGTTTTGTGTGCCACTGCATTAGGCAATAGCGTCACCGAAGCACAGCAGAAAGCCTATGCGCTGGCCAAGACAATCAGTTGGGATGGTATGTTCTATCGTCATGATATTGCGCATCGCGCGATTGCTCGTGAGCAGAACAAAAAATAAACTGACAAGTTGAAAGGCTAGAAGCTAAAAAGCCGATGTTTTATAACATCGGCTTTTTTGTTTTCAGATTGTGCTGTTAGAGCTCTACGACCAAATCAGAATAAGCTTTGGTACTGCAGCTGAGTACATAACCTTGTGCTATCTGCTCGGCGGTTAAGGTTGCTTGGCTGGTTGATTTAACTTCGCCTGTCACCTTACATTTACAAGAGCCGCAAATACCCGAACGACAAGCGCCTATTACAGGTACACCGGCGGCTTCTAATGCCTCAAGCAGGCTTTGATTTTCTGCAACTGTAAAGTTTTTGCCATATTGCGGTGCGACAGCCTGATAACTCAGCACCGATTCAGCGCTTATTTGATCGTCATTAGCCGCAGGCACAAAACTCTCTTTATGGAACAATGCCATATCAAAACCGCTTTGCTTGGCGACTAGCTCAACAGCCTGCATATAGGGCGCTGGACCACAGATAAAGATGGTTCGGCCGTGTCGCTCAGGTACCAGCTTTTCAAACATGTCGAGATCTAATCTGCCGTGCAGATCATCGCTATTGTCAGTTGTTTCTAAAATCCGTGTTAAACGAAAATTGTCATATTGAGCATCTAGTGCCTTTAGCGTATCGGCCATAATAATATCAGCTTCGCTGCGGGCGCTATAGATAAAGTGAATGTTAACCTGTTGTTTGGTATCTAATAACCAACGCGCGATCGACATACAAGGCGTAATGCCGCTGCCTGCGCTCATTAATAACAGCTCAGGTGTTGTCGGGTTATCCTGCAGAGTAAATTCACCGGCGGGTGCCATCGCCGGTAAAGCGATACCGGATTGCAGATTATCTAATAAATAATTAGACACCTTGCCGCCCGGTACGCGTTTAATAGTGACCGCAACGGATTGCGGTTGAGAGGGCGTCGATGATAATGAATAGGCGCGATATTGAAGCTCACCGGCAACGTCAACTTCAAAGGTTAAAAATTGTCCCGCCTGGTATTCAAACAGCGTATCATCCGCTTTTTTAAATTCAAAAGTGGCGCTATCAAGTGTTTCTTCAATACGCTTAATACAGATAAGCGGCTCAAATAAGTTTGATTGGGTTTGCATAGTTATCTCTTTGCTTGCAGAGTGATCTGATTAGCCTTGGCATCATCAGATCACTCATTATTAAAACTTATTTAGCTAACATCGCCTTTAAATCAGACTCAACATCATCGATAAGATTGAGGCCAAATTGTTCATTAAGCACGTTAAGCAGGTTATCGGTTAAAAATGCCGGTTTACTTGGTCCTACGCGGATATTTTTAACACCCAGTGATAACAGTGTCAGCAAGACCACAATCGCTTTTTGTTCAAACCAGCTTAGTACCAGACTAAGCGGTAACTCATTAACGCCGCAATCGAACTCTTTAGCCAGTGCTAAGGCTAATTGAATGGCAGAGTACGAATCATTACATTGACCCACATCTAAAAGGCGAGGAATACCATTGATATCACCAAAATCAATTTTATTGAATTTAAACTTACCGCAGGCCAGCGTCAGAATCAGACAATCATCGGGAATGGCTTTGGTGAGATCGGTGTAATAGCTACGTTCCGCTTTGTCACCGTCACAACCGCCAACCAGGAAGAAGTGGCGAATATTGCCGGCTTTTACCTGTTCAATCACAGCAGGCGCTGCATTCATCAATGCATTACGACCAAAACCAACGGTGATCTCATGCGGAATCTCACTGTATTTAAAGCCCTCCATCTCCTGTGCACATTGGATAACTTCACTGAAATCATCACCTTCAATATGCGGCACACCGGGCCAGCCAACGATGCTGCGGGTAAACATTCTTTGTGCGTAGTCGCCTACATTAGGATCAATCAAACAGTTTGAGGTCATCACGATAGGACCCGGGAAACAAGCAAACTCTTTCTGCTGGTTTTGCCAAGCGCTACCGTAGTTGGCAACAAGATGAGGGTATTTTTTCAGCTCAGGGTAACCGTGGCCAGGTAACATCTCACCGTTAGTATAAACATTGATGCCGGTACCTTCTGTTTGCTTAAGGATCATTTCCAGATCGCAAAGATCATGACCGGAAACTAAAATAGCCTTACCTGCGACAGATTTAACATTAACCTGGGTTGGCTGCGGATGACCAAATTTAGTGGTTTCACCGCGATCCAGCATCTCCATGACTTTATAGTTAAGAGTACCGATGGCCATGCTGGTTTCCAGTAACTTACCGAGATCGTCACTGTCTGTTGCCAGCCATGCAAAAATCTGGTGGAATTCCGCACTGACAAGCTGATCTGTCTGTCCAAGAATATAAGCATGCTCCATATAAGCAGCAGCGCCTTTAAGGCCGTATAAACACAGCAGGCGCAGCCCCATGATATCCGCATTAACCAGTTCTTTGCCGCGGTTTACCGCAACGCTTTCAGCCTGAGCTAATAAACCGGCATGATCGGCCGCTAACTCAAATTTAGCAGCAGCACTCGGCTCTGCGGGTTGTTGTCCGGCAAGTAAACAAGCTGTTTCATATTGTGCTTTTAATTGCTCACGATAGGCTTGTGCCAAACGTGCATAATCAGCAATACGATCGGCTTCAAAATTAACATTGGTCAAGGTCGCAAAAAAAGCTTTAGGAACAAAGGCATCAATTTCTGCATTGATAATCTCAAACTCACGTGCTTTTTCCGCATAAAAGGAGGTGCCCTGCAAAGCATAGATCAATACATCCTGCAGATCTGAAACCTCTTCTGTTTTACCGCACATACCTTGAGAGTATGAGCAACCATCTCCAACAGGAGTTCTCATTGTTTGTTCACATTGAATACAAAACATAAATAGCCTTTTTAATATAAATAAGTTAATCAATCAAAAACCATCACCAGATGTTAAAGGTGGTTAAATTTATAGATGAATAGTTTAGTGTTTTAGTCAGGTATTCAAAATAACATAGTAATTTAGTCAACTATTGATCTGGAATAGGTTTTGGTGAAATATTAATCTTAAGCAGATTTTATTCATATTAAAGGAGAGCATGGATAGTTTTTTAGACGCTGATAATTATTTTCATTTGCAGCTGATGTAACAGGGGATTACTAAAAATGTATATGGGGTTATTAATAAAAAGATTAAAACGAAAGGCGGGATAAAAAGAAAGGAGCAAGCTAGTTTGCATCCTTTCTATTAAAGCTGTTATTTATTAACGGCTTCTTTAAGCGATTTACCGGCAACAAAAGCAGGCACATTAGCCGCTTTAATTTGAATCTCTGCTCCGGTCTGCGGATTTCTACCTGTACGGGCTGCACGGTGGTTTACTTTAAAAGTACCAAATCCAATTAGCTGTACTGGCTCACCATCTTTTAGACTTTCTGTGACGCTGGTCATTATTTGTTCTAAAGCCACTTTCGCTTGAACTTTTGTGAGTTCTGCTTTATCTGCAATATCAGCAATAAGTTGAGTTTTGTTCATCTTAGTATTTCCATTTTTATAGGTAGTTAGAATTAGCTTTAAGAGGGATACCCAGCCATTCTGAGATCCCTATTAAGCTGGTGTGTCTGCAAAAAGTATATTTTAACTTTCTGTCTAAAATTCAGTCGCTAATCGACTAACTGAAATCTATATTTTCAAGAGATTCTAGTATCTTATCAATAGATTGCCGTTGTAAAGACTATTACTTATAAAAGTAATAGAAATATCCCTTTATTTTGCACAATGTGTTAAAAATCACACAATAAAGACGAATTTAATCATTAAGCGCGATGCCTAAATTAGTTATTCCAAGATCGAGCACAAACTGTCTGATTGATTTTATGAGCTCAGGACTGCGCTGATTGTCTAATTTTTCAAGTAACGTTTGTTGAAAAACTAACTCAGACTGGATCAGTGGAAGTTCAGTTAATGACAGCTCATCAACTTCGCCGTCATTTTGTAATTCAATGAAACTTGCGATAGTTGCAAATGAGGTTTGACTGGCATTAAAAGCTTCGTCTTTTGATTCAGTTAAAAAACTATTAAAAGCACAACTTAAAATAACACAGTGATCCAGCGCCGGATAAACGCCGTAAAAATCAAATTCACGCGTATCGGGAATAATGTCCTCAAAACGATCCTGTTGTATGGCAAAATTTATTTTTGCACCTTTTACTGTCATTTTTTCCCAAAACAGTTGGTTGAGGGTATCAATGGTTTGCCCATGCTCACTTTTAATTGCTTCAGAAAAAAGGTGAAAATGTAAAAGACTGTGTTGCGCCAGTGCCATGCAGAAAACACTTTGCTGCCATGACTGCAAATTTTTTAACTGTTCATTAATGGGTAATAAGAGCATAGATTTCCCTGTTCTGTAATGGATAAAGCGAATCGTTTAGTGGCAAATAACTTTTGATATTATTTATTCTAGACATAAAAAAAGCGACCTTTGAGTCGCTTTTTCGATTAAATAATGACTGAGCTATCAACCCATGCCATATTTTTTCAGTTTTTTGCGTAATGTACCACGGTTAATGCCCAGCATAGTTGCCGCACGGGTCTGATTACCACGAGTATACTGCATAATAATATCCAATAATGGCGCTTCAACTTCAGATAAAACAAGTTCATATAATTCAGTTGGATCTTGACCATTAAGTTGTGCTACATAACCTGACACCGCTTGACGGACTGAATCACGAAGTGGTCGTTGAGTTATCTGCCCGGTAGCAGGAATACTGGTTGTTGTTGTAAGTGCTTCTGAAGAAATATTTTGTTCAAACATGGCTATTAACTCTTTATTTATTTAAGTAAGTTTCTAACGTTTTTAATTGCTCGTACGGGCAGTCAATTGTATTGAATTGTCGCTTAAAGTGACCTAACTGATCCTGCTCTTTTAAATACCATCCAACGTGCTTCCTAGCAATTCGAGGTCCCATTACTTCCCCGTAAAAACCATGTAAAGCTTGTACATGGGCAATAAGGATCTGGGCAATTTCCAATTTATCCGGAGGGGCAAGTTGCTCTCCCGTTGTTAGATAATAATTAATTTCATTGAATATCCAAGGAGCACCTTGTGCGCCTCGTCCAATCATAATGGCGTCAGCACCGGTGTAATCAAGCACAAATTTTGCCTTTTCCACTGAGGTAATATCACCATTTGCAATCACAGGAATAGTTACATTTTGTTTAATTTTTTTTATGGTGTCGTATTCAGCAAATCCATTATAAAAACATTGCCTGGTACGACCGTGCACTGCAAGTGCTTGGATACCCGATTGTTCTGCTATTCGTGCGATTTCCAGACCGTTTCTACTGTCGGGATCCCAGCCAGTGCGAATTTTTAAAGTAACAGGCACGTCAACGGCATCAACCACACTTTCTAAAATTGCCCGTACAAGTTCAGGGTGAGGTAATAATGCTGAGCCAGCCTTCTTTTTATTCACTTTTTTAGCGGGACAACCCATATTGATATCAATGATCTGAGCGCCTTGCTGCACGCTCAATTGTGCAGCTGCCGCCATTGCCAAAGGCTCTGAGCCAGCAATTTGCACTGATCTAATGCCAGATTCATTATGGTAGTCCATTCTTAACTTCGACTTCCTGCTGTTCCATACGCGCGGATTCGATGACAGCATCTCGGACACTGCAAGTCCTGCACCTTGTTTTCGACAAAGCTCACGGAAGGGGCGATCTGTTACCCCTGCCATGGGTGCTAAAATGATTTTGTTATCTAGTTGATACTGCCCGATGCGCATATATTAAGCAATTCTCTTGGTCAAGGCGGCGTAGTGTACGCATTTTTGTGATGAGAATAAAGGCTATTAATTAAGCATTTTGCAATTATTTTGCTTGCAAACTAGGCTGTTTTAAGTTTTATTAATTGAAGGTCACTTTTTAGCTTTAAAAGTCTTGTTACTGATCAATATTTATGCTTTTTTTGCGATAAAGGCTTGCGAGTGTTCTTTATTTATGTTTTTCAACAGCAAAGAATCACTCACTTTTTATTTTAGAATTACGATTGTTAACTCTTTAAGCAGATTGCTCTGCGATGTTTTTTACCCCGGATAGTCTTGCCCACTCTTCTTTAATGGTGGCTTTATCCATGCTGAACCACTGTCCGTAAACGCCAATCAATTCATCGGCCTGTTGCTCAAGAATGCCAGATAAGGCAAGTAATCCATCATTTTTTACCAGAGCTTTAATGCTTGTTGACAGTTCACGAAGCGGGCCGGCAAGAATATTAGCCACTAAAACATCGGCTAAAATACCTTCGGGCAGATCAGCGGGTAAATATAATTCTAGTTGCTCAGACACATTGTTACGTTGGGCATTGTCGCGGCTCGCGGTAATAGCCTGCGGATCAAGGTCAATACCAATCACTCTTTTAGCGCCTAATTTTAAGGCTGCAATGGCTAAAATGCCGGAGCCGCAACCAAAATCGATAATCACTTTATCCTGCAAATTCAGGCTGTCTAACCAGGTCAAACATAAAGCCGTAGTTGGATGCGTGCCGGTACCAAATGCAAGCCCGGGATCAAGCATCACATTGACCGCATTTTCATCGGGAACAGGCTTCCAGCTTGGGCAGATCCATAAACGTTCACCAAATTTCATGGGATGAAATTTATCCATCCATTCACGTTCCCAATCTTTGTCCTCCAGCGCTTCAATTTTGTAGGAAAAATCATCCATTAAAAGCGGGCTGTTACGTAATTGCTCAATGATCGGTAACATATCCGTTTCTGCTTCATAAAGACCGGTAATATCGGTATCACCCCAAAGGCGGGTTTCACCCGGTGCCGGCTCAAAAATAGGGACGTCATGCGCGTCGGTAAAGGTCGCCGATAATGCACCATTTTCCATTAATAGTTCACCGATACTTTCTGCATTTTTTGCAGTCGCATTTAATTTTAATTGTATCCAAGGCATGATTTTTTCCTTTCAAGATGGTTTTAACAATGACACGAAGAATAAGCGCTGACCTTGCAAACTGCCAGGGTTGAGCTGTTAATTCATCTGATTGTGGTTATTAGGGGTTTTTCTCTTTACGCCTTTTTACACATTCGGCAAAGTCAAAAGAGCGTTTCTGTCATCCAGTTACTTTTAACCTGCTTATTTATGCATACTAAGTGGCGAGATAGACAAGGGCGCAAGAATACAGGGGAAAAAGGTAAGAATATAGTTGTACTTAAAGAATCACTCAATTCTTTAAGTACAACAGGAGCGGATTATAGATTCTTACTGAACAGGCCATCAGTCAATGAATAACCGCATGCCAGCATAAATAGAGTCAGCCCCTCTTTCTCTTGTTCGGGAAATTTATCTAAGCACATTTTAACCACTGTCATATTTTTATTTTTGAGGTGTTTTTCAACTTCCTTAAGCAGATTTTTGGCGATGCCACGGCGGCGAGTCAGGTCGCGCACGGATAATAAACTTAATGTCGCTTCGTGCTCTGTTGCACATACTCTTACCGCGCCGAGGTGACGCGCATTAAATAAGGTCACAAATAACTGTGATTGCTTATCTTCAATTAACGTCTGCAGGGATTCTGTGGTGAGCTCTTCCGGGCTAAAGTAAGGCTGATAAATTTTTTGTAAATCAATTAATAATTGTGTTGAATATTCGGGTGAAAATACAGACAAGCGCATAATAAATACTCTTTTGATTGGATTTTGGCAGCATGCTCAGATATTTTGTACTATGGCCTAATGTAATAGTGGGTGTCATTATTTGGGACAAAAACATTCCACCTCTTTACATTTTTTGTGAATCGCTGTTGGTCATAGTATTGCTTATTTTAAGCTGAGTATCCTGCAGCCGTTTTATAACCAAACCCCTTTTTCAACTGTTCATTGTGGAAGTGGTTTGGGATTCTCTGAAGTGGAGTTTTTATTTCCAGTTATGTTTATTTTTAAGCCACAGCAGGGGATCTTTGGCTGTGCCTTTGTAGCTCAATTCAAAATAAAGACTGTTCTTATCCTGTCCCCCGCTGTGCCCGGCCAGCGCGATCGCATCACCCTGGAAAACTAGATCACCGGTTTTCTGTAATAGGGTTTGGTTGTAGCCATACAGGCTAATATAACCATCACTGTGATCTAATGCGATGACCATGCCGTAACCTTTAAAATATCCGGCAAATAAAACGCGTCCGCTTGCGACAGCCCGTACTTTTTCACCTTCATTTGCCTCAATGGTGATGCCTTTCCACTTTAACTGGCCGCTACGCTGACTGCCAAAGGCGGATAAAACCTCACCTTGAATTGGCCAGTTTAATTGCCCTAATTGTTTGCTAATACTGGAATAGGTTTTCTCTTTTAATTTGCTTTGTCTTTTTTTAAGCGCTTTTGCTGCCGCTAACTCACGTTTTTGTCGTGCTTCACTCTCTTTTTTGAGTTGCGCTTTTAAACGTTTTGCCTGATCATCCAGTTGGGCAAGTAGGACATTTTGATAATTTAAGTCCTGATTTAACTCTCTTAAGGCGGTGCTTCGCTGAAGACGTTGTTCAAGTAATTTTTCTGCAGCTGTTTTCTGTTTTGCATACAATCCTTTTAAGGCGAGCAAAGACTCGGCTTGTTCAGATCGGTTGTTTTCTAATTGCTGTTGTGTTTCATAGAGTGCGTTAATGCTTTCCAGACGCGCTTTATTAAGGTATTGGTAATAACTTTTTGCTCGGATTATTTTGCTGATATCTTGTTGATTTAAGATTAACGTTATTAAATCATTTTGCCCCGTCATGTAGGAGCTGATCAATTGCTGTTCAAGCAGTTTTTGTTGTTTTATTTTATCTTCTTCAAGCAGAGCCGTTTGTTTTATTAATTTTTTGAGACGGCTGTCTTCACGTTGGATTGCCTGTTCGCTCTGCTGCACGTTAAGAGTTGCAATGGCGGTCTCTTTTTCAGCATCGGCAACCAGTTCTTCTAATAATTTTTGCTGTTTAGTTTGTTGGTTTTGGGCGCCTTTGGCGGTTTTTATCTGGTGTTCAATCGTTGCAAGCTTATCAGCTGCAAAACTGTTTTGTATTGAAAGGGGAAAGCAGAAAAGAAAGCAGCTGACTAACACTGCTGAAATGCTCTTTTTTTTGCTAAGACGCGTGTTGGTCATTAATTTCCTGCACTTATTTTAGATAGTTCAGCATTTAGAAATTTTACCAATTTTGCTTGAATAAAATAACTAAATACTGAGCTGTTAATAGCATTATGCTGTTATCAGTTTATTTTAATGTAATAAGTGGGGTACCCGTCATTTCTGCTGGGATTTCCATATCCATTAATTTCAACATAGTCGGTGCAATGTCACATAAACGTCCGCCTGATGCCATTTGTGCATTCCGACCGACATAAATGAACGGTACTGGCAAGTTGGTATGTGCCGTATGAATACCGCCTGTTAGCGGGTCAATCATCTGCTCTGCATTACCGTGATCGGCCGTAATTAAACACTCACCACCCACTTCTTTTAATGCAGTGACAACTTCACCAATACAACTGTCAACGGCTTCGCAGGCTTTAACAGCAGCATCATAGATACCAGTATGGCCAACCATATCACCATTTGGATAGTTACAAATGATCACGTCGTATTTTGTGCTTTTGATTGCGCCAACTAATTTTTCGGTCAGCTCGGCAGAGCTCATTTCGGGTTGCATATCATAGGTTGCAACCGCAGGTGATTTAATCAAAGTACGATCTTCGCCTTTAAATTCAGATTCAACGCCGCCGTTGAAGAAGAAAGTGACGTGTGCATATTTCTCGGTTTCCGAGATACGCAACTGTGTTTTACCATGATCGGCTAACCATTCACCCAGGGTGTTGGTTAATGACTCACTTGAAAAAGCCGCAGGTGCAGTAATGTCATCGGCAAACTCGGTCAGTGTGACGAAGTGAACCTTTGGCAGTGCCGCACGTTTGAAGCCCGAAAAGTTGGAATCCGTAAATGTATAGGTTATTTCACGTGCACGGTCTGCACGGAAGTTCATAAATAAAACCGCATCACCATCTTCGATAGCTGCTGCTTCACCAATCACGGTTGCTTTAACAAATTCATCATTTTCGTCACGCGCATAAGCATTTTCTAAACCAGCCAGTGCATTATCTGCAGTGAACTCAGCTTTTGCCTGGGTTAACAAGTTATAGGCTTGCTCAACACGATCCCAACGGTTATCTCTGTCCATTGCGAAATAACGGCCCACTAATGTCGCCGTACGGCCAACACCAAGCTCTGCGTATTTTTCTTCATAGAGTGCCAGAGTACCAGCTGCACTTCTTGGCGGTGTATCGCGACCATCCAGAAAAGCATGAACTAAAATATTTTTTGCGCCACGCTTAGCGGCCAATTCGACAGCAGCAACAATATGTCCATCGTGGCTATGTACGCCACCGGGAGAGGCAAGACCCATGATATGTACGGCTTTACCGGCTGCAACCGCTTTATCAACCGCATCGACAAAGTTTTTATTGTCAAAAAAATCACCATCGGCAATAGACTTGGTCACTTTGGTTAAGTTTTGATAAACAGTACGGCCAGCGCCAATATTGGTATGGCCAACTTCTGAGTTACCCATTTGACCGTCCGGTAAACCCACATCCATTCCAGATGCAGAGAGAAGGTCATTGGCGTAATCTTTACAGAGCTTATCAAGTACCGGCGTATTTGCATTTGCAACAGCATTGTCCGGCATATTGGGGCGGTATCCCCAACCATCCATAATTAATAAAACAAGTGGTTTTTTAGCAATAGTCATGTGGAGCCTCTTTGAGATTAATGTTGAAAATATGTTTATATCCAAATTACTTAAATCTGCATTCTTAAGTCTTTTGGGTAACCATACCAAAATAACCTGGAAATGATCTTTACTTTTTCCTAAGTTGCTTTGGTATTGTTACTTATTATACCCGTGCAGGAATAACTGACTTAATGATAGAGCGCATGATTTTACAACATTGCAGCTCATTGTCACTGAAAAAGCTTTTCATCGTCTGTATCGGGTGGAAAAATAACTAAATTTATTCATTTTATAACTCATTGAATAATACTTTGGCTGATTTTATTCATTTCACAAGGTATAATCGCGGCAAATAAACCTTACAGAAGATGATCATAACCTATGCAACAATATATAGATTTTTTTTCCAGCGAACCAATATTATCGATAGCGTGGGTTGCAATTGCAGCTATGCTGCTGCAAAGCCTTGTTAAGAGTAAAATCTCGGGTGTTAAAAGTATCGAAGCGCAGGATGCGATTATGATGATAAATAAGCAAAATGCGATCATTGTTGATGTCCGCCCGGTTGATCAGTACAAAAAAGGCCATATTGTAAACGCAAAAAACATACCTGTGTCACAAATTGACGAAGGGAATTTTTCAGATATTGAAAAACATAAAGAGGCCCCCATCATATTAGTCTGTGCTTCAGGTGACCGTTCATCGGGTGCCGCGGGTAAATTGAGAAAAGCTGGTTTTACACAAGTAAGCAATTTACTTTCTGGCATGAATGGCTGGGCTGAAGCTAAATTACCAACAACGAAGAAGTAAATTATGGCAACAATAGTTATTTATACAACATCATGGTGCCCGTTCTGTACTCGTGCCAAAAAATTGTTGGACCAGAAAAACGTCGCTTACACTGATATTGATGTTTCCTCTTCGGACGCGCGTGCCAAAATGGTTGCGCTAACCGGCGGAAGTACGGTTCCTCAACTTATCATCAATGATCAGCCTACGGGCGGTTGTGATGAACTTTATGCGCTGGAACGAAGTGGTAAACTGGATAAATTATTAAGCAAATAGAGTATTCGGCAAACATCACCGCGCGAGCAGTTAATACTCAATGAATTCACATTAGCACAAGCTAACTTTAAGGGATTATAATGGCAGAACAACAGGATCAACCAGAACAACAAGCTAAAGCAGAACAAGTTGAATTTAATATCCAACGTGTCTACGTAAAAGATATTTCTTTTGAATGCCCAACCTCACCGACTATTTTCAAAAAGGAATGGGCACCAGAGGTGTCAATGGACATTGATACAAAAAGCCAAAAATTAGAAGATAATGTTTTTGAAGTGGTGTTGACCTTAACAACGACGGCAAAAGTTGGTGAAGATGTTGCGTTTTTATGCGAAGTTCAACAGGCGGGTATTTTCTCCGTTGGAAATTTAGAAGGCGAGCAGATGGCACATTGCTTGAATGCATTCTGTCCTAATATTTTATTTCCCTACGCACGTGAAACCGTCTCAAGCCTTGTTACCCGTGGTACTTTCCCGCAGTTAAACCTCGCGCCGGTCAACTTTGATGCTTTATTCCAACAGGCTGTATTACGTAAACAAGCAGAAGAAGCTAAATTAGATTCTTAATCAATTGCTGAGCCGTTAAGTCTATTTCTAGTGATGATAACGGTTTAACTTTAATGAAGCAGGCTGTATACGTAAACAAGCAGAAGAAACTAAATTAGATTCTTAATCAATCATTGTGCAGCTTAATATGCTGCCGGTGATTATAAAGTGAAGTAGGTATTTGTATGGCAGATAATATAGCCATTACAGTCTTAGGAGCGGGATCATATGGCTCCGCCCTTGCTGTATCTTTGGCTCGAAACGGTCACCCCACCTTGCTTTGGGGGCATCAAGCAGATCATATCAAACGCTTACAATCGGATCGCGAAAACAAAGCCTTTTTGCCCAATATTAAATTTCCGGAACTATTAATCCCTGAAGTTGATTTAGAGGTTTGTTTAGCCGCAACTCAAAATATTCTATTGGTGGTTCCAAGTCATGTGTTTGCACTGGTTTTACAACAAATCAAACCCTTTCTTACTCCGCAGCATCGAATTGCCTGGGCGACAAAAGGCTTAGAAGCTAAAACAGGGCGTTTATTGCAGGAAGTGGCCATTGATGTGTTAGGAAAGCATTATCCTTTAGCGGTTCTTTCCGGTCCGACATTTGCGATGGAAGTTGCGAAAGGCTTACCGACCGCAGTCGCTATTGCTGGATCTGAAAGCAAGTTTACTCAGGATATCGCCGATCTCTTTCACAATAACCGTAATTTCAGAACCTATATTTCAGATGATTTCACAGCAGTACAACTGGGCGGAGCTGTGAAAAATGTGATTGCAATAGGCGCCGGTCTGGCCGATGGTTTAGGTTTTGGCGCAAATGCCCGTACCGCACTGATTACGCGCGGTTTGGCTGAGTTAACGCGTTTGGGTGTGGCACTGGGCGCTAAAGAATCCTCTTTTATGGGCATGGCGGGTCTGGGAGATCTGGTATTAACCTGTACCGATAATCAATCTCGTAATCGTCGTTTTGGACTTGCTTTGGGGCAGGGCAAAGGGATCGATGAAGCGCAAATTGAAATAGGGCAAGTAGTCGAAGGTTATCGAAACACTGAAGAGGTGTATAATTTGTCACATCGTATTGGCATTGAAATGCCCATTTGTGAACAAATTTATTATGTCTTGTACCAGGGTAAAGGTGTCAAACAGGCGGCGATGGATTTGTTATCCCGCAGTCCAAAGGATGAACGCTGATTCTTTTCTAATGACCCTTATGGTTTTATATATTAAAAAAGGCTTCTAAAAAGAAGCCTTTTTTGTGTGCCGAATAAAATTTACGACGCTTGTAAAATGTTTAGCATACGGCGAAGCGGTTCGGCGGCGCCCCATAATAATTGGTCACCAACAGTAAACGCTGTAACGTATTCCGGTCCCATTGCTAATTTGCGAATGCGGCCGACAGGCACCGTTAAAGTACCCGTTACTTTAGCAGGAGAAAGTTCACTGATAGTAATATCACGTTCATTTGGAATTACTTTAACCCACTCATTATGCGCGCCTAAAATACGTTCAATTTCAGCAACTGAAATATCTTTTTTGAGTTTCATGGTGATCGCCTGGCTATGGCAGCGCATTGCACCAATACGCACACATAAACCGTCAATCGGGACCTGCTTGTCACTTGTACCTAAAATTTTATTTGCTTCAACCTGGGCTTTCCACTCTTCTTTACTTTGACCCGATGGCATCGGCACATCAATCCAGGGAATTAAACTACCGGCCAAGGGAGCGCCAAACTGCTCTGTTGGCAGCGCATCACTACGAATATGTTCAGCTACCTGCTGATCTATTTCTAAAATTGCAGAGGCAGGATCGGCTAATTTATCGGCAACCGAGGCGCTGATAGAGCCCATCTGACTGATAAGTTCACGCATATTTCGTGCACCGGCACCTGACGCTGCCTGGTAAGTATGCGGGGTTACCCACTCGATTAGTTCGGCTTCAAATAAACCGCCTAACGCCATTAATAATAATGAAACCGTACAGTTACCACCAACGAAGGTTTTAACTCCGTCTTTAATGCCTTGTTGTATAACATCTTTGTTGACGGGATCTAATGCGATAATACTGTCATCCTGCATCCGTAATGAAGATGCGGCATCAATCCAGTAACCTTTCCAGCCTGCTGCGCGCAGTTTTGGGTAAACTTCATTCGTATAATCACCACCTTGGCAGGTGACGACGATATCCATCTTCGCCAGTTCATCAATGGCGAAGGCATCTTTTAATGTGGCGCTCGGTTTTCCAATTTCTGGAGCTAAAAGGCCAACTTGCGAGGTGGTAAAAAACACAGGTTCAATCGTTGCAAAATCATTTTCATCACGCATTCTTTGCATAAGCACAGAACCAACCATACCGCGCCAACCAACTAAACCTACTTTTTTCATGATTTATCAATCCTTTCTGTTAAAAAAATAAAAGAGTCGCGGTTAATGATTAACCGGAGCCCTGAATTTACCATTTTCTGCTTTGTTCTGGCTAGTGTTTTGCTTGATCTGGCTTAATAAAACCCAAAGCTAATGTTCCACTTGATCCTTTAGGTTGAATCTTGACGACTCAATCATAAATAGTGGGAACAGCTTGACGCTTGTGTTGGGTACGTAAATAAATTGCGATTAACTTATCTTCAATTTCTTGATTGACACTTTTACCCTCTAAGAAATCATCAATTTGATCATACGTCATGCCTAATGCGTGTTCATCCTGCAGCTGAGGTTTATCCTCTTCGAGGTCTGCCGTGGGGGCTTTTTCAACTAAAATTGCCGGTGCGCCGAGATGTTTAGCTAATGCGCGAACCTGACGTTTATTTAAACCGAATAAGGGCGCTAAATCACAAGCCCCATCCCCGTGTTTGGTATAAAAGCCGGTAATATTTTCAGCACTGTGATCCGTTCCAACCACTAAACCCCCGGTTAATCCGGCAATTTCATATTGTGCAATCATGCGCATCCGCGCTTTGACATTACCTTTAATAAAGTCGATATTAGTATTCAAAAGCTTGATTCCACTGCTCTGAAGTGCCTCTAAGGTGCTTGCATGAATGCCATCGGCACCATTTTGTATATTGACGGTCGTAACATGTGAAGGTTGAATAAATTGTAATGCCAATTGTGCTTCATCTTCGTCTTTCTGAACCGCATAGGGCAGCCGAACGGCAATAAATTGGTATTTGTCCGTATTCTCAGATTGATTTAATTGCTCAATGGCGAGTTGGCATAAACGCCCAGTAGTACTTGAGTCAACACCGCCACTGATACCTAAAATTAATGAATGACAGGCGGCTTGCTGTAATTTGTTTTTGATGAAGTTGATACGACGCTTGATTTCCATTTCTTCATTAATAGTTGCTAAAACCCGCATCTCTTGCAATATTTGTTGTTTCATAAAATAGCCTATATTTTAGGGAAAAGTGAGGAGTTGGTGATCTCTGTGTTAGATTATGATGAAAAACAATGGATTTTTATAGTGTTAATAGCAAATGTATCAAAGATATGACCTTGTATGCGCAGGAAAAACCAACACTAGCAAGGCTGATCACTTATTTTATGCGTTTGCTATAACTATCATCTCATCAAATTATCTGAATAGTAATATTAATTTTTTAGCTTAATTCATTCCTTAAATAGGAGCATGTCATTTTATTATTCGTTAAATGTAAAAACTCCGTTAGAATGGTATTTTTAATTTTTTAATTATTGAGGTTTCCTCTATGTCTTTAAGTGTTGTTATCCTTGCCGCCGGCAAAGGTACGCGTATGTGTTCTGAACTTCCCAAAGTGCTCCATAAAATTGCCGATAAACCGATGGTTCAGCACGTGATTGATACGGTTAAAAGTATCGGTTCTGACAGTATTCATTTAATTTACGGTCATGGCGGAGAGCAGCTGCAGGCAAAAATATCCGATGGCAGTCTTAATTGGATCGAGCAAGTCGAACAATTAGGCACCGGACATGCAATGCAGATTGCACTGCCTCATTTTAAAAATGATGAGAAAATCCTCATGGTTTATGGTGATGTGCCACTGCTTGCAGAAAAAACCTTAGCAGATTTAATTGCGGCACAACCGCTCGGTGGTATCGGACTGTTAACCGTTGAGCTCGATAATCCAACCGGTTACGGTCGTATTGAACGGATCAATGGCGATGTTGTTGGTATCGTTGAGCAAAAAGATGCAACCCCGGCGCAATTAACCATTAAAGAAGTTAATACCGGTATTCTGGTTGCAGATGCAAATGATTTAAGTCGTTGGCTGCCTGCGCTGAGTAATGAAAATGCGGCCGGTGAATATTATATTACCGATATTATTAAAATGGCGCATTTAGACGGGCGCACTATCTGTGCTGTCCAGCCACAAAGTGCAACAGAAGTGGAAGGTGTTAATACCCGTCTGCAGCTGGCCAATTTAGAGCGTGCCTATCAGCTTAACAAAGCCAATGAACTACTGCTCAGCGGCGTTATGCTGCGAGATCCGCACCGTTTTGATTTACGCGGAGAATTAACCTGTGGTGTTGACGTTGAAATTGATATCAATGTTATTATTCAGGGTAAGGTTCATTTGGGTAACGGTGTTGTTATTGGTGCAAACTGTATTCTGATTGATTGTGATATCGCCGATAATGCCGTGATTCAGGCCAATTCAATTATCGAAGCCAGTAGCATTGGCGCCCGCGCAACTATCGGCCCATTTGCCCGCATTCGTCCCCAGAGCGTGCTTAAAGAAGAGGTGCACGTTGGTAACTTTGTGGAGATTAAAAAATCAACCCTGGGTAATGGCACTAAATGCGGCCATTTAACTTATATCGGCGACAGTACTTTAGGTGAAAGGGTTAATATCGGCGCTGGTACTATTACCTGTAATTATGACGGCGCGAACAAATTTCATACGCATATCGGCGACGATGTGTTTATCGGCTCCGACTGTCAGCTGATCGCACCTGTGACCGTCAACAATGGCGCAACAACGGGCGCCGGTTCAACGATAGTGATGGATGTGCCGGAGAATGCCCTAGCGGTTGGCCGTACTAAGCAACGTAATATTAATAACTGGAAACGGCCGACTAAAAAATAAAGAAGGGTTATTTTCCGCTACCAGCACATTTGAGGATGTTTTTTTCTGCAAGGTAGATAGGCAGATAATATTGCCGTAATAAACAAACCCTTTGCAGATTTGAGCTTCTGAAAAGGGTTTTTCTTGATATTAAGATCGCTATTTTTCCCCTAACCCTTTTTCGTCCCGTCACAGTTACAACTCTTACGTTTAAATATAACCTTTTATTGATAATCACTCGCTAACTATTTGTGCGTTTCAACGTTGGATTTTATATTTTTGGGTATAAAAAAAGGGTGCTAAAAAGCACCCTTGATTTTAAACTAAAACGCTATTTAGAAACGTTTTTTAGTTCTTTTTAATATTCAACTGACGTTTACAAACATAAACATTTTCAAGATGTTTAAGTGTTTCAGCCGGCATACCTTTTGGTAATTCAATGGTTGAATAATCATCAGCCAGTTTGATATCACCAATAAAACGGCTATTGATATCTGCTTCATTAGCAATGGCACCGACAATGTTTTTAACTTGAACACCGTGAGAACGACCTACATCGATACGATATACTTCTAATTCAACATCAGTCGGGCGACCACGTCCACGGGGTTTATCACCACCTTGTTCACTACGGTCAGGGCGTCCACGGTCACTACGTTCAGTACGATCATTACGGCCACCACGGTCGTTACGATCATTGCGGTCGCGACGGCCACGATCTTCACGGTCATTTGAACGAGGTTCAACAAATTTTTCTTCAACTGGCTGTAGAGGTTTTTCTTTCTGTGCCATATAAAGAAGAGCTGCTGCTAGGTCTTGCTCATCAATATCGGTATTGTTTTCGATCTGTCCGAATAAAGTACGGTAGAAAGTAAGGTCTTCACTTTCAATAACAGATAAAAGTTGCTTCTCAAAATTAGCAATACGTGTTTTGGTAACTTCATCACGGCTAGGCAGATCCATAATAGCAATCTCTTGACGGGTTGCGCGTTCAATCGCTTTTAATAAACGACGTTCACGTGGCGCTGCAAATAAGATTGCTTTACCTTTACGACCCGCACGGCCTGTACGTCCGATACGGTGAACATAAGACTCTGTATCCGTTGGAATATCATAGTTGACCACTAAACTTAAGCGCTCTACGTCAAGACCACGTGCAGCAACATCCGTTGCGATTAAGATATCTAACCCGCCTGATTTCAAACGTGCAATAGTACGTTCACGCACTTGCTGATTCATATCACCATTTAATGCTGCAGTACGGTAACCGCGTGCTTCTAAGCGTTCGGCTAATTCAACTGTTGCTGTTTTAGTACGAGCAAAGATGATCACACCATCATATTCTTCAGTTTCAAGCATACGTGTTAAGGCATCAAGCTTATTAACACCACGTACTATCCAACATTTCTGTTCAATATTTGCAACAGTCGAGGTTTTATTTTGGATTTTAACCTCAGTTGGATTGTTCATATAACGTTTTGTAATACGTTTAATCTGATCCGGCATCGTTGCAGAGAAAAGCGCTGTTTGACGCTGATCCGGCATATCTTTCATGATTGTTTCAACGTCGTCAATGAAACCCATGCGTAACATTTCATCAGCTTCATCAAGTACCAGTGTTTTAAGGTGTGATAAGTCTAATGTTTTACGTTTTAGATGGTCCATGATACGACCGGGTGTACCGACAACAACTTGAGGTCCACGTTTTAACTGCTTGAATTGGATGTCGTAACTTTGACCGCCGTAAATAGGAAGTACATGAAAACCACGTAAATGCCGTGCATAGGTTTGGAATGCTTCTGCAACCTGGATAGCTAATTCGCGTGTTGGCGCAAGCACTAATACTTGAGGTAGCTTTGCATTAATATCAATGTTTGCCAGTAAAGGCAAAGCGAATGCAGCTGTTTTGCCTGTACCTGTTTGTGCAAGACCTAAAACATCTTTGCCTTGTAACAATAGGGGAATACATTCAGCTTGAATTGGAGAGGGGGTTTCGTAACCTAACTCAGTAACAACTTTGAGGAGTTCTTCTGGTAAGTTTAATTCATTAAAATTTGGTAATACAACTTCTTTATCGGTAATTGTTGACTCTGACATATTGGCCTCATGAGTTCGGTTTAAGTATGTATTTAAGATATAACTTAAGTACAATAAATTCAGCCTATACCTACATCACCTCAACCATTTCAGTTTGATCACTGAAACCATCTATTAATTTTTGTATTATCAACCGCGTAGTAGGTTTAATCTGAATGTTTCGCAGGGATAAAAATGAATCCGTTTGCGAGGGTGGCGCATTCTACTTGATTTGTTCATAAAATGCTCGTGTTATTTGAAGCTACACACAAAATAAAAAAATAATTGCAGCTGAGCATGTTTCTATAAAGATAATTCTTGCCAATTTATCATATCTACTGTTATTAAGTTGCTTAAAAATAATACAATTATCTTGCAGAATGCTTGAATATTATTTTATTGGCTGAATAAATTGAAAAAAGGGTATAAATTATGAGGATTATTTCACACTTGTAAACAAGGGCTAAGTTTGCTTCAGCCCTTGTTAAATCATTTTCTTTATTTATAAAAAGAGTGATCACCACTTTCATGTTCAGTGATATCCCGCACGGCATTTAACTCGCCAGAAAATTCTTCTAAGAGCTCTTTTTCAATGCCTTCTTTGAGTGTTAAGTCAACTTGAGAACAACCGTTACAACCACCACCAAATTCAATGATAGCAACATTATCTGCTGTTATTTCTATCAATTTAATAAAACCACCGTGGCTTGCCAGTTGCGGATTTATTTGAACCTGAATAACATATTCAACGCGTTCGATGAGTGGTGCATCGTCTTTTACTTTACGCATTTTTGCATTAGGCGCCTTAAGTGTTAGCTGAGTTCCTGTATCTTCTTCAACCAAATCAACAAAGGCATCTTCTAAAAAGGGGACGCTAACTTCATCAACCAAGGCATCAAAACCATCAAATGTTAAACGTGTATCGCTGCCTTCAACGGCTTCTGGCGGGCAATAAGAAACACCGCATTCTGCTTTAGCTGTGCCGGGATTAATAACAAACACGCGAATGTTTGTACCTTCTTTTTGTGGCTCAAGTAATTTTTTAAAATGTGCTTGTGCAGTTGGAGTGATTTCAATCATAGTTGGACCTTTATTCTTGAGTGATTTACTCAAGCATTATAAATAATTAAGAAAAAAATAATAGTGATTATTTTATATCCTGCCGGATTCGCTCTCATTGACATGCGGAAAAATGAATCAAAGCAAGGCGTTGATGAAACAACTCGGTGTTTTAATTACACAAAACCTAAGTAATGACTTGGAACAGCTTCAGCTGGCCACAAGGTGATAAACGATAGGGTGTCATGAATCAAATTAATAACAAAGTCTAAAACCTATTATTATCCTCGGTATTCATTTTAAGCAGTATAAAAAAACAGTAAATTAAGCTGTGTTATTACTTTTGAGTGGATAATGACGTTCTGCAGCAACACCAAATATCAATTCGTTGTGCGCCTGCTTTTAAAAGTGTTTGGCACAGGCTGTTAGCTGTCGCCCCGGTGGTGACAACATCATCGATAATGACAATATGAGCGCCTGTTATTTCCTGCTGCACGGCAAGGCTGATAGAAAAAGCTCCGTTTAAATTCTTTTTTCTGTTATTTAACGTAAGCCCTTCCTGCGCTCTGGTGTTTATCTGGCGATTAACCCCCTCTAATATCAGAGGGATGTTTAAATGTTTGCCTACCACCTGAGCAATTATTTGTGCCTGATTAAAACCGCGAGTACGCTGTTTCTTTGTATGTAACGGCACGGGCAGTAAATAATCGACTCTACTTAGCTGTTGCGCGGATAAATTCAGCACTATAGATTCGCTGAGTAATTCTCCCAATAGCTCTCCGTAAAGTAACTGTTTTGTATATTTTAATTTTTTAACCATTTGCGAGTAGGGGGGCTGGTAACTTCCAAGGGCGTGTAATTGCTCAAATAGGTGCGCTTGTTTTAAACAATCACCGCAAAATGGTAAACAGATATTCAAGGCTAAGCCGCAGCGTTGACAGCAGGTTCTTGCTTCGAGTAGCGCTGTTTGGCAAGGTCCACAGATAAGCCTATCGTTACTTGATAATTCGCACATTAAACAGCGGGCAGGTAAGAATAGCTCGATTAATTGTTTTAATTTTTGTTTAATAAAGGCAGTAACTGTTTGCACCTGTATTTATCCAATAAAAAGAGAGAGACTGTGATTATAGAACAAAGTGTAACTTGCCGTGTGCTGGGTGAAGGGCCTGATTTGATATTATTACATGGCTGGGGAGTGAACTCGGTGGTTTGGACCCCTGTATTGGAAGGCTTATCGGCGCATTTTCGAGTGCATTTAATCGATCTGCCTGGATTTGGCGGCAGTGAAGGTTTAGCTGAATATTCTCTGGATGCAATAGTAGATCGTATTATGGAAAGGGTACCGGCGCAGTCGATCTGGTGTGGTTGGTCTCTGGGCGGTTTAATTGCAAGCCATGCCAGTTATTTATACCCCGATAAAATTGCCAAATTAATTCAAGTTTGCGCTTCGCCTAAATTTGTTGGCGATAAGCTTTGGCCGGGCGTTGAGACGGCAGTGTTTGAGAACTTCAAATCGGGATTATTAAAAAATACCGATAAAATATTAGCACGCTTTATCAGCATTCAAGCGATGGGCTGTAAAAGTGCACGTAAAGACGCGCTCATATTAAAAAAACTTTTGAGCGATACAAAACCAGCCTCTTTGATTGCTTTAAGTGAAGGGTTAGATCTTCTCAATGATAGTGATTTACGAAGGGAATTTTCTCAGATTAATATCCCCTGCTTATCCATTTTTGGTCAGTTTGACAGTTTAATCCCCATCGAAACAAGTTTTGCGATGCAGCAATTACTGCCGGGATCCCAGCAAAAAGTATTTAAAGATTCATCGCATGCCCCCTTTGTTAGCGAACCCGATGAATTTGTTGATAGTATTGTTGGTTTTTCATTCAATGAAAATTAATATTTTGACTTTGTTGCTGGTTATCACAGTGGAATTTATAAGGCTTGGTTTAACTTATGAACAGAGGATGTCAGTTTTTTTTAACAGAGAGAAGAAATTTAAGTGAGGGGAATTGATTGAAGGCCAGTGCAATAGAAAAATCACACTGTCATTCAATCAATAAATCAGATGCTAGTGTTGTCCGCCGCAGCATTCATGATCTGATTTTTTTTCTTCATGCTTGTCACCGCAACAACTATCACCTTGCGCGTGTTTACTTTTATCTCCACCGCAGCATTCGTGCGCTGTTTCTTTTTCTTCGTTATCTGCATCACAACTGCTGTCAGTAGGATGGATATGACCATGCGCCATTTCTTCTTCGCTTGCGACGCGAACGCCAACAACTTCACCTACAAATCGCAAAGCCATGCCAGCCAGAGGGTGATTTGCATCAATACTGACATTTTCCTCACCGACTTCTGTTACTTCAACGGAGCGTGGTCCCTGATCTGTTTCAGCCTGAAACGACATGCCGACTTCAATTTCATCAACACCTTCAAATAAAGAGCGGGGTACCTGTTGTACTAATTCTTCCTGGAAAATGCCATATGCATCTTTAGCTTCTAATTCAACGTCAAATTTATCACCAACCTGTTTGCCTTCTAATTCGGATTCTAAGCCTGGCACTAAATAATGTGAACCTTGAATGAATTCAAGTGGAGCACCGTTTTCAGTGCTGTCTAATGCGTTACCATCAACTTCTGAAACGCCGAAGTGGATTGAAACCACCGAGTCATTTGTAATTTTCATATTATTTCTCATTATTTAAGTTTTATTCAATTTTCATTCGGATCAAACACACCTATAATTTGCTCAAATTGGCGGGTTGCCGATGTTGCTTGTTTAGGTGTTTGTGATTGTGTGTAACCACAAGATACACACCTTAAAGTTTCAACTGCATTTTCCAGTGTCAAAGCTATGCTGTCAAGCTCATTGCATTTTGGGCAGGTTGCACCCGCGATAAAACGTTTTTTATTTTTTGATAATGCCATTTTGAATACTCTGTCTGATCCATCATTGATCCATGGTAACCAAATTGTATTTGATTACCAACTGCTATGGCTCAACTTTACAAAGTCCGTTATTATTAGTTTTATCTTTACTTGTATAATATCGAGAATATTTTTTTATGATTGTGGCCAGTAATATTGAATTAATTCGCGGCGGTAAATCTTTACTTAAAAATGCCAGTGCAACAATCAACCCACGCCAGAAAGTGGGATTAGTCGGCGCTAATGGCTGTGGTAAATCAAGTTTTTTTGCGCTGTTAAAGCAAGAAGCACAGATTGATAATGGCGATTTGAGTATTCCACAGCATTGGCGGATGGCCAGTGTTGCTCAAGAAACCCCTGCGCTGGATATGAATGCACTGCAATACGTTATTGACGGTGATCGTGATTTCAGAGCCTTGCAGCATCAACTCCGAGAGGCTGAAGCCGCTGATAACGGCAACAAAATAGCAGAGCTGCATATTAAATTGGACCAGGCGGGCAGTTATACTATTGAGTCCCGCGGAGCTGAATTACTCGCCGGTTTAGGCTTTCCGGAGCAAGCTCAAAGTCGCTCGGTCAGTGATTTTTCGGGTGGTTGGCGAATGCGCTTGAATTTAGCGCAGGCATTACTTTGTCCTTCTGACTTGTTATTACTTGATGAACCAACCAACCACCTTGATTTAGACGCGGTTATTTGGCTGGAAAAATGGTTGCGGCAATATACTGGTACATTAATTTTAATATCACATGACCGTGATTTCATTGATACTATCGTTGATAAAATAATCCACATAGAGCAGCATCAGCTCCATGAATATACCGGTAACTATACGAGCTTCGAGCGCCAGAGAGCTGAAAAGCTAGCACAGCAGCAATCTTCTTTTGAAAAGCAGCAAACGCAAATGAGTCATATGCAAAGTTATATTGACCGTTTCCGTTATAAAGCCAGCAAAGCCAAACAAGCCCAAAGTCGTATTAAAGCATTAGAAAAAATGGAGCAGTTATTACCCGCACATTTGGATAATCAATTTAGTTTTTCCTTTAGAGAGCCAGATGCTTTGCCGATGCCGATATTAACTTTGGAAAAAGTGAGTGCCGGTTATGAAGATTTATTGATCCTTGATAAAATAGAATTAAATCTTGCGCCCGGTAGTAGAATCGGTTTGTTGGGGCGTAATGGCGCAGGTAAATCAACCCTCATTAAACTATTATCAAGCCAGCTTCAGCCCCTCTCGGGTAAGCTTGAGATCAATCCAAAGGCTAAAATTGGTTATTTTGCCCAGCATCAATTAGAGTTTTTGTCCCTGGATGAAACACCACTTCAACATCTTTCCCGGCTTGCACCGGATGAAAAAGAATTACCACTACGAAATTTTTTGGGCACTTTTGGTTTTCAGGGGGAAAAGGCATTAGATAAAGTCAGACCATTTTCCGGTGGAGAAAAGGCGCGTTTAGTGTTGGCCCTATTAGTGTGGCAAAAACCCAACCTATTATTACTGGATGAACCAACCAACCACCTCGATTTAGAAATGCGCCACGCATTAACCATGGCACTGCAGGAATTTGAAGGTGCAATGGTGGTCGTCTCGCATGACCGTCATTTGTTACGCACCACAACGGATGATTTATATTTAGTACATGACCAGAAGGTAGAGCCTTTTATTGGTGACCTTGATGATTATCATAAATGGTTATCTGACCAACAACGAATTGAAAAGCAGCCGCTACAAGATGTTGAAAGTGTTAATTCATCCAGCGTTAATCGTAAAGAGCAAAAACATTTACAAGCTGAATTTCGTAAAAAATTAACGCCCTATAAAAAGCAGTTAAACAGTTCAGAAAAATTAATGGATAAATTGAGCCAACAAATAGAAGAGATAGAAAAACAGTTGGCAGATTCTGAATTATATGAACATGCACAAAAAGCGCGTTTAACCGAGTTATTAAAGCAGCAGGGAGACTTAAAAGAGTCATTGCAGGAAGCGGAAATGGATTGGATGGATGCACAGGAAAATATTGAGCAGATGGAAGCTGAATTTGAATCGGTAATTTAATCACTTGAATTTTAAATTTGCCTTGTTCATAATCATTTACACATAAATGGCATACAAAGGAAATAAAATGAGTTTTCAAAGCAATGAGTACTTCGATGGCAATGTGAAATCAATTGCATTCCAAAGCGAAACATTACCAGCAACACTTGGCGTGATGAATATCGGTGAATACACCTTTGGTACTGATGCTTACGAGTTCATGACAGTTGTAAGCGGTGCTTTGACGGTCAAATTGCCTGGCGCAACGGACTGGAAAACATTTAACGCGGGTGAAACATTTGAAGTAGAAGCAAATGTGAGCTTTGATGTTAAGGTAAAAGTACAAACTGCATACCTTTGTCTTTACAAAAAATAGTCGCCACAAAAATTAATGAATAAAAAAGGAGCTTAGCTCCTTTTTTTATGTCCAAAATTTACAAAAATAAATTTTTCGATTTAAAAAAAGAATAAAAAAAGAAAAAATCATACTTAACAGTTAAAAAAACAGCGCTATTTAGATGATAAGTGAACACATCGATTGTTAAGTAATCAGTCGATCATTTTATTGAAATAATCATCAATAAAGCCTTGCTAGTGTGATCAAAGTCTCTATAATGCGCCCCACGGAAACGGGAAAGACGCAAGTCAGTCCGGTTACTTAGAACGAAAGAGATTAGGTTTTTAACAACGTAACACGTTGATTAGAAACGCAAATTAATCATTGACATCGTTTGTAGGTAGCGTAATATACGCACCTCGCCGAAAGGCACGCTCTTTAACAATTTAATCAAACAATCTGTGTGGACACTTATTGTTGATGTGATTTCAAAAAAAATCAAAGTCCTTTGTTATTTATATAGCACAAGGCAGTAACTTTTCACTTCGTGAATAGATTACTCATCAATAAAAGTGACACACGAATAAATTTATTTATTCAGAATAATAAGTTATTCATTGTTTTGATACTGAAGTTTTTATACTTAGGTGTTGAGATAAGAGTAATTAGTTTTAGTCAGTTATATTGAGTCGCAGCGCAAGCTGCAAATTAAACTTTAAATTGAAGAGTTTGATCATGGCTCAGATTGAACGCTGGCGGCAGGCTTAACACATGCAAGTCGAACGGTA
>NZ_JBLIED010000030.1:0-41714 GCF_047632955.1 Psychromonas sp. | reverse complement strand
TATGGCTCTTTTGTTTATGGAAATATTGTTGTCGCCTGCAGTGGAGTAGAACAATGGTTTGATATGTTAGTCAGTGGCTGGATTGCTGTCGCTATTGAGCAGTTAGCAATACATGAATATCAAACCAATAAAATAGAAAACCCAACCCAAACCTATAGAAGTTAATTTTAGTCTTTAATAAGGAATGTAAACATGAAAAAACTACTTAAAACTGCATTAATTACCGCAGGCCTGATCATGTCAGCAAGTACTTTTGCTGCTGATTATCCGTCTAAAAATATTCGCTTAGTGGTTCCTTTCGGTGCAGGTGGTGGTACGGATGCGGTCGGTCGTACGCTTGCAAACAGTGCAAAAGATATTCTTGGCACCAGTATTTCTGTCATGAATCGTACCGGCGGCGCAGGCGCAGTGGGTATGAGTTATGGCGCTCAACAACGTCCTGATGGTTATACGCTGACAGTGGTTACACGCGAAATCGCTTCATTACCGCAGATGGGATTGATGCAAAATACAGCCGATGATTTTAAACTAATCCGCATGGTTAACTTAGATCCTGCCGTTGTATTAGTGCCTGCAGACAGCCCTTTTAACACTATTAATGATTTAATCGCTGAAGCAAAGAAAAATCCGGGTGAAGTTCTATTTGCGTCTACCGCAGCGCCTAACTTTTATTTGATGGCACTGGAAAAATCTCAAAAGATCAAACTTAATGCAGTCCCTTACAACGGCTCTTCACAAGCGATCCCTTCTGTTTTAGGTCACCATACACAAGTAACCATGGTAACCCCTGGTGAAGCGATTGCTCAGCTGCGTTCAGGTCAGCTTAAAGCATTAGGTGTTATGTCTGCTGAACGTATCTCTTACATCCCTGATGTAGCAACCCTAAAAGAACAGGGTATCGATGTTACAACGGGTACATGGCGTGGTATTGGCGCACCTAAAGATACGCCAGATGAAATCATTGAAATCTTAGGTAACGCTTTTGATCAAGCAATGGCTTCTGCTGAATTCAAAGACTTTATGGCAAAAGGCGCGATGACTATTCATCCGCTAAAAGCGCAAGAGTTTACGGATTTTGTTAAGCAAGATACTGAACTACTTGGCAAATTAATTAAATAAAGCTAAAGCCAGGGTAAAGAACACTTACCTTGGCTTTTTATTTACCCTAACGCCGGCTGTCTTAGCGGTTTAAAGAGAATTTACTATGCTCAATCGCAACATTTTCTTTCCCACTTTAATGATTTTGTTAAGTGCAGCTATTTTAGGGATCATTACCCAATTTTCTGAGCCTATGTACCAGGATTCATCCTTTGGTGCTGGTTTTTTCCCAACCATAGTGGCAATCATTCAAATTTTAATATGCGCTGTTTTAATCATTCAATATAAAAAGAACAACAAAGCAGCCAAAGAAGCGCCCCTTCTTTCCGGTAAATCCGTATTTGGTATCTCTTTTGTGATTAGCTACGCGATACTGATCAGCCTTGTTGGTTACCTGATTGCAAGCCTTATTGGTTTTACCTTTTATCTACTTTATTACAAAATCAAAAAACCACTTTATTATGTCATAGCGTGGATATTTGTATTTGCTATCTATTTTCTTTTCGGTGAGGTTTTTGTTATTTCATTGCCAGAAGGTTTACTTTTTTATTAGGTTGTTATTATGATAGATTATTTACTTAGCGGTTTTATGGCAGCATTTAGTCTGTCAATCTTTCCAGTATTGGTCCTTGGTGTCCTTGGCGGGGTCATATTAGGGGCTCTGCCGGGCTTAACGGCCACCATGGGGGTCGCCATATTACTGCCCTTCACTTTTAGCATGGAAGCAACACCCGCACTGGTTATGTTAATAGGTGTTTATATCGGTGGCATCTACGGAGGATCCATTGCCGCTATTTTACTGAAAACCCCAGGCACCCCCGCTTCAGCAGCTTCCGTACTTGACGGTCATACCATGGCAATTAAAGGTATGGCAGCAAGAGCATTAAGTATTGCTGCAGTCGCTTCCTTTATTGGCGGATTGTTAAGTACGATTGTACTGATCGCAATCGCCCCCATATTGGCAGATTTTGCGCTGCGTTTTAATGCGCCGGAATACTTTGCTCTGGCATTATTTGGTTTAACTATTATTGCCAGTGTCTCTGCTAAAAATATTATGAAAGGACTTTTAGCGGGCACTATAGGTTTATTAGTTTCTATGGTTGGCTTAGATCCCATCAGTAGTGTTCCTCGATTTACTTTTGGCATCATGGATTTATACAGTGGCATCAATATTATTCCCGTATTAATCGGTTTATTTGCCATTTCAGAAGCACTAAATCAACTGGAGAAACTCTCTGCTAACCAGCAGGACATTGTGCCCAAATTTAATCACAAAGTATTAAGCTTTTTAGACTTTAAAAAGATATTACCAACCGCCATTAAAAGCGGCTTGATAGGCACTGCAATAGGATCTGTCCCCGGAGCCGGAGCAGACATTTCGGCATTTGCTTGTTATAACGAAGCAAAACGTGTTGCTAAAAATCCAGAGGAGTTCGGTAATGGCTCTATCCATGGTTTAGCTGCTGCGGAAGCGGGTAACAATGGTGTCACGGGCGGATCGTTGGTTCCTTTATTAACACTTGGCGTTCCCGGTGATGCGGTTTCTGCGGTATTATTAGGCGCCCTTATTGTTCAAGGTTTAACGCCAGGGCCACTATTATTCACCCAAAACCCAGAAATAGTTTACGGTATTTTCAGCTCAATGATCGTCGCTAATATAATTATGTTACTGATTGGTTTTTTAGGTATTCGCTTTTTCTGTCGAATCATTGAAGTACCGAAAATCATTATGATCCCAATCATTATATTTCTCTCTATTATTGGTGCGTACGCCATTAATAACTCGATGTTTGACGTAGGTATTGCGATCGTATTTGGTTTATTAGGTTTGGTCTTGAATAAGATGGATATCCCATCTTCACCGATATTGCTGGCGATAATATTAGGACCAATGGCAGAGACTAACTTGAGAAGATCGCTGATAATGTATGATGGCAGTTGGTCATTCTTGTATGAGCGTCCAATCGCCTTAGCGTTTATTTTATTCGCCGTCTTTTCTGTCTACTCAACATTAAAACTTAAAAAGAAACAACGCGTAGCATTAGAAGCCGCACTGGAAAAAGACGATTTATAAAAATATCAAATAGTTAAGCGTCACTTTCGGCGCTTAAATATACTTTGTATAAAATTTAATAACCTTCAGTTAGTAAAAAAAAATGTGTTATTGTCGTACGTAGCTCGATTTATTACTAACGAAGTCTTATAATGCACCATAAATTATTGTAATTTATCGTTAATTTATACAGCAGTAATCAATATTATTATTGCTAATATTCATATTTACTCCTGTATTATATTCTCCATAAGGGTCCCAATGTCTTCCAGTTTTAGCACAATATCAGGCTCATCCCGCAATTTGCATCTTCAAGTTGCTCGTACCATTGCGCGAGGCATTTTGTCCGGTGATCTACCTCAAGGTTCAAAAATTCCCAATGAAATGGATTTATGTGAGCAATTCGGTATTAGTCGCACAGCGTTACGTGAAGCGATTAAATTACTCAGTTCAAAAGGTCTGTTGCGCTCTAAACCTAAAATTGGCACAACGGTAATGGATAAAACCAATTGGAATTTTCTCGACCCGCAATTACTTGAATGGATAGATGGCCTTGAAAATTCAAAGGTTTTTTATCAACAATTTCTTGGTTTACGAAAAGCGATTGAACCTGAAGCCTGCGCATTAGCCGCAAAAAATGCTTCGGCAGAACAACGCATCGAACTTTCAGATACTTTTCAGAAGATGGAAGAAATTGCTAAAGATTTTGACCATGCCCGTTGGGCAGAAGTGGATATGCAGTTCCATCGTTTGATTTTCCTATCAACGGGTAATGACTTTTATTTACCTTTTGGTAATGTTTTAGCCACCATTTTTATGAGTTTTATCGCCTATTCGTCAAAAGATGGTGGCGTCTGCATTGGCGAGCATCGCGCAATTTATGCAGCAATAATGGCTGGCAAAGAAGAACAAGCGCGCGAAGCATCGCGATTTTTACTTATTGCAGAAAAACATCGTTTGCCAAGTGAAGATGCAGCTTAAAAAAGCTTACAGATAACTTTCACTGGATCCATAAAACCAATATCCGCTATTTTAATATGCATATTCAAATAGCTGGGTATTGTTTATTTTGTATCTCGAATATATTGTCTGCTGATTGTATTATTTACTGATATCAGCACTATTACCTCCAATTTTTAAAACAACTCCTTACTCTGGTGTTTCAAACTTATAACCTTGCGAGTTAAGACTCTAGTATGCGAATTGATATCGCCGCAGCAGATGTTCTGTTATCGACCCCCAATTTTTTAAAAATCTGCTCTAAATGTTTATTAACAGTGCGCGGACTCATCTCTAAAATAAGGGAAATTTCCCAGCTTGTTTTACCGTAAGAGACCCAATACAGCACTTCCGATTCACGTTTGGTTATCGGCAGTTTATTTTTTAAATCCTGTGGATTTTTGGGCTGCGCTTTTTGAACAATGCGCAACAGATGCATTTTTTCCTGCTGACGTTCGTAGTACACCTCTATCGGTTCCGAAAAACAGTTTATTTTGAGGTTCTGCAGTCTATCGCTTTTTAACCACTTTTCTATTAACGGCGCCATACTGGTCCACGGACTTGGGCTACTTTTTGATGTTTGCTCTATTAAGGTATGCACATAGGGCGTCGCCCAGGAAAGGCGGCCTAACTCACTGACACAAAAAACTTTTTTACCCGCATGTTCAAGCGCATCCTGGGCGCTTAGGGCCAATTTCGCGGTTTCAATATGTCTTTTAATACGCGCGATAACTTCATCGGGTGAAATCGGTTTAGTCACATAATCAACCCCGCCCGCTGCAAAGCCTTTAACCACATCTTCAACATCGGTTAATCCGGTCATAAATATAATCGGGGTATTAGGCAAAATAAGCTTGAGACGCCGACAGGTCTCAAAGCCATCCATTTCCGGCATCATGGCATCCAGTAACACCACATCGGGTGGCACCTTAGCGGCGATAGCCAATGCCTGCCGACCATTGAGTGCAACTAAGGCTGTATAACCCTCACTGTTAAGCGCAACATTAAGCATGCCTAATGATTCAGGGGAATCATCGACCACTAAAACCACATCACTGTTTTCATGCTTCATGATTTAACTCTCTTAAATACTCAATAATTTTCGGAAAATTACACACTTCAACATACTCCCTGATTTGCGACGCACTTGCTGGCGGATAACAATATTGAGATTCTATCTCGGTAAATTTATCTTTAAAACCCGACAAATAACCAATTTCAGCCAGAGCGATTAATGCCTGATACTGATCCCTTGGTACCGCCGGTTTCTTTATCCTGTTAATGGCGGCTACGGGTTGTTTTTCACTTTCTTTATAACGCCATTGCAAATTCAATAACTGTGCTATTTTGCCCAGTAAGGCATCTAAATTGACCGGTTTTGCAATATAGCCGCTATGGTAACCTTCTGCCTGTAAATTATATTCGGTATCACGAGCATTTGCCGAAACCATCAGTACAGGCATGGCATAATGACTTTCACGCAAGCGCTTAACCATCTCCCAGCCATTCATCACTGGCATGCGCACATCCAATAAAAGCAGATCAACATCCCGCTCTTCAAGCAAAGTAAAACCCTGCTGCGCGTTTTCTGCCAGTAACACCTCAAAACCGATCGGCTTTAACAGCGCAGACATTAAAGTACGCTGGTTAAGGGAGTCATCGACCACTAACAGTGTCTGTTTTTTGCCGCTGTAACCGGTCGCCTGCAATTTATTAAACTCAGGCTCCTTTGGATCTTTATGCAATTTAAACAGCATCAAACGGAAATTAAAGGTCGAACCCTGGCCGATGCTGCTGCTTAAACTTATTTCCCCGCCCATCAGCTCCGCCAGTGAGCGAGAAATAGTGAGCCCCAGCCCCGTCCCGGTGATAGCTTGCGTATGTTCATTTCTAATCTGCTCAAAGGGTTTAAAAATCAGTTCCTGATTACTTTTAGAGATCCCCGTGCCCGTATCAATCACGCTAAAATGCGCCACTTCACTGCGGTAGGTAACTTTAAAAGTGACCGAGCCCTGCTCAGTATATTTAATCGCATTGGAAATTAAATTAATCAGAATTTGCCGCAGGCGCTGCTTATCCGTGGCCACATAATCGGGCAGATTTGGACTGCTAATATAATAGAATTTAAGCCCTTTTTTACTGGCCTGCATCTGAAACATATCAACCAATTGCTGTAAAATAGCTTTTAAATTAAATTCATCACGCTGCAGATTGACCCGCCCAGCTTCAATTTTAGATATTTCCAGAAGGCCTTCAATAAGATCCGCCAGGTGTTGCCCATTGCGTTTGACAATGGTGATCATTTCACGCTGCTTTAGGGGCAGAGCCGGATCGCGGCTGAGCAACTGCGCATAACCCAATAGTACATTAAGCGGCGTGCGCAGTTCGTGACTTAATCCGGCCAGGTAACGGCTTTTCGCTTCATTAGCCGCTTCCGCCACCTCTTTGGCCACCTGCAGCGCAGATGACGTCTGTTCATGGGCGTTGATCTCCTTAGCCAACGCATTAGTCTGGGAGCGTAACTCTTTTAACGCTGTCTGATTGCCGCTGCGCGCCAAAATAAACAGCCAGCTCACCACCCCGATAATAATCAACAATAAAAAAAATATTGTAACCAGGGTATTCGTAAAGACCTGCTTAACGCTCGGCTCCTCCAGAGGAACTTGCAGATAGATCAAAAACAGAATACCGGCACAGATAAGACTTAAGGCGCAAGTCAATGCGAGAAACTGACTCAAGGGGGTGGCCAATTTTTTAAGCAGCTGTGTGCTTAAAAAACGGCTGAAAAAACCATGCGCCTGCTGTGACAGCGTGGCGTTCGGCCGGCATTGATCACCGCAGCGCACATCTAAACTGCAGCACAATGAGCAGATCGCTTTGCCGTAGGCGGGGCAAAAAGTCATATCTTCAGGATCAAAGGTATTCTCGCAAATATGGCACTTGGTCATATTTGGAATAGGCGGCTTATCGCTTTCCACTAAATAATATTTACCTTTGCTTAACCAGCCTATCAAGGGCACGGTGACAAAAGGTAAAAAACAGGCAATAAAGGATGCTAACGCTTTGACAGTTTCACCATACCAGCCCAGATGGGCGCTGAAGCCGGCCAATGACGCGAGCAGCATTGAGCCGACACCGACCGGATTAATATCGTATAAATGTGAACGTTTAAATTCAATATGTTTGGGGCTTATCCCCAGCGGTTTATTAATAACAAGATCCGCAACCACCGAGCTCAGCCAGGCTAAAACAAGCACCGAATAAACCGACAGCATGCTGGCAATAGTTTGGTAAATCCCAAGCTCCATCAGTAATAAAGCAATGGCGACATTAAATAACATCCACACCACTCGCCCGGGATGGTTAAGGGTCACCCGAGAAAAGAAGTTTGACCATGCCAACGATCCCGCATAGGCATTAGCTACGTTGATTTTTAACTGCGAAATCACCACAAAGGAGCAGGCGACAATCATACTGACCTGAGGATTGGCAAAAACATAACTGTAGGCAAGCTGATACATATGCGCCGGATCGCTCGCAAGTTCGCTCGTAATCCCCTGCTGCAGCGCAAAATAGGCGAGAAACGATCCTAAAAATAGTTTCAGAGCGCCAAAAATAATCCACCCCGGTCCGCCGGCAATCAGCGCCAGCCACCAGCGCCAGGCTCCCCGTTGCGGTTTTTCGGGTAAAAAACGCAGAAAATCCACTTGCTCGCCAATCTGCGCCACTAAAGATAACAACACCGCAGACGCCGCGCCGAACAAGATAAGGTTAAATGACCCGCCGGATGCCCCGGCATTGCCGGTAAACTGGATCCACGCATCGAGCTGACTGTCTGCGTGTGCAAAAACAAAAAATAGCGGCAGCAGCTGCAGCGCAATCCACAGGGGCTGCGTCCACACCTGAAAGCGACTGATATAAGTAATGCCGTGGGTCACTAAGGGCAAGACCAATAAGGCGCTGACGATATAACCTATTGATAAGGGCAATCCAAACAGAATCTGCAGCGCCATTGACATAATGGAGGCTTCAAGGGCAAAAAAGATAAAAGTAAAAGAAGCGTAGATAAGGGAAGCAATGGTTGAACCTATATAACCAAACCCGGCACCACGGCTGAGCAGGTCGATATCCACGCCGTATTTTGCCGCATAATAACTGATCGGCAGTCCGGTAAAAAAGATAATAAAAGTCACCGCCAAAATAGCCCAGGCGGAATTTTCAAAACCGTAGTTGAGCGTAATAGCGCCGCCAATGGCTTCTAATACCAGAAAAGAGATGGTTCCTAATGCGGTCACAGAAATACGGTTTAATGACCACTTTCTGGCACGTCTGGCGGTAAAACGTAACGCAAAATCCTCCATCATCTCGTTAGCAACGAGCTTATTATAGGTGCGCCGTGCTTTTATTATTTTCTGATTAGCGATCATAATATCCGACTTGCTTTAAGTGAATTTTTTTAAGTAACTTGTTTTTAAGTAACTTAAGTAACTTAGTTAGATGAATAGGTTTAACTAAATAGCTTTAGGTTAATAGATTTAAGTGAATCGGTTTAGTTTTGAGCAAATAACCCTCTATTCTACGACACTCACTCCCCCTGTTATATGCGTAGATTTACGTAGTTTATTGCGTCTTTCTGCGCATTTAATGCTTGCCATGATTAGACGATACTAAGACCACTTGTAATAAGGTTGTGCTTAAGATTTTTCAGCCGGTTATCTAAACCGATAAAAAGTTTTAACACCTAATGATAAAGAAAAGGAAACTCACTATGAAATTTAAAAAGCTTATTTTAGCCAGTTCAATTGTTGCAACGGGGTTAATGACCAATTTAACCTATGCAGCAGAGAACATCAAAGTCGGCGTATTGCATTCTTTATCGGGCACGATGGCGATCAGTGAAACCACACTTAAAGATACCGTACTGATGATGATAGCGGATCAAAATGCCAAAGGCGGTCTGCTCGGCAAAAAACTTGAAGCGGTGGTGGTTGATCCTGCATCAAACTGGCCACTGTTTGCCGAAAAAGGGCGCGAACTGCTGGCCAAAGACAAAGTCGATGTTATTTTCGGCAGCTGGACCTCGGTATCACGTAAATCTGTACTGCCGGTCCTTGAAGAGCTCAACGGTCTGATGTTCTACCCGGTGCAGTATGAAGGCGAAGAGTCATCGCAAAATGTATTTTACACTGGCGCGGCGCCAAATCAGCAGGCGATTCCTGCGGTTGATTACCTGATGAATGATATCGGTGCAGAACGCTGGGTATTATTGGGTACAGATTATGTCTACCCGCGTACCACCAATAAAATATTAGAAGCTTACCTGTTATCAAAAGGGGTCGAAGCGAAAGATATTATGATCAATTACACCCCTTTTGGTCATTCAGACTGGCAGAATATTGTTGCTGATGTAAAAACATTTGGTTCAACGGGTAAGAAAACAGCAGTAGTATCAACCATTAACGGTGACGCTAATATTCCTTTCTACAAAGAGCTGGGTAACCAGGGGGTCTCTGCTGAAGATATTCCTGTAATGGCATTCTCTGTCGGTGAAGAAGAGCTTTCCGGTTTTGATACAACCCCGCTAGTGGGCCACTTAGCAGCCTGGAACTACTTCCAAAGTGTTGAATCAGAAGAAAATACTAAATTTATCGCCAACTGGAAAAAATTTATCGGTGATGATAAACGGGTAACCAATGATCCGATGGAAGCGACCTATATTGGTTTCAAAATGTGGGTAAAAGCGGTTGAGAAAGCCGGTACAACAGACGTCGACGCCGTTGAACAAGCGATGATTGGCATAGCAATACCCAACTTAACCGGCGGTATTGCGGTAATGAACTCCAACCACCATCTGTCTAAGCCAGTACTGATTGGCGAAATTCAAGAAAATGGCCAGTTTGAAGTGGTTTGGTCAACACCTGATACGGTCATCGGTGATGCATGGTCAGACTTTTTACCAAGTTCTAAAGACTTGATTTCAGATTGGACTGCCCCCGTTAATTGCGGCAACTTCAATATCAAAACAGCGCAATGCTCAGGTCAATAACCCTCAGTAAAAGTAAATATAAAGTGATTATCAGAGAGGTAGCAATACCTCTCTTTTCTATAAGAAGTAGATTCTTTAACATTAAGGAATAACTAATGTTACGAATATTTTCCCTGTTGTTTTTTTTCCTCATGTCGTGCCATGCTCTGGCCGCTGATACAGATATGCCGACAACAGAGCACGATGCAGGGTTCGAAGAGCTGATCAAGCAGTTACCGGCAACAAAATTGTCCAGAATGGCACCCTTAGTAAATAAAATCGCAGCACAATCAGCTCCCCAGGTACCTGAGCTGTTAATGAACTTGATGAAGGGCCAGCTGTATTACCTGAAATCGGCTAACCAGCTTGTTTATGCACACAAAAATCTGCAACAAACCTATGATTTAACGTCTGTTTTAAAGACCACCGAATTCGCCCCTGTGAACAGTTCTGCGCTCAAGAAAATACGAACCAATAACCGTATTCGTGGTCAAATTCGCGACCTGCTGGCCAACATTTATTTATCCGACGACTCTCCGGCTGTGCGCCTGCAGGCCGTTAAACAGCTTTTAGATAACCCCAATAAAACCGCCATTAACAGCCTTACAAGATTAGTAAAAACAGAGCAGCAAAAAGAGATACACGAACTGATGTCCGTGGTGCTGCTGGTTGAGCAGTTAGAGAAAGGCGCGCTAGCTGAAAAACTCGCAGCTATTAGCCAGTTAACAGGAAGATTAGAGCCGGCGGTTAAAAACGCGCTGGTAAAAGAGCTTAATAAATTACCTAAAGCGCAGGACTTATCTGCCTCACAAGACCTATCTACTGCACAAGACCTCTCGACTGAAGACAATAGCGAACTTTACAACGCACTCACCCATGCCATAGGTAAAATGGAGCAGGACGGGGATTTCTATCAACTGCTTGATCATCTCTTTTTCGGCTTAAGTTTAGGCTCGGTTTTATTACTGGCAGCGATTGGTCTGACCATTACCTTCGGTGTAATGGGCGTGATTAATATGGCGCACGGTGAAATGATGATGCTCGGCGCTTATACCACCTATGTGATTCAGCAAAGCTTTCCCGGCTTAATTGAGTATTCCCTGCTGATGGCGGTGCCCGCTGCCTTTGTTGTTTCAGGTTTAGTCGGTATTTTAATTGAACGCGGCGTGATCCGTTTTCTAAAAGGACGCCCGTTAGAAACGCTGTTGGCGACTTTTGGTATTAGCCTGATTTTGCAGCAATTAGTGAGAACGGTTTTCTCACCACTCAATCGTCAGGTGGAAGCGCCACAGTGGATGAGTGGCTCACTGGAAATTAATCCTATTTTTTCATTAACCTATAACCGTCTATATATCATTATATTCGCGCTGATGGTGTTTTTCTCTTTATTAATGATTTTAAAAAAATCCTCGTTAGGTTTACATGTGCGAGCCGTTTCACAAAACCGCGATATGGCGCGCGCACTAAGCATAAAAAGCTCATGGGTTGATGCGATCACCTTTGGCTTGGGATCAGGGGTTGCGGGCATCGCCGGTGTGGCCTTAAGTCAGCTGACCAATGTCGGCCCTAACCTCGGGCAAGCCTATATTATCGATTCATTTCTGGTGGTGGTATTTGGCGGTGTCGGTAGCCTATGGGGCACCCTAGTGGCCGCGATGACCCTGGGCACCTTTAACAAATTCTTGGAGCCGTCGATGGGGCCTGTTCTCGCTAATATCATAGTGCTGGTCGGGTTAGTGTTGTTTATTCAAAAGCGCCCTAAAGGCTTGTTTCCTCAAAAAGGGAGGTCCGTTGAATAATGAAAAATTTACTTAATTCAGCAGCTTTTAAAAAGCTCAGCAGTTTACATTTTGTGCTGGCGATTTTATTTATCTCAACCCTGTATGTGACAGTGTGTAACTTAGCCTTTGCACCGGGCTCTTTTTTCTACGTCAGTGATTACACGGTCAGTCTGCTCGGAAAATATCTCTGTTATGCCCTGCTCGCATTGGCGGTCGACTTAGTGTGGGGATATTGCGGCATTTTAAGTCTCGGCCACGGCGCGTTTTTTGCGCTCGGCGGTTATGCTATGGGTATGTATCTGATGCGCCAGATAGGCGATCGCGGCGTTTACGGTAACCCTGATCTGCCCGATTTCATGGTCTTTCTGAATTGGACGGAACTACCCTGGTACTGGGCGGGATCAGATAACGTAGTTCTGATGGTGTTGCTGGTCTTTGCGGGCCCCGGACTGCTCGCGTACATTTTCGGCAGCATGGCATTTCGCTCCCGAGTGAGCGGCGTTTACCTGTCGATTATGACCCAGGCAATGACCTATGCACTGCTGCTGTCATTCTTCCGTAATGAAATGGGCTTTGGCGGTAATAATGGCTTAACCGATTTTAAAGAGATTTTTGGTTTTTCATTGCAGTCACCGAATACCAAACTGGCGCTGTTTGTCGCCACGGCCGTTGCTCTGGCTTTTGGGTATGCAGTCAGCCATTTTATTGTCAACTCAAAAATGGGCCGAGTGGTCACCGCGATTCGCGATGCCGAAGACAGGGTGCGTTTTGTCGGTTACAAACCCGAGCATTACAAGGTATGGATTTTTGTTGTATCGGCAATGCTGGCGGGTTTGGCGGGTGCACTGTATGTCCCGCAGGTAGGTATTATCAATCCCGGTGAGTTTTCACCTCTGAACTCAATTGAGATGGTGATTTGGGTCGCCATCGGCGGACGCGGCACTTTATACGGCGCAATTATCGGCGCGGTGGTGGTCAGTTATGCGAAAACCCGTTTTACCGCGATTATGCCCGAAGCCTGGTTATTTGCCCTGGGTGGACTGTTTGTTTTAGTGACCCTGTTATTACCCAAAGGGCTGGCGGGTCTGTTTGCCAGTCTGCTCAATAAACTGGATCCTCCTGCACCGACTGATACATTGCCGGCAAAAGACGGACAACCACCCTCTGCCACTTCCACCCCCGCGGAGGTTAAATCATGATAGTAGATAAACACGGCTCGCCAATCTCCTCAAAAGAGTCGATTAGCCCGGACACCACGCACGGCATGATTCTATATGTAGAAGGGGTCAGTGTCAGCTTTGATGGTTTTAAAGCCCTTAATGATCTTAACTTATATATCAAAGACGGCGAACTGCGCTGCCTGATCGGTGCCAACGGAGCCGGTAAAACCACCCTGATGGATGTGATCACCGGAAAAACCCGCCCCGACACAGGTAAAGTCAGTTTCGGGCAGCAGGTAGATCTGCTGCAGCTCGATGAATCGCAGATTGCCCGCGCGGGAATCGGCCGTAAATTTCAGAAACCCACTGTCTTTGAGGCGCTCAGCGTATTTGAAAATATCGAGCTGAGTTTAGCAGGTGATAAAGGCATCTGGAGCGCTCTGTTTCATAAACTCAGTGGCGCGCAGCAAGATAAAATAGATGAAGTGCTTGAGACTATAGGGCTGATAACCGAGCGCCACTACCCGGCCGGGCGTTTATCCCACGGCCAGAAACAGTGGCTGGAGATTGGTATGTTGCTTGCCGCAGAGCCGCGACTGTTATTGGTTGATGAGCCGGTTGCGGGCATGACAGCGCAAGAGACGGAGCGTACCGCAGAGTTATTAACCTCGTTGGCGGGCAAACATTCGGTGGTCGTGGTTGAGCATGATATGGCCTTTGTGCGGTCCATTGCCCGCACTGTCACAGTCTTACATCAGGGTTCAGTACTGGCGGAAGGGTCGATGGATGAAATTCAGGAAAATAGAGATGTACGGGAAGTTTATTTGGGTGAGGAGCAGGCTGAATTATGATTGAATTAAAATCGGTTAATCAAAAATATGGCGGCACGCAGATATTATGGGATCTCTCTCTTAATATTAAAAAAGGATCACGCACCTGCATTATGGGTCGTAATGGGGTAGGTAAAACCACCCTGCTTAAAACTATTATGGGTTTATTGCCGATAAGCTCGGGCAGTTTAGTGATTAACGGTCAGGATATGAGTAAAAGTAGCGTCGAAATGCGCCCTGAAATCGGCGTCGGTTACGTGCCGCAGGGGCGTCATATTTTTCCGCAACTGAGTGTTGAAGAAAATTTAAAAATAAGCTTAAATTGTTCGCGTCAACCCAGTAAAAGCATACCTGCTCACATATTTAAACTCTTTCCTGTGCTACAAGAGATGCTCCATCGGCGCGGCGGTGATCTTTCCGGCGGGCAGCAGCAGCAACTGGCGATCGCCCGCGCCTTAGTGCTCAATCCGGATATTCTTATTTTAGATGAGCCCAATGAAGGCATTCAGCCCAATATAGTACAACTGATCCGTGATGTACTTTTAAAGCTAAATAAAGAGCAGGGCATGACCATTATTCTGGTTGAGCAGAAACTGCCCTTTGCACGCGCGGTCGGTGAATATTTCCATCTCATGGAAAAAGGACAGGTTATCGCCTCCGGCGAGATGCAGGAACTCACGGATCAACTTGTGGGTAAATATCTAGCCGTTTAACAGCCGATGATTATTAAGGTAAAAATGTTAACTACTGAGATGACAAAACCGCCAATCACTGCACCGCCAAAGAACCAGTGGCTGGCGCATTTAATGCTGGAATTTAGCGATACTCCGGTCGGTACGCAGCTCACGCGTACCCGGCGTAAAGGGCCGCTGTCGGTACAGAAAGCTTTTTATCCCGAAGGGTCTGACTGCGCACATATTTACCTTCTGCATCCGCCCGCGGGAATCGTCTCCGGTGATGAACTGCGCATTGGCGTTGAGGTTAAAAAAAATGCCCATCTGTTGTTTACCACGCCGGGCGCCGGACGTTTTTACCGCGCCCGTGAGAATCTCACTATTGGCGATTCACAGCAGACTCAAATCACCCAATTTGACCTTGAGGCGCGAGCCAAATGTGAAAATTTCCCCCAGGAAACCATCGTTTATGAAGGCGCCGACGGCTTTAACAGCGTGGATATCAACTTAACCTCGACGAGTGTTTATCTCGGTTGGGATATCACCTGTCTGGGGTTGCCCGATTCAGATCAAGCCTTTATTAGAGGCAAATACTGCCAGTTAAATCGTCTATTTTGCGATACTAAACTTATTTATCATGATCGTATCAGCCTGTCGCCGGACAATAATTTATTAGCACACCCGGCAGGTCTCGCGGGTAACACAGTTTTTGCTACATTTTTAGCCTATGCACCTATCTTTTGTAATACCCCTGGGCCGCACAACCAACCCCAGCAGCTTAATAAATCTCCGCAGCACAAAAATTTAGTTAATCTGCTGCGTGACAAAATAACAGAGGAAAAGGCGCAGAACAAAATCAGTATTACAGAGATTAACGGTTTATTAGTAATCCGTTATTTAGGGCATCACGCCCAAGAGTGCAAGCAGTTATTTATAAGCTTATGGCAACTATTACGGCCTTTATTATTGAATAAAAGCGCCGTGCAACCGCGAATTTGGTACACCTAATTGGCAATCAGAAAAAGAGATTATTATGGACTTATTACCCAGAGAAAAAGACAAGTTACTGATTTTTACCGCCGCATTACTGGCTGAGCGACGTTTAAATCGCGGTTTAAAACTCAATTATCCCGAAGCCATGGCCTATATCTCCATGGAGATCATCGAAGGCGCACGTGACGGAAAAAGCGTGGCGGAGATGATGGATTACGGCCGCACTTTACTGACCCGTGATCAGGTGATGGACGGTATTGCGGAGCTGATTCCGGACGTCCAGGTTGAAGCCACCTTTGTCGATGGTACCAAGCTAGTCACTGTCCATAACCCTATAATTTAACGCGGCGGGCTGCGAGTGACGGGCTACGAGCTTTCTAGCTGAAGGCTGAAGGCTGAAGGCTGTCAGCCGTACTTTAAGGAGCAATTTATGATTCCAGGTGAAATAAAAACAGATTCCGGTGACCTGCAGTTAAATGCGGGTTGTGAGCAATTAACAGTGACGGTGGCCAATTCCGGGGATCGCCCGATTCAAGTCGGCTCGCATTATCATTTTTATGAAGTCAATCCGGCCCTTAAATTTGAGCGAGAAAAGTGTCGCGGTTATCGTCTTGATATCACCTCCGGCACCGCCGTGCGTTTTGAGCCCGGGCAGCAACGCCAAGTGACATTGATAGCCTATCGCGGCAAACGCCGCGTTTTTGGCTTTCGCGCAGGCATTCAAGGAGATCTATAAAGATGGCAACCATTGATAAGCATTCCTATGCACATATGTTCGGCCCCACTGTCGGCGACAGAGTACGTTTGGCTTTCGCACAGGCATTCAAGGAGATCTATAAAGATGGCAACCATTGATAAGCATTCATATGCACATATGTTCGGCCCCACTGTCGGCGACAGAGTACGTTTAGCCGATACCGATTTATGGTTAGAAGTTGAAAAAGATTATACCCAGTACGGCGAAGAAGTTAAATTTGGCGGCGGTAAAGTGATTCGTGACGGCATGGGACAGAGTCAGGCTTCTTGTTATGCCACGGTAGATTTGGTTATTACCAACGCGCTGATTGTCGATCACTGGGGCATAGTTAAAGCCGATGTCGGTATTAAAGAAGGCCGAATAGCCATTATCGGTAAAGCTGGCAATCCGGATATTCAGGACAATATCAATATCGAAATTGGTCCTGGCACCGAAGTGATTGCCGGTGAAGGTAAAATTTTAACCGCCGGCGGCATTGATGCGCATATCCATTTTATCTGTCCGCAGCAGATTGAAGAGGCGCAAATGTCCGGGGTCACCACTATGATAGGCGGCGGTACCGGTCCGGCAACGGGCACCAACGCCACAACCTGCACCCCAGGTCCGTGGAATATTCATAAAATGCTTCAGGCTACCAACGATTTTGCCATGAACTTTGGCTTTCTCGGTAAAGGTAATACCAGCCTGCCGCTGGCGCTTGAAGAGCAGATTGAAGCGGGTGTGTGCGGATTAAAACTCCATGAAGATTGGGGCACGACTCCGGCTACTATTGATAACTGTTTGAGCGTTGCCGAACGCTACGATGTGCAGGTAGCCATTCATACGGATACACTAAATGAAGCCGGTTTTGTTGAAGATACCATGGCCGCTTTTAAAGGTCGCACTATTCATACCTACCATACTGAAGGCGCAGGCGGCGGTCATTCCCCCGATATTATCCGCGCCTGTGGTGAGCCCAATGTATTACCCTCGTCAACTAATCCGACCCGCCCTTATACGGTCAATACCATAGATGAACACCTTGATATGCTGATGGTTTGTCATCACCTTGACCCTTCCATTCCTGAAGATGTGGCGTTTGCCGATTCGCGTATTCGCAAAGAGAGTATTGCCGCCGAAGATATTATGCATGATTTGGGCGCCATCAGCATGATCGCCTCGGACTCGCAGGCGATGGGCCGAGTTGGGGAAATGATCACCCGTACCTGGCAGACCGCACATAAAATGAAGCAGCAGCGCGGACCGTTAGCGCCGGACACTGAGCGCAATGATAACTTCCGTATAAAACGCTATATCGCTAAATACACTATCAATCCCGCGATTAGCCACGGCATCAGCCATGAAGTAGGCTCCATTGAAGTTGGTAAACTGGCCGATTTGGTTTTATGGAAACCAGCCTTTTTCGGCATTAAACCCGCAATGATCATAAAATCAGGCTTTATTGCCGCGGCGCCGATGGGCGATGCGAATGCTTCAATTCCGACACCGCAGCCCGTTTATTACCGCCCGATGTTCGGCTCATTCGGATCGGCGGCGGCGAAAACCTCGATGACCTTTTTATCGCAGGCGGCGATCGATCAAGGTGTGCCGGAAAAAATCGGCATGACCCGGATGGTAGGCGTGTGTAAAAATACCCGCAATATCGGCAAAAAAGACATGATCCATAACAGCTGGCAGCCAAAAATCGAAGTGGATGCGCAGACCTATGAAGTGCGCGCCGATGGAGAGCTTTTAACCTGTGAACCGGCCACGGAGCTGCCACTTACACAACGTTACTGCCTATTTTAATTTGTACTGCGTAGCTTATCTGCGCAGTACAAAAAAAGTATTATTTCATGCAGAAATTAGATAGGGAATAAACAAATAATGTTACAAGTATTTGAAAGACTCGACCATAGCCACGATGAAATTGATGATTCAATCACCTTAGATCACGATACTCGCAAAAAATCGCGGATTAAAAGCGTGACAGATAATGGAGCGGATATCGGTATTTTTGTGCAGCGTGGTCACCCGTTATTAGTGGGTGAGATATTAAAAACAGAATGCGGTTTACTAATTGAGGTTAAAGGTAAAGCTGAAGCGGTTTCAACCGCGGTGGCAAGCGACTGGCTGAATTTCAGCAAGGTCTGTTACCACCTAGGAAACCGCCATACCGCACTGCAAATCGGCGAATTATGGGTACGCTTTAAACCCGACCATGTACTCGAAGAGCTGGCTGAAAATTACGGTTTATCGGTGAATAATCAGCCCACAGTTTTTGAACCTGAAAATGGTGCCTACGGTGCACGCAGCCACGGTCATAGCCATGCACATGACAGCTGATAGGCAGAGAGCTGCTCTGAAACTTAACCGTTTACTGCAGCTGTGCAGTGCTAACTTGCCGGTCGGTGGGTTTTCATTCTCACAGGGACTCGAGTATGCGGTTGAGATGGACTGGATAAGCTGCCAAAAAAGTACCTTTGAGTGGATTGAGCTAAACTTAAGCGAGTCACTGGCACGCACCGACCTGGCCATTTTAAAGCGCCTCTATTTGGCCTTAGACAGCGGTGATTTTGCAGGCTTTAAACTCGCCAATCAGCAGCTTATCGCCTGCCGTGAAAGCAGTGAATTACGCTTCGCGGATCTGGCCATGGGTAAAGCCTTTGTGCGTTTATTAAAGCAGATCAACAGCCTAGACAGTGCGCCTTATTTGGATTTATTAAATGAGTCAGAACTGAGTTTTGTGAGCGTATTTGCTATTAGCGCTTACCTTTGTGAGCTCGATTTAATTTCAGCACAAAGCGGTTTTTGCTGGACCTATATCGATAATCAGGTTGCGGCAGCCACCAAATTAGTCCCCTTAGGACAAACCCAGGCACAAAACCTTTTATTTGATTTAAACGCAAAAGTGGATCATCTGCTGCGCATCGCCAACCAATTGAAAGACCATGACATCGGCGGCAGTTTACCGCGTTTAGCGATGGCCAGCGCCTGGCACGAAACCCAGTACACGCGATTATTTAGATCCTAAAAAAAATAATTTAGATCTTAAAAATTTAACCAGAGAGATTATTTATTATGAGAAAAAAACAACTTTTACGCATCGGCGTTGGCGGCCCGGTCGGCTCGGGTAAAACCGCCCTGCTCAGCCAGTTATGCCTCGCATTACGTGATAAATACAACATGGCAGTGGTCACCAATGATATCTATACCCACGAAGATGCGCAGTTTTTAACCCGCAATAATGCCCTGGCGGAAGATCGTATTATTGGGGTGGAAACCGGCGGCTGCCCGCATACCGCCATCCGTGAAGATGCCTCAATGAACTTGGCGGCCATCGATGATCTGCACGAGCGTCACCCCGACCTTGACTTTGTACTGGTTGAAAGCGGCGGTGATAACCTTAGCGCGACCTTCAGCCCGGAGCTTTCGGACTTAACCTTGTATGTTATTGATGTCTCAGCGGGTGATAAAATACCGCGTAAAGGCGGCCCGGGTATTACCAAATCGGATCTATTAATCATTAATAAAATAGATGTTGCAGACTTGGTCGGCGCGTCATTAGAGGTAATGGACCGAGATTCGAAAAAGATGCGCGGCGACCGGCCTTTTATCTTTAGTAATATGAAAACCCAGCAGGGTTTAGCTGAAATTATCGACTTTATTGAAACCGAAGGCATGCTTAAATAAGCGCCCTATTATCGCTAACTCGTAAAAAGGAAATACCATGAAATTTTTTACTTTTATATTTACCCTGCTACTTAGCACACAAGCCTTTGCCCATGAAGATCACGCCCTTGGTGAAGGGTCATTACACCTTATTTATCATGTCATTTTCTGGGGATTATGTGCAGTTGTTGCGGTGAAAGCGATGGGTTATTTTAAGAATAAGAAGAAAACAGAAAAATAAATTGATAACGGCTGTCGGCTATCGGCTGACAGCCAACAGCTTTCGCTTGTAAGCGCTTGGTTTAACTTTCTTTGTTGGAGTTTCGCCCTTGAAGGCGTGTAGAGGATGAGAAACCGCATCGCAGTTTGGCATTCTAATGTATTGAATTTAAACAAAATCAGTCTGTTAAAACTCAAGATTAAAGACCTCGCAACCTGAACAATGCCCTTGCGGATTCCAGTTACAAAAATTTTTTTAAAGTTAGTCAGTTAGGTGTGTGCCCATATTTAGGAGTTCCCGTGCTTTGCCCATCGAGCGCCCCTTTCTGCACCCTTTGTGTCATGGATAATAAAATCACTGACTATAATGAAACCTATCTTAAAATAATTCGGCAATTAAAAGAGATTACCAACACGCCGAATTACCTCTTTTTACAGCAACGCTTGGAGCAACACTAGTCAATAAAATTTCAAATATAGAACAACTGCTTGATCAAACAGATAAAGATATGTTGACTCAAAAAAGATGTTTCCGAAATTAACAATGGGCCATGGGGTCATCCATTAGTAAGTTTTTATAGGTTAAGAACGTTTGATTTGTTTGAAATCCTAAGCAAAAGACTTTAAACAACTTCATGTGCATATTTATCATTCTCTATAATATTTCATTTAATTTGGAAATATAAAAACTTAACTATCTCCCTTCACATTATTGATTGCCGAGCATGCACCGGATTTTTCTAATGCTTGCGCTCGATGATAAAGCGCTTCAAGTTGCTTTTTTGCTAGAACAGGATATTTGATTTCTGTTACTGAAATTTTATTTAACTTTTTCAGTAAATTTTGCTGCAATTTCACACACAGTGATGCGGCAATTCGTATTACTTCAGCTTCCATATCAGCGCCACAACCAATAAATTCACGACAGGAATAAGACCCTGTTTCCCCTACCAGGGCAATTAATTGTGAGAGTGTCACATTTGAAGAAAAATTGGGATATATTAAAAAGTTAGCTAATTGATAAGGCCCATTCTCATTACTACCGCCAATATTACTTCCCATAAACTCAAATGTAATTGTGTTGATACCGGTGTTCAGATCAATGCTAATATCAGCCCCAGCCAAAGTAGTGCGATCCAGAGAGCGGAGGTCAGCAGAAACCACATAACTTCCTGATACTTCAGTATCTATTGTAATGTCTACTTCTAGGGTTTCAAATAACCCATCATTATTTGAATCGACTCCTCGGTCGTCGGCTATTCCAGTTACGATTAACGGATCTCGTTCAAACTTATTTGTATCAATATTTAATTCGCCTAAATCAGTCCAAAGACCTAATATTTGAGCCCCTTTCCATATGTTTATTGAACTTACTTTCCACGGTTGTGATTTTAGTGAATCAAATATTTCAACATCAAAGCCCATATCCAATGTTGATTCGCTTTCACTAATAAGTGAAGTTTGAGTAATACTGTTACCATCCGCATCTGTTATTTCCGCTGTTATAGAGTATTCACCCTCTGTTCTGGGAGTGAGTTCTTCAAAGGTTAGAATAACTTTGTTTATCAAACCGTCACCATCAGAATCAACTTTATTTACACTATACTGACCTGACATTTGAATATCTAATTTTGCAACAGAGATGGATTCAGTGCTTCTCCCATTGTGGTTATTCCATTTGACTTGTATCAAAGCGTTATAATTTCCAGCAACGCTAAACTTTGAGATAGACGTATATACACCATCATCTTTCAAGTCGTCTGGGTATTGACCATCATCTTTTAAAGTCAATTGACTGGTGGTATTCCCGAGAGAATCAAATATATCAATGTTTACTGTTGCCTCAAGTGCTGGTTGAGCTTCGTGATACAGTATTACAGAGTAAGCTATGGCAGTATTCGAAGAGATATTTTTCGAAGGATTTCCTAATATCGATTTATACTGTAACCCTGGCGTTTCTAATACTGAAAAACTTGCACCTTCTTCTGTGCGCGCTTTGGCAGCGAAAAAATAAGTGCCGCTTACTGCTGAGTCTGAGCTAATCGTTACTAAAGTCTCATCATCGATTGAGCTGATTTCATCCTTCCAATCAAAACCGTAATCTGTTGCGTTACTCTGATTAATCGACGTTCCGTCAGGTAATTGAAAGCTTACATTTGCACTGTCAACGCCTGCCACAAACATTGAAATCTTACGGCTAGAAATAAAAAATTGTCCGTTATATGTACTCCCTTTATCAATTTCAAATGCTTGAGTTAAAGGAATAAGTGAGTCTGCATAGCTAAAACCACTCACCATAAAAAAAACTAAACAACATAAATATATTAAAGTTTTAATAATAACGTCCCCCATCCTAGGATAGATATTCCTTGTGATATTACTTCGTTTTATGACTAGTTATTAATTATAGGTCATGGGATCAAACCTTTTATTTTTCATTATTTAATCACTCTGAGTATATTTTTTATATTATCCAAAAATTAAATAGAAGTATGCATGAGTCGTCCTTTACGTTTGGAGTCCTCTGGCACATTATCATGTCACATCGCGTGGTAATGCCAGCAAAAGTGGGAACATAAGCCTTTTTTATTTCACCCCACTACTTTTATGAATATAACCCTAACGGTCGCTAGGCAATTTCCATTTATTTTTTACTGTTTAATCAAAAGCGGAGATATTCAAATTTTTTGATAAATAAGCCAAACCAATACGGCTACGAATTCCCCGTCCATTTTTATTGAAATGAATGCCGGCTTTAGCAAGAGAAAACATGGAGCGAATTGAACGACAGTTCAGTTTCATGAGCGGGCTAACTCTGCGACCCTTTGATTTATCGAACCTCAGCCAGTACAGGGACGTAATGTCGGAGATGGTGGGTTAAAAAGCGGTTGAGCAATGCAAGAATAAAGTTAAACCAACAGCAACAAGCGAAAGCTTACCAATAATAAATGCGGCATCTGACTACATAAAACGTGACAACGGAAAAAGTAGCACACCGTCAAAGGCAGAATACCGGCAAAAAAATCACACTATCAACCCCACAAGCAAAAGCTTACGAATAACCGATGCGGCTAGAGAATTCCGGGAGTTTGAAGAAGCGGATTAAATCTTGCTAATATTACCAAAATTGTTGAATAAAATAAAAACCTTGATAGTTTGTATTAACGCGCTATTGCCAGGGTAAAAACAACCCTAACAGAGTGTTTGTCGCCAATAGAGCAGACTTTATTAGGGAAAATTACTGTGCAGCATAATCAAGTTCATTTGATAACTTAAAAAGACTTGCCGCCGCCGGTCGGTTTTCATTTAATTGTTATTCCGCATAACCGAATGCTGGAGAACCGTTAATGCACCATCTTGCAGTTTCAGGTATACCGATTTCCACCGCTTCGTAGCGCTCAATAAATTCGAGGAGGTATTTGGCGGCCCCTTTAGCTAATTTCATACCTGACCTTCCGCCGTCTGAATCTAAAAATTTAAACTCTTCCCGCTTATATCCATGTTCGTAGATATGTTCAGCAAACGCATCGACTAAGGCTTCTTTTGAGTTATATTTTGTTATTTTTGATGGCATCATTTTTTCTCTGTTAATTATTTTTTTGATCGTTAATGAATTTTCGGTCTCTATGAACTCTGCACTTTTAATCATGATCTGGTGGCCTAATGCGCACTGTGGCGCTGTTTTATTTAATTATTTTAAGATTGTAAAATCTGCTCGTTTAAATAAATTTATGCTTCTTTAATCAGCTTGTGGCACATATTTATATAAATCGTCAATAAAACCCTATGCTGTCCGGAACGTTATATTCACAGACTCTCCCTGGTTATGTTATTAAATCTAATATGTTACAAAATATATTTTAATTAGATTTTACATAATAAGTTGCATATTTTTTGCTATGGGGGAATGGTGCATTGTGGCGAATAGTTATCGGCAACCCTTCGAATAAGACTATAATCCATTACATTGGCGGTTAAATATTGCAGGTATTGGGCGTTTGAATATTTAATTAAGCGCAAAGAATCAACTTCACAGCTACCAAGCGGCATTTCTAACCGGTTGATATTGTGATTAAGTTTGTGTTCTGTTTGTCGGTCACTGAATTTCATTAGGGTTTTAATGTTTGTCTTAAGTTTCTTATATTAACGTTAAGCCTGTTTTTATCAGGCAAATAATGGGCGATAGGGAAAATTTATAAATGGCACATAGTTGAGACATTCTCTCTTTTTTTCAGGAAAGCACTCTGCAGTAAAACTAGCTGTAAAAACTAGTCGTAAAGCTAGTCGCAAACTCGATGCCGTTTTTATAGTGTTTAATTGAACCCGTGTGATCTCATCAACCCGCTTGGCACATTTAAATTGCAAACACTCAGACGAATGACACTATTATTTTGATGGCACTCTGAACTGAAAAATATTTATTCAGGTGTGCTTCTTTTAGTGTTTGTTGAGCGATAGGAGGCGATTAAACAGAAGGGATAAGTTTGAATTTAATAAAGTTCCTGTCCTATAAGTTCCCTACATTACAGCACAGTGCCTGTGAGTATGCGCTTTTTTAACGACAACAAACATCATATCGCCAATATATTTATAAAAAAAATAAAAAAACTTAATCAGAATAAAATAAAACATTCAATTTACAACTTCTTCAACTAGCCGTCATTTCATCTTTATAGCACACCAAAAAATGCAAACCTCCAAGATTTTTTATAAATAAATCAACGTGATACAGTTAAAAATTGCCCGTCCATTTTTGTTGTAGTAGGAGCCGTTTTAAAACGCCAAAGATGCCCCGTCCAGTCTTGTTAGCGTGACAGGCTCTAAATAAGGCATTTGAGTTATACACCGAAAAAGTATCACGGAAAAATTTATTTACCCTATTTCTATTGCGCTGATAAGCATAACGCTCTCAGACTGTGTTTCGCTTTATCATCATCGTTTACGCGCAGTTAATGGCAAAACTCCAACAACAAAAATAACAGCAAAGACAGATCAACGAAGTCTTACTAAGAACAAAAAAAGGCAACATATAAACCTTTTGAAGTTCCGTTTATATGAGTATTATGTCTAAAAAGTAGAAGTAATTCACTGCTTGTTTTAACGTTTCCCTCTATTTATAGTAAAGGAATTAATGAAGTGAGCAAGTATTGCGAAGGAAAAATTAGCACTAACAAGGCGAGAGTTGTAGAAGATAGTTGTTCTCACTTCACAAAATTGTATGGAACAATGTTGAACAGCTTTAACGGACCACGTAGTGCTGAAGAACAGGATGTTCTGAATAAAACTCACAACGTGGTTAGGGGTGATTTTAACCAGCAAGGGTGATCACCTTTTTAGTTCTTTTGGTATAAATACTTAGACCCCACTAGAATAGATTGTCGTTGAATTTTTCTAGTCAAGTTTGATGCACCCTGTCTTTAATGGTTCTCAAGCTTTACATAACTCAGCAATAAAATATTGCGCTTCAAATTAGCCGGTAAAAAACCGACAATGATGATTACCATCATTACTTATATGTTGACTCACGTCAGAATGAATCAACACCAAATACAGAAGGTAGAATAACAAAAAATGTCATATCAACTAGTACTGATTTGTATTGCGGCTTTGATTGGCATCGGTATACTTTTGCATCATCCATCACGTACCTTTGGCATCCCATCTTTGCTGATTTTCATGGGAGTTGGTTTAGTCATCGGTAATGGTGAATTTGATTTTGTTTATGATAATTTATCTTTAACATCACTGGTTGGAAACATCGCCCTCAATATCATTGTTTTCGTTGGCGGCCTGAACACATCAACGGCCAGCGTTCGTATTGCCTATCGAGAAGGAGGCCTGCTATCAACGCTTGGGGTCTTGCTTACCACAGTATTTTTTTCCATATTACTTTCTTTTACATTAGATTTATCTTTTATTCATTGTTTGTTATTTGCAGCCATCGTTTCCTCAACGGATGCTGCCGCGGTTTTCTCTATTTTAAAATCAAAAAAACTTAAATTAAAAGAACAAACCGATACCGTACTGGAGTTTGAGTCCGCCACCAATGACCCTATTGCACTCATTTTAGTTGTACTGTTAACCGACCTGGCACTCGCACCTGATAACCCAATCTCGATAAGCACCATTGGCTCAGAGCTAGTCACTCAAATTTTAAGCGCATTAGCCATTGCTTTTTTTGTCGGCCGGCTAAGTGTGTGGTTACTTAACCATATCAAGCTTGAGGAATATGGGTTAATCCCTGTTTTTATTCTCGCCAGTTTTGTACTGGCAACCTACGGTAGCGAGTTTGCTGGCGGTAATATTTTATTGGCATCCTATGTGGTTGGCGTGGTAATAGGAAATGGTATCAAGCGAGGGAAAGAGATAACTAAGCATTTTTTTAATAGCGTTTCATGGTTGGCTCAGGCGCTAATGTTTATTGCGCTGGGTCTGCAAATATTTCCACAACAGCTTTTTGATGTTCTTTACCTTTCTCTGATACCTGCGCTATTGCTGATTTTGGTCGCAAGACCTTTAGCCGTTCAAGTCTGTTATTTAGCCTTTCCTAAAGCAAGCTGGAAAAAACGGCTGTTTATTTCATCTATTGGGCTGAAAGGAGCCACACCTATTGTATTTTCTTTGATCCCCGCAGCTGCGGGGGTTAGCTCTGCGCTGACTATCGTCAATATGGTGTTTTTTATTGTCTTAATATCGGTTTTTTTTCAAGGTGCGGCTATCGAGCCACTGGCCAAAAAACTCCAACTGAATATTGACACAAAGAGCAATAATTAAACTATTTTCCAATCTAGCATTCACAGACTTTTCAAATCGATAAAACCGCCAGCAAAGGGAGGGTCATTTATGTGGACGTTTTAGCAGGTGCAAACCACAACGAATTGAACGCCGATTAAGACTTATAAGCTTGCATACCTATTTTACGGTTAAAAGATCGCGTCTACACGCACTCAAAGGCGACACTGCAGCAATAAAGTGATTAGCAAGAAGCAAAATCCAGTGAATGGCCGCCTGACACTCGAACTTGAGCGCGGCGGCGTTTGTGGGATGATTAGCTTTTGACCTTCTCTATCATGTGATTTATGACGTGGCTGTGCAGTTGTTGAGGGCTAAACATGACTATCTCCGCGTCGGCGTTGACCTTTACATTGTGCCCGGGCGGCCAGTAAAACAGATCATTCGCGTTGACGGTTTCCTGCATGCCCTGCGCATCCGTTGTCGTGAGTTGCCCGCACAACACAAAACCCCAGTGCGGGCACTGACACATATCGCCATCAAGTCCCTGGAATAACGGTGTAGTATCAACACCAGCCGAGAGACTGAAGTACTCGCCACTGATCTTACCTAACCCGGTGGCATCGCCGAATTCAGTTTGCTGACGGATCACGGCGCCTGGAATCTGCATCTTAACGTCTATATCTTCTTTGGCTATGCGCATGCTGTTTTCTCCTTTGTGTCGGTGGATACTTCAACTATCAAAGCTCTGTAATGATCGCTTTAAGAAAGCGGGAAAAATTTTTAGATAACACTAAATAATCTTTCCACTTTTTAAAAATCCGTGTTCATTACTCTGGTAGGGAGTTTGATTATTGGCATTAATCTTTAGAATTATAAGCGTAGTACAAAAAACTCATGGGAAAAAATCAAGGCTAAGACGGGTATTAAATGATGACAGAGGTGATAACACCAGGCGCGCTATCGATCACATAAGTCCCACACCGCACTTTAATTACAAACAATGATTTGAAAAAATAAGATTAAGGATAAAAACACATTAAATATTGACGGCCAACAGAAGAGATAAAAAGACGGCTTATCCAATAACAGGGTTTATGTAACCCGCACAGTCTGTCCTTATTTGTTATGATTTTTCATGCTGACAATTCCAGCAGATTTCAAAAGAAGGATCATTTTTCTCAGAACAATTTTCACAAATCCAATCAACTGTTGTACTACGACGCTGTGATAATGTTACGATTTCTACTGCCCGGTCAAAATCTGAATCATTATAAATCCAAACTTCGGGCCAAGAATCTAAGGGTGAGATTTCCCCTGCTGCACCTTGGGCAAATTCATTTTTAATAAATGTATCTATTTCTTGCGCCTCAATGAGGTTTTTTACATTGCTCACAAGAAACTGATTTTCGTTGCTATAAACCATTTTCATTATTAAATCCTCATATACACACTGTTAACAGATTGTTAGTCAGGCGGCTATTTACCACCAGCAATATCGACAAACGCAGCTGTTATCTAAGGTACGTCATCTGATAAAAGAAAAGCGATAGAGGCTGCAACTTCTTCTGGCATACCACCCCGTTTAAAGTTTTTAACTCGCTCAATTCGTTGTGATCTTAGTATAATTGATGCTGTTGTGCTGAATTTTTCACTTTATTTGGTTAACTTATTCAATGCTCAGCAAGGTACAACAGAACGGCGCTGCTATTGCGCTTTATATTGACTGGTTTCAATCAGCAGCGCAAAGAGATCAACTATCTTTGGATCGAGTTTTGTACCTTTTTCACCGTGTATTATTTGCATTGCTTGATGGTGTGTTTTTGCCTGATGGTAGGAGCGTGATTGTGTAATAGCATCGTAACTGTCGGCCACGGAAAGAATACGCGACAGAATAGGTATCTGCTCTCCGCTTAATTGATCAGGGTAACCTTGGCCATCGTAATGCTCGTGATGATGGCGTACGATGTTGGCAATGGCCGGAGTGTTTTGTATCTCTAATTTTTTAATAATATCCTCGCCCTTCTGTGCATGGCTTTTCATTATCAGCCACTGATCTGGCTCCAATGTACCGGGTTTTAAGAGAATATTATCTGGAATACCAATTTTACCAATATCATGCAAAGAGGCGCTTATTTTAAGTATGCCTATTTCAGTTGCTGATAATTGACAGGCGATTCCGAGCGCTTCAGATAAAGCGATTACCCGCTGAGAGTGGCGTTGGGTGTGGATATCCCGATGCTCTAAAGCACATCTCAAGGCTTCAGTGCAGAGGCAAAGTTTATTATAATCGAGCTGAATCTTGTCCATGAAGCGCTCCATAGTTATTACCACTGTAAAATCAGTTGGAAGTAATTAATACACCAAGCACAATCGAATAACAATATGCGCTCGGTCAAAATATAATCAAACGTCAAGTGTATGAGAGCTATCTTCTGATTTATCAATGCCTAGGGGCATTTTTACATCCCCCACCGGCAAACGCTTGTATAACCCCCACAAGCGCAAAACCTTGAGTTTTTTCTGCTTTAGTGACGGTTTTTAGGTTTTTTTTATAGCCATTGAGATTAAAACTCAGCCCCTTTAAAAGCAATAAAAAACCCACCCCTGTTCATCCACAATCACCTAAGAGTAACCTTTCTCAACTATTCCCATAGCAATAAAAGGGTTTAACTTCGCTGGCTTCATAGCTATAAATTCTTTATAGTTAATAGTTAAATTTATCAGTAACAATTAAAGAGAATAAAACATGACTGGAATCATTAAAACATCCGAAGAGATCGAAAAAATGCGTATTGCCGGACAATTGGCTGCAGATGTATTGACGATGATCGAACCTTTTATTAAAAAAGGGGCCACCACTAATGAATTAAATCAAATCTGCCATGATTATATTGTCGATGTACAAAAAGCTATTCCGGCACCTTTAAATTACCACGGTTTTCCAAAATCAATCTGCACATCTCTTAACTATGTGGTCTGTCACGGTATTCCCAATGATAAAGCATTGAAGGAAGGAGATATGATGAATATTGATATCACTGTCATTAAAGACGGTTATCACGGTGATACGTCAAAAATGTTTCCGGTTGGTAAAACCTCTATTATGGCGGAACGTTTAGCGCGTATTACCCAGGAATGTTTATATATCGGCATTAAGTTAGTAAAACCCGGTACACGTTTGGGCGATATTGGTGCAGCAATTCAAAAACATGCAGAAAAAAACAGCTATTCAGTGGTACGTGAATATTGCGGACATGGTGTTGGTGTAGGCTTCCATGAAGAGCCACAAGTGCTGCATTATGGTAAAGCCGGAACCGGTGAAACACTGAAAGCAGGACAATGTTTTACCATTGAGCCGATGATCAATGCAGGTAAAAAAACCTGTAAAGTCCTTAATGATGATTGGACTGTTATTACAAAAGATAAAAAATTATCGGCACAATGGGAACATACTTTGTTAGTCACTGAAACAGGTGTCGAAATATTAACCCTTCGCCCTGAAGAAACCATCGCACGTATTATTAATCATGACTAATTTAAGTCTTTTGAATTAAACTTTTCTCTTATATCACGGGTGCTTTGCACCCATCAATTAGCCCTAATCAGAGGTCAAAATGGACATGGATTTTGAACCGCTTTCCCCGAACAATATATCTAAAGACAACCTGACGCTGCCCTTTCTGAAAAATCATTTAAATGAATTCCGCGAATGGCAGCTTGAGAGCTTTAAGCGCAAACATAAAATAGCCGAAATTGTGACACTGCGTGCCCGTTATATTGATCAACTCTTAAGCCGTCTGTGGGATCATTTAGGACTGGCGTCATGTGATGATCTCTGCCTGGTTGCCGTTGGCGGTTATGGTCGCGGAGAACTGCACCCGAAATCTGATATTGATCTGCTTATTCTTTCAAAAGAAGGGTTTAATGAAGCCTCGGAAAATAAAATAAGTGCCTTTATTACTCAATTATGGGATCTGAAACTTGATATTGGTAACAGCGTACGTACCCTAAAAGATTGTTTTGAACAGGGTAGTGCCGATATTACCGTTGCTACCAGTATGATTGAAGCACGTTATCTCAGCGGCAACCAACAAACTTTTGAAGAGTTGACCGCCCTGATTGATGATAAAACTTTTTGGCCGTCGGATCAGTTTTTTACCATTAAAAAAGAGGAACAAATTAAGCGCCATAAAAATTGCCGCGGTGATGGTTACAACCTCGAACCGGATCTTAAAAACGGCAGTGGTGGTTTGCGTGACATTCAAACCATAGCTTGGATTGCCAAGCGTCATTTTGGTGTTAACAGCCTGATAGAATTAACCGGTTCCAACTACATAACACAAGGCGAGTACCGTGAGTTAGTCGACTGCCAGGCGTTGCTCTGGACAATTCGGTTTGCGCTGCATTCGGTGACCAATCGACCCGATAATCGTCTGCTATTTGATTATCAGACAGAAGTATCCCGCCTGCTTGGTTACTCCGGATCCGGTAATACCGCTGTTGAGCAGATGATGAAAGCCTTTTATCAAACTATTCATCGCGTAAAAGAGCTCAATGAGATGTTACTGCAATATTTTGACGAGGCTATTTTAGGCAATATTGCAACGCACATTGAAAATATTGATCAAAACTTTCAATTACGCGAAGACATGATTGAACTTAAAAGCAAATCATTATTCAACGAGCAACCAGAATCAATCTTACAGTTATTCCTGCATATCGCTGAAAACCCAAAAATTAAGGGGATCTACTCACCCACCCTGCGTGAACTCCATGGTGTGCGCCGCTGCTTAACGCACTGGCTGCAGAACATTCCCGAGTGCCGCGATATTTTTATGGAAATTATCAGGCACCCCCGGGGGATGGGTTTGGCATTCACTCTAATGCATAAATACGGCGTTCTAGCCGCGTATATTCCCCAGTGGAGCCGTATTGTCGGACAGATGCAGTTTGACTTGTTTCATGCTTACACCGTTGATGAGCATACCCACAAACTGATTAACAATATTTACAATTTTACTGCAAATAAACAGATCTACCCTCTGACAACTGATATTTATAATGAGCTGGATAAACCTGAACTGCTTTTTTTAGCCGGTATTTTTCATGATATTGCTAAGGGCCAAAAGGGCGACCATTCCACACTGGGTGCTGTTGATGCGCGGGCATTTTGTGAGTTACACGGACTCAGCCGCTATGAGAGTAAAACCGTCGCCTGGTTAGTCAAGGAACACCTGACCATGTCGGTAACGGCACAACGTCGCGATATCAGTGATCCGCGCGTAGTCATTAAATTTGCCAAAATAGTGCGTGATGAAAAACGTTTAAATCTATTACAATGTTTAACCGTTGCTGATATTCGCGCCACCAACGAAGAAACCTGGAACAGTTGGAAAGCCGCTTTGTTACGCGATTTATATTTCAGCACATTAAAAGTACTGCGCCGCGGATTGGAAAATCCGCCGGATATTCGTGACCTGATCCGTGACAGACAGCGTAAAAGTCTCGCTATTTTACGCGAGCAAGGCATTACAGACACCCAGGCAAAAACCCTTTGGAAACGCTTTAAGCTCGATTACTTTTTCCGTTATCGCTCGCAACAGATAGCTTGGCATACTAAAAATCTTTTAGCGCATAAAGATCATAGCCTGCCGATGGTGTTAATCAGTGAGCAAAAAAGTAGCGAAGCAACTGAAATTTTTGTCTATCAGAAAGAGATGCCGGCGTTGTTCTCCAGCGTGGTGACCATCATTGATAATAAAAAACTCAATATTCATGATGCAAAAATCCTTTCCAGCAGAGATGACTTCTCATTAAGTACTTTTACCGTATTAGAAGAAGATGGCAGCCACCTTGACCCTGAGAAAATTCAGCGTCTCAAGAAAGCGATAGAAATGGCGCTGCTTGCACCGGAAAAAGTCAACCGACAACAAACTCGTCTGGCACGCGTTAAACGACAATTCAAATTTGAACCGCAGGTGACTTTTTTACCGACGCGTCGTAAACGTACCCAAATTGAACTGGTCGCTTTTGATGCACCGGGGATTTTAGCGGATATTGGCGAGATTTTCAGGTTCAGCGGGATGGTTCTTTTTACGGCCAAAATAACCACCATTGGCGAACGTGCGGAGGATCTTTTTATTATTTCAACGGTTGAAGGTAATGCACTGACTGAGCAGCAGGAAGAAAACTTAAAAGCCCAGTTAATGACCAAGCTTAGCCCTGAGTGATTAAATTTTACAGCCAGCAATGTTAAATAATTAGTGGCGGGTTAACATTCGCCATTAATTTTATTCTCTTTCAAAGGCAACAAAATCATGGCTTAATACAGCCAAAGATACTTTCTCCCCGACCTTCAACTGCATGCAGTTACCATAATGATTACTCTGCTTTACAATATAAGACTGACCTAAATAATCAATGCTGATATGTTGGTATGCACCTAAAAAATCAACCTTTGTTATAGTACCTTTGCCTAGGGGATCGACTTCAACCGCAAGCTGCTCCGGTCGTAATAACAGGGTCAAGGGGGTATTAACCGAATGTTCAATAATCGCATTACAGTTTAATAAACCAAGATCCGACTGATAAGAATATTTATCCTTTACCGTTACTCGAAGATAATTACTTAAGCCCATAAAGTCAGCCACATACATTGAGTTGGGATGACTGTATAATGTTTGCGCAGTATCAATTTGCACTATTTTACCGGCCTGCATCAACGCAATTCTATCGGCAAAAGCAAAACCTTCCTCTTTAGAATGGGTGACAAATAATGCGCTCATGGAATGCGCTTTAAGTAACTGTCTGATTTCATCGATTAACTTAAAACGCACATGATGGTCTAAATTTGAGAAAGGTTCATCTAATAACATCAGTTCAGGTTGATAGGCCAGCGCACGGGCAATCGCTATCCGCTGCTGCTGTCCGCCTGAAAGCTGATGTGGAAAACGATCGGCAAAATCTTTTAAGCGTACCAAGGTTAATACTTCAGTAACAACCTGTTGCTGCGCGGTGCGGCTGAGTTTATGCAATGAAAAGGCGACATTGTCAAACACATTTAAGTGCGGAAACAATGCATAATCCTGAAAAATTAAACCTACTTTTCGTTCTTCCGGTGGAATATTAATGCCCATACTATTCACTGTTTTAGCATTTATTTTTATCTCTCCGGACAATTCTATCTGCAGCCCGGCAATCGCTCTTAGCAGGGTTGTTTTTCCGCAGCCGCTCTCTCCCAATAAACACACTATTTCATTATCAGCGAGCGCCAGATCCAGCGAATTAAGTACTTGGTTATTTTGATAAAAACAGCTTAATTTATTAACAGTAAGGGTCGACATTAAGAGGCTTTCTCCATTAAACGGCTGACAACAATAAAAGGCACAAGCCCCATTAAAACAATTAATAAAGCGGGTAAGGCGGCGTATTCTATCATCTCATCGGAAACAAATTGATAGGCATAAGTTGCCAGAGTTTCAAAATTAAACGGGCGTAATAATAAAGCCGTGGGCAGCTCTTTCATGGCCTCGATAAAAACCAAAATAAAGGCACTGAGCATGCCTTTGCTGATTAACGGCAAATTAACCCGGCGGATAGTTTGTGCCGCGCTTTCCCCAAGCGTGCGCGAGGCACTGTCTAATGACGGAGAAACTTGCGCCAGACTGCTGTCTATACTGCCCACGGCTATCGCACTAAAACGTACTAAATAACCGGCCACTAACACAAACAGCGTGCCTGAAAAAAGCAAACCTACCCTTGAATAACCATGCTCAAGGAGTTGTCCGTCGAGCCACAAATCCAGACTGCTTAAGGGAATAAGAACAGCAATTGCAACCACGGTACCCGGCAGCGCATAACCTAAGGAGGATAAGCGGATCGTCGCTTTGGCTAATGCTCCCGGTGATAAACGCTGGTAAAAATTAACAATTAATGCGATTAACAGCGCTAAAGAGGCCACAATCGTTGCCAGCCAGACGCTGTTTAGGGTGTATGTCCATAAAGAAAGGTTAAGTGACTGGCTGAAATAGAGGCTCGCATAATAAAATAGAACGGCTAAGGGCAGGATAAAAGCAAAAAATAACAGTCCCCAGGAAAAAACTAATACTCCCCACTTTCGCCAGCCCCGTAAGACAAAACGCAACTCCGTATGGGTTGCACCACTGCGCTGGTATAATTTTTGTCTGCGCCGGCTGTGATTTTCGAGGCTGATTAAAATAACCAATGCTAATAACATCAACGATGATATTTTTGCAGCAGTGGTCAAACTGCCGAGCTCCAACCAGGTATTATAAACGGCCGTGGTTAGGGTGCTGACTGCAAAATAATGAACCGTTGCAAAATCGCCCAATGTTTCCATGGCAATTAATGATAAACCAACGGCCATAGCAGTACGAGAAAGCGGTAAAGAAACACGAAAAAAAGCGCGTGTCGGAGATAAACCCAGAGTGCGGGCAGCCTGAAACAATCCACCGGATTGCCCTAAAAAAGCACCTCGCAATAACAGATACAAATAAGGAAAGAGGCTTAAACTTAAAATAATGATTGCCCCGGAAATTGTGCGGATATCGGGGAAATAATAATCAGAGGTATGCTGCCAGCCCATTAATGCGCGCAAAAAATGCTGTACCGGACCTGAAAAATCCAGCAGGTCAGTATATACAATGGCAACAATATAAGGCGGAAGAGCCAGGGGAAGCATTAACGCCCACTGTAATATGCTGCGACCGGGGAATTCGCAACAGGCAACAAACCAGGCAACGGGCAGTGCAAAAATAAAACTTAGAGTAATCACCCCTAAGATCATCAGCAATGAATTTAAACTGTAATCCCACAACACCGTATCAATTAAGTGTTGAAAACTACCGCTGTCATCGATCTGAAAAGCACTTAAAATAAGTGCTAATATTGGCGCAATTAAAAGGCAAGTTACTGCCCATGGCAGTAACTTGTAAAGATTGACTCTAGAGATCAAATTTGACTTCATCCAGTAATTTTATAGCGGTTTGATGCTGCTTGGCAATATCAGAAAGCGCAATGGAATCTGCTTTGAATTCGCCCCATGATGCGACTAATTTAGAAGGCGCCACGTTTTTGTTTACCGGATACTCGTAATTAACTTCTGCATACATTTTCTGTGCAGCTTCACTTGACAAAAACTCCATCAGTTTAATGGCACTGCTTTTGTTGGGTGCATACTTAGTCAAGACCACACCACTGACATTAACATGTGAACCGGTTGTTGCCTGATTCGGGAAATTAATATTAACGGCTTCAGCCCAACTCACCTGTTGCGGATCGGCAAGCATCTTACCCAGATAATAACTATTACCTAATGCGTAATCACAAAGACCGTCTTTAATCGCTTTGACTTGGTCACGGTCATTACCCTGTGGTTTACGCGCAAGGTTAGCTTTTAAGCCTTCCAGCCAGGTTTTGGCAGCGGCTTGACCGTCATGAGCAATCACAGAAGCAAGTAATGAGACATTATAAGGATGCTTGCCTGCACGCATACAGACCTTGCCTTTAAATTCCGGGCTGGCCAAATCTTGGTAAGTGATATTAGCAGCAGGGCCAATGCGCTCAGCAGAAGAGTAAATATTACGTACTCGGGTTGTTAATGCAAACCAATGCTGTTTCGGATCGCGATATTGGCTGGGGATATTTTCATTTAGTATTTTACTGTCAACGGCTTGGGTAAGATGGTCATCATTGATCATCATTAAGCGGCTAAAATCCGAGGTTAATACAAGATCCGCAGGCGATAATTTACCTTCCCGCTTAACTCGCTCAATCAGACCATTTTTAGCAAACAATATATTTACTTTAACACCCGTTTCTGTTGTAAATTTATCCATAATCGGCTCAATCAGAAAAGGTTGACGAAATGAGTAAATATTTACTTCTTCGGCATGAACTGCAAAGCTGGCGACACTTAAACTTGACAAAATAACAGCAGAGGTCAGGAATTTTTTTATAAACATTTTATTGTCCTAAATAGGAATTGTTATCGATAAAAAGGATACTAATGATAACTATTACCATTAGCAAGCAGTTTTCTGCTTTATTGAAACTTTATTGATTTAAAACAAAATAATAACGCAGTCAACAAGCAGTTCAACAGAGACACCTGACCAATATCGTTTCTCTGTGATACTCAATTTAAAAATAAACACGCACTACAGAGACGGCGACACAGCCTGGACGACGGGTATTTTGTATTTCGACAGAAATCTCTTTTTCTATTTCTAAACCATTTTTGACCGGCGTGACTTTAATCAAACGACTATGAGCTCGAATAACGCTGCCTGTTTTAACCGGATAGGGGAAACGAACTTGGTTAAGGCCATAATTAACTGTCATTTTAGAATTTGGATAAAGCGGTTTTTCAGGATTCACACTATCGGTTAAACGCGGTAATAAAGACAAGGTAAGAAAACCATGGGCAATGGTGGTTTTAAAAGGAGAATCTTTTTTTGCCCGATCAACATCGTTATGCAGCCACTGATGATCTTCAGTTACATCAGCAAACTGGTCAATTCTCTGTTGAGAAACCGTTACCCACTCACCAACATGTACTTCTTCTCCGATCTGATTTTGCAAAGATAAAAACAGCTCTCTTGCTTCGGGTAACAACTGCACCGGTTTTTGCGCTACTTTGACAGAATGACCATCTTTTAAGACCGCATATTCTTTCACATAGGATAAAATCTGACCTTTATTGCGATGCGCATTCTTGATGAATAACGAATAATAATCTCGAATAGAAGGAGACATCCATTGTTTAAAATCAATGCCAAACTTTCCCATAAATTCAATTTTATATTTATTAATATCAAATCGTTTCATTTAATAATTCCAAGTTAATGGTGAAAGAAAATATCTGTTTATCACTCAACACCATCAAACCAGACTATCATTGATATTTTTTAATACTTCAACGGGATTTTGTGCCTGGGTGATTGGACGGCCAATAACCAGATAATCAGAACCGGCATCAATTGCTTGTCTGGGTGTCATAATACGGCGCTGATCACCCGCATCACTGCCCAGCGGACGAATTCCCGGCGTTATTAATTTAAACTCAGCACCTAATAAGGTTTTTAATTCTGCCGCTTCGTGGGCCGAACATACCACGCCATCCAGACCGCTTAATTTAGCCAGCTTAGCAAGGCGCTTGACCTGTTCCGCCGGGGATAACTCAATGCCTAACTCTAACAAGTCACTTTGATCCATGCTGGTTAACACTGTCACTGCTATTAATAGCGGTGCCTTAGTTCCATAGGGTGCCAGAATATTTTTTGCAGCCTCCATCATGCGCCGTCCTCCGCTGGCGTGCACATTAACCATCCACACTCCTAAATCAGCAGCCGCTTTAACGGCACTGGCGACGGTATTGGGAATATCATGAAATTTAAGATCTAAAAAAACATCGAACCCCTGGGAAACCAGATGTTTAACAAATTCAGGCCCGAAATGGGTGAACATCTCTTTACCAATCTTTAAGCGGCAACTAGTCGGATCCAGTTGATTGATAAAATCTAATGCTTGTTGTTTGTCTTGATAGTCTAATGCGATCACTACCTTAGGATCTACTAACTGATTCATTCTATTTCCTGTCTTTTAACTATAATTTGAATTTTAAGACGAGAAGGCCGGAAAACTAAACAGCGTTCCAGCCTTCCTGCTTTCCAGCGTTCCCGCCTTTAAGCATTCATTTTTTATTCGCCGTCCAGCCCGCGAATAGGTTTAATTCTTCCCCAATTTTTACAGGAAGGACATTGCCAATATAATTTTTTGCTCGAATATCCACATTTTTGACAACGATATTTAGGACGCAGTTTAATCTGCTCTGTCACCAGCTTTTGTAAAAAAGTGAGACTTTCTTTTTCACTTGTCGATTGGGCTAACTGTAAATGATAAGTCATTAAATGGTTAAAGCCTTTCATCGTAGTATTGCGGCTTAACTCCTGCAACATAAATTCCTGAGCTTTTTTAATGCCGTGATATTTGGCAATAAGTTCAGCTAATAATATAACGGCACTGGCTCCTGCGCCGATACTGACAATATTATAAAGGTAGTCTATTAATTCCTGTTCACTGCCCTGCTGCTGATGTAATTTTAATAATCTGTCTAATACAACTTCAGTGAAATCAATATCCAATTCAGGAATTGAGTGTAAAATTTGTAACGCCTTTTGGGGGTTATTTTGTACAAGATAATAATCGCAGAGAGCAATATTTGCGCGTATACAATTTGGAAAAATAGTTAATGCCTTTTGATAAAGTTTAACTTTTTGTTTGTCGTCATCCGGTGTTTTTAATTGTTCTGCCAGACTGCAGTAGAGGTAGGATAATGTCCTGCGCTTTTTTATCCCCTTGGATAATTTAAACAAAGATTCGGTCACCATCACCGCATCTTTCCACTCTTTAAGCTGCTGATAGATAAGCAGCAGGTTTTCCAGTGCAACCTCCTGATATTCAGGCGATCCTTTTAACTGTATAAATATCTTTTCACTGCGATCAAATAAACCAGCCTGATAAAAGTCTTTACCTAATTGCAGTAGGGCCAAATCCCGTTGTTCCAGGGTCAGAGAGGGACGTGCAATTAAGTTCTGGTGAATTCGAATAGCACGTTCAACCTCGCCACGCTGGCGGAATAGATTGCCTAATGCGAGATGTGTCTCAATGGTTTCATTATCAACCTCCAGCAGCGCAATAAAATGATCGACCGCTTTGTCGGGTTGATCACTTAGCAAAAAATTCAACCCCTGGACGTAATCTCTGCTGAGCTTATTGCCTTTTTTTTGTTTCTTTTGATGTACGCTGCGCACCCCCATATACCACCCATATAAGGCAGCAACAGGAAGTAAAAGAAAAAACAGTTCTTGCACTAAAAGTTAATCTTTTACAGGTAAAGCACGTAACTCATTAAGTTCTTTACTCTGCTTTTTATTCATTTTAAGTAACTGCCTGTTTTTTATTTTTAATTTCAAAGAAAAGAGTACGGCAATAATGCCCGATGTAATAACACCAATTAAAAATATAATTGCTAATAATGTAGCAAGACGCATTTCACTTTGCGCCAGCAAATAATTAATATTTACTAACTGCTGATTTTTTAAACCGAGTAAAGCTGCAACCACAAAGAATAAAATTGTAATAATTAGAGTAATAATACGTTTCATAGCGATACCTTAGCAAAAAAGATGAGTTACCAGTTTAGTATATATTAAACAGGGAATAAATCATTGATATGGATGTATTGCAGATTTTATTGCGCGAATTGCAGACAAAACAGATAAAAATAAAGATTGATGTTTTTAAAGGATGCAGAGGAATTGAAAATAAAAAAATGGTGCTTTAAAAGCACCATTTTTTAGTTAAGCATTTGTCGCATTTACCCGCTCTCTCAATGCTTTGCCGGGTTTAAAATGAGGGACATACTTACCATTGAGTTCAACTCTATCACCTGTTTTGGGATTCCGTCCAACCCTTGGGGCACGATAATGTAAAGAGAAACTACCAAAACCTCTAACTTCAATACGTTCGCCTTGAGCAAGTGTATTAGCCATTAATGATAGTGTTTCTTTTACGCTATCTTCCACTTCTTTTACCGACAATTGAAAGTGCTTACTGGTTAGTCTTTCGATCAGATCAGACTTAGTCATAACTTACCTCGTGCTCAAATTTGAATACAGTAAACCGACTCCAGTTAATGCTAATTATTACCCAAGCTATCTGGAAAATCGGAAATGTTTTTCCAAGTAATTCAGGTAAGAGTGGCTGATTACCAGCCACTCAATAATTATTTGCCTTTAGCTGCGTTAAACGCATCAAGCATCGCATTACCCATGCTTGCTTCGTCTTGTTGTTTCAAGCTATCAATTGCTTCTTTCTCATCAGCTTCATCTTTTGCTTTAATAGAAAGGCTAATTACGCGGTTTTTACGATCTACACCAACGAATTTAGCATCAATAGACTCACCAGCTTTAAGTACTGTAGATGCATCTTCAACACGCTCACGTGCAATATCAGCTACACGAATGTAACCTTCAACGCCATCAGCAAGAGTAATAGTTGCACCTTTAGCATCAACTTCAGAGATAGTCCCTACAACAATAGACCCTTTCTTGTTTTCTGCTAAGTAATTATTGAACGGGTCAATAGCAATCTGTTTGATTCCTAAAGAGATACGCTCGCGCTCAGGGTCAACTTGAAGTACAACAGCTTCAATCTCATCGCCTTTTTTGTAATCTAGAACAGCTTTTTCGCCTTCAACTTCCCAACTGATGTCAGAAAGATGTACTAGACCATCGATGTTGCCATCAAGACCGATGAAGATACCAAAGTCAGTGATAGATTTAATCTTACCAGAAACTTTTTGACCTTTATCATGCGTTGAAGAGAACTCTTCCCATGGATTAGGTTTACACTGTTTAAGACCTAGAGAGATACGACGACGTTCTTCATCGATATCAAGGACCATAACTTCAGCACTGTCACCAAGGTTAACAACTTTAGACGGGTGAATGTTTTTGTTAGTCCAATCCATTTCTGAAACGTGAACCAAACCTTCAACACCTTCTTCAATCTCAACAAAACAACCGTAATCAGTTAAGTTAGTCACTTTACCAGTTAGACGAGTTGATTCAGGGTAACGCTTAGCGATTGCTACCCATGGATCTTCACCAAGTTGCTTAAGACCTAGCGATACACGAGTACGCTCACGATCAAATT